>JAYRJZ010000115.1:0-15894 GCA_041906015.1 Roseomonas sp.
CGCCGCGCCGCTCGTGACGCCGCAAAACCCGCGATGGTTACGCGGACTTCGCCATGATCTCGTCCGCGACGTTGCGCGGCACCGGGTCGTAGTGGTGGAACTGCATGGAGAAGGACGCACGGCCCTTCGTCATGCCGCGCAGGTTGGAGATGTAGCCGAACATCTCCTTCAGCGGGACATGCGCGCGCACGATGACCGAGGTGCCGGCCATGTCCTGCGACTGGATCACGCCGCGGCGGCGGTTCAGGTCGCCGACCACGTCGCCGACATGATCCTGCGGGGTCGTCACCTCGACATCCATGATCGGCTCGAGGATGACCGGGCCGGCCTTCTTCATGCCTTCGCGGAAGCAGGCCTTGGCGGCGATCTCGAAGGCCAGCGCCGAGGAGTCGACGTCGTGGTACTTGCCGTCCGTGAGGGTGTACTTGAAGTCCACCGTCGGGAAGCCGGCGAGCACGCCGGTATCGGCCTGCACCTTGATGCCCTTCTCGACCGCCGGGATGTATTCCTTCGGCACGGACCCGCCGACCACGGCGTTGACGAACTCGATGCCCGCGTTGCGTTCCTTCGGCTCGAAGGTGATCTTCACCTCGGCGTACTGGCCCGAACCGCCCGACTGCTTCTTGTGGGTATAGGTCTCGGTGTGCGGCTTGGAGATGGTCTCGCGATAGGCCACCTGCGGCGCGCCGATGTTGGCGTCCACGCCGTATTCGCGCTTCAGCCGGTCGACGATGATCTCGAGGTGCAACTCGCCCATGCCGGACAGGATGGTCTGGCCGGTTTCCTGGTCGGTGCGCAGGCGGAGCGACGGATCCTCGCCGGCCAGCTTCTGCAGGCCGAGCGTCATCTTCTCGATGCCTTCCTTGGTCTTCGGCTCGACCGAGATGTCGATGACCGGCACCGGGAAGGCCATGCGCTCGAGCACCACCGGGTCCGAGGAATCGGCCAGCGTGTCGCCCGTGCCGGTGTCCTTCAGCCCGACGAAGGCGGCGATGTCGCCGGCGGAGACTTCCTTGATCTCCTCGCGCTTGTCGGCGTGCATCTGGAACATGCGGCCGATGCGCTCGCGGTTCTCCTTGGTCGTGTTCAGCACCATGTCGCCCTGCTTGAGGACGCCGCGGTAGACGCGCACGAAGGTCAGGTTGCCGTACTTGTCGTTGATGATCTTGAAGGCGAGGCCGGCGAAGGGCGCGTTCTCGTCCGCCGGGATCACGCGGCGCTCGGCGGTGTCGTCCTGGCCTTCCTCGGGGGCGACCTTGATGCCCTCGATGTCGACAGGTGACGGCAGGTAGTCGATCACCGCGTCCAGCAGCGGCTGCACGCCCTTGTTCTTGAAGGACGACCCGCAGACCACCGGGCGGAACTCGCCGGTGATGGTGCCCTTCTTGATGGCGCGCTTCAGCAGCTCGGTCGAGACGTCGCCGTCCTCGAGGTAGCGCTCCATCGCCTCGTCATCCGCCGCGACCACGGCGTCGAGCAGCTTCTCGCGGTATTCCGCGGCCTTGTCCTTGAGGTCGGCGGGGATCTCGACCTCGTCGTACTTCGCGCCGAGATCGTCGCCCTGCCAGACCAGCGCCTTCATCTCGACCAGGTCCACGACGCCCTTCAGGTTGTCCTCGATCCCGATGGGGATCTGCAGGGCGACCCAGTTGATGCCGAGCTTCTCGGTCAGCGTGTCCGCCGCGCGGAAGAAGTCCGCGCCGGTGCGGTCCAGCTTGTTGATGTAGATGATGCGCGGGACGTTGTAGCGGTCGGCGAGGCGCCAGTTGGTCTCGGACTGCGGCTGCACGCCGGCCACGCCCTCGATCACGAAGACCGCGCCGTCGAGCACGCGCAGCGAGCGGTTCACCTCGATGTTGAAGTCGATGTGGCCCGGGGTGTCGATGACGTTGATGCGGTGGCCCTTCCACTCGGCCGTCACGGCCGCGGAAGTGATCGTGATGCCGCGCTCGCGCTCCTGCTCCATGTAGTCGGTGGTCGTCGCACCGTCATGGACTTCGCCGATCTTGTGGGACTTCCCGGTGTAATACAGGATGCGTTCGGTCGTGGTGGTCTTGCCGGCGTCGATATGCGCCGTGATCCCGATGTTTCGGATCTTCTCGAGCGGGGTGCGCGCCACGATGGGCCTCCATAAGCAGACAGGGGCGCCCGCGAGGGAGCCATCCCCCCTCGCCGCCCGCAATGGTTCTCGCCGGTCAGTCGGTCGCGGCTATCTGCGACGTCCCGGCCCGCATTGCAAGCGCGAGATGTCGCCGAACATCATGAATCGGCCATGCACGGCGCGCGGCGGTCACGCTTCGTTGCATGAAATGCCGGGGCCCCGAGGCCTATATATATGTCATGGATAGCCAGCTTGCCATTGCCGCGATCCGCTTCGGCCTCGGGCGCCGGCCCGGCGAGCCGATGCCCGCCGACCCCGTCGCCTGGCTCGACTCGCAACTCGCCCCCGGCCTGCCCGTCCCGACCCTGCCGGACGACGTACCGGCGAGCATGCCCGACATCCTCGCGGCGGCGAATGCGGACAACCAGTCCCAGCGCGCCGGCGAAGGCCGGCCCAACCAGCGACGCATCCGCACCGCCGAGGCGGACAGCCTGGTGGCCGAGGCCATCACCACGCCCTACGGCTTCCGGGAAAGACTGGTCACCTTCTGGGCCAACCACTTCACGGTCACGCTCAACAAGTCGCCCTACTATATCGGGCACATGGTTCGGGAGGCGATCCGACCCCACATCGCCGGGCCCTTCGCCGACATGCTGGTGGCCGTCACCCGCCATCCGGCGATGCTGGCCTATCTCGACAACGCCTCCTCGATCGGCCCCAACAGCCGGGCGGGCAAGCGCCTGTCCCGCGGGCTGAACGAGAACCTGGCGCGTGAAATCCTCGAACTGCACACCGTCACGCCGGCGGCGGGCTACAGCCAGGCCGATGTGACGTCCTTCGCCAAGGTGCTGACCGGCTGGTCCTTCGGCGCAAGGGGCGATGCGCAGGGCTTCCTGTTCCGTGAGGGCTCCCATGAGCCCGGCGCCAAGACGGTGATGGGCCGGAGCTATCCCGAAGGGGTCGAGGGCGGGATGCTCGCCCTTGGCTGGCTCGGCCGGCACCCGGCGACCTACCGTCACCTCGCCACCAAGCTGGTGCGGCATTTCGTCGCCGATGACCCGCCGCCCCCCGCCGTCGCCCGGATCGAGACGGTGCTGCGGGAGACGGACGGCGATCTCGGCGCGGCCTCCCGCGCCCTGGTGCGGCTGCCCGAGGCGTGGTCTCCGCCCCTGACCAAGCTGCGCGCGCCGAGCGACTACCTGATCGCCGTATTGCGGGCGGTCGAGGCGCCGCCCGATGCCGGCGAACGCGCCCGGAACGGGCTCAGCTATCTCGGCCAGCCGCTGTGGTCCGCCCGCGCGCCGAACGGCTGGGCCGATGTCGCCTCGGAATGGGCGGCGCCGGAGGCGATGGTCCGCCGTATCGAATGGGCCAACGGGGTTTCCGGGCGCGGCGCCGGCCGCGACGCGGCGGCGCTGGCCGAGGCGGTGCTCGGCGCGCTCTGCCGGCGGGAGACGCTGCAGGCCGCCGCGCGCGCGGGCTCGGCGCGGGAGGCCCTGACCCTCGTCCTGACCAGCCCGGAGTTCCATCGCCGATGAGCCACCTGCCCGCCTTCGGCCGGCGCGCCGCGCTGCTCGGCCTCGCCGCCGCCGTCACCCTGCCCCGTGCCCGCGTCGCCTTCGCCCATGCGCCGGGCGAGGCACGCCTGGTCGTGGTCCTGCTGCGCGGCGGGATGGACGGCTTGTTCGTGGTCCAGCCCTATGGCGAGAGCAGCTTCGGTGAGTTGCGCGGTCCCCTCGCCCTGCCCGAACCGGGGCAGGAGGGCGGGCTGCTCGACCTCGGCGGGCATTTCGGCCTGCATCCGCGCATGACCAACCTGCATGCGATGTACGGCGCGAACCAGGCGCTGCTGGTCCATGCGGTGGCCGGCAACTGGCGCACGCGCAGCCATTTCGACGCCCAGGACCTGCTGGAATCCGGGGCCGACCAACGCCTGGCGAGCGGCTGGCTGAACCGCGCGCTCTCCGCGCTGCCGGAACGGCGCGGGGCGCAGCACAACGGCGTGGCGGTAGGGGTCGACGTACCGCTGCTGATGCGCGGGCCGACCGCGATCAGCAACTTCGCCCCGCGCGGATCGGCAGCGCCGCCTCCCGACCTGTTTGCCCGCATCGCCGAACTGAACGCCGCCGACCCGCTGACCGGCCCGGCGATCGCGGAGGGGCTGCAGGTGCGCGGCTATGCGGTGTCGAGCCTCGGCATGGATGCCGCGGTCCGGCCACAGCCCGGCGGGGCGTTCCGCGCCCTCGCCCTTGCCGCCGGCCGGCTGATGGCACGCGAGGACGGGCCGCGCGTCGCCGCCTTCGAGCTGTCGGGCTGGGACACCCATGCGCAGCAGGTTGGCCGGCTGAACGGCCCGCTGGGCCAGCTCGACGAAGGCTTCGGCGCGCTGAAGGAGACACTGGGCGACACCTGGTCCCGCACCGCCGTGCTGGTCATGACGGAATTCGGCCGGACGGTGCGGGTGAACGGCACGCAAGGCACGGACCACGGCACGGGCGGCGTCGCCTTCGTCCTGGGTGGCGCGGTGGCCGGTGGGCGGGTGGCCGGCGACTGGCCGGGCCTGTCGGAGGGCGCGCTGTTCCAGGCACGGGACCTCGCCCCGACCACCGACCTTCGCAGCCTCGCAAAAGGCCTGTTGCGGGATCACCTGAAGCTGCCGCCGCAGGCCGTGGCGCGCGCCTTCCCGGGCAGCGACACGGTCGAGGGCCAGCGCGGGCTGCTGCGCGCCTGAAGACCTAGGACCCCCGATAGGTCATGTAGGACCAGGGCGTGCAGCCGAGCGGTACGTGGTAGTGCCCCACCCCGTCCGCCATGCCGAAATTGATCGCGACCACATCGAGGAAGAGCGGCTTCGGCGCGATGCCGCGGGCGGTGAAGTAGTTCCCGATGTGGAAGCGCAGTTCATAGCGGCCGGCGCGGAAGGTGCCGGGCGGCAGCAGCGGGTCGACCGTGCGGCCATCGGCGTTCGTCACGGTGGAGACGAGATGCTCCGGCGCGGGGTCCATGCGCCACAGTTCCACCCGGACCCCTTCGGCCGGGATGCCCTCGGCATTGTTGAGGACATGGGTCGAGAGCGAACCGGGGCCATTGCCTGCCATCGGTGATCCTTCCTTGCGGTCATTCGGCCGGCGCGCCGGCGGCCACCCAGGCAAGGAGCTTGCCGCGCTCCTCCTCGGTGATCTCGGTCATGTTGCCCGGCGGCATGGCCTCGGTCTGCACCTGCTGGCGCATGGCCGCCGCCCAGCGGCGGATCTGCTGGGCGGTCTCCATCATCACGCCCTTGGGCGGGGCGGCGAAGCCCTCCATGGTCGGACGGGCGGCGTGGCAGGCAACGCAGCGGGACGCGACAATGGTCTGGACCTCGGCGAAGGCGGGCGCATCCCCTGCCCCGCCGGCACCCGGTCGCGGCGCCCCGGTCCAGACCAGCAGCGCGACCACCCCGGTCGCGGCCGCCGGCAGCCAGACCGGGTTCGCCCCCTTCTGGCGCAGCACGAAATACTGGCGCACCAGCGCGCCCGCGAGGCCCACCGCCAGCAGCACCAGCCAGTTCCAGCGCGACTGGTAGGTCATGGGATAGTGCGGCGAGATCATGATGAAGATGACAGGCAAGGTCAGATAGGTGTTATGGACGCTGCGCTGCTTGCCCCAGCGGCCGTATCGCGGGTCCGGCGCCTCGCCGCGCTGCATCGCCTCGACCATCTTCCGCTGCCCGGGGATGATCACCATGGCGACGTTCGCGGCCATGATCGTGCCGGTCATCGCCTCCACCTGCAGGTAGGCGCCGCGCCCGCCGAACAGGTGGCAGGAAAGGAAGGCGACCACCGCCAGCGCCGCCACGCCGATCGCGCCCAGCAACGCCTCGTTCTCGCCCAGCCGCGAACGGCACAGCAGGTCGTAGCCGACCCAACCGGCGACCAGCATCGCGGCACTGATCAGCACCGCCAGCCAGGCCGGCAGGTCGAGCACCGCGGGATCGACCAGATAGGTGCCGGCCTGTCCCCAATAGATCAGGACGAAGAGCGAGAATCCGCTGATCCAGGTCCAATAGGCTTCCCATTTGAACCAGTGCAGCGTCTCGGGCAGGCGCTCCGGCGCCACCAGGTATTTCTGCTTGTGGTAGAAGCCGCCGCCATGAATGGACCATTGCTCGCCCGCGACGCGTGGATTGCCGTCCCTGGCGGGTTCGAGCTGGTTGTCGAGGCCGATGAAGTAGAAGGACGTCCCGATCCAGGCGATGCCGGTGATCAGGTGCAGCCAGCGCAGCAGCAGATTCGCCCATTCCGACAGATAGGCTGCGTCCATGAAGACTCCCCAAAGGCTCGTCCCGGCGGCAGTGCAGCATGCCGAAGCGGATGGCTGGGCTGCAAGCGCCGCCCCTTGTCTCGCAGGCGCGAAGGGCGCAGGTAACCGGCCCCGTTCGACAGACCACGGCCCACTGCATGTCCCCCACCCGGCTTTCGCTCCCCAAGGACAAGATCCGCATCCTGCTGCTGGAAGGCATCTCCGACAGCGCGGTCGATTGCCTGGCCGAGGCCGGCTACGCCACGGTGAAGCGGGAGGCCAAGGCACTCGACGGCGCGGCGCTGATCAAGGCGGTGAAGGGGGTGCATGTCCTCGGCATCCGGTCGCGCACGCAGGTGACGGCCGAGGTGCTCGCCGCGGCCGATCGCCTGTTTGCCATCGGCTGCTTCTGCATCGGCACCAACCAGGTGAATCTTGAGGCCGCGGCCGATCGCGGCATCCCGGTGTTCAACGCGCCCTTCTCCAACACGCGCTCGGTCGCGGAACTGACGCTCGGCGAGATCGTCATGCTGATGCGCGGCATCTTCCCGAAGTCGGAAGCGGCGCATCATGGCGGCTGGGACAAGTCCGCGGCGAATTCGTGGGAAGTGCGCGGCAAGACGCTCGGCATCGTCGGCTACGGGAACATCGGCAGCCAGCTCTCGGTGCTCGCCGAAGCCTTCGGCATGCGCGTGATCTACTGGGACCGCACGGGCAAGCTGCCGCACGGCAACGCCCAGCCGGCGCCATCGCTGCACGCGCTGTTGGCCGAGGCCGATGCGGTAACGCTGCATGTGCCCGAGACGCCCGAGACGAAGAACATGATCGGCGCCGCCGAGATCGCAGCGATGAAGCAGGGCGCGGTGCTGATCAACAACGCCCGCGGCACCATCGTCGATCTCGACGCCCTGGCCGAGGGGCTGCGATCGGGGCACCTGCTCGGCGCCGCGGTCGATGTCTTCCCCGTCGAGCCGGCGCGCAATGGCGAGGCCTTCGTCTCTCCGCTGCAGGGCCTGCCCAACGTCATCCTGACGCCGCATATCGGCGGATCGACCGGCGAGGCGCAGTGGCGCATCGGCGAGGAAGTCGCCCGCAAGCTGGTCGAGTTCTCCGATACCGGCGCGACCATGGGCGCGGTGAACTTCCCGCAGGTGCAGCTGCCGGCGCGGCCGACCGGCGCGCGCTGGGTGCACATCCACCGCGACGCGCCGGGCATCCTCTCGCGCATCAATGACAGCTTCGCCAAGCGCGGGCTGAACATCTCCGGCCAGTACTACCAGACGGCCGGGAGCATCGGTTACGTGGTGGTAGACAGCGTCGAGGCCCGCAAGGATGCGGAAGCCATCCTGGATGAGTTCCGCGAATTGCCGGGAACCATCCGGGCCAGGCTGATCTACGAGAAGACGTGACGGCCGGAGAGGGGCAGAGCCCCTCTCCATCCCAACCGCCCGACCCTCAGCGGATCGGCATCGCGTACATCAGCCCGCCGCGCGTCCACAGGTCGTTGACCCCGCGCGGCAGTCCGATCGGCGATCCGGCGCCGAGGTTGCGGTTGAACATCTCGCCGTAATTCCCCACCGCCTTGATGGCGTTGTAGGCCCAGCGCCGGTCGATCCCCATCAGCGGCCCATGGTCGCCCGCCTGACCCAGCAGCCGCCGGATGGACGGGTTCGGGCTGTTCAGCATCTCGTCCACATTGGCCTGGGTGACGCCGAGTTCCTCCGCCTCGATCAGCGCGAAGATCGTCCAGCGCACGATGTCGAACCACTGGCCGTCGCCATGGCGCACCGCGGCGGCGAGCGGTTCCTTCGAGATCACATCAGGCAGGATGACGTGCTCATCCGGGTTGCGCAGCGCCGTGCGGATGCCGGCAAGCTGCGAGGCATCGGTGGTGAAGGCGTCGCAGCGGCCGGAATTGTAGGCGTTGCGCGTCTCCTCATTCTGGTCGAACACCAGGGGCTGGACGCGGATGTTGTTGGCGCGCGACCAATCGGCGAGGTTCAGCTCATTGGTGGTGCCGGAGGTGACGCAGATGGTCGCACCCTCCAGGTCGCGGGCGCGCTGCACGCCGGCCGAGCGCCGCACCATGAAGCCCTGGCCGTCGTAGAAGTTCACCGCGGTGAAGTTCAGCCCGTTCGCGGTGTCGCGCGTCTGGGTCCAGGTGGTGGTGCGCGGCAGCACGTCGATCTGGCCCGATTGCAGCGCCGGCAGCCGCGCCTGGGAGGAAACGATGGTGAAGCGCGCCTTGCCGGGGTCACCCAGGACGGCGGCCGCGATCGCCCGGCAGGTATCGGCGTCGAGACCACGCGTCACGCCCTGGCTGTCCAGCACGGAGAACCCCGGCGCGCCGGGATGGGCGCCGCAGGCGACGGCACCGCGTTCACGGATGGTGGTCAGGGTGGGTCCCGGCGCGGCGGTCTGCGCAGCGGCCACACCGGCGGCCAGCACGCCGAGAGCGGCGAGCGACAACAACTTCATGGCGTTTCTCCCGATCAGTTCTTTTGGCAGTCGCGACCGGGGAGCCGTGTGTCCTCCCCGGCCGGTCGTTCGTCTAGCGAATGGGCGGGCTCCAGAGCAGCCCACCCTGATTCCACAGCGCATTCGGCCCACGCGGCAGCCCGACAGGGCTGTTGGCGCCGAGATGGCGATCGTAGATCTCGCCGTAGTTTCCCACGGCCTTGATCGCGTTCAGCAGCCAGGCGCGGTCGAGCCCGACGGCCGGGCCGAGATCCCCCGTGCGGCCAAGCAGGCGCTGCACCGCGGGGCGGTCGCTGGTCGCGGCAAGCTGCGCGGCATTGTCACGCGTCACGCCGAGTTCCTCGGCCTCGATCAGCCCGAAGACGACGAAGCGCACGATGTCGAACCATTGGTCGTCGCCCTGGCGAACGGAGACGGCGTAGGGTTCCTTGCTGGTGCGCTCGGGCAGCAGGCGGTGCGCGGCGGGGTTGGTGAAGGCGGCGCGCACAGCGGCGAGCTGGCTCGAATCCGCCGTATAGGCGTCGCAGCGGCCGCTCTCATAGGCGATGCGCGCCTCGTTCTTGTCCGCGAAGACCACGGGCTGGAAGCGGAGATTATTGGCCCGCGCCCAATCCTGCATGTTGAGCTCATGCGTGCTGGCGCTGACGATGCAGATCGAGGCGCCGTCGAGCTGGTTGGCATGCTCGATGCCGCTGTCGGCCTTCACCAGGAAGCCCTGCCCGTCCATGAAGTAGGGCGCGGTGAAGTTCAGCCCGTTCACCGCGTCGCGCAGGAAGGTCCAGGTGGTGGTGCGGGAGAGCATGTCGATCTGCCCGCCCGAGAGTGCCGCGAAGCGCGTCTGGCCGGTCAGCGGGTGCCAGGCGACCTTGTTGGGGTCGCCCAGCACGGCGGCCGCGACAGCGCGACACATGTCCGCATCCACGCCCTGCCAGACGCCCTGGCTGTCGGGTTGGCTCCAGGCCGGGTCGCCGGTCGAGACGCCACAATCGAGCACGCCGCGCGCGCGCACGGCGGACAGCGTGGTGCCGGGCTGCTGCGGTGCCACGTTCTGGGCAAGGGCCGGCACGGCCAGCAACAGGCCGAGCACAAGAGCTGTGGTTCTGATCATCGTCTCCTTCCGCGACAGCAGCAGTTGCGTCACGCCAACGCCGCACAGCACGATGGCGGCGACGGCGAAGCGCGCCGTATCCGGCATGAAATGGCCGAAGGCCGCGAGAAGCCCCGCCGTGCCCAGCAGGACACGCAGGACCGGGCCCATCGGCCGCAGCAGATACCCCGCATAGGCCGAGGTGATCAGCACCAGCGCCATCACCTGGATCAGCACCGCGGAGCCGATCGCGACCGGCCCGCCGCGGAGCATGATCCCCGGATCGTAGAGGAAGGCGAAGCCCACGGTGAAGCCGGCGATGCCGAAGCGCGAAGCATGCAGGCTGGCGATGGTCGGGCTCGCCTTGGCAATGGCCGCGGCGGCGAAGGCCGAGGCGGCGACGGGCGGCGTCGCATCCGCGATCACCGCGAAGTAGAAGATGAAGAGATTCGCCTGCAGCATGTCGATGCCGAGCGGCCGGCCGAGTTCGAGCAGCTGCGGCACACCGATCGCCGCGGCGATGATGTAGGAGGGCGTGGTCGGGATGCCGAGGCCGAGCACCAGCACGGTCAGGCACAGCATCATCGCGAGCAGCCCGAAATTCCCGCCCGCGAATTCCTTGATGATGCCGCCGAAGGCCACGACCATCCCGGTCGCCGTCAGCACCGAGACGACGACGCCCGAGGCGGCGATGGCGACCGCGAGGGGTGCCATGGTCAGGCCGGCATTGGTCAGCGCCTCGACAACCTGGCGCCAGCCCATGCGCGTGCGCTTGCGCAACAGGGAGACGGCAACCATGGCAAGCGTCGCGCAGAAGGCCGCGTAGTTGCCGCTCCAGCGTTCCATCATCAGGTAGACGAGCAGCGCGATCGGCAGGACCAGATGGACGTCGGCCAGCACCTCACGCCAGGCGGGGATGTCCCTCGCCGCCATGGGTGCGATGCCGATCCTCTTCGCCTCGAAATGCACGGCGGCGAGGATGGCGAAATAGTAGAGCACCGCCCCGATCGCCGCGGCGACGAGGATGTCGCCGTAGGGGATGTTGGTGATCTCCGCCATCACGAAGGCCGCCGCGCCCATCACCGGCGGCATCAGCGCGCCGCCGACCGAGGCCGCGCTCTCGATCCCCGCCGCGACGGCCGGCTTGTAGCCGATGCGGACCATCAGCGGGATGGTCATCGCCCCCGTGGTGATGACGTTCGACACGGAAGAGCCGCTCATCGTGCCGAACAGCCCCGACGAGACGACCGCCACCTTCGCCGGCCCGCCGGTGTAGCGCCCAGCGACGGCGGCACCGAAATTGGCGAAGAGCCGCCCCGTCCCGCTGCCCTGCATGAAGGAACCGAACAGGATGAAGACGGCGATGGTGGTCGCGACGATGCCGGTCAGCGGGCCATAGACGCCGCCCGCGGTCGGCACCAGCCAGGCTGCCTCCATGACCTCGGCCGTGGTGAAGACGCGGGTGTTCAGCACGCCCGGGAGCCAGTGGCCGACGAACATGTAGAGCAGGCAGCCCGCCGTCATCCAGGCGAGACCCGGTTCGACGGCGCGGCGGATCGCCTCCAGCATCGTGACCATGCAGATGATGGCGAGCGCCATCATGGTCGGCGTGAACGGATCCACATATTCCATGCGGTCGTTGATCGCGTCCGCATGGATGAAGGCCCACAGATGCGGCGCCGCCGACGCCGCCGCCCAGATCCAGTCGATCACGCTCGGCCGGTCCTTGGGTGAGTTCTTCTCGAAGGCCGGGTAGAGCAGGAAAAGCGGCGGCGTGAAGACCAGCAGGTGCAGGCTGCGGATGGTGATCGGCTCCGGAAAGCCGAAGCCGCCCCAATAGAGATGCACGGCGGACCAGAAGGCGAGCCAGCCGAAGACCGTATGACGAAGCCAGGCAGGAAGGTCGCGCACCGCGCTCTCCTCAGTTCAGTCGGCGCGGTGCGCTATGCGTCACGCCGCGGGCGGGTTCACGCCGGCGGCACGAAAGGCCGCGGCGGCACCCGGATGGAACGGCACGCCGCGGTAGTTCACCGCCTTGGCCGGCGTCCAGCCCGCCATGGACGGATGGATCGTCGCGAGGCGCTGGCCCTGGTTCTTGATCAGCGTCGCGGTGATCTTCTGGATGATCTCCGCGGGCACGGTCTCATTCGCCAGGATGACGCTGTCCATCATCGTGACCGGGATCGCGCCATCGAGCAGCGCCGGATAGTCCGACTTCTCGAGCGTGCCCTCGGCATAGGCGTATTCGTCGATCAGGTGCTTGCGGATGTCATCGGGGAAGGCCGTCAGGCGGCCGCCGCGCCGGCCCTGCGCGACCTCGGTCATCAGCGCGGCGGGCTTGGCGAGCGCGACGTAGAGATAGTCCACCTGCCCGTCATTGTAGGCCGCGCCGATATCGGCATAGGAACCGTTGAGGTAGCGCCCGCCTTCCGCGCGGATCTTGTCCGGGCTCGACCCGAGGAACTTGAGGATGCGCTGCAGCGTCATCTCGTCGGTCGAGGAACGCTGCGGCGCGCCGATCTTGAGGCCACGCTGCGTCAGGATGCCGCGCATGTCATCCGGCCCCGCGCCCGTCTGGCGCAGCAGCAGGTGCTCCGTCGGCGAATAGCCGGTGCCGAGGCAACGGATCTTCTCGTGCTTGGCGGAATAGGGCTCGGTGCCCTTCACGGCCGAGGCGGCGAAGGTGTCGATGCCCCATCCCATCTGCGACTGGCCGTTGTTGATGCGGGTCGGGTTCGCGAGGCCGCCGCCGGGCACGACGCGGATCTGGATATCGGGGTTCTCCTCTCGGATCAGGGAGGAGAGGCCGGCGGCCATGGTGTACCAGCCGCCGCCAACCGAACCCGCCACCCATTCAAGCGTGGTCTGCGCCGCCGCGGTGCGGATGAAGGGCGTGGCGAGGGCCACGCCAAAGGTGCCGCGCGCGATGGCGCGCCGACTGATGAGAAGGGTCATTCCCAGCCTCCTGAGCCTCCGGATCGCAGCATAAGAACAGGCTTGGTCCCCTGCCGCAACGCCAGTGCAACGCATGTGTTCCGGCCCGGTGCAGGCAAGGCGCATGCCATGGGATAAGGCGCGCCATGGACCAGACGCGTGCCGCGCAGGAGCCCATGGCGAAAGCCGCGTCCGGATGCGAGGCTGCGGTCATCCTGAATGAGGAGAACGACATGCAGCGCAGGACGATCCTTCTCGGCGGCGCCAGCCTGGCCCTGGCGCGGCCTGCCTTCGCACAGGGCAATGCCGCCCATACGCTGCGCTTCATTCCGCAGGCGGACGTCACGGCGGTGGACCCGATGTCCACCACCTCCTATGCGGTGCGCGACCACGGGCACATGTGCTGGGACACGCTGTACGGGCTCGATACCGACTTCGCCCCGAAGCCGCAGCTTTGCGAAGGCCATGTCGTGGAAGATGACGGGAAGCGCTGGGTCTTCACCCTGCGCGAGGGCATCCGCTTCCACGACAACGAGCCGATTCGAGCGATCGACGCCATTGCCTCCATCCGCCGCTGGGCACTGCGCGATTCGCTCGGCCAGTCGCTGATGGAGCGCGTGGAGGAGATGCGCGTCCTCGATGACCGCCGTTTCGAGATCCGGCTGCGCACACCCTTTGGCCCGATGCTGGATGCGCTGGCCAAGCCCTCCTCCTACCCCTGCTTCGTCTATCCGCAGCGCTTCGCCGAGGTGGACCCAGCACGCCCCTTCACCGAGGTCGTCGGCTCCGGCCCCTATCGCTTCGTCGCGGAGGAAAGGCTGTCAGGCGCGCGCATCGTCTATCGCCGCTTCGACGGCTACAAGCCGGCACCGGCCGCGCCCTCGCTGCTGGGCGGCGCGAAGATCGCGCATTTCGAGCGGATGGAATGGCGGATCATGCCGGATTCCGGCACCGCCGCCGCGGCGATGCAGGCCGGCGAGATCGACTGGTGGCAACAGGTCGTCCCTGACCTTCGCCCAGTGCTGCGCCGCTCGCGCGACATCGTGCTGGAGCGCGTCGACTTCGGCGGGCTGATGGCCATGCTGCGCTTCAATCACCTCCATCCGCCCTTCAACGATCCGGCGATCCGCCGCGCGCTGCTGCACAGCGTGAACCAGGCGGATTTCATGACCTCCATCATGGGCGACGACCGCTCGCTCTGGGCGGACGGGATGGGCGTCTTCCCGCGCTCCTCGCCGCTGGTGAATGACGAGGGCATCGGTGTCATGACCGGCCCGCGCAGCACCGACGCCGCGCTGGCCGCGCTGCGCGCGGCGGGCTACGCCAACCAGAAGGTGACGGTGCTGCACCCCACCGACGTGCCCAACAACAATGCGCTGTCCACGGTGCTGACCGACACGATGAAGCGGTCGGGCCTGAATGCGGAAAGCGCGACCTCGGACTGGGGCACGGTGCTGCAGCGCCGGGCCAACCGCAACCCGCCGGACCAGGGCGGCTGGAACGCGCTGGTCGTGCTGTTCGGCGGCATAGACCTCGCCAATCCGGGGCAGCATCCGCTGCTGCGGGCGAACGGGCTCAACGCCTGGTTCGGCTGGCCGACCAGCCCTCAGCTCGAAGCCCTGCGGGAGGAATGGCTGGCGACCGGCCCGCTCGACGGGCAGAAGGCCGTCGCACGGCGGATCCAGGCACAGTTCTGGCAGGACCTGCCCTTCATTCCGCTCGGCCAGTACTTCATCGACAGCGCCTGGCGCCGCGACATCACCGGCGTGCAGAAGGGGCTCGCCCTGCCGCTCAACGTGCGGCGCGGCTGACGAGGAGCGGGCCGGCGCCGAACACGGAAGCGCGCCAGCTGGCGCGCTTCCCGACAATCTCTCAGACGATCTGGTTGACCAGCGCCGTCTCGCCCTTCTGCAGGCGGGCGATGTTCTCCACCATGAAGTCGAGGACATTGTCCTCGTACATATGCGTCTCGCCGCCGGTATGCGGCGTGATCAGCACATGCGGCATGTCCCACAGCGGGCTGTCGCCGGGCAGCGGCTCATCCGCCGTGACGTCGAGCGCGGCGAAGGCGAAGCTGCGCTTCCGGCACGCCTCGATCAGCGCGGCCTCGTCCACCACGCGACCGCGCGCGACGTTGACGAACAGCGCGGAGGCTTTCAGCAGGCCCAGCGCCTCGGCGTCGATCAGGCCGCGCGTATCGTCGGTCAGCGGGCAGGCCAGGATCAGCACATCGGCGCGCGGCAGCAGCGACTTCAGGTCGCGGAAGGAATGCACCTCATCGGCGCCTTCCGCGCCGCCGGCGACGTTCTGGCGCACGCCGACGACCTTCATGCCGAGCGCCTTGCACAGCCGCGCGATGCGCCCGCCGATGCGGCCCAGCCCGACCACGATCGCGGTCTTGCCACCGGCCTCGTCCTCGCGCTTGGCGAAGTCGCCCTGCATGCCGCGCCAGATATGCTTCGCCTGGTTGTCGCGCGCTTCCGGAATGCGGCGCAGCAGGGCGAGCATCAGCGCGATCGCGTGTTCGGAGACGGCATTGGCATTGATGCCCTGCCCGCTCGCCAGCCGGATGCCGGCCTTCTTCAGCACCTCGCGGTCATACTGGTCGGTGCCCGCGCTGCATGACTGCACGAAGCGCAGCTTCGGCGCGATGGCCGGCAGGTCGTTGCGCCACATGCCCGAGCACACAAGCACATCGGCCTGGCCGATATGGGCGTCCAGCTCCTCGCGCGAGCGCGCCTCGATGAAGCGGATGCCGGTGTTGCGCGGCGCGAAGCGGTCGCCGAAGCGATAGGCGACATGGGCAAAGAGGACGGTCAGTTGCTCGCTCGGTGGCAACATGGATTGGCGGACTCCCGGTTCGGAATTGGGGCGCGACCCTGGCCCCGTGTCCGGCGCGGCGCAAGGGGCCGGCGCTCAGCGCCGCGTCGCCGCCGCGCTTGTCGTGGCCGAGGCGCTGCCGCTGCTGCCGCCCGTCCCCGCACCGGCGAACAGTGCCGCCGCAGCCGCGGCC
>JAYRJZ010000116.1:0-15879 GCA_041906015.1 Roseomonas sp.
TGCCGACGGGGCGCGGCGGCTGACCCTGCCGGCCACGTGGAGCGATGCGCGCCTGGTCCTCGGGCCGCTGCCCGCGGGCTTCGCCGCGCTGCGTTGCGACCTCCGGCTCGAAGGCGGGGCGGCCGAGACGCGGCTGGCGCTGGCGGACGGCACGGCCGCGACCGGCTGGCGTCTCCTGCGGCCGCGCGAGGCGCGGTCCTTCGCGCTCGCGCTCGGCGAGGCTTCGCGGGAGGTCTTCATCGAGCTGCGTGGCCTGGGCGCGACGGCCATCGATATCGCGGTGCCGGTGCTGTTCCCGCTGGCGCCGCTCGCGCCCGCGCCGGCCGCGGAGGAGCCGCCCCCGCCGCCGGCGCCACCCCAGCGCGTGGTGCAGGCGCAGCCCGTGGAGGCACTGGAGGACCCTTATCCCCATGCGCAATGGCCGGTCGCCACGCGCGCCGAGGGGGAGGAGGTCGCCGGGCTGGACGGCAAGGCGCACTACGCTGCCGCGGTGCTGGATGCGCGGCAGAGCGGGACGGGTTGGGCGCTGCTCGACCTGCGCCTGAGAGGGCTGTCCTTCCGGGGCGAGCGCTGGCGGGAGGTCAAGTTCAAGTTCGGCGTCTCGGGCGAGAACGCGACCCTCGAATTCCGCCGCGCGCCCTCCTGGCCGCGCGCCTTCGAGGCCTGGCCGGGCACCGACAGCGATGCCTTCGGCGACAAGTTCGTCCTGGTGATGAAGCCGGACGCGGTGGACCGGCTGGAGAGGGTGGCACCGGGGCGGGATGCCGCCCTCATCGCCGCGCTCGCGGCGGTCATGCCGCGCCTGGTGGCCGAGGTGGCGGGCGAGGGCGATGACGAGGGCTGCGCCGCGGCCGCCGAGCGCCTCGCCCAGCGGCTTGGCGCGGAGGGCTGAGGGCGCCGGCGGCAGGAGCCCGCGGCCATGCGCCGGTGTCCGGTGCGCGCAGCGGGGCCCTTCTCCGGCATCGGATCGTGGTGACGTTGGACCGATCCGAATTCGCGTCCATTGTCACCGCTCACGGAGAGATGATCCCCGCCGTATCATGACGCCATGACTGATTCGATTTCCGCCCTGCTGGCCGAGGCCCGGGAGGCTCGGCTCCAGGGCCGTTTCGACGAGGCCGTCACCACCTTCGAGACCGCGCTGGCACGCGATCCCGGCAACCTCGCGGCCCGGATCGGGCGTGCCGCCGCCCTATCGCAGGGCCAGCGCCTCGATGAGGCGGCGGCGGCGATCGACGGTGTGCTCGCCGATTGTCCCGACGATCCCGATGCGCATTTCGAAGCCGGCTTCATCGCCCGCGCCCAGCGCCGCCACGAGGACGAGCTGCGCCATTTCGACCGGGCCGCGGCCAAGGCGGCACACCCAATCCCGGCCCTCCTCCAGCTCGTCGAGGCGGCGTATCTGGCCGGCCGGCCATCGCTCGCGCTCGATGCCGCGCGGCGTGCGACCGGGCATGGCCCGGATGTCGCCGCGGCCTGGATCGCCGAGGCGCGGGCGGCGCAGGTCGTGGGCGACACCGAGACCAGGCTGGCCGCCCTGCGGCGTGCCGCCGCCCTTGATCCGGGCAATCCCGCGCCGTTGCTGGAACTGGCCCAGGCCGCGCTCGATGCCGGTGACGGGGCAGCGGCGCTGGCCCTGATCGAGGCGGCGGCGGCGCTGCCTTCCCACCCGCCGGAGCTGGAGCTCCTGCGCGGCCATGCCCTGCTCGCCCTGGGCCAGGAGGAGCGGGCGACCGATGCCTTCCGCCTCGCGGTGGCCGCGAACCCGGCCGCGCTCGGTGCCGCGGCCGGCCTGATCCACTGTCTTCTGTACCGGCGCGACTATGTCGCGGCCGAGCAGGCGATCGCGCAGGCCCGCGAGCGCTTCGGCCTGCCGCCCGATCTCGCGACGCAATGGGCCGCGCAGCTCCATGGCCAGGGCCGGCTCGTCGAGGCGCGGGATGCGCTGCGCGGCGCCTATGAGGCTGCGCCGGAGGGCCGCTTCGGCCGCTGGGAGACCTGGTTCGACTTCGAACTGCAGATCGGCAGCGACGACAGCCGTGCGGCCTGCCTGCGCGCCGCCCGTCCCGCCACGGATGCCGAGGCGGTGGCCGTGCTGCGGGCGGAGGCGCAGGCCGCCGAGGCCGTCTACGACTGGGCCGCGGCGCGTGATGCCTTCGGTCGCGTCATCGCCGTCGCGCCGGATGACGGCATCGCGCTCGATGCCCTGGCGCGGATCGAGGCGCTGCACCTGAACCATGAGGAAGCGCTCGGCTGGCTGCGGCGCCAGGCCGACGCCGAGCGGCGCGCGGACGAGCAGCGGCCGCGCAACCCGAGCCAGACGACCACCGGGCAGGTGGCCCTTGAGTTCCGCCTGGACCAGGCGGGCAGCGACCGGCTGCGGCCCATCCTGTCCCTGCCGCCGGAGGAGCGCATCGGGCCGCTGCTGGAAGCTGCCCGGGCCCTGCCGGATTCGACGGCGATCGCGCTGTGGCTGTTGATCTCGCTGCGGCAGGCCGGGCGGTTCGAGCGGCCGCCACCGGCGACGGTGGACCGCCGCGCCATTCCCAGCCGCCTGCTGTGGCTGCCGTTGCAGGACGCGGCCGCGGATGCGGCCCGGATGGAGAGCTGGCAGGCGCTGAATCCCGGGATCGAGGTGGTCCGGATGGATGGGCGCGCGGGGCTGGCCTATCTCACCGAACGACATGGGGCGGAGGGTCGGACGGCCTGGCTGCGCACGCCGGAGGCCGAGGTGCGCATGGACCTGCTGCGTCTCACCTGGCTGGCCGAGGGCGGCGGCTGGTCGGTCGCGCCGGGCATGCAGGCGGCCGCGCCGCTCGCGCGGCTCGGCGCTGGCGCGACGGGCTTCGTGGCGGCGCAGGAGCGCTGGGGCGCGCCCGGCAACGCCTTGCTCGGCGCCGCCATCGGCGACCCCGTGGCGGCCGGGGCCGCGGCGCTGATGCTCGCGGCGATCAGCCGCGGGGACATGGACCATCCTTGGCTGCGGTCGGGACCGGGCCTGCTGGCACGCGCCACCGCTTCAACTGTATGCAGGCGCTGGGGCCGGCAACCGCTTCCTTGCCTCTTCCGCGAGCAGGCCGTGTATGCAGTGGCGCATCGCGGCGATTCCAGGGGTCTGCAAGCCGCGGGCTTTCCGGTATGACGGGGCGCGGGAACAGGGCGGGAAATGCCCTGATCACATTCTACCATGCATCACGGAGCGGCGGCGCCAATGATTACCATTGGTTGTATGACGTGAATGATGTGCGACCGCTCTTGTCCTCCGGGCCGGTCCGCCGGTAACCTTTGGATTAGATTTCATAAGGAATGGCATTTCGGGAGGGGGCGCGCGGTGGGCTCCGCGCCCAACGCATCGAATCGACAGTTCAACCGATTGGAGCGCCCCCGGGATGCTGCTTCGAAACCCAGCCAGGGCCGCAGGCGATGGCCTCGTGCGGGAGACTGCTAGATGACCGCGACGGCCCTGCGGGCGAGCCTGACTGAGTGCATGACCATCGATGTCGCGTCGGGGTCATGCTGGATCATCGACTTCTCGGCGACCGCGCTGCGCAACCTGCAAAGCCTCAACCTGTTCCGCGGGGAGGATGTCCTCCTCCATGTCATCAACCGTCCCGAGAACGGTGCGCTGATCCTCAATGACTGCCTGGGCGGTCAGTGGGGGGCGGAATATGCGATCGCGGCGCCGCGGGACGAAGCCCAGACGCGGGTGACCGTCGAGCTCCGCTTCCTCGAAACCGGCCTGATCGTGATGGTGCAGGGCGGCGACAGCCTGGCCATCGAGGACCGCTTCATCGTGCGCGGCACGGTCGAAGCCGCGATGCCGCGCACCATCGCCCTGGCGGAATCGCTGCGCATCGAGCCGGTCCCGCCGCCCATCCCGGCTCCGGCGCCGGAGGAGCAGGCCAAGGACGCACCGGGCGAGCCCGACGTGCCGCTGCCCGCGGCCATCGGCGTCTCGCTGTCGGGCGTCATCGACGAATGCGCCTTCAGCCCGGGCCTGGGCGGCTGGATCGTCACGGGCTGGATGCCGGCCGAATTGCCGCTCGACGGCGGTGGGACGATGATGGCGGATGTCGAGCCGGCCGAGGCCAGCGCGCGGCGCCGGATCCTCGCCGTGCAGTATCCCCGCCAGGACATCCGCGAGATCGGGCACGCCTTCGCGCTGCTCATCGCCTGCGAGGCTTCGGACACGCCGATGGCCCCGCCCCGGCAGATCACCCTGACGGTCTCCCCCGGCGTCGTCGCCCGGCTGACCCCGTCGCCAGGCTTCAACCTGCGCGACGAGGCCGGCATGCATCGGCTGCTGCGCGACGTGCTCAGCGTCGCGGATCGTGGCGCCGTCGGGCGGATGCGCGCCCAGCTCGAACGCGCGCATTTCACGGGACAGGACAGTTTCGCGCAGCTCGGCGCACCGGTGCATGTCGAGGTGGATGAGGTGATCCGCGTGCGTCCCGGCGCCGCGCTGATCTTCGGCTGGTGCCTCGACCCGCTCGGGCTGGTGGAATCCATCCATCTCTGCCGCGGCGCGGCGACCTCGGGGCCGTTCCAGGATGCCTGGATCCGGATGCCGCGCCAGGACATCGTGGACGCCTTCGCCCAGCGCTATGGCCTGGTCGATCCGCGCAGCGGCTTTGTCGCCTGGGCGGATACCGAGGCGACGCGCGAGGGGACGCTGTTCCTCGAGATCCGCCTCACCGACGGACGCACCGGCTTCAAGCCGCTGCCGGCACCGCTGCGGCGGGGGGCGGCGGCGCTGCGCCGCGTCCTCAGCCTGCCAGGGCTGCCGGGGCATGATCTCGACCGGATCTTCGATCGCGTGCTCGGGCCGGCGCTCATCGAGATCAACCGACAGCGCCTCGCCGAGCCGATGGCCGTGCGGGAGGAATGCTTCGGCACCCTGCCGGAGGCGCCGCGCGTGAGCCTGGTCGTGCCACTGTACGGCCGGCTCGACTTCATGCGGTGCCAGCTCGCCATCTTCAGCGCGCAGCGCATGGCGGGCGACGAGGTCATCTACGTGCTCGACCAGCCGGAGCGCGCGGCGGAGCTGCTGGCCATGGCGCGCTCGGCCCATGGCAGCATCGGCATGCCCTTCCGCGTGCTGGTGATGGGCGAGAATCGCGGCTTCGGCCCGGCCAGCAATGCGGGGCTCGCCGCCGCGCGCGGGAAATACGTGCTGTTCCTGAACTCGGACGTCTTCCCCGAGGAAGCGGACTGGCTCGATCGCCTGGTCGAGACGATGGAATCGGATGCGACGCTCGGCATCGTCGGGCCGCTGCTGCTCTTCGCGGATGGGTCGGTCCAGCATGTCGGCATGGTGCTGGAGCCGATGCCGGACATGTCGAACTGGCTGTTCCCGATGCATCCGTTGAAGGGCCGGGTGCCGCCCGCGACGGCGGAGCGCCTGCGCGAAGCCCCGGCCGTCACCGGCGCGGCCATGCTGATGCTGCGCGAGGTCGCGCGCGAACTGGGCGGCTTCGACCCCGATTTCGCGATCGGCGATTTCGAGGATGTGGACCTGTGCCTGCGGGCCAAGGCGCTCGGCCTGCGCTGCGCGGTGGACATGACCGTGCGGGCGCGGCACCTCGAACGCCAGTCGCAGAATGCCGGTTCGGCGGATTGGCGCCAGAACACCACGCTGCTGAATGCCTGGACCTTCAACCGGCGCCTCCGGCGACCGCAGCCCGCCCGCGAAGAGAGCGTCTGAGCGCATGAGCCGTACCCTTGCCTTCCCGACCCCGGCCCGGATGCGCGCGGCGCAGGGGCACGACGGATCGGAGGAACGGCCGGCGCCCTTGCGCGTCCTGGTCTTTTCCCACCTCCATCCCGCGGTGTCGCGCGGGGGGGCGGAGATCGCGGCCTATCAGATGTATCGCGCGCTGCGCGCGATGCCGGATGTGACGGCGTGGTTCGCCGCCGGCGCCGGAACGCGGCTTGAGCCGCCGCTCGGCACCCATGTCTTCCAGCCCTTCGGGCCGGATGAATATGTGCTCGGCAACGCCGGCTACGATGGCTGGCTGCACAGCGCGACCGCGCCGCGCTTCGGGGAGGAATTGCGCGACCTGGTGGCGGAACTGCGCCCCGACATCGTGCATTTCCATCACTATGCGGGCCTCGGCGTCGAGGCGATGCTGCAGGTGAAGCAGGCCGTGCCCACGGCGCGCATCGTCGTGACGCTGCACGAATACCTCGCCATCTGCCATCACTTCGGACAGATGGTGAAGCGGCCGAACCTCGAGCTCTGCAGGAAGGAGACGCCGCGCGACTGCGCGCGCTGCTTCCCGGAGAGGAGCGAGAACGACTTCTACCTGCGCAAGCTGTACCTGCAGCGTTTCCTGGGCCTGGTGGACCATTTCATCGCGCCGAGCCAGTTCCTCGCGGATCGCTACATCGCCTGGGGGCTGCCGGCGGAACGCTTCTCGGTGATCGAGAACGGGCAGCCGGTGCAGGATATCGAGCCCGCGCCGATGCCGCCGCCCAATCCGCTGGTGGTGGGCTTCTTCGGCCAGCTTTCGACGCTGAAGGGCGTGGGGCTGCTGCTGGATGCGGCGGAGGAATTGCGGCGACGCCCGCCGCGCGGCGGGCGGCTGCGCATCGAGATCTGGGGCGACGCATCGAACCAGCCGCCGGAGCTGCGCGCGGAGGTGGAGCGCCGGCTGCAGGAGACGCGGAGCGTCGTGGGCTTCAACGGGCCCTATGACCACGGTGAAGTCATCCGCCTGATGCAGCGCTGCCACGCGGTGCTGGTGCCGAGCATCTGGTGGGAGAACTCGCCGATGGTGATCCAGGAGGCCCTTTCGGCCGGGCGGCCCGTGATCTGTTCGGATATCGGCGGGATGGCGGAGAAGGTGCGCGACGGCGTGGACGGGTTCCGGTTCCGGGCGCGCAGTGCGGCATCCTTGGCCGAGTTGCTGCGGGGGCTGGCGTCGGAACCGGAGCGGGTCGTGGCGTTGCAGGACACCCTGTCGCGCCCGCCGAGCCTGCAGGATACCGCCGTGATGATCCGGGCCCTTTACGCCGGGTTGCGGGTCGGGGCGGCTGTCTAGAGCAGATCCTGTCCGGATGAACTCATCGGGACAGGTGAAGATGCTCGCAAAAACAAGGGTCTAGAGCTTTGGAGGTGAACGCAAGTTCACCGGAAATGCTCTAGCCGTTCCAGTGCGCCCTGGCTCGTGGTAACGTCTCCAGCGCCGTGTTCTCGCGAGCATCGTCACCCGATCAGATGATTCCGCTGATCGCGCTCTGCCCTGCTGTCCCGGTTCCGAAGTCCTGCGGACTTCGTTCTCGCGCTGCCAACCATTGTCTTCAGCGGTGTGCTGATCCGCGAAGGTCGTTGAGATCCAACGACCTTCGCGGGCAAGACACTAAGGCATTATCCGCTCGCGCCGGATCGGCACCCGCCCATGCCCCCAACGGGCGCGGCGGTCGCGCCGCGCCGTGGGGGATGCAGGAGGTCCGCTTCGGCCCGGATCGGCCTTGCCGGCCTCCTGGAAAAGGGGAGGCCGGGCGTCGTCGGCCGCGGGTTATTGCCCGTGCCGCACGTGGCGGAGCTGGAAGTAGTTGTCCGCCGTCTGCACCACCGTCCAGCCATTGCGCACCGCCCAGACGATCTGCTGCTGGTGCAGCGGGATGAAGGCGACGTCGTCGCGCAGGATCTGGCTGGCCTCCGAGATCTGGCGCTGCCGCTGCGCCGGGTCGGTCTCCACCGCCATGCTGTCGAGCAGCGCATCGAAGCGTGGGTTGGAATAGCCGGCGCTGTTGAAGATGCCGCGCGACCCGTCGCGCCGCGCCGCCAGGTTGTAGAAGGCGTTGTGCGCGTCGCCGGTCGAAGGCGTCCAGCCGAGCATGTAGAAGGAGGTGTTGTAGCGGGGTCCCAGGATCTCCGCGAAGTAGCGTGCGCGCGTCTGCGCGTTCAGCGTCACGCGGATGCCCACGCGCGCCAGCATCGCCGTGATGGCGGTGCAGATCGCCTCATCGTTCACATAACGGTCGTTGGAACAGTCGAGCGTCACACCGAAGCCGTTGGGATAGCCCGCCTCGGCCAGCAGGCGGCGACCCTCGGCCACGTTCACCGCCGGGCGCTGGTCATCCGCCTCGACGAAGCCGTTCACCCCCGGCCCGTAGAGCAGGTTCGACGGCCGCGACTGCCCGCGCATCACCGTGCGCTGGATGGCGTTGACGTCGATGGCGAGCAGCATCGCCCGGCGCACCCGCACGTCCTGGAAGGGGTTCCTGCCCTGCACGTCGGACTTCAGCAGCTGCGGCCGCATCTGGTCCATGCCGAGATAGATCGTGCGCAGCTCCGGCCCCTGCAGGATGGACACGCCCGGCGACCGGCGGATGCGTTCCACATCCTGCGGCGGCACGGTGTAGACGAAGTCCATCTCGCCCGAGAGCAGGGCGGCGACGCGTGTCGCGTCATTGGCGATGACGTTGAGTTCGGCGCGGGTGAGGTTGTGGCGCGGCGTGTCCCACCAGGTCGGATTCGGCACCAGGACCGTGCGGCGATCCGGTTCGCGCGACTGCAGCAGGAAGGGGCCGGTGCCCATCGCGTTGCGGGTCGCGAAATTCTCGCCGCCCGCGGTCAGGTCGACGGGGCGTTGCGCATTGTGCTGGTTCGCCCAGGCGCGGGACATCATGCCCCAGTTCGTGATCTCCTGCAGCAGGATCGGGTTCGGCACGGTCGTCTCGAACTCGACCGTGTGGTCGTCGATGCGGCGGATCTCCTTCACCGAGGCGAGCACGCCCTGGATGTTCGACCCCGGCCCGCGCGCGCGCTCCGCGCTGAAGACCACGTCGTCGGCGGTGAAGGGCGTGCCGTCCGAGAAGCGGACATTGCGGCGCAGATGGAAGCGCCAGATGGTGGGGGAGGGGTTCTCCCAGCGTTCGGCCAGCGCCGGTTCGACCTGCATCTGCGCGTCGCGGCGGACCAGCGGCTCGTAGATGTTGGCGTTGAAGGACAGCAGGAAGGTCTCCTGCCGCGCGTAAGGGTCCATCGAGTTGACGTCGCCGTCATTGGCCCAGCGGAAATTATTCGCCTGCGCCGTCATGGCGCTGCCGGCCAGCAACGCGGCGGCGAGGGTGAGGCGTAAGGACATGGCAATGCATCCCGAGCGTGGTCAGGGGTGCATGCTTGCGCCATCACGCCATGAAGGGGAAGGCGCCATGCCCAAGATTCGGGCAAGAAAAAAGGCGCCAGCCTCGCGGCCGGCGCCCCTTTCCGGGCCAGGTGCCGCGGCGGATCAGGCCGCGCGCAGCGCCTTGGGCAGGTTGGCGACGCTCTGGTCCACCAGCGCGGCATCGGCCGAGGCATCGAGCGTTTCCGTCAGCACCGCGCGGGCGGCGGCGCCGGCGATCTCGGCCGCGGCGTTGCGGACATCGGCGACGGCCGAGGCCTCGGCCGCGGCGATGCGATCCAGCGCCATGCGCTCGCGGCGCTTGGCGGCGGCTTCGGCGTCAGCGGCCGCGGCAGCGGCCAGGCGGTCCGCCTCGGCGGCAGCGCGGGCCAGCAGCTCCTCCGCTTCGCGCGCGGCGGCGGCGCGCTCGGCCTCGGCATCCTTCAGCATCTGCTCGGCCTCGGCGCGCAGGCGCGACGCTTCCTCAAGCTGCTTGCGGATGCCGGCGGCCTTGGCGTCCAGCGCCCCGGTGATCGTCGCCCAAAGCTTCCTGCCCAGCAGCAGGAAGAAAAGGACGAAGGAGACCGCGACCCAGAACTTCGGGTCGAGCCAGAAGTGTTCGTAATGGTGCATCACGCCCTCCCGCGCGCGGCGAGCTCGCGCGACACGGCGGCATCGATCGCCGCAGCATCGGCCCGCCCGACCAGCTTGGTCAGCAGCGCCTGGGAGGTCTCGGTCGCGACTCCGCGCAGCGCGCCCATGGCAGCGGTGCGGGACGCCTCGATCCGGGCCTCGGCCTCGGCGATCTGGGCATTCAGGCGCTCATTCAGCGTCGCGGCCTTCGCGTCGCTTTCGGCCTGGGCGGCCTGCATGGCGGTGGCGACCTGGGTGCGGGCCGCGGCGCGGGCCTGCTCGGTCGCCGCGCGATGCGCGGCCATGGCGGCGTCGGCCTCGGTCTTGGCGGCCTGTGCCGCTTCGAGGTCTGCCGCAATCCGGCTCTGACGACCCTCGATCACCGCGCCCACCTTGGGCAGGGCGATATGGGCCATGATGTAGACCAGCGCACCGAAGATGATCAGCTGCCAGACCACCTGGCCGATCAGCAGCGGGCCCTGTTCGGGGTGGCCGAAGGCGAGCTGCGGCATGCCATCCACGGGCACGGCGCCCGTATTGGCCGCGAACGCCATCGCCGGCAGGGTGGCAGCCAGGGCCGCCAGCATCGTCACTCGGCGCATCGCCATCCTCTCCATCACCTCAACGGCCCGGGGTCGGCCCCGGGCGGACGCCGTGCCCCACGCCCGTTGCCGGGCGCGGGGCAACGGAATCAGGCGAACAGGATGAGGAAGGCGATCAGCAGCGCGAAGAGCGCGACGGCTTCCGTCAGGGCGAAGCCCAGAATGCCGATCGGGAACACCGCGTCGCGGGCGCCCGGGTTGCGCGCCACGCTGGTGATCAGCGAGGAGAAGATGTTGCCGATGCCGAGACCAACGCCGAACAGCGCGATCACGGCGATACCGGCCCCAAGAGCCTTCGCAGCGGCGACTTCCATGATACTCGTCCTTCCGTCAATCCATGGAGGTTCTGTACGTACGCGTGTGCCCCGGCACCCCGGTCACATGGCGGGTCAGTGCAGGTGCACCGCGTCGTGCAGGTAGATGCTGGTCAGGATCGCGAAGACATAGGCCTGCAGGAAGGCCACCAGGAATTCGAACCCGACCAGGACAACGTTCACCGCGAGCGGCAGGGCGGCCACGAAGGGGCCCACCACGCCAAGGCCGCCCAGCAGCACGACGAAGGTCGCGAAGACCTTCAGCATGACGTGGCCGGCGACCATGTTCGCGAAAAGACGCACCGAGAGGGACACCACGCGGGAGAAGTAGGAGATCACTTCGACCGGGATGATGATCGGCGCCAGCCAGACCGGCGCGCCCTCGGGGAAGAAATAGGAGAAGAAGTGCAGCCCGTGGCGCGCCAGCGCGATCACCGTCACCGTGATGAACACCACGACCGCGAGGGCGAGCGTCACCGCGATGTGGGAGGTGAAGGTGAAGGCGTAGGGCAGCATGCCGAGCAGGTTGCCGAACAGCACGAACATGAAGACCGAGAAGACGAAGGGGAAGTACTTCTTGCCCTCGTCGCCCACCTGGTCGCGCACCATGCCGGCGATGAATTCGTAGGCCGATTCACCGAGCGCCTGGAAGCGGCCCGGGATCAGCGCGCCGCGGCGGGCGGAGCCCAGCATCAAAGCGGCGGAAAGCCCCAGCGCGACGAGCATGAAGACGTTGGACTGGCTGAAGGAGACCGCCTTGCCGACCACGCCGAGAACCGGCGACAGCTCGAACTGGCTGAGAGCGTCGATCGTCTTGCCTTCGGTCGCCACGGCTGATCCCCCGTCCGTCATTCACTGCGTGCGCGCGAGCGCGGTCGCGGATTGAACAGGCGATAGACGTTCAAGATCCCGGCCGCACTGCCCATGACGAAGAACACCAGGAAAAGCCAAGGCCAGGTCCCGAGCCAACGGTCCAGCCAGAAGCCGATACCGATGCCGACGACCAGGGCCGAGACGACCTCGACCCCCGCGCGCAGACCGAACCCCCAGGGGCTCTGCGGCGCCTTCCCGCGCTCGGCGGGGGGCTTGTCCAGACCCTGCTTGGATCTGGCCTGCCGCAAGCGTTCCTCGAAACCGTCGCGCTCGTTCACCTTCGCTCCCTGGCGGGCCCCGCCGGAAGGCAGCCGGGCTTTAGGGGCGCCCCCCCTGGCTGTCAAGCGGATGACGCCGGTGCAAGACGCGGGACGCATGCTGCCGTCGCATATTCCGACCAAGGAATGGAAATCGCCGGCCCGGCGCTCATTCGGCCGGCATCAGCGACACTTCCGCCGCGCTGCGTTCCGCCGGCAGCACCAGTCGCGCCAGCGCATCGGGCGCCATCGGCCGCCCGAGCAGGTAGCCCTGGCCCTCGTCGCAGCCGAATTCCCGCAGCCGGGCGAGCTGCACCGCGCTTTCCACCCCTTCCGCCACCAGCTTGGCGCCGAGTCCATGGGCGATGCGCGTCACGGCATCCACGATGCGTTCCGTCCGCGTGCTTGCCCCGAGGCCGGCGACGAAGGATCGGTCCAGCTTGATCACGTCGAAGGGCAGTTGCCGCAGATATCCGAGCGAGGCGTAGCCCGTTCCGAAATCGTCGAGCGCGAGGCGCACCCCGATGTCGCGCAGCTTGGCGAGCGTGGCGGCCGCCGCCTCCGGATCGCGGATGAAGACATCCTCGGTCACTTCGATCTCGAGCCGGTCGGCCGGGCTGCCCACGGTCCGCAGCGCCTCGCGCAGCAGGTCCGGCGCTTGCCCCGACACGATGTGCCGGGCCGAGAGGTTCACCGCGACGGCGATGTCGAGCCCCGCCGCGCGCCAGGCCTGCTGCTGCCGCAGCGCCTGTTCCAGCGTCACCCGCGCAAGCGGGATCGACAGCCCCGCGCGTTCGGCGGCGGGAATGAACAGGCTGGGCGGCACCGCCCCGCGCTTGGGGTGGTTCCAGCGCAGCAGCGCCTCGCAGCCGGAGAAGGCGAGGGTGCTGAGCTGGAACTTCGGCTGGAAGGCGAAATGCAGGTCGCCATTGGCCAGGGCTTGTTGCACGTCGCTCTCCAGCCGCCGTTGATCGATGAGCGCCGCCGCCATGGCGGCCGAGAAGCGCCGGGCCTGCCCGCGCCCCGCCGCCTTGGCGCGATAGAGCGCGATGTCGGCGCGCTGCAGCAGGGCCGGCCCGTCCACCCCGTCGGCCGGCCCGATGGCGATGCCGATGCTGGCCCCGGCCCGCACGCTGGCACCGTCGATGGTGTAGGGCACGCCGAGCGCGCGCACGAGGCGCTGCGCCGTCGCATCGGCCTCCTTCGCGCCGGCGATCCCCGCCTGCACCACCGCGAATTCGTCCCCGCTGAGCCGTGCCAGCATGTCGCCGGGCTTGAGGCAGGCGCGCATCCGCCCGGCCGCGGCCATCAGCAGCGCATCGCCCGCTGCATGGCCCATCGTGTCGTTCACATCCTTGAAGTCGTCGAGGTCGATCATGTGCAGCGCCACCATCCCGCCCTCGGCGAGGGCGTGGCTCAGCCCGCGCGTGAACAGCAGGCGGTTGGCGAGGCCGGTCAGCGAATCGTGTTCGGCCATGTAGCGGATCTGTTCCTCGGCCGATTTGCGCTCGGTGATGTCGAGGCTGATGCGCACCACGGCCGAGGCCGGCGCGCCGGGGTCGGCCACCGGCGCGGCGGTGGTGAGCAGGGTGCGGGGGGACCCATCCGGCCCGGTCGCCGCGACCTCGCGGAAGGGGAGCTGCGCCCCGCCCGTCAGCGCCGCGGCGATGTCCGCGCCCTCCTCCACCGTGCCGGTCGCCTCGACGATGTCGCGGCCGAGCAGCGCCGCCTCGCTGGTGCTGTGGAACCCGGCCAGCGCGGCGTTGGCAAGGACGAAGCGCCCGTCGCGGTCATGCGCCGAGACCATCACCGGCAGCGCGTCGACCACCACGCGCAGCATGCGTTCCGATCGATCGGCGCGGGCGCGTGCGGCCTCGGTTTCGTGCAGCAGCAGGCTGGCGCGGCGCCAGAGCTGGTAGAGCAGGGCCGACAGGCCCGTGGCGCTGGCGATCAGCCCGATCAGGCTGATCGCGAAGGCGCGATGGAGCTGCTTCAGCCCATCCGCCGCCGCATCCATGCCGACCTGCTGGTCGAGATGCAGCACCCGGTTGGCATCGCCCAGACGCAGGATCAGTTCGCCGATCGCGTCGCGCAGACGGGGCAGCGCCGCCGCATCGCCCTCAAGATGGGCCTGAGGCAGATTCTCCATGTCCGACAGCAGGGAGAAGATCGGCGGCAGCCCTTCCCGCACCGTGGCCAGGCCGGGTTGGCGCAGCGTCTCCCCATCGCCCTGCTGCAGCACGAGCAGGCGGCTCCAGAGGATCTCGTGGCGCAGCCGGAGGGTGTCGTGCGCATCCTCCTGCCCGGCGGCGAGGCGCTCGATCTCGACGGCGAGGCGCGTGGCCTCGATCAGCGCCTGGCTGCTTTCCCAGACGCCGATGCGGAAGCCCTCCGCCTGGAGTTCGGCATGGAAGGACAATTGCCGCGCCGAGATGGCGAGGGACGCCACGAAGATCAGCGCGGCGACGAGGGCCCCGACCAGCGGGACCGTCGGGCGCGCCCACTGGCCGGATGCCGTCATCCCGCGCGGCCCCTCACGCGATGTCCAGGCGGCGCAACTGCCAGACCGCGCGCTGGCGGAACATGGCGCTGTCCAGCTCCGGCCGCCGGGACCAGGGGAAGACGAGCCAGAACGGCCCGCGATGGCGCACGGGCATCGGCGCGCCGTCCTGTCGGCTGGCGATGAAGGCGTCGGCTTCCAGTACTTCGGGCAGCGGCATGGTGATGGCGTAGTCGTTCAGGGCCTCGGCCCGCAGCGTGTCGCCCCGGGCGCCGACGGCCGCCAGGAGCTGCGCCAGCGGTACCCCGAGGAAGCGTTGCGGCCCCTGCGTCCAGGGTGTCCGGGTCGTCAGTTCCACCCGGCCGATGGCATCGAGCGCCGCGAGGTCGAAGCGCCGTGGCGCGGGCGGAGCGATCGCGCCATGCAGTTCGAGCACCGGATCATCGGCGGCCATCGCAGCGCCGGCGCCGGCGATGACGAACAGCAGGCTTCGGCGTGCAACGACCATGATCGAACGGCTCCAACCCAGCCTGGGATGGATAGCCCTGTCGCGGTAAGCAAAGTGTTATCCCGCTGCGGGGGATTCAGGCCGCGACCGGCCCTTCCGCCATCTCCACGGCCTGGCCGAGATCCACGCTCAGCAGCCGCGACACGCCGCGTTCCTGCATGGTCACGCCATAGAGCCGGTGCATCCGCGCCATGGTCAGCGGGTGGTGGGTGACGACGAGGAAGCGCGTGCCCGCCTCGGCCGCCATCGCTGCCAGCAGGTCGCACAGCCGCTCCACATTGGCGTCGTCGAGCGGCGCATCCACCTCGTCCAGCACGCAGACCGGCGCGGGCTGGCAGCGGAAGACGGCGAAGATCAGCGACAGCGCCGTCAGCGCCTGCTCACCGCCCGACAGCAGCGACAGCGTCGCGAGCTTCTTGCCCGGCGGCTCCGCGTAGATCTCCAGCCCGGCTTCCAGCGGATCGTCCGACCCTACCAGCGCCAGATGCGCCCGCCCCCCGCCGAACAGGCGGGAGAACAGGTTGCGGAATTCCGCATCCACGCGGTCGAACACCTCGCGCAGCCTGTCGCGGCCTTCGCGGTTCAGATGGCCGATCGACCCGCGCAGCTTGGCGATGGCGGCGGTCACCTCGTCGCGGTCGGTGCCGATCTGGCCGATGCGTTCCTCGATCTCGGCGACCTCGATCTCGGCGCGCAGATTGACCGGGCCCATCTCCTCGCGCTCGCGGGTCAGGCGCTCGACCTTGCGGCGCGCCTTCTCCTCGGCAGCGTCCGACAGTTCCTCGGGCGGCGGGGGCAGCTCCGCCTCCTCGCCCAGGCGTTCGGCGATGCGGGCAGCGACGGCTTCCTCGGCGGTGGCGGCGGCCTCCGCGGCGGCTTCGGCGCGGACCTGGCCTTCGCGCGCGGCGGCGAAGGCGGCATCCGCCTTGCGGCGCGCCTCCGCGGTGTCGCGCAGGGCGGTCTCGGCCGCGTTCAGCGCGGCGGCCGCGGCGGCATGCGTCGCCTCGCATTCGGCGAGCAGCCGCCCGGCCTGCTGCCGCCGGCCGGCGGCATCCTCGGGCGCTTCGGCCAACGCATCC
>JAYRJZ010000117.1:0-15854 GCA_041906015.1 Roseomonas sp.
GGTGCGGAATGTGCAACAGCGGCTGCGCGCGCTGGGCTTCTATCGCGGCGCGGCGGATGGGCTGTGGGGTGCCGGCACCCAGGCGGCGATCGAGCGCTTCCAGCGCGGCCGCGGCATCGAACCGACCGGCCAGATCAACCCCGTCACCGCCCAGGCCCTGGGCCTGAACCCCAACAACCTGGAAGCCCCGCCGCGATGATGGGCGATCGCGCCGCGCCGGCGTGACAGCCCGACAGACGAAGGTGCAGGAAACTTCAGTTTCCTGCCGGGGTGCAGGGGCGGCGCCCCTGCATCATTCCGCCGGCGCCAGCACCGCCCCGCGCGGCTGGCTCGCCCGCCGCCGCCAAGGCAACGCGAGCGCATAGAGCGCCGGCACGACGAACAGCGTCGCGACGGTCGCAAGCGTCAGCCCCCCGATCATCGCGATCGCCATCGGCCCCCAGAACACCGACAGCGTCAGCGGGATGAAGGCGAGCACCGCCGCCAGCGCCGTCAGCAGCACGGGCCTGGTGCGGCGGACGGTGCTCTCGACGATGGCGGTGCGCAGGTCGCAGCCGGCTTCGAGGTCCTGCCGCACCTGGTCCACCAGGATCTGGGTGTTGCGCATGACCATGCCGGCGAGGGCGATGACGCCGAGCATGGCGACGAAGCCGAAGGGGGCGCCGAAGGCGAGCAGGGCGAAGGCTGCCCCCGGGATGCCGAGCGGGGCGGTGGCGAAGACCAGCGCCGTGCGGCCGAAATGGCGGAGCTGGACCATCAGCAGCACGAGCATGGCCGCGATCATGATGGGGAAGATGGCGAAGAGGGCGGCATTGGCCTTGCCGGATTCCTCGGTGGCGCCGCCCTGTTCGATGCGCAGGCCGACGGGCAGGGCGGCGATGATCGGGGCGAGGCGGCGGGCCACGGCGGCCTGCACGTCGGGGCCTTGCAGGCCGGGGCCGACATCGGCGCGGATGGTGATGTAGGCCTCGCGGTTGCGGCGGAACAGGATGGGTTCCTCGGCCCCGGGGACGAGGCGCGCGACCTGGGAGAGCGGGACGGGGCCGGCCGCGGTGACGAGGGAGAGATCGGCGAGGGTCTCGGTGCTCAGGCGCTCGGCGGCGGGGGCGCGGAGGATGATGTCGAGGAGGCGATTGCCCTCGCGGAGCTGGGTGGCGGTCGCCCCGCCTAGCATCAGTTGCAGGGAGGAGGCGACCTGGGCGGGGGAGAGGCCGAGCTCGGCGACGCGGGCGCGGTCGAGTTCGAGGCGCAGGCTGGGGGCGCGCTCGCCCCAGGAGAGCGAGGCGTCGCGGGTGCCCGGCGTGGCGCGGACCGTTTCGAGCACGGCTTCGGCGGCGTGGCGGAGGGCGGCGGGGTCGTCGCCATGGATGCGGAACTGCACCGGGTAGCCGACGGGCGGCCCGAAATCGAGGCGGGAGACGCGCACGCGCGCTTCCGGCACCAGCCCGTTCGCGATCAGGGCGTTCAGCCGGTCCCGCAGGCGTTCGCGGGCCGCGACGTCGCGGGTCTGGATGACGAGCTTGGCGAAGGCCTCGTTGGGCAGGTCGGGGTTGAGGGCGAGGAAGAAGCGTGGGGCGCCCTGGCCGAGATAGGTGGTGACGAGGCGCGCGTCGGGATCGCCCTCGATGGCCTGTTCGATGCGCTGCGCGGCGGCGAGGGTGGCGGCGTGGCCGGCACCCTGGCGCAGCGTGATGTCCACCAGCAGCTCGAGCCGCGCGGAGGTGGGGAAGAACTGCTTGCGCACCGCGCCCATGGCGGCGAAGCCGGCGACGAGGACGGCGAGCATCAGGCCGATGACGATGACGCGGTTGTTCACCGACCAGCCGACCGCCGCGCGCAGGGCGCGGTAGAAGCGGCCGTCATAGCTTTCGTGGTGGCGGCCGGGCTTGGGGTCCGGCAGCAGCTTCACGCCGAGCCAGGGCGTGAACAGCACCGCGACGAGCCAGGAGGCGATCAGCGCGAAGCCGACCACCCAGAAGATGCCGCCGGCATATTCGCCCGCCGAGGATCGCGCGAAGCCGACCGGCAGGAAGCCCGCGACGGTGACGAGCGTGCCCGAGAGCATCGGCCCCGCGGTGGAGGTCCAGGCGAAGGTCGCGGCCCTGGTGCGGGTCCATCCTTCTTCCAGTTTCACCACCATGGCCTCGATGGCGATGATCGCGTCGTCCACCAGCAGGCCGAGGGAGAGGATCAGCGCGCCGAGGGTGACGCGTTCGAGTTCCATCCCCGTCGCCAGCATCAGCAGGAAGACGATGGCGAGGGTGAGCGGCACGGCCAGCGCGACGATGATGCCCGCGCGGAAGCCGAGGGAGAGGAAGGAGACCACCATCACCACGCCGAGGGCGGCGACGAATTTCAGCAGGAACTCGGCGACGCTTTCCTGCACGACATGGGCCTGGTCGACGATCTGCGTGACCGCGATGCCGGTGGGGATGACGGCGCGCTGGGCGTCCATCGCGGCGGACAGGTCGCGGCCGAGGGTGAGCACGTTGACGCCGGGCTGCTTGGCGATGGCGAGCAGCACCGCGCTCTCGCTGCCCTGGCGGATGCCGGTGGAGGGCGGGTCGGCGAAGCCGCGCGTCACCTCCGCGATGTCGCCCAGGCGGAGGGAGCGGCCATTCGCCGCGACGGGGATGTCGCGGATGGCGGCGAGGCCGTCGAGCCCGCCATCGACGCGCAGATGCAGCCGCGTCGCCGCCCCTTCCACCACGCCGGCGGGTGCGACGGCGTTGTGGCGCGACAGCGCATCGAGGATCGACTGCGGCGGCACGCCGAGCGAGGCGAGGCGCGCATGCGCGACCTCGACGTGGATGCGCTGGGGCTGCTCGCCGAAGATCTTCACCTTGTCGACGCCGGGCACGCGCAGCAGCCGGGCGCGGATGCGCTCGGCCTGGCGGGTCAACTCGGCATTGTCGGCCCCGGTCAGGGCGTAGATGGCGGACCAGACGTCGGAATACTCGTCGTCGAAGAAGGGTCCTTGCACGCCGCTGGGCAGGGTGTGGCGGATGTCGCCCACCTTCTTGCGCACCTGGTACCACAGGTTCTGCACCTGGTTCGGCGGCGTGGTGTCGCGCAGCACCACGGTCATGATCGCCTGGCCGGGGCGGGTGAAGGTCTCGACGCGGTCGAGATATTGCAGGTCCTGCAGCCGGCTTTCGATCGGGTCGGCGACCTGGGTCTGCATCTCCTCGGCCGTCGCCCCCGGCCAGCTTGCGCTGACCACCATGACCTTCAGGGTGAAGCCGGGATCCTCCGCGCGGCCGAGGCGGAGATAGGCGAAGGCCCCCGCGGCGGCGAGCATGATGATGAGGAAGAAGGTCAGGGCCCCGTTGCGCACGCCCCAGTCGGAAAGGTTGAAGCCCATGGCCGCATCGCCTCAGCGCAGCGTGGCGAGGGCGCGGTTCTGCACCACGCGCACCGTGCTGCCGGGATCGAGCAATTGCGGCCCCAGCGCCACCACCTTGTCGCCTTCGGCGAGGGCGCCGCGCAGCGCGACCTGGGTCTCGCCGAGCCGCGCCACCTCGACCGGCACGGCGACGACGCGGCTGCCCTCGATCTTCCAGACCATCGGCCCGTCGCCGCGATCATGCAGGGCGGAGGCCGGCAGCATGGCGACGGCGGCGGATTCCGCGCGCAGCCGGATGGTCCCGGTCATGCCCAGCGCCGCCCAGTCCGGCGCATCGGGCAGGCTGAAGCGGGCGGCATAGGTGCGCAGCGTGGCATCGGCCTGGGGGGCGACCTCGCGCAGCGTGGCGGCGATCGGTTCGTCCGGCCGCGCCCAGAGCATCGCCTGCGCGCGGGCGCGGGCGAGGTCGGGCAGCGCGCCCTCGGGCACCTGCACGAGCAACTCGCGCTCGGTCGGGTCGGCCATGCGCATGACGGCCTGGCCCTCGGCGACGACCTGGCCGGCCTCGGCGAGCAGGGCGGTGACGACGCCATCGGAGGGCGCGCGCAGCACCGTGTAGCCGAGCCGGTTGCGTGCGAGCTCCAGCGCGGCGCGGGCGGAGGCGCAGCGCTCCTCGGCGCTGCGCGCGGCGGTCTGGCGCTGCTCGTCGAAGGCCGCGGCGACATGGCCGGCGGCGAGCAGCGTGCGGGAGCGCTGCGCATCGGCCGAGGCGCGGCGGTACTCGGCCTCGGCCGCGGCGAGGTCGGCCTCGGCGGCCCGGACGGACAGCATCAGGTCGGCCGGGTCGATGCGCGCGATCTCCTGCCCCGCCGTCACCCGCGAGCCGACATCGACGAGCCGCGCCTGGATGCGCCCGCCGGCGCGGAAGGCGATGTCCGCCTCCCGGCGCGCGCGGATCACGCCGGCGAAGGCGCGCGGCTGCTCGGCCGGGGTGAAGCGGATCTCGGCGGCCTGGACGGGCTTGGGGGGCTCGGCCTCGGCGGCCTGGGGGCCCTGGTCGCGGCAACCGGCGAGCAGGGCGAGGGCGGCGACGGCCGTGAAGGGGACTCGCATGGCGGATCTCCTAGTGTCCCGATCCCGACGTCCTGCGGACCTCGTTCTCGTGCCACCAGCCATTGTTTTCAGTGGCCTGCCGATCCGCGACCTTCGTCGGAAATCCAACGAAGGTCGCGGGCAGGACACCAGGGAGCCCCAGGCTATCCGTTTCGAGTGATGAAAGTCAATAATCGTCAGTGATCAGGGATCAGGCTTCAGGCCCCGGATCAGCAGTTCCAGCAGCTCGTCGAGGTGGCAGGCCATCTGCGCCTCATCCGTGATGCCCTTGCTCAGCCCCTCGGTGATCAGCACCGGGTGCACCCAGCACATCACCGCATGCTTGATCATCCGCGCCGCCACGGCGGGGTCGATCGCGCGGAAGACGCCGCGCGCCGTGCCCTCGGCGACGACGCGCCCGATCGCCGCCTCGATGCGCGTGATGAAGGTGGCGATCACGCCCCAATGCTCGGCCATGGCCGCGGCGACCATGTCGTGCATGCGCTTCTGGTGGGTGAACAGGGCGAGGTGCCGCTGATGCAGCAGGCGCATCATGCTGCGCAGCCGGTCGGCCGGCACGCCGGGGCCATCGGCGATGGCTTCCAGCTCCTCCGTCACGCCACTGAGCAGCCGGGCGGCGATCGCCTCGTTGATCGCGCTTTTCGAGGCGAAGAAGCGGTAGACATTGGCCGGCGACACGCCAAGCTCGCGAGCGATGTCCGCCACCGCCGTCTTCTGGTAGCCCATGGAGCGGAACAGCGCTTCGGCGACGTCCAGGATGCGCAGGCGCGTCGCCGCCGCGCGATCTTCCGGCGTGACCGGTTGCGGGCGATTCATGATTTGAGAAAATCCGTCAGTCGTCAGGCCGGAACCCTACCGGACGCCGACCCGCCATGCCAGCGCCGCGGTTGCCCCCGCTGCGTCGCGGCACCATTTTCCGTCCTCATCCCTCCGCGCAAGGAGTCGCATCGTGCCAGGCGTTCCCGATATCGGTCCCAAGGCGACGTGGCAGGCCCTGTCCGAGGAGCCGGACGCCGCGCTGGTGGATGTGCGCACCGACGCGGAATGGAACTTCGTCGGCCTTGCCGATCTCGGAACCATCGGCAAGCAGGCGGTGCTGATCCCCTGGCAGATCTACCCGAGCATGCAAGTGAACGGGCATTTCGCGGACCAGCTCCACAAGGCGGGGCTGACGCCGCTGCACCGGATCTACTTCCTCTGCCGGTCCGGGGCGCGCTCGCTCGCCGCCGCGCAGGCGGCCCAGGCGGCCGGCTTCCCGCATGTCTTCAACATCGCGGACGGCTTCGAAGGGCCGGTGGACGGCGAAGGACACCGCGGCAAGGTCGCCGGCTGGAAGGCCGAGGGCCTGCCCTGGCGCCAGCGCTGAGGCGAGGGCATCCTCTCCCCCATCAATCCTGTGGGGAGACCTGTCCGTGACACCGCTGCCGCTGAAGTCCGACTTCCTGTTCCGCCTGGTGCTGACCGTGGGCAGCCCGCAGATGGCCGGCGATGCCGGGCGCGGCGAGCTGCGCATCGTGCCCGTGACCGGCGGAACCGCCGAAGGCCCGCGCTTCACCGGCGAGGTGCTGCCCGGCGCCGCGGCCGACTGGCTGCGCGTGGATCCGGACGGTACGGCGCACATGGATGTGCGCCTGACGCTCAAGGCGGCCTCGGGCGCCATCGCCTACATGCACTATACCGGCGTGCGCACCGGCACGCCCGAGGTGCTGGCCCGGCTGAACGGCGGCCAGGCCGTCGATCCGTCCGAATACTATTTCCGCACCGCTGTGCGCTTCGAAACGGGCGCGGCGGAACTCGCCTGGATGAACAAGGTGATCGCGGTGGGGATCGGACAGCGGCCGCCGAGCGGGCCGACCTACGACATCTACGCGATCGCCTGAGACGCCGCGCCACGCCACGGCAAAGGCCGACGAGGCCTGTGAAAGCCGGGGAAGGGCGTTGCCCCTCCCCGGACCCCACCCCACCAAAGGCCACAGGGCCTTTGGAAACCATCATTTGGTGCGGGGCAGGAGGGGGCGTGCCGACCCTCCGAGTTTCCGAAGGCCTTTCAGCCTTTGCTGGGGCGAAGGGCGGGGAGAGGCAAGGTCCTTCCCCAGCCCGCCGCTCCGCCTGTGGGGCGGTGCCCTCCCGGCTACGCGCTCGGCGGCGCGGCGCCGCGCTGCGCCTTCAGCTCGTCGCGGATCTCGGCCAGCAGCACCTCGGTCGGCGTGGGGCCGGGCTTGGTGGTGGCCTTCTCCACGGCCTGCGATGCCTGCAGCTTCGACAGGATCTTCACCAGCCAGAACACCGCGAAGCCCACGATCAGGAACTTGATCACCGCGTTCAGGAAGGAGCCGATCGCGATGACCGAGGCGCCGCCCTGGCGCGTCGCTTCGAGCGAGGCCCGGCGTTCGCCAAACAGCACGACGAAGAGATTCGAGAAGTCGATCCCACCCATCAGGATGCCGACGATCGGATTGATCAGATCCTCGACCACCGAGGTCACGATGGCGGTGAAGGCGGCACCGATCACCACGCCCACGGCGAGGTCGATGACGTTGCCGCGCATGATGAAGGACTTGAATTCCTTGAGCCAGGCAGGCTCCTTCAGCGGGATCTGGCTGGTGATCTTGTTCGCGAGGTCGCTCATGCGGTCTCCCTCATTCCCCTGCGGAACCATGCGGCGGCCGACCGGCTGCCGTGCGCGATCATCCGGCTTTTGCCGGGCCGAGGCCAGCGCAGCGCGCGGGCGGGGGCGCTCCGGAACGCTGCGATGCGCCAGGCGCGGAGGGAAGAAGCGGTCGCCCGAACAACCATGGCGTGTGCGTGGCGCGATCCGGGGATCACGCGCTTGATCTGCCGCATTCGTCTTCGGTGGCCCGCCATGCTAGAGGCCACCAAGCCCCACGCAGCCGATGCGCCGACGGGCGCCACCGGCTTTACCTGTTCGCCATTCCCACCGGGCAAGGTTGCGGGCATTCTGGCGGCAAGAAACACGGGGGCTTCCGCTTGGCCGAATTCTGGGCCGATTGGGGCGCGCTTGCCTATGTGGGCGCCGCGCTCTGGGCATTCTTCGAAGGGGAAACCTTCGTGCTAGCTGCCTCGGCCATCGGGGCCACGGTCGGGCTCGTCGATCCGTGGATCCTGCTGGGGGCAGTGTGGTTCGGGTCCTATCTGGGCGACCAGACCTGGTTCTATCTGGGGCGGCGCTACGGTCCGGCCATCCTGCGCCGCTTCCCGAAGAGCCAGCCGCGGGTGGAGGCGGCGACGCGGCTGCTCGAACAGTACGGCACGCTGTTCATCCTGACCTTCCGTTTCCTCTACGGCATCCGCAACGTGGCCTCGATCGTCTGCGGGCTGGCGGGCTACAGCCGGCTGCGCTTCGCGATCCTCAACTTCTTCGCGGCGGGCATCTGGGCAGGCAGCTTCGTCACCGCCGGGTGGTTCCTCGGCGCCTGGCTGGGCGTGGAGCGGCTGTTCTGGATGATCTGCATCATCGCGGGCACGGCCTTCGCCTTCTTCGTGGCGCGGCATTTCTGGTGCCGCTCCCGCCGCCGCGCGGCGGCGGAGTGACAGGCGGGGACCGGTGCGCGGCGGCCCCGGTTGCGAGGCCCGCCGGCGTGCCGCTCAGCGGGGGCGTGCGGCTTCCGCCGTGATCGCGGCCGCCGCGCCGAGGACCATCAGCAGGGCCATCGGCCGTGGCGTTCCATCCGCGAGCGCGCCGACCAAAGCGCTGCCCAGGGCCGCGCAACTGAATTGCAGCGTCCCGAGCAGGGCGGACGCGCTGCCCGCCCGCGCCGGATGCCGCGCCAGCGCGCCCACCGCCGCGTTCGGAAACACCAGCCCCGTGCAGGCCAGCGCGATCGCGGCGGGGATGAAGATGCCCATCAGCCCGCCGAAGCCGCTCAGCGCCGCGGCGCTCAGCAGGATCACCGCGCCCCCCGCGAGCCGGACGGCGAACATCGGCACGCGCCCGCCCAGGCGCTGCAGAAGCCACGGGTTGAATTGCGATGCGCCGATGAAGCCCGTGGCGCTGATGGCGAAGAGCAGGCCGAAGGCGGTCGGCGAGAGGCCGAAATACTCGATGTAGATGCCCGGCGCGCCGGAGATGAAGACGAAGACGGAGAACATCGTCGCCGCCCCCATCAGCGCGTTGGTCAGGAAGCTGCGCTCCCGCGCGATCTGCACGAAATCGGCCAGCAGGGCGACGAAGGATCGCCGCGCGCGGCGGTCGGGCGGCAGGGTTTCCGGCAGGAGCCGCCAGGCGAGCAGGCAGGACAGCCCGCCATAGGCCGCCGAGAACCAGAAGATCGACCGCCACCCACCCACCCCCAGCAGCAGCCCGCCGAGAGAGGGTGCCAGGATCGGCGCCGCACCCATCACCAGCATCAGCTTCGACATCAGCCGCGCGGCGGCGAGGCCCTCGGCCAGGTCACGCACGATGGCGCGGGGGATGACGGCGCTCGCAGCGCCGCCGAAGGCCGCGACGCAACGCCAGGCCGCCAGGGCGACCATGTCCGTCGCCAGCGCGCAGCCGATCGAGGCGACGGTGTAGACCGCCGTGCCCACCAGCAGCGGCGCCCGCCGCCCGAGCCGGTCGGCGAGCGTGCCCTGGACGAGCTGGCCGGTCGCCAGCCCCACGAACCAGGCGGCGAGGGTGATCTCGACGCTGCCCCGCGCCGTGCCCAACTCGGCCTCGATTGCCGGAAAGGCGGGCAGGTACATGTCGGTGGAAATCGGCCCGACCGCGGTCAGGAAGCCGAGCAGCAGCGGTAGCCAGGCCGGCATGTAGCATCCAATCGCAGGGGAAGGGGCAGTCGCGCCCGATGGGCCGTGCAAGGACGGCGCCAGCCGGAGGTAGTCCCGCCTGCCCGGCCCGCAAGGGGACCGGGCCCGGCCCCTCAGTACATGGTCTGTTCGAGCCGCGCCGGCGCATCCCGGTCATAGGTCGCGGTGTCGAGGTCCCGCCCGCTGTGTGAGGCGATGAGCTGGCCCATGGTCGGCAGACCCTCCGGGCGCTTCTTCGCGTCCCACAGGCGGGAGCGCATGATCGACTTCGCGCATTGCATGAACAGGTCATGCACGGTCACGACCAGCACGGTGGTCGGCGCCTTGCCGCGCTCGACGAAGCGGGCGGTCAGCGCGGGGTCGGCGCTGATCCGCGCGGTGCCGTGCACGCGCAGCACCTCGGACGCGCCGGGGACGAAGAAGATGACCGAGACGCGATCGTCCTCGAGGATGTCGCGCAGCGCGTCCAGCCGGTTGTTCCCCCGCCGGTCCGGGATGAGGAGCGTCCCGTCCGGTTCCACCGCGACGAAGCCCGGCGCATCGCCGCGCGGCGTCGCGTGCACGCCCCGGCTGCCCACGGTGGACAGGATGCAGAAGGGGGAGGCGGCGATCCAGGCACGGGCGGTCGCCTCGACCCGGGGCGAGACCTTCTTCACGGCGAGTTCGTGCGGCTCGGCATAGAGTTCGCGGAGCTGCGCCTCGGTGGTGACGGCGAAGGGATCGGCGGGGAGCTGCGTGTCCATGGGGGCAGTCTGGCCCGATCCGGGGGCCTCGCGCCAGCCCGGCGCTTGCCCCTGGACGGGCGGGGCCGGTAAAAGCCCCGCCATTCCATCGACACCGGACTATCGAGAGAGGGAGGGGAGGCGCATGGCCGGCCACTCGCACGCGAAGAACGTCATGCACCGCAAGGCGACCCAGGGCGCGAAGCGCGCCCAGGCCTTCGGCAAGCTGATCCGCGAAATCACCGTCTCCGCCAAGACGGGCATGCCCGACCCGGCGATGAACCCGCGCCTGCGCGCCGCCGTGAAGGCCGCGCTGGTGGCGAACATGACGCGCGACACCATCGACCGCGCCATCAAGCGTGCCAGTGCGGCGGGGCAGGGCGAGGACTGGCAGGAGGTCCGCTACGAGGGCTACGGCCCCCATGGCATCGCCATCATCGTCGAGGCACTGACCGACAACCGCAACCGCACCGGCGGCGACCTGCGTTCCATCTTCAACAAGAACGGCGGCGCGCTGGGGGAGAGCAACTCGGTCGCCTTCCAGTTCGAACGCAAGGGCGTGCTGCGCTACAAGCCCGATGCCGCGACCGCCGACGCCATGCTGGAAGCGGCCATCGAAGCCGGCGCCGAGGATGTGGAATCCGACGAGGAAGGGCATGAGGTGTCCTGCTCGGTCGAGGATTTCGCCGCCGTGCGCGACGCGCTGGAAGTGAACTTCGGCCAGGCCGAGGCCGCCAAGCTGGAATGGTGGCCGTCGACCACCATCGACCTCGACGAGGAGAAGGCGCGCGAGGTGCTGAAGCTGGTGGACGCGCTGGACGACAATGACGACGTGCAGAACGTCTATGCGAACTTCGAGGTCGACGAGGCGGCGGCGGAGCGGCTCTCCGCGGCCTGAACGGGGATGCTCGCGCGGCTGAAGGGCTGGGCGCGGGCGATCAGGCGCGATGTGCTCGCCCTGTGGTTCGCCGCGCGCGACCCGCGCACGCCCTGGGTTGCGCGGGCGCTCGCCCTGGCCGTCGCCGCCTATGCGCTGTCGCCGATCGACCTGATTCCGGACGCGATCCCGCTGCTGGGCTATCTCGACGATGTGGTGCTCGTCCCGCTAGGCATCCTGCTCGCCATCCGGCTGGTGCCGCCGGCGGTGATGGCCGAGTGCCGCGCGCGGGCCGAGGCCTCCCCGCGCCCCGTGAGCCGGGCCGGTGCCGTCATCATCGTCATCCTGTGGATCCTGGCCGCCGGCCTCGTGATCCACTGGGTCTGGCCGGCGGGGTGAGCGGCGGTGGCCGGCTTCTGGTAGAACCTCGCGCCATGGCGCGCCGGCCGATTCGCATCCTCGGACTCGACCCCGGCCTCCAGCATACGGGCTGGGGGCTGATCGAACATGACGGGTTCCGGTTGCGGTTCCTGGCCGAAGGGGTGGTCTCCACCTCCGCGGCCGAGGACCTGCCGGACCGGCTGCTCGCGCTGCATCGCGGCCTCGCCGCCATGATCGACCAGCATGCACCCGACGAGGCCGCGGTCGAGAACACCTATGTCGCGCGCAATCCGGCTTCCGCGCTGAAGCTGGGGCAGGCGCGCGGGGTGGTGGTGCTGGCGCCGGCGCTCGCTGGGCTGGCGGTCGCGCAATATGGCGCGATGGAAGTGAAGCGTGCCGTGGTGGGCAACGGGCATGCGGCGAAGGAACAGGTGCAGGCGATGGTGAAGCACCTGCTGCCCGGCGTGACCTTCAAGCGGGCGGATGCGGCGGATGCGCTCGCCGTGGCGATCTGCCATGCGCATCACCGGCATTCCCGCCAGGCGCTGGCGCGGGGATACCAGCCGGCATGATGCGGTTGTACCGGAAGATCGGAGGGGCTCTGCCCCAACGGCGCAACGATGCGGGGACGGTCGGCCGGGGAAGGGCTTTGCCCCTCCCCGGACCCCTCCCCAGCAAAGGCCGAAAGGCCTTTGCAAACCTCGACTTGGCGTGGGGCGGGACGGGCAGCCCGCACCCGCGAAGCGCCCGCCATGCCCGACGCCTGGATTTCCCCAATACCGCGCCCGACGCGACCTTCGCCGTGCGGTTCCGGCGGTCGTGCCCAGCACCAGGTCGAGGTGTCCAGAGGCCTTTCGGCCTTTGGTGGGGGGAGGTCCGGAGGGGGGCAAAGCCCCTCTCCGGTCGCGCGTCATGATCGGCGCGCTCAAGGGCCGTCTCGACTCCACCCATGACGGCGGCTGCGTCTTCGACGTCAACGGCGTCGGCTATCTCCTCGCCTGTTCCCGCAAGACTCTCGACGCCCTGGCGAGCAAGGACGGCGTCCAGCGCGTGCTGGTGGAAACCCGTGTCAGCCAGGATGCCATCGCGCTGTACGGCTTCGCCGATGCCGCCGAGCGCGAGGCCTTCCGGGCCCTGATCGAGGTGAAGACGGTCGGCCCGCAGAAGGCGCTGATCGTGCTGTCCTCGCTGACGCCGGATGGCCTGGCGCGGGCGATCGCGGGCAAGGAGCGCAAGCGCCTGTCCGAGGTGAAGGGCCTCGGCGCCGCGACGGCGAACCGTATCGTCGATGAGCCGGCGATGCAGAAATGGGCCGTCGGCCGCGCGACGCCGGAGGCCGATGGCGCGGGGGCGCTGCCCGCCGCCGCGCCGGAACAGGGCGCGGAGGCGGATGCGATCTCCGCCCTGGTCAATCTTGGCTGGAAGCAGCCCCAGGCGGCGGCGGCCATCGCGCGGGTCGCGAAGCGGCTGGGGGAGGGTGCGACGCTCGACGCGCTGATCCGTGACGGGCTGAAGGAGATGGCGCGGTGAGCGACGACCGCCTGACCTCTCCCGAACGCCAGGAAGACGATTACGGCGAGCATGCGCTGCGCCCGCAGGTCATCGCGGATTTCACCGGCCAGCAATCGCTGCGCGAGAACCTGACGGTCTTCATCGCCGCCGCGAAGGGCCGCGGCGAACCGATGGACCACGTGCTGTTCCATGGCCCGCCAGGGCTGGGCAAGACCACGCTCGCGCAGATCGTCGCGCGGGAGCTTGGCGTGGGGTTTCGCGCGACATCGGGGCCGGTGTTGCAGCGGTCGGGCGACCTCGCCGCGATCCTCACCAATCTCCAGCCGCGCGACGTGCTGTTCATCGACGAGATCCACCGCCTCCAGCCCGCGATCGAGGAGACGCTCTATCCGGCGATGGAGGATTTCGTCCTCGACCTCATCATCGGGGAGGGGCCGGCGGCGCGCACGGTGCGCATCGACATCCCGCCCTTCACGCTGATCGGCGCGACGACGCGAGCGGGGCTGCTGGCGACGCCGTTGCGCGACCGCTTCGGGATTCCGCTGCGGCTGGTGTTCTACACGCCCGAGGAACTGCACGGCATCGTCACGCGCGGCGCGCGGAAGTTGAATTTCGACCTGTCGGACGATGGCGCGATGGAAATCGCGAAGCGTTCCCGCGGCACGCCGCGCATCGCCGGGCGCCTGCTGCGCCGGGTGCGCGACTTCGCGATGGTCGAGAAACGCATCGCCGACCGCGCCATGGTCGATGCCGCGCTGCTGCGGCTGGAAGTCGATGCGCTCGGCCTCGATGCCATGGACCGGCGCTACCTGCGGCGCATCGCGGAGCACCATGGCGGCGGGCCGGTCGGGATCGAGACGCTGGCCGCGGCGCTGGCCGAGGGCCGCGACACGCTGGAAGAAGTGGTCGAGCCGTATCTGATCCAGGAAGGCCTGGTGCTGCGCACCCCGCGTGGACGGATGCTGGGGGATCGGGGCTGGCGGCATCTCGGCCTGACGCCGCCGGCGGCGCTGGCCGCGCAACTCGACCTGTTGCGGGATTCGGAGTCGTGACGCCGCCTGAACCAGAAACGACAGACAAGATTCATCGTTACAACCTGCGGGTGTATTTCGAGGATACGGACGCCGGCGGGGTGGCCTATCACGCCCGATATCTGGCCTGGGCGGAACGGGCGCGAACCGAATCCTTGCGTGCCATAGGTTTGCCGCACCAATTTATGATGGAACGTCACAATGCGTTGCTGGTGGTGCGGCGCGTCGAAGTGGAGTATTGGCGGCCCGCCCGCCTGGATGACCTGGTGGTGATCGAAAGCGTGATCCGGCGGGTGACCGGTGCGCAGATCCTTGTCAGCCAGACCGTCCGCGCGGTCGCCGGGGATACCGGCGCGCCGGGGGAGAAACTGGCGGGGCTGAAGATCGGCCTGGTCTGCGTGGGGCAGGAAAGCCTGAAACCCGTGCCTCTGCCCGAACCGTGGCGGACGGTGCTGCGGGATCTCGTTGTACCCGAGGCGACCGGCTGATCGCCTCGGATCGTGTTGCAGGCGGCGAAGGCCGCACAAGCCCCGGGCGGGGCGGGAAAGGAGATTGGGCGTGGACGGTGTGACCGCTCAGGCGCTGGGACAGGCAGCGCACGACTTGTCGCTCTGGGGCCTCTTCCTCCAGGCCGACTGGATCGTGAAGACCGTGATGATCGGCCTGCTCTTCGCCAGCATCTGGGTCTGGGCGATCGTCTTCGACAAGGTCACCTCGATCCGCCGCGCCAACAAGGCGGCCGACGCCTTCGAGGATCGCTTCTGGTCGGGCGGCAGCCTCGACGACCTCTATGCCAAGGAAGGCGAGGAGCCGACCCATCCGCTCGCCGCCGTCTTCGGCGCGGCGATGCGCGAATGGCGCCGTTCCGCCGGCAACGGCGCGCTGCTCGGCGGTGCCAAGGAACGCGTCGAGCGCGCCATGGGCGTGACCATCGGGCGTGAGATGGAACGGCTGGAACGCTGGATGGTGTTCCTCGCCTCGGTTGGCTCGGTCGCGCCCTTCATCGGCCTTTTCGGCACGGTCTGGGGCATCATGAATTCCTTCGCGGCCATCGCGGGGATGCAGAACACCAACCTCGCCGTGGTCGCGCCGGGCATCGCGGAAGCGCTGTTCGCCACCGCGATCGGCCTGGTCGCGGCCATCCCGGCGGTGCTCGCCTACAACAAGATCTCGACCGACCTCGCGCGCCTGGCCGGGCGGATGGAATCCTTCGCGACCGAATTCGCCGCCATCCTGTCCCGCCAGACCGAGGCGGCGGCGAACGACAAGGCCGCCCCGGCCGCGACGGCCGCGGAGTAACGGTCATGGCCGGGCCCATGATCGGCGGGCGCAACGGCAATGGCCGGCGCTACCGCCCGATGGCGGAGATCAACGTCACGCCGCTCGTCGACGTCATGCTGGTGCTGTTGATCATCTTCATGGTCGCCGCGCCGCTGATGACCCTGGGCGTGCCCGTTGACCTGCCGCGCACCGCCGCGACGCCGCTGAACCAGGAAACCGAGCCGCTGACCATCTCGGTCGATCCGCAGGGCCGCATCTTCCTGCAGGAGACCGAGGTGCCGCAGGAGGAACTCGTGCCCCGGCTGCAGGCCATCATGGCCAACCAGCCCCAGGGCACGCCCGAACGGCGCATCTTCGTGCGCGGCGACCGGGCGATCTCCTACGGCAAGGTGATGGAGGTGATGGGTACCATCGCCGCCGCCGGCTTCACCCGTGTTGCGCTGCTCGCCGAACAGCCCGGCGGCGCCGCCCCGCAGGGCGGCGCCAACCCGTCGCGCCAGGCCCCGGCGCGTCCGGCCGGCCGCCCCGGCGCGCCGTCGCGCAACTGAAGGAAGGGAGCGGAAGGGTGGGCATGCCCTCCTGGACCGCACGAATGGACCTGAACCGCTGGGCGCTGGTCTCGGCGGGGATGCATGTGCTGATCCTCGGGATCGGCATGCTGTTCATGCTTGCGCGCCCGATCCCCGAGCCGGAGGAGCAGGGCATCGCCGTCGAGCTCGTCATGCCGGGGCCGCCGCAGCTCGCCCAGGCCGACGTGCCGCGCCCGATTCCGGCGCCGCCCTCGCCCGAGGCGACGCCCGAGCCGCCGACGCCCGAGCCCCCCG
>JAYRJZ010000118.1:0-15434 GCA_041906015.1 Roseomonas sp.
CGCGGCGTTGGCGAGGGGCGTCGCCCCTCTCCAAGCCTCACCCTGCCAAAGGCCCGAGGCCTTTGGAAACCGTCACCTGGCGTTGGGTAGGAGCGCCACGGCGCACCCTGCGAACGCCTTTTGCGCACGAGAGCGGGTTCCGGCACGCATTCTCACCATGCGGCCCGGTGACAGGTATTGGTTTCCAAAGGCCTTTCGGCCTTTGGTGGGGAGGGGTCCGGGGAGGGGCAAAGCCCCTCTCCGCCTCGCCGCATCGAGGGGCTGCGCAGCCCTCAGGTCTGCACGAACAGGTTCAGCTCCGTCGCGATCACCTCCCATTCGCGCAGGCAGCGCGCGATGTCCTCGCGGAAGGCGTCGGGGCCGAGCCAGGCGGGAATGGTGTCGATTTCGAGCAGCCGGCGCTGGGTGTTCGTGTCGGCGACGATCCGCTCGAACAGCCCGGCGGTGCGGTCCACGATCGGTTGCGGCGTGCGCGCCGGCGCGAGCAGCCCGATGAAGCCCGAGAAGGCGAAGCGCTTCGAATACCCGACCTCCTCCATCAACGGCACCTCCGGCAGCGAGGGCAGGCGCCGCGTGCCCGACAGCGCCAGCGGCCGGATGCGCCGCGAGCGGATCGCGCCGCCGCTCGCCGCCATGGAATGGAAGGCGCAGGCGACATTGCCCGCGATCATGTCCTGCAGCATCGGCCCTTCGCCGCGATAGGCGACATGGGTCATGCCGAGATGCGCCTCGTCCGAGAACATCTGCCCATAGGCATGGCCCGACGACCCCGGCGCATAGGAACCGTAGGACAGGTCCTTCCCCTTCGCCCAATCGACGAATTCCGCGAGCGCATTCCCCTGCGTCGAGGGCGAGGCGCAGAGCACCAGCGGCGTCACGCCGAGCTTGCCGATCGGCGCGAAGTCGTTGACGGGATCATAGGGAAAGCGCCGCAGCACCACGGGCGAGGTGACATGCGTCGTGATGGTGAACAGCATCGTATAGCCATCGGGCGTGGCGCGTGCCGCGGCCTCGGTGCCGATCAGCCCGCCGGCGCCGCCGCGATTGTCGATCACGATGGGCTGGCCGAGTGCCGCCGACATCGGTTCGGACATCAGCCGCGCCCAGAGATCGGTCGATCCGCCGGGCGGGAAGGGAACGATCCAGCGGATGGGCCGATCGGGCCAGCCGCCCTGCGCCAGGGCAGGGCGTGCCAGCACCAGCCCCGCCGTCGCCGCGACAATCGTTCTGCGCCGCATTGCGCGTTTCCTCCGTGTTGTTGCGGGCAGCCTAGGGGTTGGATGATGGCGGCCGCAACCACCCGGCGCGCTGTTTGCATTGACGATTGCATACAGGACCGAGACGCCGGAGCCTTGCCCATGCCTGACCCGACACCCCCTGACCCCGAGGCGCTGCTGGCGGCCCTGCTGCCGGCGACCGGCATACCGATGGATGCGGCCTGGCGCGCCGCGGTGGTCGCCAATCTGCGCGTGGCGGGGGCGATCGCTGCCTCGCTGCAATCCTTTCCGCTGCCGGATTCGGTCGAGCCCGCGCCGGTCTTCGAGCCCGGCCGATGAGCGTCGATGCGCTGCTCGACCGTGATGCGACGGGCATCGCGGCGGCCTTCCGCGCGGGCGAGGCGCGTGCCGCGGAGATCGCCGAGGCGGCGATCGCGCGCATCGCGGCGCGCAACCCGGTGCTGAACGCCTTCACCGATGTGACAGCCGATCGCGCCCGCGCCCGCGCGGCGGCGCTGGACGCGGCGCGGGCCAAGGGGGAGGCGCTGCCGCCGCTCGCCGCCGCGCCTTTCGCGGTGAAGAACCTGTTCGACATTGCCGGGCTGTCGACCCGGGCGGGGTCGCGCATCAACCGGGACCTGCCGCCGGCCGGGGCCGATGCGACGTTGGTGACGCGGCTGGAAGAAGCGGGCGCCCTGCTGCTCGGCGGGCTGAACATGGGCGAATACGCCTATGACTTCACCGGCGAGAACGCGCATGACGGGCCATCCCGCAACCCGCATGACGTGACGCGCATGACGGGCGGGTCGTCGGGCGGATCGGGCGGGGCGGTGGCGGGCGGTCTGGCGGCCATCGCCTTGGGCTCCGACACCAACGGGTCGATCCGCGTGCCGTCCTCCTTCTGCGGCACCTTCGGGCTGAAGCCGACCTATGGGCGGCTGACGCGCGGGGGCAGCTTTCCCTTCGTCACGGCGCTCGATCATGTCGGGCCGCTGGCGCGGTCGGTGCGCGACCTCGCCGCATCCTACGACGCGATGCAGGGCGGGGACCTGCGCGATCCGGGCTGTTCCCGGCGCGCCGCCGAACCGATCGGGACGGGGTTCGAGGCCGGCATCGACGGGCTGCGCATCGCCCGCCTCGGCGGCTGGTTCGCACGCCACCGGATGATGGAGAGCGACGCGGCGCTTGACATCGCCTGCGCCGCGCTGGGCGTGACGGCGGAAGCGGAACTGCCCGAGGCGGAGCGCGCGCGCGGCGCTGCCTTCCTCATCACCATGGCGGAGGCAGCGGAATTCCATGCCGCGCGCCTGCGAGCCCGCCCCGCGGATTTCGACCCCGCCGTGCGGGACCGGCTGATCGCCGGCGCGCTGTTGCCGGCCACCTGGGTGCAGACGGCGCAGCGCTTCCGCCGCTGGTTCGCCGACCAGGCCGTGGCGCTGTTCGAACGCCACGACATCCTGCTCGCGCCCGCCACGCCGATGTCGGCGCCGCCGCTCGGCACGCAGACCGTCGTGCTCGACGGCGTCGAGCTGCCGCTGCGGCCGAATATCGGCGTCTACACCCAGCCCATCTCCTTCATCGGATTGCCGGTGGTGGCCGTGCCGCTCTGGCCGGAAGGGATGCGCCTGCCGCTCGCCGTGCAGGTCATTGCGCCCGCCTGGCGGGAGGATCTGGCGCTGCGGGTCGCCCGCATGCTGGAACGCAGCGGCGCCGCGCGCGCCCCTGTTGCATCCTTCGGAGTCTGAGGTTCATGGAGATCGATATCCCCGAGGTGAAGGCGGAGGTCGAAGCCGTCTTCGCCCGCTACGAGACCGCGCTCGTCACGAATGATGTGCCCGTCCTTGATGAACTCTTTTGGGAGAGCCCCGGCACGGTGCGCTTCGGCGGCGGGGAGAACCTGTTCGGCGCGGCGGAGATCGCCGCGTTCCGTGCCGCGCGCTCCCCGGCCGGCCTGGCGCGGGAGGTGCTGCGGACCTCCATCACCACCTATGGCCGGGACTTCGCGACGGCATCCATCACCTTCCGGCGGGACGGCAGCACGAAGATCGGGCGCCAGCAGCAATCCTGGGTGCGTTTCCCGGAAGGCTGGCGGGTGGTCGCCGCCCATGTGAGCCTGATCGAGCCACCGAATTCCTGATCCCTGCCGGGACCTTGAAGGGCGGCAACTCCGCCCGCGCCACTGGACGACCATGACCGCACCACGCACGCTGCTCGACCTTGAAGCGGACGTCATCCGCGACCTGGAACTGACCGCCCATCCGCGGCCCGCCTGGCTGGAACCCAAGACCGCGGGTGGCCGCCCGGTGCTCGACTGCCTGATCATCGGCGGCGGGCAGGGTGGCCTTGCCGTCGCCTTCGCGCTGAAGCGCGACAAGGTGGACAACCTGCTGGTCATCGACAGCGCGCCGGCGGGGCGCGAAGGACCCTGGGTCACCTATGCCCGCATGCGCACGCTGCGCTCGCTGAAGGACCAGACGGGGCCGGACCTGCGCATCCCCTCGCTCACCTACCAGGCCTGGCACGAGGCGCAGTGGGGCGCGGCGTCTTTCGAGGCGATGCGCCTGATCCCCAAGGAACTATGGAACGACTATCTGGTCTGGTTCCGCCGCATCACGGACATCCCGGTGCGCAACGGCGTCACCGCCGGGCGCATCACCCCGGCACGGACGGATGACGGCCTGCCCTGCCTGTCCGTGGAAACGAATGAGGGGCCGATGCTTGCCCGCAAGGTGGTGCTGGCCACCGGGCAGATCGGTGTTGGCCGCTGCTGGATGCCGGATTTCGTCGAGGCGCTGCCGTCCCATCTTCGTGCCCATGCCTGGGAGGAGATCGACTTCGCCGCGCTGCGGGGCAAGGTGGTGGCGGTGCTGGGCGCCGGCGCCTCGGCCTTCGACAATGCGGCGGTGGCGCTCGAGGCCGGCGCGGCGGAGGTGCACCTGTTCTGCCGGCGCGCCGAACCGATGGTGGTGCAGCCTTATCGCTGGCTGACCTTCGCCGGCTTCCTGCGCCACATGGGCGACATGCCGGATGAATGGCGCTGGCGCTTCATGGCGAAGATCCTGGGCATGCGGGAGGGCTTCGCGCAGGACACCTATGACCGCGCCAACGCCTTCCCCAACTTCACCATGCATATCGGCCGGCCCTGGACCGGCGCGCGGGCGGAAGGCGGGCGCGTGGTGCTGGAGACGGCGCGCGGCGCCTTCACGGCCGACTTCGCCATCGGCGGCACCGGCGTGCGCATGGACCCCCACGCCGTGCCGATGCTCCAGGGCTGCGCGGACAACATCGCGCTGTGGGCGGATCGCTACACGCCGCCGGCTGAGGAAGCGAATGAGCGGCTCGGCATGTTTCCGTATCTCGGCCCGGACTATGCCTTCGTGGAGAGGCGGCCGGGCGAGACGGCCTGGATCCGCGACATCCACCTCTTCGGTATCGGGACAAGCATGTCCTTCGGACCATCGGGGGCGTCGATCAACGCCATGTCCATTGCCGCGCCGCGCATCGCGGCCGGCATCACCCGCGGCCTGTTCGAGGCCGACCTGCCGCGGCTCTATGCGGATCTGCTGGCCTATGACCTGCCGCAGGTGGTGCTGGACGAACGCAAGCTGGCGCTGGCCTGAAGGGCGGCCTGGATCCGCGAAGGTCAGACCGGAGAGGGGCGCCGCCCCTCTCCGGACCTCACCCCGCCAGGCCATTGTATGGCCTGGACCGCCGGCACGTGGTGCTGGGCACGGCGCCGGGCATCGAACCCTCACAGCGCGCTTCGTGCGCAAAAAGCGGGTCTCGGCGCCGATCCTGTCAGTGCGGCCCAACGCCCAGTTGAGGTTTGCAAAGGCCTTTCGGCCTTTGCTGGGGTGGCTTGGAGGGGCAAAGCCCCTCCACTCTCTTCAGTGCAGGTAATCGGGCCATCAGGCGGCGCGGACGCCCCCCCGCCCGAGGACCATCAAAACGTGAAGGAGATCGAGGCGAGGACGCGGTTGTCGCACACCTTCAACCCGCCGCACTGCGACTGGCTGATATCCGTGCCGTAGAAGCCCACCGCGGCGGAGAAGCCATAGGCGATCGGGACGGTCACGAAGATGCTGTAGGCCAAGTAGTCGGGCGCCCCGAAGCGCGCATTGTTCTCGATCCACTGGTAGCCGAGGCGACCCGAGATGACGATGTCGTGGATCGGCAGCTTCACGTCGATCCCGCCTTCGAGCCACCAGCCATCGCCCGAGGAGGCGAAAAAGTCAGGCGACCAGGCCGCGGTGCCGACAAAGGTGACGGGGTCCAGCGCATACTTCAGCTTCAGGATCGTCTCGAAGAAGGCGAGCTGGTTCTGGCCCGGCTGCTCGGAATAGCCCGGATAGCCGTAGTAGATGGCGCTGATGTCGAAGGTGAAGTCGCTGATCGTGTGGCGGAAGCCACCGATGGCGTCGACTTCCTGCCGGGCATTGGTGTTCGGAAAGGCGACATTGCTGGCGAAGGTGCCAATGTAGAAGCCGATCTCGTGCGAGAGCTCCAGGCTGCCCTGGATCGCGGGCCGGTTGTTGGTCTGGCTGATGTTGCGGAACACGTAGTCCGTCGCGCCGGTCGCGGTGCCGGTGATCGAGAAGCCCGATCCCAGCTCGATCTGCGCCTTGGCGGGCGTCGCGCCCATGGCGAGGCCCAGTCCGAGCAGAAGGCCTGCGAGTGTCTTTCTCATGCCTGAAGATCCGTTCCTTTCCTGTGACGCAATGCCCTGGCACGCCAGCGGATCGGCTCCCGACTTCCGATCCACCGGCACTCCATTCCGATGCCGGAGCGCGACGAAACAGCAAGCAAGGGCCATGCCGCGTCAGCGGTCAGCCCATCGCCCATCCACCGGGCGACGCGCCTCTATCGGAGGCAACGGCGTCAAGGCGCCATGCGAAGCGATGAGGGTTCGCGCAAAGGCGGCGTAAAGCGCGTGCAGGCGGGCATGCGCGAATTCGCGGCACGGACGGAATGGAGAGGGGCCCTGCCCCTCTCCAAACCTCACCCCGCCAAAGGCCGGAAGGCCTTTGGAAACCGTCACCTGGCGCCGGGCACGGGTGATCGGTTGGCGTGGCGAACGCATGAGATGCGCAGTGGCCGGGACGAGGCCCGATCTAGGGAATGCCCGCTCGGCCCAATGCCAGATCGTGGTTTCCAAAGGCCCTTCGGCCTTTGGTGGGGTGGCTCGGAGGGGCAAAGCCCCTCCAATCGTCAAACCGTCGCGATCAGGCGACCGGCAGCGGCATGCTCCGCTTCTTCCAGGCGGAGGCCTGGACCTTCGAGGATGCCACATGCACCACGACCGGCCGGTCGGTCACTGCGAAGGCCTCGGTCAGGATGGGCTCGATGTCTTCCTCGGTGCGGATGTCGAAGGCCGCGGCGCCGAAGGACTTCGCCCAGGCCACGAAATCCGGGTTCACCAGCCGTGTCGCCTGGTCGTAGGGCCGGCCCGGATAGCGGCCTTCATGGTGCATCCCGATGGTGCCGTAGGTGGAATTGTCGGACAGGATGATGATCGGCGCCACGCCCTCGCGCCGGGCGGTCGCGATCTCGTTGCCGGTCATCAGGATGCCGCCATCGCCCACGAAGGCGACCGCCCGCTTGCCGGGGCGGCGCAGGGCAGCGGCCACGGCCATCGGAACGGCCGAGCCCATGGCGCCTACATTTGAGGCAAGAAACACATGGCTTTGCCTGAATGGAAAATATCTGTGCAGGAAGGAGCCAAAATTCCCGGCATCGGACGTCACGGCCGCGTCGTCCGGGATGTGGCGGACCATCGCCGCGCAGACCGCGCCGAAATTCACCCCGTCCTCCATCCGGTCCCATTCGGGCGCCAGCAGGGAACGGTGGATGGTGTTCAGCCCTTTCACCCAGCGCTTGCGGGCCTCGCTGGCCTCCGGGGCGTTGCGGGCGAGCAGGCCGCGGATGACCGCATGCGGGTCGGCGGCGATGGGCAGGTCCACGCGCCAGACGCGGCCGATCTCGTTCGGGTCGGGCCAGACCTGGACCAGGGGAAGCTGCGGATCGGGCGCGGCGGGGAAGGTGTAGGACTGGCTGATGCTGTCCGACAGCCGCTCGCCCAGGCAAACCATCAGGTCGGCCTTCTTCATCTCCTCGATCAGCGGCTTGGGCACGCGGATGCCCATGTAGCCGGCGTAGTTCGGGTGATGCGCGTCGAACAGATGCGGGCGACGATGGGTCGGGCTGATCGGCAGGGTCCAGGCCTCCGCCAGGCGATTGAGGTCGGTGAGCGCCTGTTCCCCACCCACCGCCATGGCTCCGCCCACCAGGATCAACGGGCGTTCGGCATTGGCCAGCATCTCGGCGAGCGCATCGAGGTCCTCGGCGCGCGGGCCGGGGCGGGGCAGGGCGCGCGGTGCCACCACCGGCCCCTCGGCCGGCTCGTCGAAGATGTCCTCGGGCAGGATGACCGCGACCGGGCCCGGCGTGCCGGATTGCGCGAGGTGGAAGGCGCGCGCGATCACCTCGCTCGCCTGGATGGGCTGGATGACCTCGAACACGCCCTTGGTCACGTCGGCGAGCAGGCGGGAGTAATTCTGCTCCTGCAGGGCGAGGCGCCCGACATCCTTGCGCTCCACATGGCCGATCAGGATCACGAGCGGCGTCGCGTCGTGATAGGCGGTGTGCAGCGCGATCATCGCGTTCGTCACGCCGGGCCCGCGCGACACCAGCACGACGCCGGCGCGCCCGTCCCGCATGCGGCCATCGGCCGCGGCCATGAAGCCCGCCCCGCCTTCATGCCGGCAGACCACCAGGCGGATCTGCGGGAACTCGGTCAGCGCATCGGTCAGGCCGAGATAGGATTCACCCGGCACGCAATAGAGAAGATCCACATCGTGGGCGGCGAGGCTTTCGGCCAGGAGATGGCCGACGGAGCGGGTCATGGGCGTTTCCTTGTCGTCGTTGATCAGTCGGGGCGGATGCCGAGTTGTCGGATGACGGCCCCGAAGGCCTCGCGCTGCTGGGCGAGCAGCGAGCGGAACTCGTCCGGGTTGCGCGGGATCGATTCCGTGCCGATCGCCGCGAGCCGCTGCCGCGTCTCCGGCAGGGTCGAAGCCGTGGCGAGCTCGGCCGAGAGCCGGTCGAGGATCGGCCGCGGGGTCGCCGCCGGCGCCATCATTCCGATCCAGCCGATATAGTCGTAGCCCGGCAGGTCGAGCGCCTCGGCGAGGGGCGGGACCTCCGGCATCAGCGGCGTGCGGCGGCCGACCGTCGACCCCAGCGCGCGCAGCTTGCCCTCGCGGATCAGCCCGGCGGCGGCGGCCAGCGTCTCGATGGCGAAATCCACCTGGCCGCCGAGCAGCGCGGCCATGGCCGGCCCGCTGCCTTGGAAGGGGACGTGCAGCACATCGACCTCGGTGCGTGCGACCAGCAGTGCCGTGAGCAGGTGCTGCGCACCGCCGACGCCCGAGGAGGCATAGCTGCGCTTGCCGGGTTCGCGCTTCAGCAGCTCGATCAGCCCGCGCGCGTCCTGCGCCGGGCTGTCGGCACGCACGACGAGGAAGTAGGGCGAACCCGAGAAGGTTGCGATCGGCGCGAGGTCGCGTTCGACATCATAGGGCAGGCGCTGCAACAGCGGCCCGAAGGAGATCGGCCCGATCGAGGCGGCGAGCAGCGTGTAGCCATCGGGCGCGGCCTTCGCGACGAAGTCGGTGCCGATCGATCCGCCGGCGCCCGGCTTGTTCTCCGGCACCACCTGCTGGCCGAGGCTCTGCGACAGGCTCTGCGCCATGATGCGGCCGACCAGGTCGGTCGCCTGGCCGGGCGGCCAGGGGACGATCAGGCGAATGGTGCGGTTCGGCCATGGCGCGCCCTGGGCGAGGGCGGGGCGAGCAAGCAGCGGCATTGCCGCGAGCGCCAGGTGGCGGCGTGCAATCATGGATGCGTTCCTTGTCCCTGGGGCCCATCCTGACGGAACGCGGGGATGTCGCAAGGGGCGGAAGTCCCGGAGAGCGCGTTTGCCCCATGGGCGCGAAGTGATGGAACTGGAGAGGGGCTTTCCCCCTCTCCAGACCTCACCCCACCAAAGGCCGAAGGGCCTTCGGAAACCCTGATCTGGTGGCGGGCAACTCGTTCGGACGAGATGGTGACCGCCGCGTTGGGCCTGATGCCTGGGGTATTCGGGCATCGGGCGCAACGCGCCCTTCGGCGTTTCAGGACGCCCGTTCCGCCCAGCGCCAGGTATTGGTTTCCAAAGGCCCTTCGGCCTTTGGTGGGGAGGGGTCCGGGGAGGGGCAAAGCCCTTCCCCGGCGCACCGTCGCCACATCCTCGCACGCATGGGGCAGCGTCCCTGTCCCCTCACTCCACGCTCACCCCTGCTCGCCGCACCACGGGTTCCCACCGCGCCGCGTCCTCGGCGACGAAGCGGGCGAAGGCGGCGGGACTTGCGCTCGGTTCCACGTCGAGCCCGCCATCCTCCAGCTTCCGGCGGATGTCGGAATCGGCGAGCGTCGCGGACAGTGCCTCGAACAGCTTCTGGACGCGGTCGGCGGGCGTGCCGCCCGTGGTGAACAGCGCGTACCAGGTCGCGGCCTGGATGTCCGGGAAGCCGGCCTCGGCGGTGGTCGGCACGTCGGGCAGGGCGGCGTTGCGGCGCGTGCCGGCGATGGCCAGCGCCCGTACCGTCCCGGCCTGGATCTGTGGCTGCATGGGGGCGAGGGCGTTGGTGAAGACCTGGATGCGGCCGGCCACCACGTCGTTCATGGCCGGGCCCGTGCCGCGATAGGGGACGTGCTGCATCTCGACGCCCAGCACCTGGGTGATCAGCGCACCCGCGGCATGGCCGGTGCTGCCGACACCGGGGGACGCGTAGTTCAGCGGCGGGTTGGCGCCCCGCGCCACCGCCTGCAACTCGCGCAGATTGGTCGCGGGGACGGAGGGATGGACGATGATGACATTCGCCCCGCTGCCGATCATGCCCACGGGCGCGAAGGCGGTCGCCGGATCATAGGGCAGGCGCTTGCGGACGAGCTGGTTGATGGTGAGGCTGCCCGACCCGCCGAGCAGCAGCGTGTAGCCGTCGGGCGCGGATTTCGCGACCACCTCGGCGCCCAGCGCGCCGCCTGCGCCACCGCGGTTCTCGATCACCACGGGCTGGCCGAGGCGATGCGCCATGCCGTCCGCGACCAGCCGTCCGACGATGTCGTTGGTCCCGCCCGGCGGCCAGGGAATGACGAAGCGCAGCGGCCGGTCGGGATAGCTCTGCGCCAGGGCAGGCATGGGCAGGGCGGCGGCAAGCAGCATCAGGCTGCGCCGCGATGGGCTGGGATACGGCATGGACTGTCCTCTCCGGCGCGGACCCTTGCCGGGCCGCGGATTTGCGGCCCAGGCTGACGGCTGCGCGGCGTCGTGTCCAGCGCGTCAGCCGGCCTGCTTCTCCATCCGCTGCTGCTGGCGGCCGAGCCACAGGCTCAGCCCCGCCCAGGCGATGCAGATCGGCACGGCGGCCGCGGCGATGCCGGTCAGGCTGAGGCCGAGCGCGATCAGCCCCGCATAGGACCAGGCCGCGACCTGGTCGCCGCCGCGATAGACCACGGTGTCGATGAAGTTCTTGGCCTTGTAGCGGTCCTCGCGCGGGACGGCGGTGAACAGCACTTCCCGCGTCGGGCGGGCGAGGGCGAAGTTGGAGACGCGCCGCGCCACCTGCACCACGACGAAGACCGCGACACTCGGCCAGGTGGCGAGCGCCGCGAAGCCGAAGACGGACAGCGCCGGCAGGATGGCGAGCATGATCGCGATGCCGAGCCAGGCCGTCAGCCGCCCCGTCAGGAAAAGCTGCAGGCCGAGGGTGAGCGTGTTCACCCAGAAGTCGATATTGGCGAAGAAGGCGGTGCGCGCGGCGCGGCTGGTGAAGTGCGCCTCGGCGATGCTTGCCTGCTGGAAGTACAGCACGGTCGAGGTGATCGAATAGAGCAGGATGAACACCGCGATGCCGAGCAGGTAGGGCGAACGCAGCGTATGCGTCAGCCCCGCGAAGATGCCTCCGCCGAGCGGGCGGTGCGGGTCGTCCCCCTGCACCGAATGGCTGAAGGCATCCGAGATGCGCGACAGCCGCCGCACGGCGAAGACCGCGACTTCCAGCAGCAGGATGGAGGCGAGGAGCAGCCAGTTCTGGCCGACATGCTCGACGAAGCCCGAGGTCAGCGCCGAGCCCGCGATGCCACCCAGCGTCGCGCCGGCGGCGAGGAAGCCGAACAGCCGCTTGCCCTGCTCGGAATCGAAGACATCGACGATGAAGGACCAGAAGACCGAGACGACGAACAGGTTGAAGACCGAGGTCCAGATGAAGAAGGCCCGGCCGATCCAGACATGCTGCTCGGGCGTCGCCACCATCAGCAGCACCATGAAGACCAGCAGGTTCAGCATGAAGAAGCGATAGGCGATGGCGATGAAGGTCTCGCGCGGCCAGCGCCGCACCGCATAGGCGAACAGCGGATTGGCCGCGAGCATCGCCAGCAGCGTGCCGGTGAACAGCCAGGGCAGGTTGCGCACCCCGCCCGCGACGCCCAGCTCGTCCCGGATGGGACGGAGCACGTAATAGGCCAGGAAGAGCGCGAAGACGTAGAGCCAGGACCAGGCGAGGGCGCGCGCTTCCCCGGGGCGGATGTCGATCACCCGTCCCAGAAGGCCTTGAAGCACCCCGCCCGCCGGAATGGCGGCGGCGGGGTCAGAGGCCATCGATGAACTGCTCCATCCGGCGGCGCATCGCGGCATCGGGCATGCGGCCCTGCGCGGCCTTGAGGTTGTCGTCCACGTAGCGTGCCTGCGCCATGCCCGGCACCGCGCAGGTCACCGCGGGGTGGGAGACGAGGTATTTCAGCATGAACTGCGCCCAGGTCGTGACGTCGATCTCGGCGGCCCAGGCGGGCAGCTCCTTGCCCTGGGTCGCGCGGAAGACGCTGCCGCGGCCGAAGGGCAGGTTGATGAAGACGGCCATGCCGCGCTCGGCGGCGAGCGGGATGATGCGCTCCGCGGCGTTGCGGTTGTCGAGCGCGTAGTCGATCTGGATCGAATCCAGCGTCTCGCGCCGCATCATCTGCTCGAAGGCTTCGTATTGCCGGTCGAAGGAGGTGGTGGCGCCGACATAGCGGATGCGCCCCGCCTGCTTCAGCTCGCGCAGATAGGCGAGCTCATTGGTGATGTCGCGCAGATTGTGCACGGCCAGCAGGTCGATGCGGTCGGTGCGCAGCTTGCGGAAGGATTCCGCGATCTGCGCGCGGCCCTGCTCGATATTGTCCACGCCGACCTTGGTGGCGATGAACAGGTCCCGGCGGATACCGAGATCGGCGATGATGTCGCCCATGATCCCTTCGGCATTGCCGTAGGAGGGCGCGGTGTCCACCACCGTGCCGCCGAGTTCGTGGAAGCGGCGGAAGGTGTCGCGCAGCGGGGCCATGTCGGCCTCGGTCCGCGCTTCCTCATAGCGGCGGGCGGAACCGAGGCCGATGATGGGGATGAGTTCGCCCGTGCTGGGGATCGGCTTCTTGAGCAGCGGTGCGGCCTGGGCCAGGGCGGCGGGCGCTGCGGCGCCGGCGGCAAGGCCAGCGAGCAGGGCACGACGGGTGAGGGTCATGTCTCGTCCTTTCGGCACGCTGGAAGTCTTGAGATGCTTGTCGCGCGGGCCGAAGGTCCCGCGCCTTCTCCCCGGAGTGTGAGGCAGGCGCGGGCGATTGCAAGAGAGCAACGGCGTCGAAACGTCGGCTGTTACGTGGCAGTTACTTTTTCCGCGCTTCCCAGTCCGACAGGGCGATGCGCGGGATCTCGACGCGGTCGGTGGTCCGCGCATACCAGCCACGGCCATGCATGCGCCCGACGAGTTCGAGCTTCGGCGTGTCGAGATAGAATTTCGCGGCATCCATCACGCAGTCGTCGCGGACGTATTCGGCGACGACGCGGCCCATGACGATGGTGTGGTGGCCGGCCGGGACGAACTGGAAGATCTCACATTCCAGCGCGACCGGGCTTTCCGCGATGCGCGGCACCTTCACCACGGCGCTCGGCGCGGTGGTCAGGCCGGCCTGCTCGATCTCGTTCACGCCGGCGGGGAAGTCGATGGCGGTGATGTTCATCTGCTCGGCGGTGGGCGCGGAGACGAGGTTCACCACGAACTGGCCCGTCGCCTCGATATTGGCGAGCGTGTCCTTGGGCGAGCCGGGCGATCGCGGGCCGCAGCCGATGCCGATGATCACCGGGTTGCTCGAGAAGGCGTTGAAGAAGGAGTAGGGCGCGGCGTTGACGTTGCCGTCCCGGTCCTGGGTGACGACCCAGGCGACGGGGCGCGGCACCACCGAGGCGACGACGAGCTTGTAGGCCTGCTCATGCGGGATGTTGCGGAAATCGAAATGCATGGTGGTGTCCTTGCGTGGGGAAGGTCAGGCGACGCGGAAGGGCGGCTCGCGCCCTTCGATCAGCAGGGCGGCGAGGTTCTCGATGCAGCGATCGCCCATGGCCTGGCGCGTCTCGACGGTGGCGGAACCGAGATGCGGCAGCAGGGCGACGTTCTCCAGCGTGAGGTAGCCCGGATGCACGCGCGGTTCGCCGTCATAGACATCGAGGCCGGCGGCGGCGAGGTGGCCCGAGCGCAGCGCGGCGATCAGCGCCGCGTCATCCACGGTGGTGCCGCGGCCGGTGTTCACCACGATGGCGCCGCGCCTCAGCCTCGCGATCCGCGCCGCGTCGAGCCATTGCCGCGTTTCCGCGCCGCCCGGGATGTGCATGGACAGCACGTCGATCGCGCCGAGGAAGCTGTCGTCATTGTCGTGATAGATCGCGCCCTCCTCCAGCTCGGGCGCGACGCGGCTGCGGTTGCGGTAGTGGATCGCCATGCGCATTCCGCGCGCCATCTGCGCGAGCTCCCGCCCGATGCGCCCGAAGCCGAGGATGCCGAGCGTCTTGCCTTCCAGTGTCGTCCCCATGAGTTGCGTCGGCGCCCAGCCGGTCCAGGCGCCGGCGCGGACCAGGCGCTCGCCTTCGCCGGCGCGGCGCGCGGCCATGAGCATCAGGGTGAAGGCGATCTCGGCGGTCGCGAAGGAGAGCACGTCCGGCGTGTTCGCGACGGCGATGCCCCGGGCCTTCGCCGCGGGCAGGTCGATATGGTCCGTGCCGACGGAGAAGGTGGCGATGATGCGCACGCTGTCGGGCAGGGCGGCGATGGTCGTGGCGGCCAGCGCATCGCCGGCGGCGCAGAGGATGCCGGCCGCGTCGGCCTCGGCCGCGCGGCGGACGATCTCCGCCCCATCGCCCGACCAGGCGTCGTCCTGCGGGTTCAGCCGGGCGTCGAAGGTGGCGGCCAGCTTGTCCTGCACGCCATCGGGCAGTTTGCGCGTGACCAGGACAGTGGGCTTGGCCATGGGACGGTTCCTGCTTTGATTCGGATCAACGGGCCGCACCATGGCCCGGCACCGCCCGTCTTGCCAGGGGGCGGGGGAGGGGGCAGGGTCCGCTCCCATTTTCGCAGCCGGTTTCGGGAGGGTTGAGCATGGATCTTGGTCTGAAGGGCAAGCGCGCCCTGGTCATGGGCGGCGCCAAGGGGCTCGGGCGGTCGATCGCCGACGCGCTGGCGGCCGAAGGCACGGTGCTGACCATCAGCGGGCGCGACGTCGCCGCGATGGAGAAGGCCGCGGCCGAGCTCAAGGCGCTCGGCGCCCCGGCGGTGACCGTGGTGCCGGCCGATGTGTCCTCGGGCGAGGAGATGGACAAGCTCGCCGATGCCGCCGTGGCCGCGATGGGCGGGGTGGACATCCTGGTGCTGAACCATGGCGGCCCGCCGCCCTGCACCGCTTCCGAGATGAAGGAAGCGGACATGGTGAAGTGGTTCCAGAACATCGTGGTCTCGCCGATCCGCATCACCATGAAGCTGCTGCCGGCGATGCGGGCGCAGAAATGGGGCCGCGTGATCGTGGTGGGGTCGTCGGGCATGCAGCACCCGATCCCGTTCCTCGCACTGTCGAATACGCTGCGCGCGTCCATCTGGGCCTGGCTGAAGACCTTGTCGGGCGAGGTCGCGGCCGATGGCGTGACGATGAACGTGCTGGCGCCGGGGTCGATCCGCACCGATCGCATCACCCAGACCGCCGCGGTGCGCGCCGAGAAGGCCGGCACTTCGGTGGATGAGGAGATCGCGCGCGCCGGCAAGGAAGTGCCCGCGGGCCGCGTGGGCGAGCCGAGCGAGTATGGCCCGATGGGTGCCTTCCTCGCCG
>JAYRJZ010000119.1:0-15292 GCA_041906015.1 Roseomonas sp.
CCACCTGGTCCGGCGGGCCCCACACGATGCGGTGCCCGCGCGCGCCGGCGACGAGGTAGTAGAGTTCGCGCAGCGTGAGGTTCTCGCGCCGCGCGAGGTCGGTGAGCAGGCGCGCGCGGCTCTGGAGCTGGTCGGATTCCGGCAGCTCCGGCAGCGGCCCGTCGAGGTCGTAGCCCGACACGTCATGACCGAGGCGATCCGACAGCAGCAGGATCGCCGCGGCGGGGTCGATCGCGCCCTGGAGCTGCGCGTAGAGCGCCTTCGCCTCCGCCTCGGTGCCGCCGATCACGGGGCAGACGCCGGGCAGGATCATCAGGTGGTCGGGGTCGCGGCCTTCCTCGGCGACCTGGCGGCGCAGGCCGTCGCGGAAGGCCCGGCCTTCATCGAGCGTCTGCTGCGCGGTGAAGACGAGATCCGCCGTGCGCGCCGCGAGCCGCTGCCCCGGCGCGGAGGAGCCGGCCTGGATGATGATGGGATGCCCCTGCGGTGGACGCGAGCAGTTGAGCGGCCCCTTCACCGAGAAGTACTGGCCCTCGTGGTTCAGCGTGTGCACGCGATCGGGCTCGACATAGACGCCGCGCGCCTTGTCCTTGACGAAGGCATCGTCGGCGAAGCTGTCCCACAGGCCGCGCACGACGTCGATGAACTCCTCGGCGATCGCGTAGCGTTCGTCATGCGCGGGATGCGTGCCGCGCGTGAAGTTCGCGGCGGAGCGCGCATAGGAGGTGGTGACGGCATTCCACGCTGCGCGCCCGCCGCTCAGATGGTCGAGCGTGGCGAAGGCGCGCGCGGTGTGGAAGGGCTCGGTGTAGGTCGTCGACATGGTCGCGGCGAGGCCGATATGCCGCGTGCTCATCGCGATGGCGGAGAGCAGCGCGATGGGTTCGAGCCGCGCGACGAAGGAGGGATGGGCATCCGCCCCCGTGGTCAGCCCATCGGCGAGGAAGAGCAGGTCGAAATGGCCTTCTTCCGCCGTGCGGGCGATGCGCTGGATGAGGTCGAGATTCTCGCCGCCGAACTCCGCTTCGGGATGGCGCCAGCCCGCGACGTGGTGACCGGCCCCCTGAAGAAACAATCCAAGGCGCATCGGGCGCGTCACGGCGGCAGGCATCAACGTGGTTTCCTCATGCGTATTCCGCTGCGGGCAGATAGGAGTCGCCGCGCGACGCTGTCAAACCGGCGCGTCTTGACCCTTCCGCGCGGCGCTTCCAGCCTGCCTGCCGGCAGACCGGCCCCAACGGCGGGATACGGCGCCATCTTCCCGGGGAGCCCGATGGCCAAGCACCATTTCCGTCCAAGCCGCTACCACAACGCGATCGGCACCGCCGAACCCTGCCTGCGCGTCGCCGATGGCGACACGATCGTGGCGGAGACCGTCGACGCCTCCGGCCTCGATGCGCGCGAGGTCGCGGTGGCGAGCCGGCCGAACCCGATGACCGGGCCGTTTTTCGTGGAAGGCGCGGAACCCGGCGACACGCTCGCCGTGCGCATCGACCGGCTGACGCCGAACCGGGCGACGGGATGGACCTATTCGCCGCTCGCGCTGACCGTGCTCGATCCGGCGGCGATCATCGACCGTCCGCCGTCGCAGCGCGTGGTGTGGGACATCGACCGCGCGGCCGGGACGGTGCGGCTGCAGGAAGCGGTGAAGGGCCTCGAGGATTTCGCGCCGCCGATCCAGCCGATGATCGGCTGCTTCGGCGTGGCGCCGGCGGGTGGGCAGGCGATCTCCACCGCGACCAGTGGGCCCAATGGCGGCAACATGGACTACCGGCTCTTCGCGCCGGGGACGACGGCCTGGTTCCCGGTCTCGGTGCCCGGCGCGCTGTTCTATCTGGGCGATGGCCATGCCTGCCAGGGCGATGGGGAGATCACCGGCACGGGCATCGAGACCTCCTTCGAGATGGAGGTCACGCTCACCGTGCTGAAGCGGACCATCGCCTGGCCGCGCGGGGAGACGGCCGAGGACATCTTCACCATCGGCAATGCGCGCCCGCTCGACCAGGCGCTGCAGCATGCGACGACGGAGATGTCGCGCTGGCTCGGGGAGGATTATGGGCTCGATGCGCGGGCGGCGAGCCATCTCATGGGGCAGGTCGTGCGCTACGACGTCGGCAATGTCTTCAACCCGGCCTTCACCGTGGCGTGCCGCATCGCCAAGCGCTGGCTGACGCGGCGGTAGCGCGCCGATCTCCTCCGCAAGAATCGCGCCGACCGGCGCTGCCGGACCCACTGCAAGGAAACGTCAGAATGAACACCACTTCCTCTCGGACCGCGCTGATCACCGGCGCGGGACGCAACATCGGGCGTGCCGTCGCGCTCGGGCTGGCGGCGGACGGATTCAACGTCGTCGTCAACGGATCGAGCGACCGTGCCGCCGCGGAGGCCGTGGCGGCGGAGGCCCGCGGCCTCGGCGTGCAGGCGCTGGTCGCAATGGGCGATGTCGGTCGGCGCGAGGATTGCCGGCGTATCGCGAGCGAGGCGCTGGCTGCCCTCGGCCCCGTGCAGGTGCTGGTGAACAACGCCGCGCTGCGGCCGGCCAAGCCCTTCCTGGAGATCGATCCCGAGGAGGATTGGCGCCGCGTGCTGGCGGTGGACCTCGAAGCCTCCGTCTGGCTGTCGCAGGCGCTGCTGCCGGGCATGGTCGAGCGCGGCTGGGGCCGGATCGTGAACTTCACCGGGATGAACGCGATCCATGGCTATGCCGGGCGCGCGCCGGTGTCGGTGGCCAAGCATGGGCTGTGGGGACTGACCAAGGCGCTGGCGAAGGAATTCGGCCCGAAGGGCGTGACGGTGAATGCCATCTCGCCGGGGCCCATCGCGGCGGATGACGATGAGCCGGGGGTGCAGACGCATCGGCATGGCTATGTCGCGAAGGTGCCGCTCGGGCGCATGGGCACGCCGGTCGAGGTCGCAACGGTCGTCCGGATGCTCGCCAGCGAGGGCGGGGCCTATGTGAACGGGCAGATGCTGGCGGTGAATGGCGGCGCGGAGACCTGAGGGACCCGTCATGCGGCGGTGTGCTTCCCGCGCCGCCGCATCGGGGTTATGCATGTCGGCCGGCTGCCTGAGATCGGCCCGCTGCACGCGCTGACCCCGAGGGAGCCTGCCGCATGACCGACGCGTCCCGTCCGACGATGACCTTGATGACCAGCCTGATCGGCATCGGCAGTCACCTCGCCGGGTGGCGCCATCCCGATGCCTGGTCCGACACCTGCATGAATCTCGACCAGGCGATCCGCATTGCGCAGCTCGCCGAGAAGGGGAAGTTCGACACGCTGTTCCTCGCCGACGGCAATGCCGTGCGGCAGATGGACAAGCCGGAGCTCTTTGCCTCCAACAGCCGGTCCGATCGGCCGGCGGTGTTCGAACCGCTGACGCTGCTCGCCGCGCTGTCGCAGCACACCAAGCATATCGGCATGTTCGCCACGGCGACCACGACCTATGACGAGCCCTATCTGCTGGCGCGGCGCTTCGCATCGCTCGACCACCTCTCGAAGGGGCGGGCCTGCTGGAACATCGTCACCGGCTCCTATGCCGGGGATTCGGTGAATTTCGGCCGCGCCCAGCACGTGCCGCGGCAGGAACGCTACGAACGCGCGCGCGAATTCGTGCAGGTCTGCAAGGGGCTGTGGGACAGTTGGGCCGAGGACGCCTTCATCGAGGACAAGGCGACCGGGCGCTACCTCGACCCGGGCAGGGTCCAGCGGCTTGACCATGTCGGCAAGCATTTCTCCGTGCAGGGGCCGCTCAACGTCGCGCGGCCGATGCAGGGTTGGCCCGTGCTGTTCACCGCGGGCCAGTCGGAGCCGGGGCGGGAACTCGCCGCCGAGATCGCCGAGGGGCTGTTCGCCGTCGCGACGCGCCTGGATGAGGCGCAGGAGTTCTATGCCGATGTGAAGGGGCGGATGGCGAAATACGGCCGCCATCCGGACGAGCTGCGCATCGTGCCTGCCGCCTCCATCTATGTCGGCCGGACGGAGGCCGAGGCGGAGGAACTGTATCAGGAGCTCCAGGAGCTGATCGCGCCGAGCCTCGGCGTCGCCTATCTGTCGAAGATCTGCGACGAGGATCTGAGCCAGTACCCCATCGACGGCCCGCTGCCGGACCTGTCGGCGGATGTCGCCGGCGCGGTCAGCTATCGCTGGTCCATCGCCGAGACGGCGAAGCGCGAGAACCTCACCATCCGCCAGACCTATCAGCGCGTCGCGCCGAATATCGGCCATGTCGCCTTCAAGGGCACGCCGGTGCAGATCGCCGATCAGATGGAGGAATGGTATCGCAGCCGCGCCTGCGATGGCTTCAACCTCGACATGCCGGTGCTGCCGCGCTGCCTGGAGGATTTCGTCGAGCTGGTCGTGCCGGAGCTGCAGCGCCGCGGCATCCACCGCACCGAGTATCCCGGCACGACGCTGCGCGAGACGATGGGGCTGCCGCGCCCCGTGCGGCGACTCCGCGAGGGGCTGGCGGCGCAGTAGAACCCCGCCGCCGCATCCCGCGATGGCTTCGACGCTGCTGTGTTCGTGAGGAAATTCAGGGGGATAATGGTCGGAGCGGCGGGATTCGAACCCACGACCCCCAGTCCCCCAGACTGATGCGCTACCAGGCTGCGCTACGCTCCGACCGGGACGCGCCGTTTAGCACCGGGCGCGACGGGATGTCACCCCCCTGTGTCGGAAAGGGGCGCCGGCGCGTTCAGCGCCGGTCCGGCACCCCGTAATACAGGCTGACCGTATGCGTCGCCTCGGCGAACATCAGCCAGCGTTCGGCGAGCAGCCCGGCCGTGATCAGCGCCGCGGCGGCGACGGCCAGCACCCCGGCGACCGCCCCGCCCGCCACCAGCGCCAGCAGCAGCATCAGCGCCGGCGCGGCGAAGCCCGCCAGCGCCGCGATCCGCCGCAGCCGCGCCGCATGGACGCGGGCGATGCGGAAGGCCATTTCGCGCAGCAGGTAGTTCGTCTCCGTATGCGGCGGATCGAGCGGCCGCACCGCGCCGATGAAGCCGAGTCCCGTCGCGCTTTCCAGCGTTGCGATGGGCGGCGCGGCGTCCACGCTGGCCCAATAGGCGCGCTTCAGGACGAAGGCCGCGGCACCCAGCAGCGCCGCGATTCCCGCCGGTGCCGCCGCTTCACCCCAGAAGGCCGCGAGCACGGCCAGCAGCGCCGCGCCGGAGAAGGCGCCAAACAGCAGGTAGCCCGGCGCCACCAGCGGATGGTGCCATTGCCGGATCGTCTTCAGCGAGGCGTAGATCATCCCCGTGCAATAGACCGTGACCGCCGCGCCCGCGGCCGCGAGCAGCCCCATCGGCCGCGCCAGCGCCTCATTCCCACCGGCAAGGGCGAGGAACAGCAGCCCCGCCGGCGCGAAGGTCACGACCGCCGCCACGCCCTCGCGCGACAGCCAGGAGGACCGCCATTGGCTCAGCGCCCGCCAGGCCCGTTCCGGCCGCCCCAGATGTGCGGTCGAGGAGAGCAGCCCCACCATGACCAGCACCAGCGCCAGGCCGCAGGCGGCCAATCCGAAGCCCGGGCTCTGCGGCACAAGGCCGAGGGCGCGCAGGATGCCGAGCCAGAACAGAAGCCCGTAGCCGGCCCCCGAGACGACGGTGAAGACGACGATCGACGGCGCGGGATTCATCGCGACAGAACCTTGTCCACCCAGCGCAGCAGCGGGTTGGTGATCTGGGAGGGGAGGGGGCCGGCCTCGCGCGGCGGCCCCGCATCGGCCTTCGGCGCGCGGCGCGGCGGCAGGTAGCGGTTGACCGGCTTGTAGCCGAGTTCGGGCATCAGCTCGAAGCCGCCACGATCGGCGACGAGCTTCGAGACATCGCTGTCGGGATCGCCGAGATCGCCGAAATGCCGCGCATTGGCCGGGCAGGTCGACACGCAGGCGGGCACGCGGCGGGCTTCGGGGATTTCCTCGTTGTAGATGCGGTCGATGCAGAGCGTGCACTTCTTCATCACGCCCTGGTCCTCGTCGAATTCCCGCGCGCCATAGGGGCAGGCCCAGGCGCAGAGCTGGCAGCCGATGCACATGTCGGTGTTGACCAGCACGATGCCGTCCTCGGCGCGCTTGTAGGACGCGCCGGTAGGGCAGACGGTGACGCAGGCGGGCGTTTCGCAATGCAGGCAGGATCGCGGGAAATGCACCGTGCGGCCTTCCGCGCCCTCGCCGGCCTCGTAGGAATGCACGCGGTTGAACCACACGCCTTCCTGCCCGGCGGAATAGGCATGGTGGTCCGGCAGCGGACCCATATGGCCGGAGGTATTCCACTCCTTGCAGTTGGTCGCGCAGGCCTGGCAGCCGACGCAGGTATCGAGGTCGATGACGAGGCCGAGCTTCTTGCCGGTGGTCGCGGGCAGCGAGGTCATGCGCGCTTGTCCCCCTGGTTGTAGCTGACGGTCTCGGGCGCCGGCGGCAGGTCCGGTGGCGGCTTCAGCATGGTGGGGAAGGGATCGGTGATGCCGGCTTCGCCCGGCGCGCATTTCGTGACCGATACGCGCAGGTCGTACCAGGCGGCCTGGCCGGTGACGGGGTCCGCATTGGCGTGGCGATGCCCGCCCTGCGCCGGCAGCCATTCGCTGATGACGTGGTTGAGCAGGAAGCCGCGCTCGGCTTCCGGCGCATCGGCGCTGAGCATCCAGGCGCCGGACCGCTTGCCGATCGCATTCCAGGTCCAGACCGTGTCGCGGTTCACGCCTTCCATCAGCGTGAGCTGCGCCTTCACCCGCCCGTTGCGGCTTTCCACCCAGACCCAGTCATCCTGGGCGAGGCCCTCGGCCGTGGCGCGTTCGCGCGACATGTAGAGCTTGTTGGAGCCATGGATCTGCCGCAGCCAGGCATTCATCGAGCCCCAGGAATGGTACATCGCCATCGGCCGCTGCGTGACGGCCGAGAGCGGGAAGGGCGCGGTGTCGTGCTGTTCCTGTTCGAGCGGCGCGTACCACAGCGGCAGCGGATCGCAGTAGCGGCGGATGCGCTCGCGCAGGTGTTCCGGCGGCTGCTTCGCGCCATGGCCTTCCGCGGCGAGGCGGAATTTCTGCAGCGGCTCCGACCAGATCTGCATCACGACCTGGTTCGCATTGCCGATCAGCCCCATCGCCTTCGCATTGTCGAGGTAGGTGCGGTTGGCGTGCTTGAAGTAGGATTCCTCGGGGGCCAGGTGATGGCGCCAGAAGCATCCATTGTCGATGTAGCGCTGGAGCTGGTCCTTGTTGGGCTCGCCGACGCCCTTCTTCGACCCGTCCGCGCCGCGCCAGCCGGCGAGCGGCCCGACGCCCGGCGTGCGCTGGTGGTTCACGATGTAGTCGGGATAATCCTTGAAGCGCGCGCTGCCATCCTCGTTGGTGAAGGCCGGCAGGCCGAGCCGCGCGCCAAGCGCGATCAGCACGTCCTGGAAGGGCCGCACGTCGCGGTCCGGCGCGATGACCGGCTGGCGGATCGCATCGCCCGGGCCATGCGCGGACCCGATCGGCCGGTCGAGGATGGAGATCGCGTCCCAGCGTTCGAGATAGGTCGTGTCCGGCAGGATCAGATCGGCATAGGGCACGGTCTCGCTGAAATAGGCATCGGCGTAGATGACGTGCGGGATGACGTAGTTGCCCTCCGCATCCTGCTCGGTGAGGCAGCGCATCGCCTCGCCCGGATTCATCGAGGAGTTCCACGCCATGTTCGCCATGAACATGAACAGCGTGTCGATGGGATAGGGATCGCGCGCGGCGGCATTGCCGATGACGCTGTGCATCATCCCATGCAGGCCGAGCGGCGCTTCCCAGGAGAAGGATTTGTCGATGCGCAGCGGCGTGCCGGCATCGTCCACCAGCAGGTCGTCCGGACCGTGCGGGAAGGCGAGGAGGTTGCCCGCGATCGGCGTGTTCGGCGCGCAGGTCTTCCCGGCAGGACCCGGACCGGGCGGGATCGGCCGGGGGAAGGGCGATTTGTAGCGCCAGGAGCCCGGCGTATCGACCGCGCCCAGGATCATCTGCAGCAGGTGCAGCGCGCGGCAGGTGTGGAAGCCGTTGGAATGCGCGCTGATGCCGCGCATGGCGTGGAAGGCGACGGGGCGGCCGACCATCGTCTCATGCCGCCGGCCCCACACATCCGTCCAGGGAATGTCGAGCGTGATGGTCTGGTTGAAGGCGACGTCCGCGATCTCGGCGGCGAGGCGGCGGATGCGCGCCGCGTCGATGCCGCAGCGATCCGCGACGGCCTCCGGTTCGTATTGCGGGTCGAGGTAGCGTTCGGCCATCAGGTGGAAGGCCGGCTGCACGCGGCGGCCGTCTTCCAGCGTGAACTCGCCCACCAGCACCGGCGACAGGTCGGCCGTGTCGGCCGCGATCGCGCCGCGTGCGCGGTCCCAGGCGAGCGGCTTGCCCTCCGCGTCGCGTGCGAAGAGCCCGTCATCGGCGCCGCCCGGGTTGCGCACCACCAGCCAGGGCGCGTTGGTGTAGCGGACCAGGAATTCGCCATCGACGCGGTCGGCGCGGATCAGCTCGCCGATCAGCGCCATGATGAACAGCCCGTCCGTGCCCGGCCGCACGCCCACCCATTCATCCGCGACCGCCGAATAGCCGGTGCGCACCGGATTGACCGAGACGATCTTCGCCCCGCGCCCCTTCAGCGCGGCGAGGCCGGTCTTGATCGGGTTGGAATCGTGGTCCTCGGCCACGCCGAAGATCATCAGGTACTTCGCGCGTTCCCAGTCGGGCTCGCCGAATTCCCAGAAGGACCCGCCGATGGTGTAGAGCCCGCCGGCCGCCATGTTCACCGAGCAGAAGCCGCCATGCGCGGCGAAGTTCGGCGTGCCGAACTGCGCGGCCCAGAAGCCGGTCAGCGATTGCGACTGGTCGCGCCCGGTGAAGAAGGCGAGCTTGCGGGGATCCGTCTCGCGCACCTGCTTCAGCCAGCCGGTGGCGATGTCCATCGCCTCGTCCCAGGTGATCTCGGCGAACTCGCCCGATCCGCGCGGGCCGACGCGCTTCAGCGGCGCGCGCAGGCGGGCCGGCGAATACTGCGTCATGATCCCGGCGCTGCCCTTGCCGCAGAGCACGCCCTTGTTCACCGGGTGGTCGGGATTCCCCTCGATGTAGCGGACGCGGCCATCCTTCAGATGCACGCGGATGCCGCAGCGGCAGGCGCACATGTAGCAGGTGGTGGTCTTGACCTCGTCGCCGATCGGCGAGGTGTAAACGATCTTGTCCGTCGCACCGCCATCAGCCGGCATCGTCATCCCCCGAACCGTCAGTTCGGGAGTAGCGCATGCTCCGCCGATGGCGCAAAGGGGGGCAAGTTATTGAGAATGCTTCGCAACTCAGCGGGCGCGGCCCGCCGAGAAGGCGAGGGTCATCTCATCCGTCCGCGCTTCATAGGTCACGCCCTGGCGCATCGCCCAGGTGTTCACCTGGAAGTAGAGCGGGATCAGCGCCGTCTCGTCGCGCAGCGCGCGGCGCGTCGCTTCCTGCGTCAGGCCTTCGCGTTCTGCGTTGTCCATGGTGGTGCGCGCGCGCTGGATGATGGCGTCGATCTCCGGGTTGCTGAACCGCCCGCGATTCGCGGTGCCGAGGCCGAGCGTCGTGTCCCAGCTATGCACCTGCGTCTCGAGCATCCCCAGCACCTCGGGGTTGGGTGAGAAGCCGGCGAGGTTCACCGAATAGCGAAGCTGCGCGGCCTCGGTCAGCCAGACGCCGCGCGGCTTCACTTCGACGGTGGCCTGCAGGCCGATGCGCGTCCAGAACTGGGCGATGGCCTGCACCACCTGCTCATCGTTCACATAGCGGTCATTGGGGCCATTCACCTGCACGGCGAAGCCGCGCGGGAAGCCGGCCTCGGCGAGCAGGCGGCGCGCGGCGTCCGGGTCGTAGGGCGGCGGGGTCAGGTCGGGGGAGGTGCCGAAATAGCCCTGCGGACCCAGGTCGCCCGCCGCGACGGCCTGGCCCTGCATCGTGCGCGTCACCAGCGCCTCGCGGTTGATGGCGATGGACAGGGCGCGGCGCACGCGGGCGTCGCGCAGCGGGTTGCGCAGCGGCGCGCCATCGGGGGCACGGATGAAGGGGCTTTCCTCGCGCCCGGAATCCAGCGTCAGGAAGATCAGCCGGTTGGATGGGCTCTCGGCGGTGGCGAAATGCGTGTCGGTCCTGAAGCGTGCGAACTGGTCGGGCGGGACGATCTCGATCAGGTCTACATCGCCCGAGCGCAGCGCCGCGACGCGCGCCCCGGCATTGCCGATCGGGCGGAATTCCACCGTGCCGAAGGCGGGCGCGGTGCCGGTGAAATTCGGGTTCCGCGCATAGCGCACCGGCTGGCCCGGCTGCCAGGACACCAGGCGATACGGCCCCGAGCCGATCATCGCCGAGCCGTCATTGAACATCGCCGTGGTCACGCCCTCGTGCTTCGGGATGATCATCACCAAGGCGAGCTGGTTCAGCAGCAGCGGGAAGGGGCCGTTGGTGCGGATGCGGATGGTGTGCGGGCCGACGCTTTCCACCGCCGAGACAGGCCGCGTCGCGTAGCGGAAGGAGGAGGGCGAATTGGGCACATCCCCCGCGCGCTGGATGGTGAAGGCGATGTCCTCGGCCGTGACGGGACGGCCGTCGGAGAAGCGGGCCTCGGGGTTCAGCTCCAGCTCCCAGGTGGTGTCGTCCACCACGCGCCAGGACCGCGCGATGGCCGGGCGCAGCACCTGGCGCGCATCCTGTTCCGCGAGCGGCTGGAAGACATGCCGGGCGAAGGCGATGTTGGTGATCAGGCTGGCATAATGCGGGTCGAGGCTGGTGGGGCCGGCCTCGACGCCGATGCGGAGTTCCGCGCGATCCTGCGCCGCGGCAGGCAAGGCGAGGGCGGTGAAGGCGGCGAGCAGAAGGCGCTTCATGCGGCTTTCCTCAGGCACAATTCGGTGGGCGCGGTGCCCGGCGCGGGCATCCAGCCGCCGGGGACGCGGGTGAAGAGCGGCGTGGCGAAGGCCGCGCGCACGGGAATGTCGGCGGGCCAGGTGCCGCGCCAGCGATCGCCCTGGGCCATGGCGACCAGCAACGCCACGGGCCGCACGCCGACGCGTTCCAGCAGCGCGACGCCAGCCAGCGCCGAGGAACCGGTCGAGATCACGTCATCCACCAGCAGCGCGCGGCGCCCGGCGAGGCGCGGCAGGATGCGCGGGTCGAGCCACAGCCGGCGTTCGCCCGGCGCGGTGGAGGAGGAGGCGGGCACGGACAGCGCTTCGTCGTACCACCGCTTGCGCGACCAGCCCGGCGCGACCCAGTTGCTGTGCCCCAGCCCATGAGCGACATCCGGCGCGAAGACCTGGCCCAGCGTCGGCAGCCCGACCACGACCTCGGCGCCGAGGTCGCGCGCCACATCCGCCATCCAGCCGCCGATGCGCCGGGCGACGGCGATCGCCGCCTGGTTGGCGATGAAGCCGGCCACCGCGACCGCCCCGTAATCCCGCAGCGGCAGGACCAGGCGCGAGCCATCCGGCATGGGGGCGGGGTAGCGGTCGGTGAAGGGTCCCTCGGCGCCGGTCGGCTCGAAGGATTGCCAGAACTCCATGGGTCGGCCTGTGGTGGAAGAACGCCCAAAATGGCAAATTCGCCGCAGCGCAGCAACGGAGACGACCATGCCGAGCCCGGATGACCTGATGCCCCTCGCGGCCGACATGACCGCCTGGCGGCGCGATTTCCATGCCCATCCGGAACTCGGCTTCGAGGAGACGCGCACGGCGGGCATCGTCGCCGGGTTGCTGAAGCAATGGGGCATCGCGGTCGAGGAAGGTATCGGTACGACCGGCGTGGTCGGCACGCTGACCGGCACGCGCGGGGCGGGCGGCAACCGCGCCGTCGCACTGCGGGCGGACATGGACGCGCTGGCGATGCCGGAGGCGACCGGGGCGGCGTACGCCAGTACGGTGCCAGGGAAGATGCATGCCTGCGGGCATGACGGGCATACGGCGATGCTGCTGGGTGCGGCGCGCTGGCTCAGCGAGAACCGCGACCGCTTCGGCGGCACGGTGCATTTCGTCTTCCAGCCGGCCGAGGAGTCCCTCGGCGGCGCGGCGCGCATGGTCAAGGACGGGCTGTTCGAGCGTTTCCCCGTCGATGCGGTGTACGGGATGCACAACCTGATGAACCTGCCGCTCGGCACCATCGCAGTGCCGAAGGGCGCGGTGCTGGCGTCGTCGGATACCTGGGAAGTCACCTTCCGCGGCGCGGGCGTGCATGGCGCGCGGCCGCATCTCGGGACCGATGCGCCGCTCGCCGCCGCGCAGTTCATCGCGGCGCTGCCGATGATCGTGGCGCGGGAGATCGACCCGTTGCAGGCCGCGGTGCTGTCGGTCGGGCACATGGCTGCGGGCGCCCGCCGCGCGCCGAATGTCATCCCTTCCGAGGTCTTCCTCTGCGGCACCGCGCGTGCCTTCAACGAGGCGGTGCGGTCGCACCTGGAAACCCGGCTGGTCGAGGTCGCGAACAGCATCGCCGCCACCTGCCGCGTCACCGCCGAGCCGCGCTACATCCGCCGCATCTCGCCCACGGTGAACCATCCGGCGCAGGCGGCGGTGGCATTCGGCGCGGCGCAGGTATCCGCCGGCGCGCTCGCCATGGACGACCATCCGCCGCTGACGCCCGGCGAGGATTTCTCGGAATTCCTCGCCGAACGTCCCGGCGCCTATGTCTGGCTCGGCACCGGCGCCCCCGCGCATCCTGAGGGCGTGCACCACAACCCGCATTTCGACTTCAACGACGACGCCCTGCCGCATGGCGCGGCCTTCTGGTGCGCGCTGGTGGAGCAGGAACTCGCATGACCCGCCGGGTCTGCGTCATCGACACCGATCCGGGCACGGATGATGCCGTGGCGCTGTGGCTGGCGCTGGCCAGTCCCGAACTGGACGTCCGGCTCGTGACGGTCGCGGGCGGCAATGTCGGGCTGGCCCACACGCTGCGCAACGCGCGCGCCATCGTCGGGCTGACCGGGCGCGACGTGCCGGTGGTGGCGGGGGCGGAGGGCCCGCTGCTCGGCGCCTTCCGGTCGGAGACGGCGGTGCATGGCGCGGATGGCCTGGCCGGGGTCGCGCTGCCCGAAGGACCGCCCGCGACATCGGGCATCGCGGCGGATGCGATCCGGGCGCTGCTGCATGCGCATGACCGCGTGACGCTGATCGGCATCGGGCCGGCGACGAACCTGGCCTTGGCGCTCGCGACCGAACCGGCGCTGGTCGAGCGTGTCGAGGAGATCGTCTTGATGACCGGCGCCTGGGCGGAGGGCAACATCACGCCGTCCGCCGAGTTCAACGCCTGGTCGGACCCGGAAGCGCTGGCGATGCTGCTGGAATGCGGCCGCCCGGTGACGCTGGCGACGCTGGAACTGACCGCCCAGGCGCTGGTCACGCCGGAACGCATCGCGGTGCTGCGCGCGGCGGGGGAGGGGGCCTGCCTCGCGGCCGCGGTGCGCATCATGGGGGGCGTGCCGCCGTCGCGGCGCTTTGGCCATCGCGGGCACCCGCTGCATGATCCCTGCGCCGTGGCCTGGTTGCTCGACCCGTCGCTGTTCAGCCATCGCGACGTGCATGTGCATGTGGAATGCGCTGGCGTCGCGCGCGGGCGCACCGTGGTGGATCGCTGGGAGCGCAGCGGGCTCGCGCCCAATGCACGGCTGCTGGAGACGCTGGAGGCGGACCGCTTCTTCGCGCTGCTCACGCGGCGTCTCGCGGCACTGCCCTGACGTGGTCGGCGCATCGGCCGGATGGACCAGCCGATGCGCCAGCCGCGCGGCGCTACGAGCCGAGGTGCGTGGAAAGCGAGGTGAAGGCGGCCTGGAGCGACGTGCCGAAGGTGGCCACCGCGCCGGCGAGGACGATGATGATGCCGACCGCCAGGATGGCGTATTCGGCGGCGGTGACGCCCTTCTTGTCGCGCAGCGTCGACAGGATCTGGGAGAGCATGGTCGGCCTCGCTCGGTTTGGCCTTTCGGCCCGGGGGGTTGCGTTCAGCGGCGCCACCGCACCCCGTGCGTCTTGCCCATTCGCGGCGGAGGCCTCACGCCGCCGCCCGATGATGCCGTGGTGTCGCCGGATCACCCTGCGCGACAATGCTTAGGTTTGTGTAAACGCCGAGCCGCCTGATCCCTTGCTCCGGTGGCCCGGCCACGCTAGGCGACGATCAACAAATCCGGAGGATACATCCATGATGCAGCGCAGGCAGATGCTGGCGCTCGGGGCCGCGCTGGGCACCCCCGCCGTGGCGCGCGCGCAGGACAACTGGCCGAACCGTCCCGTCACGCTGCTCGTTCCCTTCGCGGCGGGCGGGTCCAACGATGTCGTGGCGCGACTTGTCGCCCCGGCGCTCGAGCAGAAATTCGGTCAGCCCTTCGTCATCGACAACCGGCCGGGCGGCGGCGGGTCGCTCGGCATGGGCATGGTGGCGCGCGCGCGGCCGGATGGGCAGACGCTGCTGATATCCTCCGCCTCGAACCACGTCTTCCACCCGCTGGTCTCGGGCGACCTTGGTTATGATGCGCGCGAGGCGCTGGTCGGCGTGTCGATGCTGACCGACGTGCCGAACGTCATCGCCGCCAACCCGGCCGTGGGCGTGTCCACCGTGCCGGAGCTGATCGCGAAGATCCGCGCCACGCCGGGTGGCTTTTCCTTCGGTTCCTCGGGCGTCGGCACCTCGAACCACCTGGCGGGCGAGCTGTTCAGGATGCGCACGGGGCTCGACATGACGCATGTGCCCTATCGCGGCGGCGGGCCGGCCCTGACCGACCTCGTCGCGGGCACCATCCCGATCGCCTTCATGAACCTGCCGACCGTGGCGCCGCCGGCCTCGGACGGGCGGCTGAAGATCCTCGGCGTCTGCACCGCGGAGCGCGTGTCGGTCCGACCCGACCTGCCGACGGTGATGGAACAGGGCGTACCGGAATTCGCGGTACGGTCCTGGACCGGCCTGTTCGCGCCGCGCGGCACGCCGCCGGCCATCGTCACGCGGCTCGGCGATGCGGTGCGGGAGGCGCTGGCCTCGGCGGCCATCAGCGCGCGGCTGGTCGCGATCGCGAGCGAGCCGATGATCATGACCCCGCAGGAGACCGACGCCTTCGTGCGGCAGGAATATGATCGCTGGGCGCCGGTGGTGCGCGCGGCGGGGATCACGGCGAACGGGTGAGGGAGGAGAGTGGAGGCTGCACCCCGCGCCATGCCAGGGCGGGGTTTGGTCCTTCGGCCTGTCTGATTGCTCCGGCACTTCCGCGGTCGTCGATGGAGGGGCGCCGCCCCTCCAGACCACCCCGCCATCGGGGTCCCATCGACGTTGCT
>JAYRJZ010000120.1:0-15229 GCA_041906015.1 Roseomonas sp.
GTGTCCGCGGGCGCGGCGTGTTCCTCGGGCAAGGTCGGGGCGTCCCATGTGCTGGCGGCCATGGGGCTCGGCGAGGACGCGGCCTGCACGATCCGCGTGTCACTGCCCTGGAACGCGCCGGACGACACGGCCGAACGGTTCGTGACGGCCTGGCGCGACATGCGGGATCGCGTCGCGCGGCGCGCGGCATAGGCGACAAGGTCAGGGGGCGAGGGAACTCGCCCCCCGACACCCCCCACTCCTTTTTCTGGCTGTCAGCCTGGCGGGAAGGGGGGGTGGGGCGCGGCCATCCTTCGGCGGGCGGAAGCCCAGGGCCGCGGCGCGCGACGCTGTTGCTACCGCGGTGCGGTGGCGATGCAGTCATTGCCGCGGCTGGTGAAGCTGGCCACCTTGCCGTCGATGATCTCAAAGGTCGTGGCACAGTCCCAGGTCTGGACGCTGACGCCGCCGGCCCAGCCCCAGCCAGGACCGGCATCCGCCGTGATGGAGCGGCGCTCATACTGCAGGAAGGTGCGGTTCCCGGCCTGGAAACTGCGCAGCGGAACGCCGAGCGAGGCGACGAGATCCGTCTCCGACCGGCCGACATACTGCCCCATCCGGGCCTCGAAGCCCTCCCTGCTGGCGCAGCCCTGCAGCAGCAGGGCCCCGCCCAGCGCCACGGCCAGACCCGTCATTCTCCGTGCCATCCCGAATTGCCTTTCGCCGAATATCGCGCGGTTGTGGTCCGATGCGTTCCGGTCGCGACATCCGGCTGGACATGGCGTCGATCCCGATCGGACGCTGAGCGGTAAAGCAATTGCGAGCGAATCGCAACGCGCGCGTGGGTTTGGCAGGCGCTCCTGCAACGCAGGGATGATCCAGGGCGGTTTGTCCCCACACCGCGCCCTGAGTGGGCCATTGTCGAATGGCCTTGGGGGCGGCGCTGGCATCGGGAATGCGCCGACCGGCACAGTCTCAAACAATCCCTTGGCCCTTCTCGGTGAACCTGGACACGACATTCTGCAGAGGCGGGATCATCCGGGATTGTCGGGGACGAAGCGGGACGAAGGACCCAGAAAATTTGGGTTTCGCCCCACGAAGACGGCTCATCGGTGCGTGCCACGACTGTCTGCAGTAGAGCCGAAAAAATTGGGTTCTCGCCAAGACAGTTTGCAGTGGATCCTGCTCTTCTGAAAACGGCCTGAGGACGCTCTTAAGAGGCCGTTGACGCTCTCTTAAAGCGTGGAATGCTGAGGCAGGCTTTTCTGTAGGAGCGAGCATGCCCGTGCGCAGCATCAACGTCGCCCTGACCGCCCTCCTATCGCTGGGCATCGCGTCCGCGTCGGCCCAGCAGCCGTCCGGCACTCCTGCACAACGCCTGGACGCGGCAGCGGGCCGCCTTCTGGACCGCTACCTCGACTGCTCGCAGCAACCGCCAGCCAATGCTGACACCTGCCGTAGCTTCCGCTTGGTCGCCATCCCCCGCTATCGGCAAGCGATCATGGGCGACTACGCCGCGCAAAAGCGCATCGCTGGCTGGATCGCTTCGGGGCCGTTGCGGGCGCCAAACCCAAGTGAACTTTGCGCCTGGCGGTCTGTCATCGTCGCCGTGCACCGTGGTGGATCAGCCACCGCCGAGGACATGCAGCTGCTGCGAACGGCGTGCTCAGCCCTGAGCCCAGCGGAGCAGAGGCAGGCCCAGGCCCGCGGAGCCGAGATTATTCAGGAGTTCTCGCAGGCCATCTGTGAGGCGACGCCGGACAGCTGCAGGCGCGGCCGGTAGGCTATTTCTTCCCGGGCTCGGGGATGGTCGCGCTGCCGACGATGAGCTGCAGCACGGCCTGGTCGGACACATTGACGACCAGCGTGGTGACCCTCGGACCGGTGTCTGTGCAGGTATCGCAGGGAGGTGGATTAGCTTCTCGCATCTGCGCCGCGAAACGAGACAAGAAATCGGGCTTCGAATGGTCGGACATAGACACTGCTCAATGGGGGGACGCACGGAAAAGTGCATTCTGGCCTCCCTCCGTCAACGCCCCGTTAGTCAGATTCACGACGTTTTAACTGTCTGAGAAATAACATGATCACCGTTGGTTGTGGAGCTTGGGGATGACGCTTCTCGGGCGGCGATTAGGTCATAGAGCATGAGCGTCATCTCCAGCAGCTGCTGTTCGCTGCTGGCGGCCTCGCGCGCGGCACGATACGCGCGCATTAGCTGGTCCAAATTGACGGTGTCGGACAGGCGTCGCGGCCTCTCTGGTGGCGCCGTTGGTTGTGCCGGCGTCGGATCATGCACTTCGTCGCGCGCCCGTGGCCCCTCGCCCGTCGCCAGCCATTCGAGGCGCACGCCCGTGGCTGCAGCAAGGGCGATCGCGTTGCTCAGTTTGATTTCGCCGCCCTTTTCGTAGCCGAGGATGGTGCTCTCGGGGACCCCTGAGAGCCTGCGGATCTTCGCCCGTCCTCCCGCGTCCCTGACTGCGATCTCAAGCCGCTTCCCGCGAGCAACCGCTTCGGGGTTCGGCGCCGGATCTTCGAAATTCTGCGCAGAGCGCGACATTTCGCTATCTTTCATCGATAAATCAAGCATTTACCGCAAGAATTCGCTGCATTCGCATCTCGAGAACCCCGAAATTCCGCGTGAGCCGCGACATCTCGCTTGCGATGCCGCGAATTTCCGCGCACTCTCACAACAAGTCGCGCGACCGGCCCCGGCACCTCGCCGGACGGAGCCCGACTTGGATGATGAGGTATCGGGATGGCTGCCCGGACGTGGCACCGCGAGGACATCAAGGCCGAGCTGCGTAAGCGGCTCGGCAACCTGACCGACCTCTCGGTCTCCTGGGGCTACCACCGCAGCTCCATCAGCAATGCGCTCGACCGCGGGGACAGCCCCCAGATCGACCAGCGCATCGCCGAGGCGCTCGGCGTCGCCCTGCACGTCCTGTGGCCTGACCGCTGGACCCGGGACGGTTCCCGGATCCGGCGTTCAGCCATCGGCGTGAACCCTAGCCCCTCCGTCCCTGCATCGCACCGTCAGAAATCGGAGGCCGCGTGAACACGCCCGAGCCCGTCGTTTCCCTGCCGCTGGACCGAATCGTGGTCGGGCAGCGCCTGCGCCCCGTGGACGATGACTATGTCGCCATGCTGGCGGCAAGCATGGCCGAAAGCGGCCAGCACACCCCCATTCACGTCGGCCCGGCCGGCGCTGATGGTCGGCACCCCCTGATCGCCGGTGCCCACCGCGTCGCCGCCGCGCCGAAGGGCGGCCTGGTCGAGCTGCAGGCGATCGTCTTCCGGGGCGACGCCCTGCAGGCGCAGCTGCTCGAGATCGACGAGAACCTGATGCGGCGCGGCCTGTCCGAACTGGACCGGGCCGTCTTCCTCGCGCGCCGCCAGGAGATCTACCTCGCCCTGCATCCCGAGACCGGACGTGGCGGAAATCGGCGGAAAAATCAAAACGACAATTTGTCGCTTTGGTCCCAGACCCCAGCATTCACCGAGGCGACGGCGCAGAAGCTGGGCATCAATCGCCGCTCCGTCGAGCGCGCCATCGCCCGCTCCCGAATCGAACCCGACTTGCGCCAGCTGCTCGCCCTGACCCGCTGGGCCGACCACGGCGCAACGCTCGATGCCCTGCTGAAGGCGGATGCCCCGACGCGGCGGCGCCTGGTCCTGGCCCTGACCCGCGATGAGAAGCCGGCAAAGACCATCGGCGATGCCATGGCGGAGGTGCGGGGCAAGCGGAACACGCCCGACCCGGCCGAAGAGCAGTTCCTCGCTATGAGGAGCCGTTGGGAGAAGGCGGCACCGAAGGCGCGCCGGAAGTTCCTGGCCTATCTGGCCGAGATCGGCGCTGTGCCGGCCTTGGCGCAGGAGGCCGCGTGATGCTGCGGCACCTGACGCTGCGGAACATCGCCGGCGGGGCCTTCTTCGCTACCCTGATCTTCGGCTGGTTCTGGCTCGCTGAGCTGGGCGCGGTCGGGCTCGGCTGGCAGCCTGCCGCGGACACGGCGCATCACATCGCGCAGGCGGTGCGGCCGTGACGCGCCCTGTTGCGTCTCTCGTCACGGCGGCGTGGATGAACTCCATCCAGGCCGAGATCTGCGGACGTGTGCAATCGCGCGTTCCGCCCCCGCGCACCGAAGCGGCAGCAGCGCTCCGCGCTATGGCGCAGGCAGAGGCCCAGCTGCGTCCTGAAGACATCGCTGAAGCGCTCGAAGCTCATTGGGCGAAAGAGGCAGGGCAACCCAGCCAAGGCCGGAGTGACGGATGAGCAGGCGCCATTCGTCGCTGCCATCGGCGGCGGCCTCGACAACAAACTGCAGGTTCTCACCAATCCAGAGCGGGCAGTCGGATGCTGGTTGCAGCGGCACCGCCGGGGCCATCATTCCCCGTTTGCAGGTGAGCAGCCGAATCAGCGCTTCGACTTCGGCAGCATCCAACAATGGCAGTGCTCGGTCGTGCGGCGGCTCTCGCGGAGCCACCTGCAGGGTGCCGGTGGGGGTCAACTTCGCCAGGACCGTCCGCGGCCAGGCCGCTGGCGCGCAGATGGTGCCAGCCAGCATCTCCCACGCGCGCTTCAGTTGGTCGCTGGGCGAGATGGCCATCCATTCCTCCATCGGTCGATTCGCACCGCTGATGGTGGAAGGGGCGCGCGGGGCGGTCCATCGCCTCGTGCGCCCCACCCGAGGGATCGCGGCATGAGCGCCCACGAACGCTGCCGCGGCGACTGGGTCCTGCGCCTGCTCGGCGGAACCGCGCTGGCTCTCGTTGTCGCCCTCATCGCTGCCGTCGTCTGGAAGGCGACTGCCTGACCATGGCGGCGCCGCATCCCGCACAGCTCGACCTTCTCGACTGGCAACCGCCCGAACCCGCGGTGCGCTTCCCGGAAGAGCAGGTTCGCGCCGCGTCTTTCGCGGCGCGGCTGTCCCGTGCTGTGTCGGTGGCGCTCGGTGACTGTGGCGCCCCGCGGGAGGAGATCGCGGCCCGCATGTCAGCCTATTTGGGTGAGGTCGTCTCGCCGGCCATGCTCGACGCCTATGCCAGCCAGGCGCGGGCCGATCACAAGATCAGCGTTCCACGCTTCCTGGCGCTGCTGCACGCGACGAAGGACCGCCGGCTGCTGGAACTGCTGGCTGAGCCCATGGGCTGGTCCGTCATCGAACGGCATCACCTGCCCGCCATCACGAAAGAAGCCATTCGCGAGAAGCGCGAGCAGATGCGCCAGGAACTTCGGCGGCTCGACCGCCAGATGCGCACCGGAGGCGGCCTGTGAACGCTGAAACCCCGGTGATCGCCAAGGAATTCTGGACGGCCGCGGAACTGGCCGAGCTGCAGCTCCCGGGTATGCCCGGCACCGATCGAGCCATCCAGCTGATGGCCCAGCGCGACGACTGGCAGCTACCGGAGAATGAAGGCTTCAACTGGCGTCGCCGCCAGGGACGCGGTGGTGGCATCGAGTACCACTACCGCGTCCTGCCCGATCTGGCGCAGATGGCCCTCGTCCTGAAGCACGCGCAGCCAGCCCAGCAATCCGCGCGGACCCAGGCGAAGGCCGCGCTGGCCACGGGCGAAATGTGGGCATGGTTCGAGCGTCAGCCTGACGCGCGCAAGGCCAAGGCCCGCGAGCGCTTGGAGATGCTGGATGCGGCCATGGCGCTGACGCGCGGTGGTGCCGCGGGCGGAGCCTGGAACCGGGCACTCGCCACCGTCGCCGCGCATCGCAAGGTCTCCATCCGCGCGCTGTACGACTGGTGGGCGCTGGTCGAATTCGTGGATCGTGCCGACTGGCTCCCCTACCTCTGCCCTCGCTATGCCGGCGGCGGCAAGGACGCCGAGATGCCGCCAGAAGCGTGGGAGATGCTGAAGGCCGACTATCTGCGGCCCGAGCAGCCCAACGCCACGGACTGCATCCGCCGCGTGCGGATGGCCGCCGCTGAGCGGGGTTGGGAACTGCCATCCGATCGCACCATGGCGCGGCGCCTGGCCGGCCTGTCCACCACCACGGTCACGCTTCGCCGCGAAGGCCAGAAGGCCCTGAAGGCCCTGGTGCCCGCGCAGCGGCGCGACCGATCGGCGTTGCATGCGCTGGAGGTGGTCAACGCGGACGGTCATCGGTGGGACGTCTTCGTGCGGTGGCCTGGCGAGGCCGATCCGGTGCGCCCGATGATGACGGCCTTCCAGGACGTGTACTCCGGCAAGATCCTGTCCTGGCGCATGGATGTCAGTGAGAACTGGCACGCCGTCCGCCTCGCCTTCGGGGACCTGGTCGAGGACTACGGCATCCCCGACCACTGCCTGTTCGACAATGGGCGGCACTTCGCCTCGAAGAAGATCACGGGCGGCACGCGCAACCGCTACCGCTTCACCGCGCGGCAGGAAGAGCCGGAAGGCATCCTCACCTCACTCGGCGTGCAGGTGCATTGGGCCACGCCCTTCGCCGGTCAGTCGAAGCCGATCGAACGCGCTTTCCGCGACCTGGCGCAGGGGCTGGCCAAGCACCCGCGCTTCGCCGGCGCGTACACGGGCAACACGCCGATGGCGAAGCCCGAGAACTACGGCAAGAACGCCGTGCCGCTGGACACCTTCCTGGAGGTGGTTGCGCAGGGCATCGCCGAGCACAACGCACGCATCGGGCGCACCGGCGGCGTGACGCGCGGCCGGTCCTTCGACCAGGTCTTCGCGGAAAGCTACGCCGAGGCGCCGATCCGCAAGGCGACGCCCGAGCAGCGCCGCCTGTGGCTGCTCGCCGCAGAGGCCATCACCGTCAACCGCCGCGACGCCAGCGTCGAGCTGATGGGCAACCGCTTCTGGGCGGAGTGGATGGTGCCGCTGCGCGGCATGAAGGTGACCGTTCGCTTCGATCCCGAATTCCTGCAGGAGCCGCTGCACATCTACCGCGCCGATGGCGCCTATCTGGGCGCGGCGGAATGCCAGGAAGCCGCGGGCTTCCTGTCGGCGGAGGCCGCGATCGAGCACAACCGCAAGCGCCGCGCGCTGCTGCGCCATTGGAAGGCGGCGGCGGATCTCGAAGCGTCGATGTCGATCGACCAGGTCGCCGCGATGCTCCCGAAGATCGAGGCCGCCGAGCCGCCCGAGGCGCGCGTCGTGCGCCCGGTCTTCGCCGGCAATGCCGCGCTGAAGCAGCAGCCCATCGAACAGGAGGACGAAGACGCCAACGCGCAGCTGCTGCGCGCCATCCGCCACACCCATGGGCAGCGCGGCCTCAGCCTCGTCCGCCCGGAATACGACGAGGCCGACGAGGTCTGATCCACCTCGCCGGCCCCTGAAGACACAAGCACAGGAGCACAGACTACATGCCCTCAGACCTCCCTGAAAGGCACAAAGCCAATTCCCCGCAGCTGATGACGGAAGAGCAGGTCGAAGAGATCCGCGAGGCCGTGAAGGCCGTCATCGTGCAGGAGAACCTGAAGGCGACGGAGATCGCCACCGCCTCCGGCGTGAAGTACGGCACGCTCTCCCTCTGGCTGACCGGCAAGTACGCGGGCCGCAACGACCGCGTCGCCTATGACCTCAAGCGCTGGCTCGACACCCGCGAGGTGCGGAAGCAGGTCGAGACCGTGGCGCCGAAGGCGCCAGCCTTCGTCATGACGAAGACGGCGGACGAGATCATCGGCCTGCTGCAGCAGGCGCAGCACATGCCCGACATGGCGATCTGCGTCGGCGCGCCGGGCGTGGGGAAGACATCCGCCGCGTGCCACTACACCCGCACCAGTTCCAACGTCTGGAAGATCACGGGAGACCCCACCACCAGCAGCCCGCGCGCTGTGCTGCATAAGCTGTGCCGGGTCCTCGGCCTCTATGCCACGGGGATGCAGACGAAGCTCTTCGAGGTGATCTGCGATCGCGTGCGCGGCACGGGCGGCCTGATCATCGTTGACGAGGCCCAGAACCTGACCCCCGAGGCGCACGACCTGGTGCGGTCGATCCACGACAATGCCGAAATCGGCATCGCGCTGCTCGGCAACGACCTCATCCACACCCGACTGGAAGGCGACGGCAAGCGGGAGCAGTTCGCGCAGCTCACCTCCCGCATCGGTGTACGGATGAAGCGACCGCGTGCCCTGGCGAAGGATGTCGAGGCGCTGCTGAATGCATGGTCGGTCGAGGGGGACGCGGAACGTGCGCTGCTGCGGGCCATCGCCCGCAAGCCGGGCGCTCTGCGCCTGATGTCGAAGACGCTGAAGCTGGCGCACATGCGGGCCGCCGCCGAGCACGGCAGCGTCACCGCATCCGTGATCCGGTGGGCCTTCGGGAATGTCAGCACCGACGTGCTGCCGGACAGCATTGGGGAGGCCGCGTGATGTCGAAAGCCACGCCCCGGCACTCTCCCGCGCCCTTCCGGCTTCTGAGCGGCAAGACGTCCCACATCATCCGGGATGCCTTCGGGGACAGCATCGGCGTGCTGGCCCTTTGGACGGGCGACCACCCGCCCGAGGAGCAGCTCGCCAACGCCCAGCTGTTCACGGCCGCCCCGGCGATGCTGGCGGCACTGAAGAAGATCGCCGAGCGCGACTTCAACTGCGCTCCGCACCAGCACGCGATGGCAGCCGCCGAGTTGGCGAAGCGAATCAGCGCCATGGCGGAGGGCCGCTGACATGACCTCTCTCCTCATCCGCGCCGCCGACAAGCTCGACGATCTCGCAGTCATCTTCCAGGGCCACGCCATGGGGGGAACGCCGCTCTCGCCCGATCAGTGTGCCGCCATCGCGGCCGGGCTGAAGGACGTGGCGCTGACCATCCGCATCGGTGATCGGCAGGGCATCGCCGCCCAGAGCCTGGCCGGTAACCGGGTCGGGGACGGCCTGACCGTGGTGCTGCAGCCCTTCGCGGTCGTGCAGGGCGGGCGGTCATGATCATGACCGCAGCCGCCCCCCGCCTCACGGCTACCATCGCAGAGGTCGATCGGCTGCGCGCCGAGGTCGAGACGCTGCGCCGCCAGCAGCGCCTGAACGTGGTCGAGATCCCGATCCCCTCGATCCGCTGCCTCGTCGAGCTGGTTGCGGCGGAATGGGGCGTGACGCCCGCGTCGATCCTCGCCGATCGCCGCCGCCCCTTCTTCGTCGAGCCCCGCCAGGTCGCGATGTGGATCGCCGCCCGGCACCTGCGCCACAGCCTGCCGCGCATCGGCCGATGCCTGCTGCGCGACCACACCACGGTCATGCACGGCGCCCGCGTGGTCGACGCGCGCATGGACCGCGACCCCGACTTCGCCGCGCGCGTGCGGCGGGTCATCGCCGCCATCCCCACCCCAGCCATGCCGGAGGTCCAGTGAGCACCGCGAAGCCCGCGTCGGCGACGCCCGACGACACCGAGGTCGGCGGCATCGCCGCCGATCGCCTGCGCTCGATCATCGAGCGCGTTGAGCGTTTGGAAGAGGAGAAGAAGGCACTCTCCTCGGACATCAAGGACATCATGGCCGAGGCGAAGTCGGCCGGCTTCGACGTGAAGGTGATCCGCCAGATCATCGCGATCCGCAAGCAGGAGCCCGCCGAGGTGGAGGAGCAGGACACCCTGCTCGACCTGTATCGCCGCGCCCTGGGCATGTGAGGGAACCCCGACCGTGAACAGCACCACCCCCACGCCCTCGATCCCCGAGGGCTTCCGCGAGGATCCGGCCGGGCGCCTGGTTCCCATCGCGACCATCAAGCCGGAGCACCTCCTCGAAGACGAGCTGGTCCAGAAGCTGCACGAGGAGGCGCGCGCGATGAGCGCGAAGCTCGCCGAATTCCGCGACAGCGCGCGGGGGCGCATCGACGCCTATGTCGCGCTGCTCGACCAGAAGTACGGCGTGACCCGCCGCGGCAAGAAGGGCAATCTCACCCTCTCGTCCTTCGACGGCGCCCTGCGCGTGCAGCTCGCGGTCGGCGAGTTCATCGGCTTCGGGCCGGAGCTTCAGGTCGCGAAGCAGCTGGTCGACGAATGCCTCCGCCGATGGACGGAGGGCACGAACGACAACCTGCGCGCGGTGGTGAACGACGCCTTCCAGGTCGACCGCGAAGGCAAGGTGAATGCGGACAGGATCCTGTCCCTGCGTCGCCTCGCGATCTCGGACGAGACTTGGCAGCGCGCCATGACGGCGATTGGCGATGCGGTGCGCGTGACGCGGAGCAAGGAATACATCCGCTTCCACGCGCGGCCGGCGCCGGGCCGTGAGCACGTCCTCATCCCCCTCGATATCGCGAGGGTCTGACGGATGAGCCCGACCCGCAAGGAGAGCATCCGCCGCCTGATCGGCGCCGCCTTCGACGCCGGCGTGACGGCCGCCACGCGCCCGCTTTCCACCCGCATGAAGGACAAGGCGACGGAGCAGGACTACGCCGCCAGTCTGTTCGAGACATGGATCGAGGGCGAGGTCCGCGAGCGCCTGGCGCAGGGCGGTGCATCGTGATCCGCGCCGATCGCCTCCGCGACCTGGTGGTGACCGCCGCGAAAGCCGCGGTGATCGCCGCCGCCGTGCTCGCCATCGCGCCCCCGGCCTCGGGCCAGACGCCGTTCCGCGTACTGGATGGCGACACGATCCAGCTGCGCGGTCGCACCGTCCGCATCATCGGACTGGATGCGCCTGAGATCCACGGCCGCTGCCCTGAGGAGACGCGCCTCGCGATCGCCGCCCGCGACCGCCTGGCGGAGCTGCTTGCGGAGGGCTTCACGATGCGGAGCCGGGGCCGCGACCGCTACGGGCGCACCCTTGGTGTCGTGACCGACGCCGCTGGCCGCGACGTGGCCGACACGCTGATCGGCGAGGGTCTGGCCCGCGCCTATGACGGGCGCGGTCGCCGCGCCGGGTGGTGCTGATGGCCGACGATCGCGAAGCCCTGAAGGCGCGCATCCGCGCCCTTCTGTCGCGCACCGCGGCGCGCGGCTGCACCGAGGCGGAGGCGCTCACCGCCCTCGCCAAGGCACAGCAGCTGATGGCCGAGCATGGCCTGACGCAGGACCAGGTCGAGACAGGTCGGGCGAGCATCGGGCTCGGCCGACAGAAGCGCAGCGATGTCGACGCCCTCTGGGTGGCCGTCGCCTATGTCTGCCGGTGCCGCTGCTATCGGCAGGTCGGCGGGTCCGAGATCCTCGTCTTCTACGTCGGGCGCCTCCCGTGGCCCGACGTCGCGGTGTGGATGCACGAAGTCGTCGCCGGCGCCGCCGCCCGCGCCTCGCGCGATTTCGGCAAGAGCGCGGAGGCGAAGCGCCGCCGCACCGCACGCACCCGCGCGGAGGCGAAGCGGGCCTTCATGGCCGGGTTCGTCGCGGGCCTGTATCGCAAGATCGTCGCGCTCGTGGGCGAGCATGACGAGCAGGGCAAGGCCGACCTCGCCGCCGCCGACAAAGCCATGGAGGCGGAGGGGCCGATGAAATCGGCGCCGCAGCGCAAGGTGTCCACGGGTGGACGGCGCTACGACGACGCCTGTGGCGCCGGGTATCGCGCAGCGCAGGACACCAACGTTCAGTGGGGCGTCAACAGCGGCCAGGCGCCGCGCGCGATCGGGCACGACGGCTGATGCGCGCGCCGGCCCCATCCTCCCGCTTCTGGATCGGCATGGCCTGGGCAGCTCTGCTCAGCGCGCCGCTGTGGGCCGGCATCATCTACGCGGCCCGTCAGGTCTGGCAGGTGCTGTCATGACCGCCGTGCAGCCGCTCGGCATCGTCCCGAGCCTCCCGCTGATCTATGGCCTGATCATGCGCCTCGAACAGGGCGAGCGCGCCTCGCGCGCCCTCGACGCCGAGGTGTTCGAGGCCCTGGGCTGGCAGGTTCTGCGCGACCGCCAGATGGTTCTCAGCCCGCTCTCAACCTCGGCGTTGCCGATGCCGCGCCCATCGCGCCGCGTCGATCACGCTGCCCTCGTGGTGCCCGGCGGCTGGGATTGGGGTGCGGGCATGCGCAATCGCCGCGCGACCGCCTGGTGCAGCATCCCGAACCCTGATGGCGGTGGCCTGTGGTTCTTCGAGAGCGTCTGCCCCGTTCTCTCCATGCCCGGCCTGCCTGCCCCCGGCGTGCCCGCGCTCGCGCTGCTGCGCTGCGCACTGCATGCCCAGCGCGCCCTCCTGCTGCGCGCCTCTGACGAGGGCGCCCCGCCCGCGCGCCTGCCCGACGACCGTTGGTCCTGCGACTGCGGCTGGGTCGGCCCCCACGACGCCGCGCGCAGCGGCGCCTGCCCCGATTGCCGCCGCCAGATCCATGAGGCCGTCGCATGAGCCAGCGAGCCCTGTTCCCCAAAGACGCGCTGCCGCGCGCGCTGCGAGCCGATTTCGAGGCGTTCTGGAACGCCTATCCCCGGCGCAACCCGAACCCGCGCGCAGTGGCTGAGGCTGCCTTCGCCCGCGCCGTCGCCGATGGCGCACAGCCCGAGGACCTGGTGCGTGCCGCCGACGCCTATGCGACCGAATGCCGGAAGAACGGCGTCGCGCCGACGTTCGTCGTCCATGCCCGCACCTTCCTCGTGCAGCGGCGATACGAGGACTATCTGCGCGCCGCGCCTCCCGTGCCCGCGGCGACAGTCCGCGTCGAGATCGACCACCCGCTGTGGACGCACATGCAGGCCCGCGTGTCGGAGAGCGACTTCCGCCGCTGGCTGCTGCCGCTTCGGTTCGTCTCGATCGTCGCCGGCGACCATGCCGTGCTGATGGCGCCGAGCCGATTTCACCGGGATTGGGTGCGCCAGCACTTCGACCTGGCGCTGAAGGCCGGGCTCGGCGTGCGGCTCCTGGACATCGAGATCGCGGAGGACGTCCGGCCGTGAATCCTGCGCCCAACCGCCGCGCCATGGTCGCGAAGATCCACCTGGCCAAGCGGGACCTCGCGCTGACCGAGGACAGCTACCGCGACGTCCTGCGTCGCATCACCGGGATCGACAGCGCCGGCAAGATGCGCCCCGACCAGCTCGACGCGGTGCTGCGGGAATTCGCCCGGCTCGGCTGGAAGCCCAAGCCCGCGACGAGGCGCAGCGCCAATCCGCAGATCCGCATGATCTATGCGGTCTGGAAGGACATCGTGGCCCTGCAGGGCCACGGCGACGCCGCGGCGCTGCGCGCCTTCGTCCGGCGCCAGACGACGAGCCCGGCGCATCCGGACGGCATCAGCAGCCCCGAGTTCCTGACCGGCGAGGCCGCGAATGCGGTGCTGGAAGGCCTCAAGGGCTGGCGCGCGCGGCTGCGCCGGAAGGCCGCGTGATGGTCGCCTGGGCGCCTGGCGAGCCGTTCAGCACCGGCGGCGAGGGGCTTTGATGTCAGCCCGCCGCAGTCGCACGCGCCGCGTCCGCCGCCGCCAACGGCGCCTGGCGGCGTGCCTGGTCGTCCTCACTGTCCTGATGATGGTGGGGCGGTGATGACGGGCTTCGCGGCGCCATGCGAGGCTATGATACCCTTGCCGGAGGATCCTCATGCTTCGCCTTGTCTGTCGGGCCGCCCTGCTGATCGGCCTAAGCTCAACCGCCGCTCACGCCCAGCAGCGGCAGCAGCCGCCGGCCCGAGAATGGCGACCGGAATGGGCGGCGTCGCTGCCCTATGTGCCGCCGGCCGGGCATCTTGGGATCGCGGCCTTCGTGGCCGAGCGCCGTCCCTGCCAGATCCAGCTGTACTTCGCGAACGCGACGGACACGGCGATCCGCGACGTATGGGGTACGATCCTGGTGCAGCCCGGCGCGATCCCCATCACCTTCCACGCCCGCTTCATCGATCCGAACTTTGTCCGCGGCGTGCCGACGTCCTCGGCCGGCGACCCATGCCCGCGCAATGTCGAGCGCATCGAGGTCAGGGAGATTGGTCCCTGCGTGCGCGGGACCAGCTATCGCCGAGGGTGCGGCGCACCTCTCGTGGCGTATCTGGGGCGGCTAACCGAGCGCCGGAGCGACGCAGTGCCGGTCGTCATAGCACCGGACTTCGATCGCTAGCGCTCGCTTCCGCCCATGCTCGGCTGGGGTGCTGCTGATGCGCCCCCCGCCACCACCCGAGGCAGCTTGGATCTCCGACGTGATCGGCGCCGATGCGACCCTGAAGCTCGTGCGCGAGTTCGGCGGGACGCGCGTGCGGATCCCGCAGATGCCCACTGAGGCCTGCCAGCTCGCGATGGCCATTGGCCTGGAGCCCGCACGCGCAGCTGCTGCGATGTGGGGCGGCGACCGTCTGCGCGTCCCGCTACTTCGCGCATGGCAAGCCCAATGCCTTAATGCCGAAGGCAGGACGGCGCGGGAGATTGCGCGCGCGCTCGGGGTGACGGAAACTTCCGTCCCTGACATGCTGCATGGCCGGCGCAGCAGCCGCGGCACGCTCGGCCAGCACGGCGACTTGAAGCTCCGCCAACTCAACCTCTTCGACTGAGCCCCGCCATGGCGGGCCTGCATGCGGCGCGTGTCGCGCGCGATGCTCGCGGCCATGCCCGACGCCAGCCCCCCCGACCTCCTCCTGCCCCGCGACCGCCAGCGTCTGCAGGGCGTGCATCCCGACCTGGTCCGCGTCATCGAACGCGCGCGCCGGTATCAGCCCTTCATCGTCACGGAAGGCCTGCGAACGCGGGAGCGCCAGGCGCACCTCGTTTCCATCGGTGCCAGCCAGACCATGAACAGCCGGCACCTCACCGGTCATGCCGTCGATCTCGCCTATTGGCTCGATGACGGCGACGGCGTGCCGGAGAATGGCGAGATCCGCTGGGACTGGCCGCTCTATGCGAAGCTCGGCCAGGCCGTGAAGCAGGCGGCGCAGGAGATCGGCATCCCGATCGTCTGGGGCGGCGACTGGACCAGCTTCCGCGACGGCCCGCACTTCGAACTCGACCGACGCGTCTATCCCGCGTGAGCGGCACCCTGCCCAAATCGAGCCGGCGCTTCAGCCGCGGCACCGTCATCGCGAATTGCGCGGCGGCGTGGCTCGCGATCGCGGGCTCGATCTGGGCGGGGCCGGGCGTCGCCGACACCGTCGTGCCGGCCGCGATGACGCTGATCGCCTGGCTGGTCGCCGGCTACATGGGCGTCGGCGCCGTCGATTTCCGCACGGCCGTCCAGGCCGCGCAGACCCCGAAGCCCCCGGAAGGATCCGCACCGTGACGCTGCTGCTCGGCCTGCTCTATGCCGCCTGGTGCGGCGTCCTCTGGCGCGTGCGCGGCGGCGCATGGGAGACCCTGCTCGGCTTCCCCGCCGCCGGCCTGGTGGCCCGTGGGACCGTTGCGGTCGCTATGTCGTTGCCCCTGCTGGCCGTCCTGCCGACCGTCTCGCTGATGCAGGTGGCGGCCCCATTGTGG
>JAYRJZ010000121.1:0-14958 GCA_041906015.1 Roseomonas sp.
CGGTGTCGCGCGAGATGTCGAGCAGCGCCTGCTTCACGAAATGCGAGACGAGGCCCGGATTGGCACCATGCGTCGTCACGGCGGTCGGCCCAGCGCCGGTCTTCAGCGCCAGCGCACTCTCGCGCAGCGCGTAGTTCGACCGCTGGGACGGGCTGAGCGAGGGATCGGTGTAGCCGCCGAGCCAGGGCTCGATGCAGGTATCGAGGTAGAGCGCGCCGATCTCGCGGCACAGCGTGATCAGCGCGACCGAGGACACGTCCACCGACAGGTTCAGCAGGAAGTCGCCCTTCGACAGCTTGCCGCGCAGCACTGAGTCATAATTGTCGCGCGTCAGCGGCAGCACCGTGTGTGCGATGCCGTATTCGGTCGCGATGGAAGCGCCGCGATCGTCGGAGGTGACGATCTCGATGCGGTCCTTCGGCATGTCGATATGGCGCAGGATCAGCGGCAGGACGCCCTGGCCGATCGACCCGAAGCCGAGCATGACCAGGCGGCCGTCGAAGGCGGCGTGCTTCATCTGAGTCGTATCCCCTGTGTCAGGCGGCGCGCGCCGCGGCGGCGTCATAGCCCGGCGTCGCCAGCATCGGCGAATCGGTCACTTCCGTGACAAGCGCCTGGTCGAAGCCGTTGAAGGCGGTGCGCAGCGCCGTGCCATAAGCGCCGAGCTGGCCGATCTCGATCCAGTCGCCCTCGCGCACATCGGCCGGCAGCATCCAGGGACCGCGCATCACATCCGCGCTGTCACAGGTCGGACCGAAAAGCGTAAAGGCGCGCGTCACCTCGGCGGCCTCGCCATCGAGGCGCAGCAGGCGGTGCGGGAAGCGGAAACCGGGCGCGCCGGCATCCGACAGCGCGCCATAGACGCCGTCGTTGATGTAGAGCGCATCGCCGCGCCGGCACTGCACCTGCACCACCACCGACGCACCGCCGGCGACCAGCGCGCGGCCGGGCTCGGCCCAGAGGCGCACGCCCGGGGGCAGCAGCGCGGCACCGGCGCGGATCGCGTCCATGAAGGCCGACAACGGAGGGGGCTCGCTGCCCGGATAGGCGACGGGGAAGCCCCCGCCGACATCGACGACCTCGACGGTGACGCCGGACGCCGCGATCACCTCGGCCGCCAGGGCCAGGGCGCGCGTCCAGGCCGCGGGATCGAGGCATTGCGACCCGACATGGAAGGAGATGCCAAGCCGCCCCGCGTGCGGCCGCGCGGCGCGCAGCAGCTTCGCCGCATCGGCCGGGGTCGCGCCGAACTTGCCCGACAGGTCATAGGCCGCGCTGCCCTTCGGCAGCGCCAGCCGCACGACCAGCCCGAGATCGCCGGCACCGCCCGCAGTCTCCTCGAGGATCTTGGTCAGCTCGGAATCCGTATCCAGCACGAAGTCGCGCACGCTGTGATCCGCCCAGGCGGCGCGGATGGCGACCCGCGACTTCACCGGGTGCATGAAGTGGATCGTGGCGTCGGGGAACATGCTGCGCACCAGCCGCACCTCGGCGTCCGAGGCACAGTCGAAATGCGTCACGCCACCCGCCGCGATGGCGCGCAGCGTGGTCGGTTCGGCATTGCACTTCACGGCATAGAGCACGTCGCCGGGAAAGGCCGCGACGAAGGCGCGCGCGGCCGTCGTCACCGCCTGCGGGCGCAGGCAGTGCAGCGGCGCCTCGGGGCGCAGCGCGGCGACCGCGGCATCGACCGTGCTGCGGCGGAACCCGGCGGTGCGGCGGAGGGGCGCTACGGCGCCACGGGGGCGGAACTGGGTCATCGCATCTGGCCTTGGGGAAACGGTGGGCGCGCCCGCCGCCGCGCCATGGCCCTTCGGGTCAGGCGCGGCGGCGGGGAATGAGGAAGCCTGCCGGTGGACTGCCGCGGACGACGCCCCGCACTCCCCTCGGCCCGAAGGCTTGGGGACGGGACGGCGGCGCAGCATCGCGGATCAGCGGCTGCGGCGTATGCGATGGTGTCTCATCGCAAGGCGGCGGTCAGGCGACACAGGCGGCTCCCTCGAACCTTCCGGCCCACACGCATGGCCGGATCGAACAAAGGACGCGTCCCGTCGTTGCTTGTAGCCCTTGAGGCGGGCTTCGCGGCACGTGCGATGGCGTCAGCACCCCACCGTTGGGGCGCGGGCCGGAAAATATGCAGTGACTTTGGCAGATGCAAGAGGATTTACGCGAGGGCGCCATGAACGGCACGCATATCGGCCGGAATGCCCCACAAGATTACCGGAAAGTATCCGGCCGCGCGGCCTCACCACCCGCACAGCCTTGCGCCGGCGCGGTTGTGGGCCAGGATGGCCCGCGCGGTCGCCTCGGCCATGCTGTCCGTCTCTGCGACCAGGATCGGGCGCCAGGGGCCGCAGGCATCAGCGCCGCCGCCAGTCGCGGCGCAGCTCGCCAAGGGCATCGCCAGAGCGATCCACAGCGCGGTCCACCTCATCGCGTATCTCCCGCGCGCGAGCCGCGCGCTCCAGGGTTTCGCCTCGCTGCGCGGTGCGGCCGTCGCGCCGGCCCGTGCCATAGGCGGCGACCAGCACCACCACCGCCGCCCCCGCCGCCGCGATCCAGCCCGCCGCGCGCGACCAGGCGGCGGAGAGCAAGGCCGTGACGGCGGTCATGCCGTCCGCCGGGCGCGCTGCCAGATGAACCAGGCTGCGACGCCGAGGATCACCGTCACCGCGAGCCAGGGTGCGAGGCCCTGCAGCACGCCCAGCGCCGGCGCGGCCTGGCTGATCGCATCGACCGTGGGCTGGACGACGGTCACCGCCGCCGCCCCCGCCGCCGCGGTGCCGGCGGCCGCGCGCGCGGTGCCGCTCCGCGCCACTGGGGCACGGCCCGCCGGCACCACGCCCGCCAGCCGGAGCCCGGCATCGATGGTGGCGCGGTCATAGGGGTTGCCGCCGAGCTCGTGGACGATGATCGCCTCGACCAGCGGACGCAGATCCTCATGGCGGTGCAGGTCGAGCGCCTGGCGCGGATGGCGGTCCATCCGCCGCGCCACGGCGACGATGTAGGCTTCGGTGTCGTTCTCGGCCCCCGGCGCCCAGCGCGAGATGATGCCGCGGATGGTGTTGAGGCCGTGCCGGTCCTGATAGGCGGTCAGCAGCATGGCGAGCGCACGGATCCCGTATTCGTGGGAGACGAAGCGCGCGAAGCGGGCGCGACCGCCCGGCGGCGCCGGCTCGACCGGCGGGTCGGCCAGCCCCTGCCAGCGATTGCCGGGTACATGGTCGATGTTGCCCGGATTGCGGTTGCGATAGCCGCGGGTCTGACGCGGATCCATGGATCGGCTCCTCAGGGGAAGGCGCGAGGCTGGCCCGGTGCGGGGCATCCGGGCATTCTCGGGCGGGTTGGGGCAGGGGATGCGGATGGTGATCAGGCACGCAGCGGTGGCGATGGCGGTGCTGGCCGCCATGGCGCGCGGGGCGGCGGCGTCCTGCATCAGCGTCGATCGCCATGCCGAGGCCCGCGACGACACGCTCGCCTTCACTGCCGGCATCCAGCGCGAAGTGCGCATGGCGATCGAGCGCAACGACAGTTGCACGCCCGATCTGCATGTCAGCTTCATGGTGGTCGAGCTCGCCGTCATCGCCGGGCGGGCCGGGCGCGGCTGGCTCGTCACCTATGCCGTGACGGATGAACGCGACGGCGATGTGCGCCCGCATATGGGCGCGACCTGGGCGATGGACCGCACCCAGGCGCTGCTGGATGCGGGCCGGTCGGCGGGGGCGGGGATCCGCTCCCGCACGCCGTGATGCTCAGTCCGCGAGGACGGTGAGGCTCTCGGCCGGGATGGTGACGCTTCCCGCGGCGCCGAGCGTCGCGGGGGAACCGAGCGCGGCCCAGGCGAGCGCGTTCCCCCCCGAGACGGCGTCGAACAGCCCGACATGCGTCAGGGTCCCGACGGCTGCCGTGAAGGCGAAGCGCAGCGCGGCGCTGTTACGCTGCGTGCCGCTCCCGGTGAAGGTGGCTGGCAGGCGGGCGTAGCCCACCGCGCTTGAGGGTTCGCCCGTCAGGCCCACCGCATCGGTGCCGCCCGTGCCGAGGCCGACCCAGACGGCAGTCGGCAGGCTCGGCTGGCGGCCGCTCAGCGCACGGGCCAGCAGGTTCTTGGAATAATCGGTCAACGCGGTCATGTCCGTCTCTCCTTTGCCTCGGCGCTGCTCAGCTCACCACCGCGCCGTCGGGCCAGCGCCAACTGGTGCCGTCACTGACCGCAAAGCGCTTGTTCGAGGTGCCGTCGGAGACATAGACGAGGCAGCGGGCATAGCTCGACGCCGTGGGCAGGGTGGCGATGGTGTAGGTCGGCAGCTGGATCGGCGCGCTGCTGGTGACGACGCCGGTGCCCTTGGGGATCAGGCTGATGCTGATGTTCGTATCCGATCCGCCGACCGCGAGCTGCGGCGCCGAACCCGTGGCGTTGGACAGCAGGCGGAAGTAGTTGACCGGCGTCGTCGCCGCGGAGGCTGCTTCCACGACGACATTGTTGCGCCCCATCAGACGCAGCGTTCCGGTTCCCTTCGGCGCGACCTGCAGATTGACGTTGGTGTCCGTGCCATCCGAGGCGATGGTCGGGATACCCCCGGTCGCCGCGCCGGTCACCTTGACGCGGTTCACGTTGCTCGTCGCCGCGGTCACGGAGAAGGGCGCCGTGGCCGACGGCCCGCCGAGCGTCGCCGTGCCCGCGGCGGTGAGGCGCATCGTCTCGGCGCCGGCGGTCGTGGCCGCGAGCTCGCCGGTGGCGGGAAGGTAGAGACCGCTGCCCTCCTCGCCGACCAGCACGCCCGGCCGGTCGATCCGGCCGGCCGGCGCGCCGAGCGCGACGTAGCCGTTGGTGCTGCTGTTGAGGAGCGGCCCGGCATTGCCATTGCCGAGCAGCGCGGGGCTGCCGAGATGCACGGCATTGGCCGTGCCGGAAGCCACGTTGGCAAGATGGATCGCCGCCGAGCCGTCATTCAGCGTGTTGTAGTATTCGGCGCGGAAGGAGAAGATATCGATGCGGTTACCGGTGCCGTTGACGCGGATCGCGTTGCTATGGGCATCGTCGACGCGCAGGTTGCCGATCTGAAGCCGCGCATTGTTGCCGTCGATGCGCAGGCCGATGCTGCCGGTGAGCGCGGCCCCGGATGCGTTGAACAGTTCCGACTGTGTCGTCGCATTGGCGATCTGTCCGGCGACGTTGTGCGCCTCGATCCAGATCGGATAGAGGGCGAAATCCGCGTAGAGGCTGCCGACATAGAACTTGGTCGTCACGCCCGAGCTCGAGGAGGCGAAGCGCAGCACCGAACGGGCACCGAGAACGAAGATATCGTCGAGGAAGATGCCATCCACGCGCCGCAGCACGATGGCATCGCCGTTCTGCTGCTGCCAGCGAACCACGTCGTCATCGGCGCTGTTGAACGGCCAGAGATGGACGTGCTGGATGCGGCAGGTATCATAGGCGCGGTCGATCTCGATGCCGGTGGTGAAGATCTGGCCGCGCAGCCCCTCGATGTTCAGCCGGCCGGAGTTGTCGCACCAGATGCCACGGTTGACGCCGGACAGCATGAGGTTGCGGAACTCGACCATGCCCAGGCAATCCTGGACGCGGAACACGAAGTCATAGGCGGTCGGCGCCCAGCTCGAATCCTGGGTGGCGCTGTGCGTCTGGCGCACCCCGATGTCGCGCACCGCGGAACCGCGTGCGCCCCCGCCGGTGAAGGTGAAGGGGGTGAAGCCCGTCGTCGTGATGCTGAACCAGGTACCGTCGGCGGCGGTCGCGCCCTCGGTGAAGCCGGCGCCCTGGAAGATGACCGAAACACCATCCACGACGATCGGGCTCGCCAGGCGATAGGTGCGCGCGCCAAATTGCAGCACGCCCCCGCCCGCCGCGTTCATGGCGTCGATCGCGGCCTGGATCGCCGGCGCGTCGTTCGTCGCGCCGTCGCCGACGGCGCCATAGTCGCGCACATGGTACTCCCGGTCGGACAGGATGCCGCTGCGGAGCTGGGCGAGCGTCGTGCGGCGCGTGACGGCCGAACTGCCGCTGCCCTGGACGATCGGCAGCATATCGGCATCCGATGCTGTCGAGATGGCAGGCAGGGCGCTGATCTTCGTGTCGGACATGGATGTCTCCGTTGAGGGGGAAGGGAGCGTGGCGACGGGCGGGTTGCCGGCGCCGGCGTTCAGATCTGAAGCGCGCCGCCCTGTTCGAGCAGGAGCCGGCCGCCGGCTTCGATCAGCAGCCGGGGGCGCGTCGTGACGTCGAAGGCTGCCGAGAGGGCGGAATTGAGAGGGTCGGCCGGATCGACGGCCAGCACTCGAAAGCCGCTGGCGGGGGCGGGGGCGACGAAGGTGACTTCGGCTCGACCGGCGGAGACGGTGGTCGTCTGCGGCGTTGCCGCATCGGCGTTGGTCGCGCTGCGCAGGTGGAAGGTGATCTGGGTGATCGGGCCCGTGATGGCTGCGCCGGCGCTGAAGCTGTCACCCGTCCAAAGCGAGGTGGGTGGCGCATCCGGGATGATGGCGCGGGTGACCGCAGATGCCGTCGCGAAGACATCGATCGCCAAGGTGCCCGATCTCATCAGCGAGATCGCCATGCTGTGCTTCTCCTTTTCGGGTGATGGGCAGACTGGGGGAATGGTGCGGCCGGGTTGCCCGGTGGCCCGTCGATCAGACGAGCAGCACGCCGCCGTTCTCGAGCAGCAGCAGGCCGCCGTTCTCGGCCAGCACGCGTGGCGGCTGGGTGACAGCGAAGGGTGGCGAGAGCGCCTGGTTCGACGCGTCGGCCGCATCGACGGCCCGCAGCCTGTAGCCGCCCCCTGGCGTGGGCGCGACGAAGGTCGCCACGGCACGACCGGACGAGACCGCGACGGTCTGCGACGCCGCGACCGACGCTCCGGTCGCGGTGAGGAAGCTGAAGATGATCTGCGTGATGGGGCCGGTGATGGTGGCCCCCACGACGAAGCTCGTGCCTTCCGACAGCGGGCTCGGCGGGGCGTCGAGCACGATGGCGTACGGGACTGCCGTGGCGCCGAGCGTGACATCGGCCGGCAGCGAGGCCGAGCGCAGCAGCGCCGGCGCGGTGCCCGCGGCATCCACCGTCACGCCCCCGCCGGTCAGCGAGCCGCCGCGGATGGGTACCAGCGCCGTGGCATCGGAGGCCTGCACGATGATGATGTCGCCCGCCATCAGCAGCGTGCCGGCGGCGGTGAAATAGCCAGGGGTGAGCACCGTGGTCCGCGTGTCCTCGGTGCGGTAGTGCCACAGGGTGAAGCCGTTCGCGGTGGTCAGCGCCGAAAGGCCGCTCGAGAGAAAGGACATGCAGGGCTCCTCGCCCGCCCCCGGCGGAGGGCGCGCGCGCCTTCCGCCGGGGGCGGGTGCTGGGGGGACGGGCTGTCGGGTGGACCAGGGCGGGCGCCGGACGCGCCTCACCCGTTGGTGGCGCGGTGAGTACAGGACTATTTGCCATAGGTCAAGGCAAAAAATCCTATTACGCGGCCGCAGCACGGGGGATGGCAGCGCGCCAGCGCGTGATAGTGTGCCGCGCCTCCATCGACGGTCGCCCGAAGGACCCGCGCCGATGCTCCGACGCCTGCTGCCGCTGCTTGTCCTGCTATCCACGGTCCTGCCGGCCACGGCGCAGGAACGGGTACTGAATGTCTACAACTGGTCCGACTACATCGACCCCTACGCGGTCGCGCGCTTCACCCGCGAGACCGGCATCAGGGTCCGCTACGATGTCTATGACAGCCTGGAGACGCTCGAAGGGCGGCTGTCCGCGGGACGTTCCGGTTATGACATCGTCGTACCGACGAGCGAGCCGACCTTCGCCCGCCTGGTGCGTGCCGGCGCGCTGCGCCCGATCGACCGCGCCGCCGTGCCGAACTGGGCCAATCTCGACCCGGTGCTGATGGAACGCGTCGCCGCCATCGACCCGGGCAACCGGCATGGCGCAATCTATCTGTGGGGGACGGTCGGCCTTGGCATCCGGGTGGACCGGGTGCGCGCTGCGTTGGGGCCGGATGTGCCGCTCGACAGCCTCGACATCCTGCTCAAGCCCGAGAATGCGGCGAAGCTCGCGCGCTGCGGCATCATGGTGATGGACAGCCCGACCGATGTGCTGCCCTCGGTGCTGCGCTGGCTCGGCCGCGACCCCAACAGCAATGCTCCGGACGACCTGCGCGCCGCCGAACAGGCGCTGATGGGCATCCGCCGCCATGTGCGCGCCATCATCGCCTCCTCCTCCATCCTCGATGCGCTCGCGACCGGAGAGGCCTGCGTGGCGCTGACCTACTCCGGCGACGTGATCCAGGCCTCGGCCCGCGCGCGGGAGGCTGGGCGCGGCGTCGAGGTCGGCTACGTCATGCCGCGCGAGGGCGCGCAGCTCTGGTTCGACATGATGGCGATCCCGGCCGATGCGCCGAACCCCGAGGACGCGCAGCGCTTCATCAACTTCATCCTCCAGCCCGACGTGATGGCCGGCATCACCAACCATGTCCGTTACCCCAACGCCGTGCCGGCGAGCCGCCCGCTGGTGAATGAGGCCGTACGCAACGACCCCTCGGTCTTCCCCTCGGCCGAGGCGCTCTCGCGCACCTTCGTCGCCAGCACGCCGTCGCGCGAGGCGGAGCGGCTGCGCACGCGGCTCTGGTCGCGCTTCAAGGCCGGACGTTGAGGGCGCTGCTGCGCGCCGAGGCGATCACCAAGCGCTTCGGCCCGACGCTGGCGCTGGACGCGCTCGACCTCGACATCGCCCCGGGCGAGTTCTTCGCGCTGCTCGGCGGATCAGGATCGGGCAAGTCCACGCTGCTGCGAATCATGGCCGGCTTCGAGACGCCCGATGCCGGCCGGCTGCTGCTCGATGGCGCCGAGATCGCCGGGACGCCGCCGTGGGACCGGCCCATCAACATGATGTTCCAGTCCTACGCCCTGTTCCCGCATCTCTCGGTGGCGGACAATGTGGCCTATGGGCTGCGCCGCGCCGGGGTGAAGCGGGCCGAGGTCGCCTCGCGCGTCGCCGCGGCGCTGGCGATGGTGCATCTGGATGGCTTTGCTCCGCGCAAGCCGCACCAGCTCTCCGGCGGGCAGAAGCAGCGCGTGGCACTTGCCCGCAGCCTGGTGATGCGCCCGCGGCTGCTGCTGCTCGACGAGCCGCTCGGGGCGCTCGATGCAGGCCTGCGCGAGCGCACTGGCTTCGAACTGCGCGCCCTGCAGCGCGAGACCGGCGCCGCCTTCGTCATGGTCACGCATGACCAGGAGGAGGCGCTGGCGCTGGCCGATCGTGTCGCGGTGCTGGAGGGCGGGCGCATCGCGCAGCTCGGCCCGCCGCGCGCCATCTACGAACGCCCGGCGAGCCGCTTCGTCGCGCGCTTCCTCGGCGCCGCGAATGTGCTGGAGGGCCGCCCCTCCGCCAACGGCTTCGACAGTGCCGAGGCAGGCGTGACCTTCGCCGGCGCCATCGTGCCCGGCACGGTCGCGGTGGCGCTGCGGCCCGAACGCATACGCTTGGTGCCCGCCGCCGACGGACCGAACAGCGCGCGCGGCATCGTCGAGGACGCGGCCTTTCGCGGCGACGACACGCTGCTGTTGGTGCGCCTGGCCGGCGGGGCCGTGCTGCGCGTGGCCCATGCCGAGGAGGACGGCGCCCCGCCGCCACGCGGTGCCGCCGTCGCGCTGGCCTGGGATGCCGCCGATGTGGTGGCGCTCGCCTCGTGATCGGGCGGCTCGCCGTGCTGGCGCCTGTCTGGGCGTGGCTGCTGCTCTTCGTCGCCGGGCCGGCAGGAATCCTGCTGGCGATCGCGCTGGCCGAGCCGGATGCGGGGCTGCCGCCCTTCCGCCTCGCCTGGTCGCTCGGCGGCTTCGCCACGCTGACGGAGGACACCTACTACCTCGCCGCGCTGCTGACCGCGTTGCGCGTAGCCGCCATGACCGCGGGGGCCTGCCTGCTGATCGCCTATCCCATGGCGATGGGCATCGCACGCGCGGCGCCCGGGCGGCGCGTGGTGCTGCTCGCTGCGCTGATGCTGCCGTTCTGGACCGGCTTCCTGCTGCGCGTCGGCGCCTGGATCGGCCTGCTGCGTGACGAGGGCTGGATCAACGCGCTGCTGCTGGCGCTGGGCCTCACGGATGCCCCCTTGCCGCTGCTCTATACCGAGGGTGCGATGCTGATCGGCATGGTGCATGCGTATCTGCCCTTCGCGGTGCTGCCGCTCTTCGCCGCGCTGCTGCGCCTCGACCCGACCCTTGCCGAAGCCGCGGCCGATCTCGGTGCGCGTCCGGCGACGATCTTCGTCACCGTGACCTTGCCGGTGACACTGCCCGCGGCGGCGGCGGCCTTCCTGCTGGTCTTCATCCCCGCCGCGGGCGAGTTCGTCATCCCGGAGCTGATGGGCCCGCCGGAGGCGCAGCTCGTCGGCCGCGTGCTGTGGCAGGAATTCTTCCAGAACCGCGACTGGCCGACCGCCGCGGCGCTGGCCGTGGGGCTGCTCGTCTTGCTGCTGGTGCCGATCCGCCTGTTCCAGCGCCTCGAGGCACGGGCATGACCCGCGGGCGCTTCGTCGGTGCGATGCTGGTCGCCGGCTTCGTCTTCCTGTGGCTGCCGATCCTGCTGCTGGTCGTTTATGCGTTCAGCGCCGACCGTATTCCGTTCCAATGGGGGGGCTTCTCCCTGCGTTGGTTCGTGGCGCTGGCCGGGAATGACCGCATCATCGAGGCAGCATTGCTGTCGCTGCGCATCGCGGCGGGGGCGGCGACGCTTGCGGTGCTGCTGGGCGGCGCGGCCGGCTGGGGATTGGCGCGATACGGTCGCTTCCGGGGCCGCGCGCTGTTCGGCGCGCTGATCGGTGCGCCGCTCGTCCTGCCGGAAGTGGTCACCGGCCTGTCGCTGCTGCTGCTTTTCGTCGCGCTGGAAGCCGCGACCGGCTGGCCGGAGGGGCGCGGCGCGGTCACGGTCCTCCTGGCCCACGCCACGTTGGGCGCGGCCTTCGTCGCCGTGGTGGTGCAGGCGCGTCTGGCCGAGACGGACCGCAGCCTCGAGGAAGCCGCGATGGATCTCGGCGCGACGCCGTTCGTCGCCTTCCGGACCGTGACCCTGCCGCTGATCGCGCCGGCCCTGGGTGCGGGCTGGCTGCTTGCCTTCACCCTGTCGCTGGATGACGTGGTGATCGCCTCCTTCGTCTCCGGCCCGGCGGGGACCACCTTGCCGATGGCGCTCTTCGCCATGTTGCGGCGCGGCCTGACGCCCGAGGTGAACGCGCTGGGCGCGGTGGTGGTGATGGGCGTCGGCGCCATGCTGGCGCTGGCGATGGTGTTGCTGAGGGCGCGGCGCTGAGTGACGCCGGGTTGATGCCGTCGCTGGCCAGGACTAGGGTCCGCCCCTCCCCCTACATTGTTCCGGGCCAGCCATGAACCTGATCGCCGACCGCCTGAACCGCATCTCGCCCTCGCTCACCATCGCCATGACGACGAAGGCGCGGGCCCTCAAGGCGGCAGGCAAGGACATCATCGGCCTGTCCTCGGGCGAGCCCGACTTCGACACGCCCCAGAATGTGAAGGACGCGGCGATCGCCGCCATCCAGCGCGGCGAGACCAAGTACACCGACGTCGCCGGCACCATGGCGCTGCGCAAGGCGGTCTGCGAGAAGTTCGCCCGCGACAGCGGCCTCGACTACAAGCCCGAGGAGATCATCGTCTCCACCGGCGGCAAGCAGGTGATCTTCGACGCGCTGCTCGCCACCATCAATCCGGGCGACGAGGCGATCATCCCCGCACCCTGCTGGGTGTCCTATCCCGACATCGTCGAGCTGGCTGAAGGCAAGCCGGTGATCGTGCAGTGCGGCCAGAACAACGGCTTCAAGATGACGGCCGCGGACCTTGAGGCGGCGATCACGCCCAAGACCAAGTGGCTGATCATCAACAACCCCTGCAACCCGACCGGTGCGGCCTATGACGCCGCGGAGATGAAGGCCCTGACGGACGTGCTGATGAAGCACCCGAACGTCTGGATCTTCACCGACGACATCTACGAGAAGCTGGTCTATGACGGCTTCAAGCCGGCCACGATCCTCGAGGTCGAACCGCGCCTGCGCGACCGCACGGTCACGATGAACGGCTGCTCCAAGGCCTATGCCATGACCGGCTGGCGCATCGGCTTCGCCGGCGCCCCGGTCGGGCTGATCAAGGCGATGGACAAGCTGCAAGGCCAGTCCACCTCGGGCACTTCCTCCATCTCCCAGGCCGCGGCCGTCGAGGCGCTGATCGGCCCGCAGGAGAGCATCGAGGCGATGCGCAAGGTCTATGAGCGCCGCCGCAACATGGTGGTGGAGATGCTGAACGCCGCGCCAGGCATCCGTTGCCACAAGCCCGAGGGCGCCTTCTACGTCTTCCCCGACATGCGCGGCTGCATCGGCAAGACCACCGCGGGCGGGAAGAAGATCGAGACGGACGAGGACTTCACCATCGCCCTGCTGGAGGAGACCGGGGTCGCCACGGTGCATGGCGCCGCCTTCCTCTCGCCGGGGCATTTCCGCATTTCCTATGCGACCTCGGACGAGGCGCTGAAGGAAGCCTGCACGCGCATCCAGGCCTTCTGCTCCGGGATGAAGTAGTCCCGTCTTCGGGCCCATGGACCAGAAGGCCGTCGATCGGGGACAGCCCGGATCGCCGCTGGTGATCGCGGCCTTGCTGGCGATGGGGGTGGTGCTGGGATTGCTGATGGGCATCGGCGCGCCGGTGACCCACAGCGTCGTGCCGAACCTTCTGTGGCCAGCCCAGTTCTCGGCACTGCTGCAATCGGGGGTGGCATATCCGCGCTGGCTGCCCGATGCCTTTGCAGGGCTAGGCAGCCCAACTTTCGTTTTCTACGCGCCGTTGCCCTTCTACCTGCTGGTGCCGGCGCAGATCCTCTGGTTCGCGCCACCATTGCCGATGCGCCTTGGCGCGATCGTCTCCGTCGTCTCGGCCCTGATCGTGCTGGTGCTCGGGGCAATCGCCGCCTGGTCGGTCGGGGTGTGGCGGCGCATCATGGGAGGCGGCTGATGAGAACGGATTTTCGGCTCCGTCCGGTCGGGGAAGCGGATTTCGAGCCGCTCCTCGACCTGTCCATTCGTGTGCTGCGCGCGGACCTCGAACGCGTCGGCCGCTTCGATCCGGATCGCCGGCGCTCCCGCATGCGGGCGGGCTTCGATCCGGCAACGCTTTCGGCGATCGAGGTGGATGGGCGGCTGGTCGGTTGCATCGGGGCTGTGCCGGCGGCGGATCACCTCGAGATCCATGCGTTCTATCTCGATCCCGCCGTGCAGGGGCAGGGTCTTGGCGCGGCCATCGTGGCCGCGGTGCTGGCCGCGCATCCCGGCCTTCCCACGCGGATCGAGGTGCTGAAAGGCAGTGCCGTCCTCGCTTTCTGGGAGAAGCAGGGCTTTCGCGTCATGGCGGAACAGCCCTTCGATTGGTTCTGCGAGCGGCCGGCGCTTCAGGCCGGGACATGATTCTTGTTGCGGCCGCGACGTGCCCTCCGTTCCTGGCTGACCCGCCCCCGTCGGGGGTTGCGCCGCCGCTGGCAATTCCTAAGGTGGCGACCCCTTTCGGATCAGGATCGCAACCAGGCCATGCCCGCTCTCGCCGCCCGTATGAACGAGGTTTCCATCTCCGCCTCCGTCGTGATGACGATGAAGGGGCGCGAGCTCGCGGCGAAGGGGATCAAGGTCATCAGCCTTGCCGCGGGTGAGCCCGACTTTCCCACCCCGGTGCATGCCATCGAGGCCGCGCACAAGGCCGCGCTCGCCGGCGACACCAAGTACCCGCCGCAGGACGGCACGCCCGCGCTCAAGGCCGCGATCCAGCGCAAGTTCAAGCGCGACAACAACCTCGACTACGCGCTCGACGAGATCCTCGTCACCAATGGCGGCAAGCAGTGCATCTTCAACGCCTTCATGGCGACGCTCGATCCGGGCGACGAGGTGGTGATCCCCGCCCCCTACTGGATCTCCTATGCCGACATGGCAAAGGTCGCCGGCGGCAAGCCGGTGCACGTGTCCTGCCCGCAGAACAACGGCTTCAAGCTGCGCCCCGAGGACCTCGACGCCGCCATCACCCCCAAGACCAAGTGGGTGATGCTGAACTTCCCGAACAACCCGACCGGGGCGGCCTGTTCGCGGGAGGAGATGAAGGCGATCGCCGCCGTGCTGAAGAAGCACCCGCATGTCTGGGTCATGACCGACGACATGTACGAGCACCTCGTCTATGACGGCTTCGAATTCTGCACCATCGCCGAGGTCGAGCCCGCGCTGAAGGACCGCACGCTCACGGTCAATGGCGCCTCCAAGACCTATGCGATGACCGGCTGGCGCGTCGGTTTCTGCGGCGGGCCCAAGCAGCTCATCAAGGCGATGATCAACATGCAGGGGCAGGCGACTTCGGGCGTGTCCACGGTCGGCCAGGCCGCTGCCGCCGCCGCGCTCGACGGCCCGCAGGACATCGTGAAGGAACGCGCGGAGGAATACCGCAAGCGCCGCGACATGGTCGTGGAGATGCTGAACCAGGCGCCCGGCATCGTCTGCCACAAGCCGGAAGGCGCCTTCTACGTGTTCCCCAACGTCGCGGGCTGCCTTGGCAAGACGAGCAAGGCCGGCAAGAAGATCGAGACCGACGCGGATTTCGCCCTCGCACTGCTCGAGGAGAAATACGTCGCGGCGGTGCAGGGCGCGGCCTATGGCATGTCGCCCTACCTGCGCATTTCCTACGCGACGGATACCGAGAGCCTGCGCGAGGCCTGCGGCCGGATCCAGGAGTTCTGCAGGGAGCTTTCGTGATCGAGGGGCGGAACCGGGGAAGGGCTTTGCCCCTCCCCGGACCCCACCCCACCAAAGGCCGCAGGGCCTTTGGAAACCGATACCTGGCGCCGGGTACCCGGTGCCGGATCAGCGCCGAAACCTGCCATTGTGCGGGATGGCGCGGAGAGGGTGCAGTGTGCCCGTAATGCCCAAC
>JAYRJZ010000122.1:0-14715 GCA_041906015.1 Roseomonas sp.
GGAGAGGGGCAAAGCCCCTCTCCGGTTCCATCAGCGCCAATGGCGCTCCCCCGCCGGGCATCACTGCTGCTGGTTGGTTCGCCGCCGTTGCTGCTGTTGCTGCGTGCCGCTGCGCTGCTGCCCGGACCCGCTGCGTTGCTGCGTAGAACCGCTGCGTTGCTGGGTCGAGCCGCTGCGCTGTTGCGTCGTCCCGCCGCGCCGGGACCGGCTGTTGCCCGACGTCGCCTGCCGCGCAGGCCGCGCCGGCGCGGGTGGCGGCGGCCGGCGGATCAGGTAGCGCTGCTGCGCCGGTGGCATCACCATCCATCGCGCCATCAGGTCGGCGTCGTCGTCCACGCTCTCGCCCATGCGGCCCAGGCCCTGGCGCGCCCGGCGCTTGTGCTCCTCCGACAGCTCGGCCCAGGAGATCGGCCCGGGGGCATAGACGCGCTCCGGCTCCGGGTCCGTCGATGCAGGCACGGCCGGCGCCGGCTCGGGTTCAGGCGTCGCGCAGGCCGACAGGCCGGCGAGCAGGGCGAAGAGCCCTGCGCGCCGCCCGAAACGGATGGTCATGTCGTCAACTCCACCATCACGGGGACATGGTCCGAGGCCTTGGGCCAGTCCCGCGCATCCTTCAGCACCACCTGACGGACCAGCCCGCCGGCGAGATCCGGGCTGACCCAGACATGGTCAAGCCGCCGCCCGCGATCCGAGGCACGCCAGTCGGCTGCGCGATAGGACCACCACGTGTAGAGCTTCTGGTCGGCCGGGACGAAGTGGCGCAACGCATCGTGCCAGCCACCCGCGCGCTGCCAGGCGGTCAGCGCCTCGACCTCCACCGGCGTGTGCGAGACGACGTCGAGAAGCTGCTTGTGCGACCAGACATCATGCTCGAGCGGCGCGATGTTCAGGTCGCCGACCAGGACGGCACGCCTGGCCGGATTGGCCGCGGACCAGGCGGTGGCTTCCGCCACGAAATCGAGCTTGTGGCCGAATTTCGGGTTCTTCTCCCGATCGGGAATGTCGCCGCCGGCGGGGATGTAGAAATTGTGCAGCTCGACCGGTGCCGCGCCCGGCATGTCGAGCATGACGCCCAGGTGCCGGCAGTCGCCCTTGCCACACCAGTCGGGATCCTGTTCGCGCAGCAGGACCGGCTGCTTCGACAGGACCGCGACGCCATTGTAGCCCTTCATCCCGCGCACCAGACGGTGCGTGAAGCCGAAGGCCTCCACCCCCTCATGCGGGAAGAGGGGGTCGGGGCACTTCGTCTCCTGCAGGCAGAGGACGTCGGGATCGAGTTGCGCCACGAGATCCTTCAACAGCGGCAGCCGCAGCCGCACGCTGTTGATGTTCCAGGTGGCAATGCGCAGCGTGGGGCGCCGCATCAGACGATCTTGGTGCGGACCTCGCCCACGCCTTCCACGAAGCCTTCGAGAACGTCGCCCTTGGAAACCGCTGCCACGCCTTCGGGCGTGCCGGTCATGATCAGGTCGCCGGGGGCGAGCTCGACCAGTTCGGAGAGGTTCGCGATGACCTCGGCCACCGACCAGATCAGCTTGGACAGGTCGGAGGTCTGCACGACCTTGCCGTTCACCGTCAGCTCGATCTTGCCCTTGGTGGGGTCGATGCCGGCGGCGGGCACCAGCGCGCCCATCGGGGCGGAGTTGTCGAAGCCCTTGCCCATGTCCCAGGGGCGGCCGGTCTTCTTGGCCTCGTTCTGCAGGTCGCGGCGGGTCATGTCGAGGCCGCAGCAATAGCCCCAGACATGCTTCAGCGCCTCGCCCACCGGGATGTTCTTCCCGCCGGTGCCGATGGCGACCACCAGTTCCATTTCATGGTGCAGCGACTTGGTCGCGGGCGGATAGGGCATGTCGGCAGCGCTGATGAGCACCGCATCCGCCGGCTTGGTGAAGTAGAAGGGCGGCTCGCGGGTCGGGTCGGAGCCCATCTCGATCGCATGTTCGGCGTAGTTGCGGCCGACGCAGAAGATGCGGCGGACCGGGAACATGGCGTCGCTTCCCTTGACGGGGATGGCGGCGACCGGGGGCGGGGCGACGACGTAGGACACCATGCGGGTAAGCTCCGATCCGGGCTGGGTCATGGTCCTATACAGGCGCATGAGGCGCCCCGGAAGCCGGGGTGGGCGGGCTGGACCGAACTTCACGTGTCACATGAAGCGCGACGCCGAAGCCGAAGTATTCGGTCGGCAATCCCCGTGTGGATACCCAAAAAAGAAGCGCCCGGTCAGGGGGGTGACCGGGCGCCGTATTGTTATTCCGATCGGAATGGTCGGGCGAGCCGGCAGGGGACACCGGGGCTCGACCACCGGCTTATTTGGGAGCCGGTGGAAAAACATTAAACCCCTGGGCGACAGGAATCAAAAGGCTATTGGCGGCAAGGCATGACAAACGTCACACCTCCACGCCACCCATCTCACTCGGCGGCCTGGGCCAATCCCGGCACGCCATGACGCGCGGCGCGATGTGCCGCACAGGCCTCGCCGAAGGCGAGGAAGATCGCATTGCTGTCGGCATCCCGTTCCCAGTCATATTCGGGATGCCACTGGACACCGATGGCGAAGGCCGCCGCACCGTCGACCCGCACGGCCTCCACCGTCCCGTCCGGGGCCCAGGCCTCGGCCACCAGCCGCGGCGCCAGGCGCTGGACGCCCTGGTTGTGCAGGGAATTCACCGCAAGCCAGCCGGCGACCCGCGACGGCGGCGTCAGCAGCCGCACCAGCGCCCCGTCCTTCTCGATCCGCACGCCATGCGCCTTGCCCGTCCGCACGCGCGGGATGGGCTGGTCGGAAGGGGTGGAATGGTCCATGCGTCCCGGCAGGTCCTGGATGCGCTGGTCGAGGCTGCCGCCGAGGGCGACGTTCAATTCCTGCATGCCGCGGCAGATGGCCAGAAGCGGGACGCCCGCCGCGATCGCCGCGCGGATCAGCGGCAGCGTGGTGGCGTCGCGCTGGTGGTCTTCCGGCGTGCCTTCGGCATGGGCAGGCCCGTCGTAATGGCCCGGCCAGACATTGGACCGGCTACCGGTCAGGATGAGCCCGTCGAGATGGGGCAGCAGCTCCTCCGACAGGTCCTCGCCCGCCGCCGGCAGCAGCACGGGCGTGCCCCGGACCGGGCCGCGCACGACGCGCACATAGCTGTCGGAGGCCGCGTGGTTCGGCGTGGCGAAGATACCGAAGGGTTTCTGGCAGCAGGAGATGCCGATCAGCGGTCTCATGAGGATGCAGCCTCCCGCGATGCGGTGGCAGGATCAAGGCATTCCGTGGAGGTTTCGTGAACGTCCGCACGTTTCTGCATGCCACCCATGCAATGGGCGCAGCAGGATGCGCGCGACATGGTCATCGGCAGGCGTCAGCCGTTGTTCTGCGGCGCCCCCATTCCGCCCGGCTCGAAGAAGCGCGGGTCGTTGAACTGGAACAGGCCGGCCGGGAAGCGCAGCCCCGTTTCGATTCGGAACAGGCTGACGCGCGTCTCGCGGCGCTGCGGATCGACCACCGCCCATTGGCGGAGTTCCAGCGGATCCGGGTTGAAGACCAGGGTGAGCCGGCCCTCCCCGGGCTCGCTGGTGCGGTACATGGTGACCCGCAGGAAGCCGCCGGACCGCTCGATGCCCGTCACGGTGACATCGCCCGACAGCTTCACCTCCCGCCGCAGCAGGATGCCCAGCGGCGTGCGACTCACCAGCAGGGTCGTCGGGGCGCGCAACTCCCGGTCATACATCAGGAACTGGCCGGCATCCGCGACCAGCAGCAGGGGCTCGGGCGGATCGTATTCGAACCGCATGCGCCCGGGGCGCCAGATCCAGGCGGTGCCCTCGGCCGCGGCACCGTTCTGGGCGATCTGCAAGAAGCGGGCGCGCAGCGTGGTCAGGCCGTTGAGATAGACCTCGACGCGCGCAAGGTCAGCCCGGTCGCGATCCGTGAGCGCGGCGGCGCCAGGGGCCGGCGGCGCGGCGGCGCGCTGGGCCAGGGCGGGGGTGGCGAACAGCAGGGGGGCGGCAAGCAGCGAGCGGCGGTTCATGGTGCCGACCATGTGGCGCGCCGGACCCCGGGAGGGAAGAGGCGTCATCAACGCCGCGCGCCGATCGGCGCGGGGGCGGGGCTTTGCCCCTCCAATCTCTCCCGACACGACCCTTCGCCCGCTTCAGCCCGCCCGCCGTCTATGCCTTCGGCCCATCATCCGGAATGGGTGTCCCCTCGAGAATCCGCCGCCAGGAAAAGCGCGACAGGTCGATGGACCGGAAGCCGCCATCGACGATCAGTTCCGTCACCGCGCGCCCCACGGCCGGTGCGTGCTGCAGCCCGTGGCCCGAGAAGCCGGCGCAGAGCAGCATGTTCGGCACGGCCTCGATCCAGTCGATCACCGGATTCCCGTCGAGCCGGTTCATGTCGTAGTGCCCGACCCAGCCGCCGCGCGGCTTGATGGTCTCGAAGGCGGGGCATTGCTCGGCGAGTTGCGGCCAGAGGTGGTCCTCGAAGACCTCGTGCTGGAGGTGCCAGTTGAACCCGCCCGGCTCGGTGAAGTTGGTGTGGCCGCAGAGATAGACGCCGGCGTGCCGGCGCACCGCGAAGCCGCGCATGTGGCGCAGGGCGGGGAAGGGCTCGACCGGGTCCTGCGACAGGAAATGGAATTGCTGGCGCCGCATCGGTTCGATCGGCACCGCCACGCCGGCCATGGCGCAGACATCCGCGGCCCAGCAATTCGCGGCATTGATCACGATCTCGACCGGCAGCGTCGCACCGGATTCGAGCCGCGCCAGCGCGACCCTGTTGCCCGCCAGGTCGAGCGCGACGACGCGATCCTTCAGATAGGTGATGCCGAGGCCTTCGGCCGCGCGGCGATATCCCATCAGCGCGGCATTCGGGTCGATCTGCCCGTCGGCCGGTGAGAGCGCGCCCACATCCGACCCCGCGAAGGTGAAGGAGGGATAGCGCCGGCGCATCTCGGGCGCGTCCAGGATATCGACCTCGACGCCCAGGTCGCGCTGCATGCGGGCATTGGCTTCGAGTGCGGCGATCGCCTCCGCGCCCTGCACCAGGAAAAGGTAGCCGATGCGGTGGAATTGCGGATCGAAGCTGACCGCGCCGCCGGTGACATGCCGGTCGAAATCCGAATAGACGGTGTCGCCATACAGCGACATCTGCACATTCTCCGGCACCGCATGCTGCAGGCGGATGCCGCCCACGGCGCGCGGCGTCGCGGCGAATTCGTAGGTCGGATCGGGCTCGACGACCGTGACCTCGGCGACCACGCCGGCGCGGGCGAGGGAATAGGCGATGGCGGAGCCCATGATGCCGCCGCCGATAATGACGATGCGCCGCATGGATGCGGGTCTCCTTCAGCGCCTGTCCGGGATGCCGTTCGCCGCGGCCGGAACGGGTGCGCGTCGGGGCAGGTCCAGGCCGTACCGGTCGAGCCGCGGCGCGTTGTCTCCCGGCGCTGACGGTAGGCGCATCCCGGGCGCGCCGCCTATCCCCGCCGCGCGCTTTTTCGGCGCCCGGTCCCGCTTTGTTTGAGCGGGCATTGTCGCCCAGCCGGGTGATTCCACCCGCGTGGGATCTGCTCTAGCAACCGCGCGACGTGATGGCATGCTGTCCGGACGCGCCGGCCTGGCTGTGCCGAGAGGAGATGGGATGGGTATGCAGGAACGGGGCGTCTCGCGCCGGCGTCTGGAGGATGAGCGTTTCCTGCGCGGGGCGGGCCGCTACGTGGACGATATCGGCGTGCCGGATTCGCTGCATGGCTGGGTCGTGCGGTCGCCGCACGCCCATGCGCGCATCCTGTCCATCGAGACCGACGCCGCGCGCGCCATGCCGGGGGTTCACGCGATCCTGACCGCGGCGGATCTGCGCGCCGAGGGCATCGGCCCCTTGCCCTGCGTGACGCGGATCGCGAGCGAGGCGCCGCTCATCATCCCGCCGCGCCCGGCGCTGGCCGAGGGGGCGGTGCGCCATGTCGGCGACCCCGTGGCCTTCGTGGTGGCCGACAGCCTCGCCGCCGCCCGCGATGCCGCCGAGGCGGTTTGGGTGGAATACGAGGCGCTGGACGCCGTGACGGATGGCGCGGCGGCGCTTGCCCCCGATGCGCCGCAGCTCTGGCCGGAGGCACCCGGCAATCTCGCCTTTCGCTTCCGCAAGGGCGATGGGGCGGCGGTGGAATCGGCGATGGCGCGGGCGGCGACGATCGTGTCGTTGGATCTCGTGAACAATCGCGTCACGGCGGCGGCGATGGAACCGCGCGTCGCCATCGCTTCCCATGACGACGGCCACTTCCTGCTGCGACTGAGCGGCCAGGCGGTGCATCCGATCCGCGATCAGCTCGCCGACGATGTCTTTCGCATGCCGCGCGATCGCATCCGCCTGGTCGCGCCCGATGTCGGCGGCGGCTTCGGGGCGAAGAACTTCCTGTTTCCCGAATACGTCGTGCAGATGGTCGCCGCGCGGCGGCTCGGCCGGCCGGTACGCTGGGTGTCCGAACGCATGGAGGATTTCGTCAGCACGACGCATGCGCGCGACAACCGGACGCAGGCGCGGCTCGGGTTGGATGCGCAGGGGCGCTTCCTGGCGCTCGATGTGCGCACGGTCGCCAATCTCGGCGCCTATCTCTCCGGCGGCGGGCCGGGCAGTTCCACCAATGCGCCGGGCACGGCGATGGGCGGGCTCTACGACATACCGGCGGTGCACATGGATGTGCGTGGCGCCTTCACCAACACCGTGCCGATCGATGCCTATCGCGGCGCCGGTAAGCCCGAGGCGAACTACATCATCGAGAGGCTGATCGACCTGGCGGCGCGGCGGCTGGGGCGGGATCCGGCGGCGCTGCGGCGGCAGAACCTGATCGCGGGATTCCCGCATCGCACGGCGATGGGCATGTCGATCGACTGCGGCGAGTTCGCCGCGAATGTCGATCGCGCGCTTGCCGCGGCCGATGCGGCGGGCTTCGCCGGCCGGCGGGCCGCGGCGGGGCGGGCCGGCCTGCTGCGCGGCCTCGGTGTCGCCTGCTTCCTCGAAACCTCGCGCGGGGCGCCGGGCGAATGGGGCGGGGTGCGGTTCCGCGCGGATGGCGGTGTCGATCTCGCCACCGGCACGCAGAATAACGGACAGGGGCTGGAGACCAGCTTCCCGCAGGTCGCGGCCGACCTGCTCGGCCTGCCGCTGGAAGCCTTCCGGCTGGTGCAGGCCGACACCGCGACGGTGCCGCGCGGCCACGGGCATGGCGGCGCGCGGTCGATGCATATGGGCGGGGAGGCGCTGGTGCGCGCCATCGACGCCGTGCTCGTCAAGGCACGTCCGCTCGCCGCGCAGTTGCTGCAATGCGCGGAAGGCGATCTGACCTTCGCCGAGGGGCGCTTCGGCACGGCGGATGGACGAGGCATCGGCCTGCTCGATGTCGCGGCCGCGGCGCGGGAGGCGGGCGGGTCGATCGACGCCGAGGTGGACAGCGACCTCGACCTCGTCACCTTCCCCAATGGCTGCCAGGTGGCCGAGGTGGAGGTCGATCCCGAAACCGGCCTCGTGCGCCTCCTGCGCTACACGGCGGTGGACGATTACGGGCGGCTGGTGAACCCCATGCTGACCATCGGCCAGGTGCAGGGCGGCCTTGCCCAGGGCATCGGCCAGGCGATGGGGGAGGAGGTCGCCTATGACCTCGAAACCGGCCAGATCCTCGCGGCCTCGATGATGGATTACTGGCTGCCGCGCGCGGCGGACCTGCCGCCACTCGACGTGACCTGTGTCGAGGTGCCGACGCTGTCCAATCGGCTCGGCGTGAAAGGGTCGGGACAGGCGGGCTGCATCGGCGCGCCGCAGACCGTGGTGAATGCGGTGCTGGATGCGCTGGCGCCCCTTGGTATCGAGACAATCGACATGCCGCTCACGCCGATGAAGGTGTGGCAGGCGATCCGGGCGGCCGCGTGATGGGCCGCCCGGTGCGGGCGATCAGCCGAGCGTGATCACCAGGTTGAGGAACCGATCCACCGAGACCGTGCTGTCGGGGCCGACGACACAGGTGGATTCGCGTTCCTCGATCAGCGCCGGTCCCTGCAGCGTCGCGCCGGCGCGCAGCGTGTAGCGGTCATAGACCGGGCATTCCTGCCAGCCCGCGCCTTCGAACAACACGCGGCGCGTCGTGCGCGGCGTCGGTGTCGCGGGCGCGTCGCCCTGCGGCCGTGCGCCGGCCAGGTCGATGGTCCAGCCCGGCGCCGAGCAGGACAGGCGCCAGCTCAACGCCTCGATCGGGCTTTCCTCGACGACGCGTTCGAAGCGGTCGCGATAGATGTCGAAGAAGGCGGTCCGGATCGCCGGGATATCGGCGTCGGAGAGTTCCAGGCCCGGCAGCGGCACCGGCACCTCGAATCCCTGGCCGACATGGCGCATCTCCGCGACCGGCCGGAAGGTGATCTGCTCCGCCTTCGCACCCGCTTCGGTCAGGAGCTGCGTGCCAATCTCCTTCATCTCCGCGAAGAGCCCGTTCACCCGCGCCCAGTCGATGCGTTCCAGCCGCGCGACATAGGACCGCACCATGTCCGTCGCCGGTGGCGCCACCAGGAAGCCGAGCGCGGACGCCACGCCGGCGCCGAGCGGCACCACCAGCGTGCGGATCTTCAGCAGCCGCGCGAGGTTCCAGGCATGCACCGGCCCCGCGCCGCCGAAGGCGACCATGGTGTAGCGGCGCGGATCCTTGCCCTTCTCGGCGAGGTGCATGCGCGTCGCGGAGGCCATGGTGTCATCGACGATGCGCTGCACGCCGAGGGCTGCTTCATCGACGCCGATGCCGGTCTCGGCCGAGATGCGCGTCTCGAAGGCCTGGCGCACCGGGTCGAGGTTCAGCGCCATTTCGCCGCCGAGGAAGTAGGCCGGATCGAGACGCCCGAGCACGAGGTCCGCATCCGTCACGGCCGGTTCGACACCGCCGCGGCCGTAGCAGACCGGCCCCGGCTTCGCGCCGGCGCTGCGTGGGCCGACCTTCATCAGCCCCGAACCGGGATCGATGCGCGCGAGCGAACCGCCGCCCGCGCCGATCTCGATCATGTCCACCACCGAGACCTTCAGCGGCAGGCCCGACCCCTTCTGGAAGCGGCGCACGCGGCCGGCTTCGAAGTCGAATTTGTGGTTGGGCTCGTAGTGATCGACCAGGCACATCTTCGCCGTGGTGCCGCCCATGTCGTAGGACACGACATGTTCCAAACCGGCGAGACGCGAGATGAAGGCCGCCGCCATCGCGCCGGCTGCCGGGCCGGATTCGATCAGGCGGATCGGGAAGTCCTTGGCCTCGCGCACCGTGGTGATGCCGCCGCCCGACAGCATGATGTAGAGATTGCCCCGGAAGCCGGTGGCTTCCAGCGTGGACTGCACGCGGTCGAGGTAGCGGGCCATCAGCGGCTGCACATAGGCATTCGCGCAGGCCGTCGAGGTGCGTTCGAACTCGCGGATCTCCGGCGCCACCTCGGCCGAAAGCGAGATGGGCAAGGTCGGGTAGAGGCTGCGGATGATCTCGCCCGCGCGCTTCTCGTGCTGGGGCGCGTGGTAGGAATGCAGGAAGCCGACCGCGATGGCCTCGGCCCCTTCGCCTTCCACAAGCTGCTTCGTCGCGGCGGCGACGGCCGCCTCGTCCAGCGGCTTCAGTACCCGGCCATCGGCGGCGATGCGCTCGGGGATTTCAAGGCGCAGCGCGCGCGGCACCAGCAGCGTCGGGGTTTCGAGGAACAGGTCATAGAGATCGTAGCGCGTCTCGCGCCCGATCTCGATGCTGTCGCGGAAGCCGTCGGTGGTCAGCAGGCCAACCGTCGCGCCTGTGCGTTCGATGATGGTGTTGGTCACCAGCGTCGTGCCGTGGATGACGCTGTGCAGATCCTCGGGCTTGAGATCGGCCTCGCGCAGGATGCGCGCGATGCCGTTCAGGATGGCCTCGGAGGGATCGTCCGGCGTGGTCAGCAGCTTGCCGGTGCGGACGATGTTGCGCACCGGATCATGCAGCACGAGGTCGGTGAAGGTGCCGCCGACATCGACGCCGACGCGCGCGGAAGCAGGGGTGGTCATGCGCGTCACTCCACGCCGTAGATGGTCTTGGCCGCTTCGGCCGAGATGTAGCCGTGGCGAAGGTCTCCCTTCACCGCCTCACGCGAACGCTGCTTCGGGTCGCCATAGCCGCCACCGCCGGCGTAGAGCAGCAGCACCGACTGCTTCGGGTCGATCGAGGTGCGCGACTTCGGATGAGGCTTCGTCCCGTCGCCGAAGGTGATGACCGATGGCGCACCATGCAGGCCACCCAGGATGCCGCCGGCCGGGTTCTGGTGCCGGTCGGAAAGCAGCGACAGGCGCGCGGCTTTCTCGCTGTCGAGCTCCAGCTCGATCTCCTGGCCCAGCCCGCCGCGGAAGGTGCCGGCGCCGCCGGAATCCACGCGCAGGCGCTTCTTGCGCACGATGATCGGCGCGACGGATTCATAGGCCTCGATCGAGCCCGCGCCGACATTGGTCGGGAAGGCGGTGGCCGACATGCCGTCCTTGTGCGGGCAGGCGCCCATGCCGCCCGAAGCGAACAGCACCTGGGAGAAGCTGTCGCCATCCGCCTTGGTGCCGCTGAACAGCGCGCGCATGGTCGGCGCGCCGCCGCAATCGGCGATGACCTTGGTGGGAATGACCTGCGCCAGCGCCTGGTAGATCGCACCCGCCAGCAGATGCCCCGTGAGCTGCCGCGCGCTGACCGGCGCGGGATAGACGGGGTTCAGGATCGACCGCTCCGGCGCCGTGACCGTGATCGCCTGGTAGGATCCCTCATTGCGCGGCGTGAAGGGATCGAGCGCGCATTTGATCGGATAGACCGAATAGGCATGCGTGTAGTTCATCACGCAATTGATGCCGCGATCGATCTGCGGCGAAGTGCCGCTGTAGTCGATGTGCATCGTGTCGCCCTTCACCGTCACGGTGCAGACGATGCGGGTGTGCTTGTCGTCGAAGCCGTCGGCGGTGATCTCCGACCTCCAGGTGCCGTCCGGCACCTCCGCGATGGCGCGGCGCAGGGCGCGGTCGGTGCGCTCGCTCAGCGCCGCGGAGAGTTCCTGCAGGTCCGGCAGACCGGTGTCTTCCAGGAATTCAGCGGTGCGCCGCGCGCCCACCTCGGCCGCGACGACCTGCGCCTGGAGATCGCCCAGCACCTGGCGCGGCACGCGCACATTGCCGAGCAGGATGTCGAGGAGCTGTTCGTTCCACTGGCCTTCGCGCAGCAGATGCGCGGGCGGGATGCGGATGCCTTCCTCGAAGATCTCGCGGCAATCGGCGGACCATAGCGACCCGCCGACATCGGGCGAATGCGAGATCGAGCCCGAGAAGCCGACCAGCTTCCCGCGATGGAAGATGCCCGTGACCACCGTGAAGTCCGGCAGGTGGCCCGTCGCCAGCCACGGGTCGTTCGTCACCACCACGTCGCCGGGCTTCCACGTCTCGGCCGGGAAGCGCGCCAGGAAGTCCTTCGTCGTGCGCGGCAGGATGCAGGAGAAGGAGGCGAGGCCGCCCGTATTCTCCGACACCGAATTGCCGTCGCGATCCATCAACACGGTCGCGAAGTCGTTCGACTCGCGCACGATGGTCGAGAAGGCGGTGCGCAGCAGGCCGGTGGCCGCCTCGTCCGCCGCCGAGATCAGGCGGTTCCAGTAGATTTCGAGCGTGATCGGGTCGAGTGCCGCCGCGGGCGCGTCGCTCATCGCAGGCCTTCCAGGGATGTTGCGTCGCAACAGTCTAGGAAGGCCCGGCGGGTGGCATCCAATATGGCTTGCGATGAAATCAAGATGCCGTAGGTATCAATCGCATGGAACTGCGTCACCTCCGCTACTTCGTCGCCGTGGCCGAGGAACTGCACTTCGGCCGCGCCGCGGAACGCCTCGGCATGTCCCAGCCGCCGCTCAGCCAGCAGATCCGCGCGCTGGAGGAGGAGCTGCAGGTGCGCCTGTTCGACCGCACCAGCCGTTCCGTGACGCTGACCGAAGCCGGCCGCCTTTTCCTGGCCGAGGCGCGCGCCACCATCGCCCAGGCCGAGCGCGCGCGGCTGATGGCCACGCGCGCGCATCGCGGGGAGATCGGGGAGGTGGTGGTCGGGTTGTTTCCCTCCGCCCTGCTCGCCGAGCCGGTGGCGGCAACCATCCTCGCCTATCGCGCCCGGCATCCTGGCATTCGACTGGTATTGAAGGAATTCGCCATCTACGCCGCCGTGCGGGAGATGGCGGCCGGCCGGCTGGAGGTGGCCTATCTGCGCTACCCGACCCGCCCCGACGTCCCGCCCGGCTTCGCGCTGCTCGAGGTGATGCGCGAGCCGATGATGCTCGTGGTCCATCGCGACCATCGCCTGGCGCGGTGGGACGGACCGGTGCCGTTGAAGGAACTCGCCCAGGAGCCCTTCATCCATTTCGCGCCGCGCTCGGATTCAGGCCTGTACGAACACGTCGCGTCGCTCTGCGCCACGGCCGGGTTCGAACCGCGCATCGAGCAGGAGCTGAGCCAGAACGGGTCGATCCTGTCGCTGATCGGCACCGGCATCGGCCTCTCGATCCTGCCGCGCTGCCTGTGCCGGTTGACCATGCCGGAACTGCGCGTGCTGCCGATCGCCGGCGGTTCGGCGGTGTCGCGGATCTGGATGGCCTATCGCCGGCGCGGCGGCGGGCCGGGGCTGCGGGCGCTGGTCGAGGAAGCGTTGCCGCGCGCCGTGCCGGGGCGGTAGCGCATCACGCCGCGCCGGCGAAGTCCGGCAGCAGCCCGCCGCCCGGCGCCTGCCGGAACGGCACGCCATAGGTCGCTTCCAGCCGCGCCGGTTGCAGCACCTCCGCCGAGGCCCCCAGCGCGGCGAGCCGGCCGTCCACCATCAGCGCGATGCGGGTCCCGACGAAGGAGGCCTCGTTCAGGTCGTGCAGCACCGTCAGCACGGCGAGGCCCCGTTCGGCCAGGCGCCGCAACAGCCGAAGCAGCTGCCCGCGGTGCCCCGCATCCAGGCTGGCGGTGGGCTCGTCCAGCAGCAGCGCCGCCGGCATCGCCGCGCCATCGAGCTGCGCGAGGGCGCGGGCGAGCTGCACGCGCTGCCGTTCGCCGCCCGACAGCGTGACATAGGCGCGCCCCGCGAGGTGGCTGATCCCAGCATACTCCATGGCGCGGGAGATGGCGGCCTGGTCATTCGCCATGGCGGCGGTGCCGTGCCAGGGCAGGCGACCGAGCGCCACCACCTCCAGGGCGCGCATCGGGAAGGTCAGGGCGACATGCTGGCTGACCACGGCGCGGCGGCGGGCCAGCGCGATGGGCTTCCAGGCCCGCAGCGCCCGGCCTTCGACGGCGACGCTCCCGGAGGCGGCCGCGAATTCCCCCGTCAGCCCGCGCAGCAGGGTGGACTTGCCCGCGCCGTTGGGGCCGATGACGGCCAGCACCTCGCCCGGATGCAGGGTGAGGCTGACATCCTCGACCAGGGCGCGGCCGCCGGCGCGCAGGGTCAGTCGATCGGCACTGATCATGCGACGGGCCGGCTGCGCATCAGCCACAGGAAGAAGGGCGCGCCGAGCAGCGCCGTCACGACGCCGACCGGCAACTCGGCCGGCGCGGCGAGGCTGCGCGCCAGCAGATCGGCCAGTACCAGCAAGGTGCCGCCGAGCAGCGCCGCGCCCGGCAGCACCAGCCGGTGATCCGCCCCGAAGCCGAGCCGGATCAGATGCGGCACCACCAGCCCGACGAAGCCGATCAGCCCGGTGAAGGCGACGCCGGCGGCCACGGCGAAGGCTGCGAGCACGAGGGCGAGGCGCTTGACCGTCTCGACCCGGATGCCGAGGTGGAAGGCCTCTGCCTCGCCCAGCAGCAGGGCGTTGAGCGGACGGGCGAGGGCGCAGAGCAGCAGGGTCGGGATGCCGGCGAGCACGGCCACGACCGGCACCTGCGCCCAGCGCGATCCGGCCAGGCTGCCCAGGGTCCAGAAGGTGATGTCGCGCACCTGGCGGTCATCGGCCATGAAGATCAGCAGCCCCGTGAGTGACCCGGCGAGCGCATTCACCGCGACGCCGGCCAGCAGCAGTGTGGCGATGCCCGTCACGCCCTGCACGGTGCCGAGCCGCGCCATGACGAAGGTCGCCCCCAGCCCACCGACGAAGGCCGCGATCGGCAGCAGCCACAGGCCGAGCATCCCTGCCGCAGCCCCGAACAGGCTGCCGCCGAGGACGATCGAGCCAACCGCGGCAAGCCCCGCGCCGGCCGAGACGCCGATCAGCCCCGGATCGGCGAGCGGGTTGCGGAACAGCCCCTGCATCGCCGCGCCCGCGGCGCCGAGGCTCGCGCCGACCAGCGCGGCCATCAGCACGCGCGGGGCGCGGATGACGCCGAGCACGGCAGCGTCGCGGATGTGTTCCGCCGGCAGCGGCGCGAGGCCCAGCGCATCGAGGATGGTCGCATAGAGACCCGCGGCGGTGATGCGCGCGGGGCCGAGAAGGATGCCCGCGATCATCGCCGCGGCGAGGAGCAGCGCACCGAGGGGCAGCAGGGCGATGCGGCGGCGGGGGGCCACGGGTGCGGCGGCGATGGCTTGGCTCATGGGGTGGGGTCTGGGCGATGGGCAATGGTGGAACCGGAGAGGGGCTTTGCCCCTCCCCGGGCCCCACCCCACCAAAGGCCACAGGGCCTTTGGAAACCGATACCAGGTTCCGTGCCGGGCGGGTGCGATGTCCACGGCGAGCGCAGGTCGCGCGCAAGGGCGCGTTTCG
>JAYRJZ010000123.1:0-14465 GCA_041906015.1 Roseomonas sp.
GGTGGCGCTCGGGCGTGATGCGGTGGCGGTGCGGGCGCTCGCCTGGGTGATGGCGGTGGTGGGCGGCGCGGCCTTCATGCCTGCCCGGGCACGCGCGGCGGCGCTGCTGGAGGCCGGCGGCGGGACCCTCGCCGGGGCCTGGCTGCGGCCGGCTGCCGGCGGGGCCTCGCTGGTGTTGCGCGACCCGGGGAGCATCGCCGGCCCGGCCGAGGCCCGCCCCGGGACCGTCTGGGATGGGCGGTTCCGGCTGCTCGGGCCCGGGCGTCCGGACTGGACCATCGGCGCCCTGGGGCGGGACGCCGCGGGGTTGCGCGACCGCGGCCGATGGCCGGCCGCCCTTCTCCAGGCTGTGCCGGCTGTCCGGGACACGCACGGCGCGCTGGCCGCGGTGCCCAGCATGGACTATCCTTCATCCGAGGCCTGCGCGCCCTTTGCAATGGCCTTTGCCCCACCTCTCACCGGGGGCGGCGGCAGCGAGTTTTCGGGTCGGCCATTCAAGGGACGTCAATCCGACCCTATGTTCCATGGCGAAGGCTGCCCGGACCAAACCGGTCGGCACGGAGACGGATAAGCGCACGTGAACAATTTCGGCCGGAATCTCGCGCTCTGGGTGATCGTCGCCCTGCTGCTCGTGGCGTTGTTCAATCTCTTCCATCCGTCGGGAACGGGGCGTGCGGGGGTGACGCAGGTCGCCTATTCCGACTTCCTCAACGACGTGAACGCCGGGCATGTGCGCGACGTGACGATCCAGGGGCGGACCCTGTCGGGCACGCTGACGGATGGCCGCACCTTCCAGACCTACACGCCGGACGACCAGCAGCTCGTCTCGCGGCTGACGGAAAAGAACGTCCGCGTCGTCGCGCGGCCCGAGGAGTCGGACGTCAACCCGCTGCTGCACTACCTGATGTCCTGGTTCCCGATGCTGCTGCTGATCGGCGTCTGGATCTTCTTCATGCGCCAGATGCAGGGCGGCGGCGGGCGCGCGATGGGCTTCGGCAAGTCCAAGGCCAAGCTGCTGACCGAGAAGCAGGGCCGCGTGACCTTCGACGACGTCGCCGGCATCGACGAGGCCAAGGCCGAGCTCGAGGAGATCGTGGACTTCCTGCGCGACCCGCAGAAGTTCCAGCGCCTGGGCGGCAAGATCCCCAAGGGCGTGCTGCTGGTGGGTCCGCCGGGTACCGGCAAGACGCTGCTGGCGCGTTCCATCGCCGGTGAGGCCAATGTGCCCTTCTTCACGATTTCCGGTTCGGACTTCGTGGAGATGTTCGTGGGTGTCGGCGCCTCCCGCGTGCGCGACATGTTCGAGCAGGGCAAGAAGAACGCCCCCTGCATCATCTTCATCGACGAGATCGACGCGGTCGGCCGCCATCGTGGCGCCGGCCTCGGCGGCGGCAATGATGAGCGCGAGCAGACGCTGAACCAGATGCTCGTCGAGATGGACGGCTTCGAGTCGAACGAAGGCGTCATCATCATCGCGGCGACCAACCGTCCGGACGTGCTCGACCCCGCATTGCTGCGCCCGGGCCGCTTCGACCGCCAGGTCGTGGTGCCGAACCCGGACGTGCAGGGGCGGGAGAAGATCCTGCGCGTGCACATGCGCAAGGTGCCGCTGGCCTCCGATGTCGATCCGAAGGTGATCGCGCGCGGCACGCCGGGCTTCTCCGGCGCGGATCTCGCCAATCTGGTGAATGAGGCGGCGCTGCTCGCCGCGCGCACCGGGCGGCGTACCGTCGGCATGCATGAATTCGAACAGGCCAAGGACAAGGTGCTGATGGGTGCGGAACGCCGCTCCATGGCCATGTCCGATGCCGAGAAGCGCATGACGGCCTATCACGAGGCCGGCCACGCGCTGGTCGCGATGCATGAGCCGGAATGCGACCCGGTCCACAAGGCGACCATCATCCCGCGTGGCCGCGCGCTCGGCCTCGTGATGTCCCTGCCGGAAGGCGATCGCTACTCCAAGCACAAGTCCAAGCTGAAGGCGGAACTCGCCATGGCGATGGGCGGGCGCGTCGCGGAGGAGCTGATCTTCGGACCGGACAAGGTCTCCAACGGCGCCTCGGGCGACATCAAGATGGCGACCAACCAGGCGCGCATGATGGTCACCGAATGGGGCATGTCCGACGTGATCGGCATGATCGCCTATGGCGACAACAGCCAGGAGGTCTTCCTGGGGCATTCGGTGACGCAGACCAAGAACCTGTCGGAATCGACCGCGCAGAAGATCGACGGCGAGATCCGCGCCATCATCGACGCCGCCTATGCCCGCGCGAAGCACATCCTGTCCGAGCACATGGACGAGCTCCATCTGCTGGCGAAGGGGCTGCTGGAGCACGAGACGCTGTCGGGCGACGAGATCAAGCAGGTGATCCGTGGCGAACCGGTCGTGCGCAACCGGCCGGATGAGCCGGTGAATATCGGGCGCGGCAGCGTGCCCTCGGCCGGGCGGGCGACGCCGCCGCGGCCGCCGGGGCTGAACCCGGGGCCGGCGCCGGCGACGTGATCGGAGAGGGGCGCCGCCCCTCTTCGGACCTCGCAGCACCAGGTGCCGGCGGTCCAGGCCATCTCATGGCCTGGCGGGGTGGCTTGGAGGGGCAGGGCCCCTCCAATCCCGCCCGTTCCTGAAAATCCCCCGGTGCAATCACGGCCCCGATGGGGCAAAGCGCGCCCCATGACCACCGGCCGCTTCGTCGAACCCCTGGGCCTGATTACCGGCCCCGTCGCCTTCCATGCCCTGCGGGAGGGTTTCGCCCTGCCGCTCCAGGGCAGCGACATCGCCTTCGCCTTCGTCCGCCTGATCGAGGATGGCGAGGATCTCGGTGTCGGCCCGATCCGTGAGGTGCCGGAGGATTGGCATGAGGCGATGCACGCCATCGCCCAGCCCTGCGCGCCCTTTGCCGGACTTGGCACGAGCGGGCCGGCGATCATGGGCATCGTCAACGTCACGCCGGACAGCTTTTCCGATGGCGGCCGGCACTTCGACGCCCGGGCCGCGATCGCGGCCGGCCATGCGATGCTCGAGGCCGGGGCCGACATGCTCGACATCGGCGGCGAGTCGACGCGGCCCGGCGCCGCGGCGGTCAGCGTGGAGGAGGAGATCGCGCGCATCGTCCCGGTCATCCGGGAACTGGCGAAGGCCGCGCCGGTCAGCATCGACACGCGCAATGCCGCGACGATGCGCGCCGCACTCGATGCGGGGGCGGAGATCATCAACGACATCTCCGCCCTGCGCCACGACCCCGAGGCGATGACCTTCGTCGCGCGGTCCGAGGCGCCGGTGATCCTGATGCACATGCCGGGCGACGACCCGGCGACGATGCAGTCGCTCGCGACCTATGACGATGTGGCGGTGGATGTGGCAGGCTTCCTGCGCGACCGCATCGCCACCTGCGAGGCGCTGGGCATTCCGCGCAGCCGCATCGCGATCGACCCGGGCATCGGGTTCGGCAAGACGCTGGAGCACAACCTGGCGCTGGTCGACCGCCTGCCGCTCCTGGCCACGCTCGGCTGCCGGGTGTTGCTGGCGGCTTCCCGCAAGCGCTTCATCGGCACGCTGTCCGGCGTCGAGGAAGCGTCGGAACGCGTGCCGGGCAGCCTGGCGGTGGCGCTGGCGGGTGCCGCGCGCGGTGCCTCCATCCTGCGCGTGCATGACGTGGCGGAAACGGCGCAGGCGCTCGCCGTCTGGCGCGCCTGCGCGATGGGCCGCGCGCCGGAATAGGGCGCGTCGTTTGATCGCGTGATTCAAACCTCCGGTGCATGCGCAGCGGCGGTCATCGCGCTCACGTCGTTTGCGCGAGCATCTTTACCCGTCCGGATGATCCACCCGGACGGGATCTGCCCCAGGTTACAGCACTTGGCTCCAGGCGTCCGGATAGAGCCGGTAGCCGTTGCCCTCCCGCGCCAGATGCGCGGTGCCGGGGAAGTGGACGTGGCAGCCGGCGATGTGCGTGCCCTCGGTCGCGACCATGTCGAAGACGCGCCGACGCGTCGCGGCCGCCTGGGGCGGGTCCACGTCGAAGGCGATGGTCACCTCGGGGCGCGGGACCTGCACTTCCGGCAGGTGGATGGTGTCGCCCCAGATCAGCAGGGAGTCGCCGCCCGAGGCGATCAGGTAGCCGCAATGCCCTGGCGTATGCCCGGGCAGGTGCACGGCGGTGACGCCCGGGAAGACCTCGGCGCCGTCGCCGAACAGGCGCATCCGGTCCGCATAGGGCGCGATCTGGCGCTGTGCCATGGGGAAGTACGGCCCGCCCGTGGGCACGCCCTGGCCCGAGCGCAGCACCTCGGCCTCGGCTTCCGCGCTGGTCCAATAGGCATGCTCGGCGGCATGCATCGCCAGCTCGGCGTTGGGGAAGGCGGCGGTGTCCTCGGCGGTGGCGAGGCCGTTGGAATGATCCGGATGCAGGTGCGTCATCAGGATGGTGTCGATCTCGCCGGGCAGGATGCCGGTCGCGGCCAGGTTGCGCGGCAGTTGTCCCGAGGATTTCTGCATATGCGTCCCGGCGCCGGTGTCGATCAGCGCGACGCGGCCGCCCGGTCCATGCACCAGGAAGCAGTTCAGCGAGGTGCGCCGCGGCACCGGCCGGAAGGCCGCGCGCAGCATGGCCGAGGAGTCCTCCACGCTGATGTTCTGCAGCACGGCCATGGAGCCATCGAGGAAGCCATCGCTGACCACCGTCAGCGTGATGTCGCCGATGCGGCTGTGATGGATGGCGGGGACCTGCTCGGTCGGCGGTGTTGGCATTGGCGCGTTCTCTCCCCTGGGGCGGCGCGCAGCAGAGCACGGGCCGCGCCCGGCGCCAAACCTCAGCAATCCTGCAGGCTCCGGTCGCGCGCGGCGGCCACGCGCCGCACGATCAGCAGGCCGAGCAGCAACGCGACGCCGACGCCGACAACCCCGCCGCCGTAGAGCAGCATCGTGCGGGGGCGCAACTCCCACAGCGCCTCGGGGAAGATGGCGATGACCATGGCCAGCCCCGCCACGCTGACCGCGGCCAGCGGCAGGAAGGCGAGGACGGCGAGGATCCACATGGCTCCGGCTCCTTCGTCCCAAGGCCGTTGAACGCGCCGAGGGGCGTCGGGTTGCAGCCGCACATGGACGCTGGCGGGCCGTCCGCGATAGGAAAGGGGCCTGAGGAGCGCGGACATGCCCAAGGACAACCCCCCGCCACCGTCGCCGGCGCGCCGCCTGTTCGGCACCGACGGCATTCGCGGCAAAGCCAATACGGCGCCCATGGATGCGGCGACGGCCCTGCGGCTCGGCCAGGCGGCGGGGCGCTTCTTCAATCGCGGCGCGCATCGCCATCGCGTGGTGATCGGCAAGGATACGCGGCTGTCGGGCTATATGCTCGAACCGGCGCTGACGGCCGGATTCATCGGCGCGGGGATGGATGTCGTGCTGGTCGGACCGCTGCCCACGCCGGCCATCGCGCTGCTGACGCGCTCGCTGCGCGCGGATCTCGGCGTGATGATCAGCGCGTCGCATAACCCGTATGAGGATAACGGCATCAAGCTGTTCGGCCCGGACGGGCTGAAGCTGACCGACGAGCAGGAAGCCGCGATCGAGGCGCTGATGGCGGGCGACCTGGCCGCCGCGATGGTCGCGCCGGGCCGGCTCGGCCGCGCCAGCCGGCTCGAGGACGCGCCGGGCCGCTATATCGAGGCGGCGAAGTCTTCCTTCCCGCGCGGGCATACGCTGGAAGGGCTGCGCATCGTCGTCGATTGCGCGCATGGCGCCGGCTACAAGGTCGCGCCCACCGTGTTGTGGGAACTGGGTGCGGAGGTGGTGCCGGTCGGCGTCGCGCCGGACGGGTTCAACATCAACAAGGGCGTGGGATCGACCGCGCCGGCGGCGCTCGCGGCGCTGGTGCAGGAACGGCGGGCCGATCTCGGCATCGCGCTGGACGGCGATGCGGATCGCGTGGTGCTGGTGGATGAGCGCGGGCAACTGGTCGATGGCGACCAGATCCTCGCGCTGATCGCGCGGTCCTGGCAGGCGCGGGACCAGCTTCGCGGCGATGCCGTGGTGGCGACGGTGATGTCCAACATGGGGCTGGAGCGTTTCCTCGCCGCGCGCGACCTGACGCTGGAACGCACTGCGGTGGGCGACCGCTATGTGGGCGAGCGCATGCGCGAGATCGGCTGCAACCTGGGCGGCGAGCAGTCGGGCCACATGATCATGCCGGATTTCGGCACGACCGGGGACGGGCTGATCGCCGCACTCCAGGTGCTCGCCGTGCTGGTCGAGGAGAAGCGGCCGGCGAGCGAGGTGCTGCGCTGTTTCGACCCGCTGCCGCAGCGGCTGGTGAATGTGCGCTATGCCGGCGCCTCGCCGCTGAACGACGCGGCGGTGAAGGAGGCGATCGCGGCGGAGAGCGAGGCGCTTGGGGTGCGGGGCCGGGTGCTGATCCGCGCGAGCGGGACGGAGCCCGTGATCCGCGTGATGGCGGAAGCCGAGGACGAGGCGCTGGTGAATGCGACGGTGGCGCGGCTGGCGGATGTCATTCGCCAGAAGGCGGCGTGAGCGGGGAGGGGCTCTGCCCCTCCCCGGACCCCACCCCGCCAAAGGCCGAAGGGCCTTTGGAAACCTCCCTTTGGTGCCGGGCGCGACCGGTGCGTCGCGTCGTCGCGGCGCGCGCGGTGCGCAGGAGCGGATTTCGATGATGATCCTGACAGGGGCGCGCGGCGCCAGGTATCGGTTTCCAAAGGCCTTTCGGCCTTTGGCAGGGGAGGTCCGGAGGGGGCGGCGCCCCCTCCGGTGCGCACCATGAAGGGCCGCGTCCTCATCATCGCCGGCAGCGATTCCGGCGGCGGCGCCGGCATCCAGGCAGACATCAAGGCCGTGACCGCCCTGGGCGGCTTCGCCATGACCGCGATCACGGCGCTGACGGCGCAGAACACCCTCGGCGTGCATGGCGTCGCCGGCGTGCCGATCGACTTCATCCGCCAGCAGATCGCGGTGGTGCTGGATGATCTCGGCGCCGATGCGCTCAAGACCGGCATGCTGCACGACGTGCCGGTGATCGAGGCGGTGTGCGAGGAGATCGCCGCGCGGGCGAAGGACATCCCCCTCGTCGCCGACCCGGTGATGGTGGCCAAGGGCGGCCATCCACTGCTCGCGCCCGAGGCGGTCGAGACGCTGAAGGCGCGGCTGTTGCCGCTGGCGACCGTCATCACGCCGAACCTGCCGGAAGCGGAGGTGCTGACCGGCCGCCCGATCCGCGACGTGCCGGCGATGCGGGAGGCGGCGACGGCGCTGCGCGCGCTCGGCGTGCCGGCAGTGCTGCTGAAGGGCGGGCATCTGGAAGGCGGGGAGGTGACGGATCTGCTCGTCACGGCGGATGGCGCCGAGGAATTCGTCGCCCCGCGCATCGAGACGCGGCACACCCATGGCACGGGCTGCACGCTGGCCTCGGCGATCGCGACGGGGCTGGCGCAGGGGCTGTCGCTGCGCGATGCGGTGATGCGTGCGCGGGCCTATGTGCGCGCGGCGATCGCGGCGGCGCCGGGCTATGGCGCGGGGCATGGGCCGCTCGATCACGGCATTACGGTGGACCCGTCCCGCATCCCCGGTTAACCCCGCGCTTACCGGCCGCGTGCGACGATGCGGCATGAACATCACCCTGTCCCAGGTGCAGACGCTGTTCGGGGTGTCGTCCTCCAGCACCACCTCGGGGACGGCGGCCGACGCCATCCCCGCGCTCAACCGCGCCACCGCCGAGGGGGCGGAGGAAAAGGGGATGGCGCAGGAGGAGAAGGACACCGTCACCATCAGCGCGCTGGCGCAGTTCCGCAGCGCGCTCGACAAGGCCGATACGATCGAGGACGCGCTGTCCGATCCGCGCATCCTGAAGGTGCTGGCCCCCGCGCTTGGCCTCGCCGACCAGGTCGACAACACGGCGCTGCTGAAGAAGGCGCTGCTTTCCGACCCCGAGGATGATGATTCCCTCGCCTCGCAGCTCGGCACCACCTGGCAGTCCGCGGCCTCGACGCTGGGCGTCTACAGCAGCGGTCTCGACGGGTTGAAGGACGAGTCGATGATCGAGACGCTGACCAATGCCTATGTGAAGTACCAGTACCGAACGGGGCTGGACGATTCGCAGACCGGCATGGCGAATGCGCTCTACGCGCTCGAGAACGCGTCGAGCTTCACCGATGTCTATACGCTGCTGGGCGACAAGGCGATGCGCGAGGTGGTGACCACCGCGCTCGGCCTGCCCGACGAGATCTCGATCCAATCGGTCGAGACGCAAGGCCGCGCCGTGACCTCCCGGCTCGACCTCGGGGACCTGCAGGATGGCAAGGCCGTGCGCAAGCTCGTCGAACGCTACCTGATCAACGCAGCCACCGAGGCGGCCGACAGCGCCGCCAGCACCAGCACGGATGCGATCACCACCATCACCACCCTGGCCGTCAGCCTGAGGGTGTAGGCGCGCGGCCGAGCCAGCCCTCGGCATAGATCCGCCGCACCAGCACCGCGGTCACAGCGGCGAGCGGCGCGGCGAGCGCGATCCCGAGCAGCCCGAAGGCACCTGCCATCAGCACCTGCGCCAGCAGCAGCGCCGCCGGCGGCAGGTCCGCGGTGCGCGACTGCACCATGGGGGTGAGGATATTGCCCTCGATGAACTGCGAGGCGAAGAACAGCGCCGCGACCCAGAGCGGCATCCAGGGCGACACCGTCGCAGCCAGCAGCATGGCCGGCACGGCGGCGATGACGGGGCCGATATTCGGGATGAAGTTCAGCAGTGCGGCGAGCACGGCGAGCAGCCCTGCCAGCGGCACGCCAAGCAGCGTCAGCCCCACGAAGGCAATCGTGCCGGTGAAGGCCATGGCGAAGGCCTGGCCCGCGAGCCAACCGCGCAGCACCACGCCGCAATCGCGCAGCGTCTCGGCCGCCGGCTCGTCGAGCGAGGGATGCAGCAGCGCGCGCAGCCCGGCGACGTAGTCGGTCGGGCGCAGCGCCAGGTAGATGCCGGCGAGCAGGATCACCGCCGCATTGCCGATCCAGCCCAGCGTCGTGTTGGTGGCGGTGGCGAGGAAGCTCATCCCCTGGCTGGCACCGCCTTCGGGCATGCGCAGATGCTCCGACAGCCAGGCGCCCCAGCCGCTGTCGGTGAGGTTCTGGCGCAGGGTGTCGAAGGCACGGGGAAGCAGTTCGGCCAGTTGCTGCGCCTGGGCGGCGAGGGGGGAAGCGGCCAGCGCGCCGGCCGCGACGACCAGCAGGATGATCGCGACCACCACCAGCAGCACCGCGACCCAGCGCGGCATGCCGGTGAGCCGCACCAGCAGCCCGGCGGGAATGCTGAGCGCGATCGCCAGCAGCAGCGCGGCGAAGCCGAGCAGCGGGACGTCGGGGATGAAGACGAAGAGGGCCAGCACCAGGCCGGCGATGATCAGGATCGAGGCCTGGGCGCGCGTCATGGCGTCGTAACGGTGCTTGTGCCCCGCCGGTTGCGGCCGGCCGCGCGGAGGCGTATGCCGGCAGCGGGCCACGCCCCCCCACCGGGGCGCATCCGCTTCTGGAAGGGAGCTGCATCATGGCAAACGCCACCCGCAAGCCCGGACTGCGTCCGGCGAATCCTGCCTTTTCCTCCGGTCCCTGCGCCAAGCGTCCTGGCTGGACGCTCGCCGCGCTGGAAGGCGCGCTGCTCGGGCGCAGCCATCGCGCGAAGGACCCCAAGGCGAAGCTGGCCGAGGTGATCGAGCGATCCAAGGCCGTGCTCGGCATGCCGGCGGATTGGCGGCTCGGCATCGTGCCCGCTTCCGATACCGGGGCGGTGGAGATGGTGCTGTGGTCGATGCTCGGCCATCGCGGCGTCGATGTTCTGGTGTGGGAGTCCTTTTCGAAGGAATGGGCGACCGACATCGCCAAGCAGCTCAAGCTTCCCGATCTGCGGCTGCTCGAAGCGCCCTATGGCGCCTTGCCGGAGCTGGCGCAGGTCGATCCCGCCCGCGACGTGGTCTTCGTGTGGAACGGCACGACCTCCGGCGTGCGGCTGCCGGATGCGGACTTCATCGGCGCGGACCGGCAGGGGCTCGCCATCTGCGATGCGACCTCGGCCGCCTTCGCGATGGACCTGCCCTGGGACAAGCTCGATGTCGTGACCTGGTCCTGGCAGAAGGTGCTGGGGGGCGAGGCGGCGCACGGCATGCTGGCCCTGTCGCCCCGCGCCGTGGCGCGGCTGGAATCCTTCAGCCCCGACCGGCCGCTGCCCAAGATCTTCCGCCTGACCAAGGGCGGCAAGCTGATCGAGGGGATCTTCAAGGGCGAGACGATCAACACCCCCTCCATGCTCTGCGTCGAGGATGCCATCGACGGGCTGAAATGGGCGGAGTCGATCGGCGGGCTGAAGGCGCTGATCGCCCGGTCGGAGGCCAACCTCGCCGCGATCGCGCGCTGGGTTGCGACGAAGCCCGGCTTCGACTTCCTCGCCGAGGACCCGGCGACGCGCTCCTGCACCTCGATCTGCCTGAAGATCACGGCACCCTGGTTCACCGTGATGGGCGCCGAGGCCCAGGCGGCCGCGGCGAAGAAGATCGCCTCGCTGCTGGAGAAGGAGGGTGTCGCCCTCGATGCCGGCGCTTATCGCGATGCACCGCCCGGCCTGCGCATCTGGGGCGGCGCGACCGTCGAGACCGCGGATATCGAGGCGCTGCTGCCCTGGCTCGACTGGGCACTCGCCACCGTCGAAGCCGACATCGTGGTGGCCTGAGCGATGCTCAAGGTCCTCATCTCCGACAAGCTGTCGCCCGCCGCGATCCAGATCTTCAAGGACCGCGGCATCGAGGTGGACTTCAAGCCGGGCCTGAAGCCTGCCGAGATCCGCGAGATCATCGGCGATTACGACGGGCTGGCGGTGCGATCCGCGACCAAGGTGACGCGCGAGCTGCTCGATGCGGCGCCGAAGCTGAAGGTCGTGGGCCGCGCCGGCATCGGCGTGGACAATGTCGATGTGACATCGGCCACCGCGCGCGGCGTGGTGGTGATGAACACCCCCTTCGGCAATGCCATCACCACCGCCGAGCACGCCATCGCCATGATGTTCGCGCTCGCCCGCCAGATCCCCGAGGCCAGCACCTCCACCAAGGCCGGCAAGTGGGAGAAGAACCGCTTCATGGGCGTCGAGCTGTTCGGCAAGACGCTGGGGCTGATCGGCTGCGGCAATATCGGCTCGATCGTCGCGGATCGCGCGGTGGGGCTGAAGATGAAGGTCGTCGCCTTCGACCCCTTCCTCTCCGAGAAGCGTGCGGTGGAACTCGGCGTGGAGAAGGTCGAGCTGCACGACCTGCTGCACCGCGCGGACATCGTCACGCTGCACGTGCCGATGACGGAGCAGACGAAGAACATCCTCTCGCGCGAGAACATCGCCCGCATGAAGTCCGGTGCGCGGCTGATCAACTGCGCGCGCGGCGGGCTGGTGGATGAGGCGGCGCTGTTCGATGCGCTGACCTCGGGTCATCTCGCCGGCGCCGCGCTCGATGTGTTCGAGACGGAACCGGCGACCGACAGCCCGCTGTTTGCGCTGGAGAATGTCGTCTGCACGCCGCATCTGGGTGCGGCGACGGCCGAGGCGCAGGAGAACGTGGCCCTGCAGGTGGCCGACCAGATGGCCGACTTCCTGCTGACCGGCGCGGTGTCCAACGCCATCAACATGCCTTCGGTCACGGCCGAGGAGGCGCCGCGCCTCAAGCCCTACATGGAACTCGCGCGGCTGCTCGGCGGCATGGCGGGGCAGCTCACCGCGGCCCAGGACGGGGCCATCCGGGCGATCCGCGTCGAATACGAAGGCGCGGTGGCCGAACTGAACCGGCGCCCGCTGACGGCGGCCGCGCTGGCCGGCGTGCTGACGCCGCTGATGGGGGCGGTGAACATGGTCAACGCGCCGGTGCTGGCGAAGCAGCGCGACATCGAGGTGGCCGAGACCACGGTCGAACGCAGCGGCGAATACCAGACCCTGATCCGCCTGACGCTGGTCACGGACCGCTACGAGCGGTCCATCGCCGGCACGCTGGTGGCGGAGAACAAGCCGCGGCTGGTCGCCATCAAGGGCATCGCGGTGGAGGCGGATTTCGCGCCCCACATGCTCTACGTGACCAACCAGGACAAGCCGGGCTTCATCGGCCGCTTCGGCATGGCGCTGGCGGATGCGGGGGTGAACATCGCGACCTTCCACCTGGGCCGCAGCGCCCCGGGCGGGGATGCGATCTGCCTGGTCGGGCTGGATGGTCCGATGCCGGACGGCGTGCTGGCCGGCGTGCGCGAGTTGCCACTGGTGGTGCAGGCGACGCAGCTCGCCTTCTGATCGTGGCACCGGAGAGGGGGCTTTGCCCCTCTCTGGGCCTCACCCCGCCACGGTTACCCATTGGCGTTGCTGCGAAACGTCAATGGGAGCCCGCATCGGCCGAAGGGCTGTTGAAAACGCCGATGTGGTGCCGGGCGCCGCAGTCGGGGTGAGTGGCAGCGTCAGGGCAGGACGACGCCCGATTCGCTGCCGGCGGCGCGGGTCAGGATCGGGGCGATGGATTCCAGGGTCCACATCCGGGGCAGGTTCGCGAGGCGCTGATAGGTCTCCTGCGGCCCGAGCGTGAAGATCGGGTTGGACAGGGCGGCGTTGATGGCAGCCTGGTTGCCGCTCTGCAGCGGGCCCACGGCATTCGCGAGCGCCGCAGCGACGGTGCCCGGCAGCACGTCGAAGGACACGCCGATCGCCTGGCGTTCCTCGCGGATCGCGGCGGCGACCTGGGGGCCGTAGCGCATGGGCAGGGCGATGGTGGTGGCGGGGTCGCGCATGCCGGCGACAGCGGCTTCGAACTGCGCCAGCGCCGCGGCCGCCTCGGCGGGCTTGCCGCGGTAAAGCGACATGTCGCCGAAATTCCGTTCGGCGTAGGCGAGGTTCTGCCGGACATTGTTGATCTGGAACCCGGCGCCGCCATAGCTGAAGTCCGGCGGCTGGGACGCACCGCAGGCGGCGAGCGCCGCGAGACATCCAAGACCCAAGATCGCCCTGCGGTTCATCCCATCCTCCGTGTCACCTGGCAGGATGCAGGATGCCCGACCCGCCCCCGATCCGAGAAGGGGCGGCGACGCTCCGTTTCCGGCACGCCTACGGGGCGTTCAGAACAGCCACCAGATGATCAGCCCGATCAGCACCCAGAGTGGCAGGGCCAGCAGCAGCCCATTCGCCAGGGCAAGGGCGGGATGCTCGGCACGGTCATGGGCATCCTCGCCATGCGGGCGGGGAAACTCGGTGACGGCGGTGGCGCTGACGTCTGACATGGCATTCCTCATGGCGCCTCACATGGGCGTCCAACGATCCTGCGGCCGCGAAGTTTGACGATCGGTAAAGCGGGCATGGTGTTTGTGGTCCCGCCGCGTGGCGGCAGGGCGGCGGGGTTGGGGCGGAATCGGGGCGCGGGGCGGCCCTGCGCGGGCAGGGGTTGCCCGGGGGCCGGGGCCCTGCCACACCCTCGCCCGGCCATGACCGACGATCCGCCCAACCCCGGCCTGCTGCCCGCGGGCCTTGCCGACCTGCTCCCCCCCGAGGCCGAGCGGGAAGCCGCCCTTGTCGAGGCGATGATGGGCGTCTTCGCCAGCCATGGGTATGAGCGGGTGAAGCCGCCCCTGCTGGAATTCGAGGACAGCCTCCTCGCCGGGTCCGGCGCGGCGGTCGCCGAACAGACATTCCGCCTCATGGATCCGGTCAGCCAGCGGATGATGGGGCTGCGGGCGGATACCACGCCGCAGGTGGCGCGCATCGCGGCGACGCGGCTCGGCGCCCAGGCCCGGCCGTTGCGGCTCTGCTATGCCGGCCAGGTGCTGCGGGTGCGGGGCACGCAGCTCGCCCCGGCGCGGCAATTGGCGCAGGTGGGGGTGGAACTGATCGGCGGCGCCGCCCCGGCGGCGGATGCCGAGGTCGCGGTCGTCGCCGTCGAGGCGCTGGCGGCGGTCGGCGTCACGCCGGTTTCGCTCGATGTCACCCTGCCGCCCCTGGTGCCGGCATTGTTCGATACGGCCCGGATCGAACCGACGCTGCGCATGCGCCTCGCCCATGCGCTGGACCGCAAGGACAGCGCGGCAGTGGCGGAACTGGTGGAAGGGCAGGATGGGGCGCTCGCCGTCCTGCCCGGCCTGATGGCCGCGACGGGGCCGGCCGAGGGGGCGCTCGCCGCCCTCGACGCGGCGCCGCTGCCACCCGCCGCCCGCGCCATCGCGGAGAATGCGGCGGCCGTGCTGGCCGCCATCGCGGTGCGTGCGCCGGGGCTGCGCATCACGCTCGATCCGGTGGAGTTCCGCGGCTTCCGCTATCATACCGGCGTCGCCTTCACCCTGTACGGACCGGGCATGTCGGGGGAATTGGCGCGAGGCGGGCGCTACGTCTCCCAGAATGACGAGCCGGCGACAGGGATGTCGCTCTATCCGGATGCCGTACTGCGCGCGGCGCCGCCGGCCGCGCCCCGGCCGCCCC
>JAYRJZ010000124.1:0-14370 GCA_041906015.1 Roseomonas sp.
CTCCCCGCCAGGCCACAGTGTGGCCAGGACCGCCGGCACTTGGCGCTGGGCGCAATTTCAGCCCTGTATCTCCCGATCGTCTCTTGTGCGCAAAAGTGGATCGCGACGGTCATTGCCACAGCAGCGCACGGCACCAGGTTGAGGTTTCCAAAGGCCCTTCGGCCTTTGGCGCGGTGAGGTTTGGAGAGGGGCAGAGCCCCTCTCCAACACGCCCCGTCACTCCGCCCGAATATTCCCCTCGCGGATCACCGGCTCCCACTTCGCGGCCTCGGCGCGGATGAAGCTCGCGAATTCCTCCGGCGTGCCGGCGACGATCTGCGCGGCCTGCACGCGCTCCGTCTGTTCCTTGATTGCGGGCGTGGTGATGATCGCCCGCAGCGCCGCATTCGCCGCCAGCACGATCTCCCGCGGCAGCCCCGCCGGGCCGACCACGCCGTGCCAGGTGGCAGAAGAGAAGCCGGCATAGGTCGCCGCCACCGGGGGGATTCCCGGCAGGGCCGGCACTGCCTCCGCGGTGCTCACCGCGATGGCGCGCACCTTGTCTTCCCGGATGAAGGGCAGCGAGGTCGAGACGGAAGGGAAGGTAAAGTCCGTCTCGCCCGCGATGGTGCTGCGCATGACATCCGCGCCCGACCGGTAATGCACCGCCTGCCAGCGTATGCCCGCCCGCCGCGCCAGCAGTTCCGCGCTCAGATGGCTCGCATGCCCGACGCCGGGGGAGGCATAGGTCATCTCCCCGTTGCGCCGCTTCGCCAGTTCGATCAGTTCCGGCAGCGTGCGCGCCTCCAGCCCCGGCCTGGTTACGATGACCAGCGGCAGGTTCACCAGATGGATGATGGGCGAGAAGGCGGTCAGCGGATCGTAGCCGAGGCCCGGCTGGAGCAGCCTGCCGATGGCATTGGCGCCGAGATCCGCCATCATCAGCGTGTAGCCATCGGGCCGGCTGGTCGCGACGGCGCCGCCGGCGATGGTCCCGCCCGCGCCGGAGCGGTTCTCCACCACCATCGCCTGGCCGTTGGCCTGCGGCGGAAAGGCGTTGGCGACGGTGCGCGAGAGCGTGTCCACCGCGCCCCCGGCGCCGAAGGGCACCACCAGCCGCACCGGCCGGTCGGGCCAGGCGGTTTGACTGCGCGCGATGGCCGGCACGCCGGCGATCGCGGCGGCAAGCAAGCGGCGTGACAGCACGATCGTCATGTCGTTGTTCCTCCCGTCTTGTTGCCCTTCACATCGACGGCCCGGCACATCGCTGTCAACCTGAACCGATCAGCGGAGCCTTCGCCCATGACCTGGTCCATCGTCGCGCGCGCCCCCCAGACCGGCGCCTTCGCCGTCGCGGTCACCACCTGCAACCTGGCGGTCGGTGCCTCCTGCCCTTTCCTGCGCAGCGGCGTGGGTGCCGTCTCCACCCAATCCATGAGCAACCGCTATCTCGGACCCGCGGTGCTGGAGGCGCTGGCGCGCGGGCTGCCGGCGCATCTCGCGCTGCGCGCCGCGCTGGCCGGCGACGAAGGCGAAGGGCTGCGGCAGATCCATGTGGTCGACGCCGCAGGCCGCGTCGCCGCCCATACGGGGGCGAACTGCGTCGAGTGGTGCGGGTCCGTCGCGGGCGAGGATTTCAGCGTCGCCGGCAACATGCTGGCGAATGGCCGCGTCGTGGCCGATACGGCCGAGGTCTTCACGAAGCGCCGCGACCTGCCCTTGCCCGAACGGCTGATGGAGGCCCTGCACGCCGGCCAGGCGGCGGGCGGCGACAGGCGCGGACGGCAATCCGCCGCGCTGATGCTCACCACGACCGAGGATTTCCCCGATATCAGTCTGCGCGTGGACGACCATGCCGAACCACTGGTCGAACTCTCACGGCTGCTGGCCCTGTGGCGGGTGCAGGCCGAGCCCTCGCTGCACACGCGGCCCTCGCGCGCCAACCCGGCGGGCCTCACGGACATCGACGCCATCGAGGCGGGCTGGCGGACGCGCGGGATGGATCTCCGCTTCCGGCGCTGACCCCCTTGCGCACCGGCCGGGGTGGCGGCAGGGAAGACCCGGGACAGGAGGAACGTCGCATGCGCCAGCACAGGATCGCCGCCATCGGGGGCGACGGCATCGGACCGGAAGTCATCGCGGCAGGCTGCCGCGTGCTGGCGGCGGTGGCCGAGACGCAGGGCGGCTTTTCCGTCGCCTTCCAGGACTTCGACTGGGGCAGCGACCGCTATCGCCGCACCGGCAGGATGATGCCCGATGACGGGCTGAAGCAGCTCAAGGGCTTCGACGCGATCTTCTTCGGTGCGGTCGGCGCGCCCGACATCCCCGACCACATCACCCTGTGGGAACTGCGCCTGGCCATCTGCCAGGGCTTCGACCAATACGCCAATGTCCGCCCCACGAAGCTGCTGCCCGGCGTGCGTGGCCCGCTGCGCGAGGATCTCGGCAGCCAGATCGACTGGGTGATCGTGCGCGAGAATTCCGAGGGCGAGTATGCCGGCGTGGGCGGCCGCGCCCATCGTGGCCTGCCGATCGAGGTCGCGATGGACGTCGCCGTCTTCACCCGCGAGGGCGTCGCGCGCATCTGCCGCCATGCCTGCGAGATCGCCATGTCCCGCCCGCGCAGGCACCTGACCGTCGTGACGAAGTCCAACGCCCAGCGCCACGGCATGGTGATGTGGGACGAGGTCTGCGCCGAGGTCACCGCGCAGTATCCGGACCTTGCCGTCGAGAAGATGCTGGTGGACGCGATGACCGCGCGCATGGTGATGAAGCCGGGCAGCATCGACACCGTCGTCGCGACCAACCTGCATGCCGATATCCTGTCCGACCTCGCCTCGGCCCTGGCGGGGTCGCTCGGCATCGGCGCGACCGGCAACATCGACCCGCAGCGGCGCCGGCCCTCGATGTTCGAGCCGATCCACGGCTCGGCCTTCGACATCACCGGCAAGGGCATCGCCAATCCGCTCGGTGCCTTCTGGACGGCGTCGATGATGCTGGAGCATCTCGGCGAGGCACCGGCCGCGCAGCGCCTGATGCGCGCGGTGGAGGCGGTGACCGCGCGCGGCGACGTGCTGACGCCCGACCTTGGCGGCACGGCGACGACGGAACAGGTGACAGAGGCGGTGATCGCCGCACTCAAGGGCGTGAACATCTGACGGAGGAAGACTGGCATGGCGGAGATCGAGCCCGGCGTCACCCTGATCCGCGGCGGACGGCTGGTCGATCCCGCCATCCAGCGCGCCGAGCGGGCCGACATCCTGATCGAGGATGGCGTGATCCTCGCGGTAGGCCCCGGGCTGACCGCGCCCGAGGAGGCGCAGATCGTCGAGGCCGATGGCTTCCTGCTGCATCCCGGCCTGATCAACGCCCATACCCATGGTCACGGCGCGCTCGCGCGCGGCAGCGCGGATCGCTGGACGCTCGAGATGTCGCTCACCGCCGCGCCCTGGCTGGTGGGCTCGCGCGGGTTGCAGGACAAGAAGCTGTCCGCGACGATCAACGCGGCGGAGCTGGTGCTGAAGGGCTGCACCGCCGCCTATGACCTCTTCTCGGAAGTGCCCCTGCCGACCGCCGATGGCCTCGACGCCACGGCCGAGGCCTATGCCACGGTCGGCATGCGCGCCGTCATCGCGCCGATGGTCGCGGATACGACACTGTACGACGCCATCCCCGGCCTGCGCGATGCGTTGCCGGAGGCGCTGCGCGCCGAGGTGGACCGCGCGCGCCTTGCCCCGCACGAACAGATCCTCGCGGCGATGCGCGAGGCACTGTCGCGCTGGCGCTGGAACGCGAAGGACATCCGCGCCGCCGTCGCCCCCACCATCCCGCATCACTGTTCGGATGCCTTCCTCTGCGGCTGCCGGGACCTCGCGCGCGATGCGGGGGTCGGGCTGCATACCCATCTCGGGGAAAGCAAGGTCCAGGCGCTCACCGGCATGCGCCGCTATGGCAAGACGCTGCTCGCGCACATGGATGGGCTGGGGCTGGTGCGGCCCGGCTTCACCGCCGCGCACGGCATCTGGATGGATGACGACGACCTCAAGCGGCTGCGTGATGCCGGCGGCGCGCTCGCGCATAACCCGGGCAGCAACATGAAGCTGGGCAACGGGATGTTCGGGCTGCGGCGCGCGCTCGATCTCGGCGTCACGGTGGGCATCGGGACGGACGGGTCGTCCTCCTCCGACCACCAGAACATGTATGAGGCGATGCGCGTCGCCTCCACCCTCTCAAAGGTCCTCACCCCCGATCCGCATGCCTGGGCGTCGGTGGAGGAAGTCTACCGGGCGGCGACGCAGGGCTCGGCAAAGGCGCTCGGCTTCGAGGACATCGGCGCCATCGCGCCGGGCTTCAAGGCTGACATCGTCTTCCTCGACCTGTCGGCCATCAACTGGATCCCGCATCGCTGGTCGGTGAACCAGATGGTGCATGTCGAGGATGGGTCGAGCCTGCGCCACGTCATGATCGGCGGCCGCTTCGTGGTGAAGGACCGCCGGCTGCTGACGGTCGATCTCGTGAAGCTCGCCGCGGAGGCGGAGGAAGCGCGCGACCGGCTCGATGCGCTGAACGCCGATCGCAAGGCGCTGTTCGAACGCCTTGCCCCGGTCGTCGCCTCCTACTGCCCGGCCTTCGCCGCGCAGCCCTATCACATCCGGCGCTATCTCTGCGACGCGCCGGAATGAGGTGCTACTGCTGCTCCAGCCCCGCCTCCCGCGCGCGGGCGGACAGCACGGCGATCTGGTTGCGCAGGAAGTCCTGGAACTCGGCCGGCGTGCTCCCGCGCGGCGTGTAGCCGAGCCGCGCGAGACGCTCCTTCAGCTCGGCATCCTGGAGCACCTTGTTCAGCGCCGCATTGGCCCGGCTTATGATCGGCTCCGGCGTGCCGGCCGGCACGGACAGGCCGAACCAGACATCGAAATCGAAGCCGGGCAGCACCGACTTCACGGTCGGGATGTCGGGTGCCAGGGGGAAAGGCTGCGCCGAGGTCACGGCGATGGCGCGCACCTTGCCCTCGCGCACCTGCGGCATGCCGGCGGCGAAATCGGTGAAGGTGCTGTCGATGCGCCCGGCGATCACATCCGTCAGCGCCTCCGGCCCACCGCGATAGGGCACGCCCGTCATCTCCACCCCGCCCATGCGCGCCAGCGTCATCGAGGCGATCAGCGAGGAGGAATTGCCGTAGCTGAAGGTCAGCGGCGTGCGCGACGCCTTGGCATGCTCGATGAGGCCGCGCAGGTCGCGCGCGGGGGAACTCGCCGGCACGACGAGCAGATAGGCCGTCTCGGCGACGAAGCCGATCGGCGCGAAATCCTTGATCGGATCGTAGGAGAGGCGCCGGATCGTGTAGGTGTTCAGCGCCCCGTTGGTCACCGACAGCACCACCCAGGTATTCCCGTCCGGCGCCGATCGCGCGACGCTTTCGGTTCCCACCACGCCGCTGCCGCCCGGACGGTTGTCCACGATGATCGGCTGGCCGAGTTCGCGCGTCAGCGGCTCCGCCAGGTGGCGCATCAGCGTGTCGGTCACCGAGCCGGCGGGAAAGGCGACGACCAGGCGGATCGGCCGGTCCGGCCAGCGTGTCTGCGCCAGGGCCGGCGCGGCCAGCAACGCCGCGCCGCCACCCAGCAGCGCGCGACGATTCCATTCGGTCATGTGGTTCATCCCTTGGACGTGTTGGTTCCGATAAAGCGGTGGATCTCGGTATTGTCCACCGTGGGGCCCAGCGCTTCGACCGCCTTGGCCCAATGGTCGCGGCACAGCGCCAGCATCTCGGCGCGGAACCCCGTATCGGCGGCGATGCTGCCCGCGGTGTCGAGATCCTTGCGCATCAGCCCGAGCTGGAAGCCGCCGGCATAGCGCCCGTTGATGATCTCCTGCCGTGCCTTGGTCTCGGTGGCGATGTTGCGGCCCGAGGAGGCGTTCATCACATCCGTCAGGATGCCGAGGTCGAGGCCGAGCTTCTCGCCCATCCTGAGCGCCTCAGCGGTCGCCAGCAGCCCGGCGGCATAGACGTAGTTGTTCAGCGCCTTCATGGCATGCGCGCTGCCCACCGCGCCGGTGCGGATGATCGCCTCGCCCATGCCCTTCAGCACGGGCTCCGCCTGGGTGAAGGCCGCGTCGTCGCCGCCCACCATGATGGCGAGCGTGCCCGTCTTCGCCTTGGCCACCGACCCCGAGACCGGCGCATCGACGAAGCGCGCGCCCTTGGCCTCGGCCAGCGCGGCAAGCCGCCGGCTCTCCGCGGGTTCCGAGGAGGACATGTCGATCACCAGCGCGCCCGGCCGCAGCCCCGCGAAGACGCCGCCCGGCCCTTCCATCACCTGCGCGACGACGCGGCTGTTCGGCAGCATCAGCACCACGACATCCGCGCCCGCGGCCACCGCGGCGGGATCGGGCGCGAAGGACACCGCCCCCGCCGGCGCACCCTCGGCCACCGCCGCGCGGGCGGTCTCAGACGGATCGCAGCCGAGCACGCGGAAGCCGCGCGCGACCAAGCTGCGCGACATGGGCAGCCCCATCATGCCCAATCCGATGAATCCCACGGGTCCGGCAGTCTCTGCCATGGCCGTTTCCTTCCAGTGTTGTGTTGGCGCGATGCTCGACCGGCCGGCGCGCCATGGCAAGATGCCGCCTTAACGGCGGCGCGCGGTCCGCCTAGGCTGGCGGCATGGCGCCCTGGATCGCAGCTCTCGGCGCGACGCTGCTGATGCAGTCGGTCGCCTCCTTCATGACGCAATCACTCCCGGTCGTGGCCCCGCTGATCACCGCGAGCGCCGGCCTGGCACCGGAGCGCGTCGGCAATTTCTCCTCCCTCACGGCCCTCGGAACCGTGCTGTTCCTGTTGCTCGGCGGGCCGTTCCTGGCGCGGCTGGGGCCGGTGCGCACGCTGCAGGCCGGCGCGGTGATCTGCGCGGTGGCCTTGCTCGCGGCCGGCTTCGGCACAGTGCCCGCGCTCGCTGTCGCGGCGCTGCTGCTCGGCGTCGGCTACGGTCCCTCCCCGCCCGCGGGCAGCCGCATCCTCGCCGCGACGGCGCCCAAGGAACATCGCACGCTGATCTTCTCGGTGAAGCAGGCGGGCGCGCCGCTCGGGGGCGCCTTGGCCGGGCTGATTTCCGCCCCCATCGCGGCCGCCGCCGGCTGGCCCATGGCGCTGCTCGTCGCGGTGATCACGGCACTGCTCGCCGCGGCGGCGATCCAGCCGCTGCGCGCCGCGCTGGATACGGAACGCGACGCCGGGCGCAGCATCGCGCTGCGCGACGTGCTCTCGCCGCAGACCGTCGCCGCCCCCATCGCCGCGCTCCGCATCGATCCGCTGCTGCCGCCGCTCGTCGCCCTGTCGGTCGCCTTCGCGCTGTGCCAGGGCTACCTGTTCTCCTTCACCGTCACCTGGCTGGTGGAAACGCGCGGCATGGGCCTGGTGCAGGCGGGCAGCATCTTCGCGGTGATGCAGGTGGCCGGCGTGGTCGCGCGCATCTTCCTCGGCTGGATCGCGGACCGCACGGGCAATGCGACGCGCAACCTCGCCGTGCAGGGGCTGGTCGCCGCCGCGACCGTGGTCGCGCTCGCGCTGCTGCCGAACGATGCGCCGTTGCCGCTGCTGATGCTGCTCTGCGGCCTCGCCGGATTCGTGGGCGCGTCCTGGAACGGCATCTCGCTCGCCGAGGTGGCGCGCGTCTCGCCGCCCGACCGGGTCAGCGACGTCACCTCGGGGACCACGCTGTTCATCTTCCTGGGTTACGTGGCCGGGCCGTCGGTCTTCTCGGGGCTGGTGACGCTGACCGGTGGCTGGATGCTGCCGATGCTGCTGGTCGCGGCGCAGCTCGCCGTGGTCTCGCTGCTGGTCGGGCTGCGCCGCCGGACGGGATGGACCGCCGACGCCTGACCGGCGATACCGGCGGCCACGCAGAGAGGAACACGGCGATGGCGGAACGGATCGGCCTCGGCATCATCGGCTTTGGCATCATGGGGGAACGGCTGGCACGCTTCGGCGCGGGCCATGACCAGGTGCGCCTGACCGGCGTGTGGGACCCCTCGCCCGAGGCGGCCATCCGCCTCGCCGAAGCTGCACCCGGCGTGCCGATGCTCGACAGTCCGGATGCCGTCATCGCAGGCTGCGACTGCCTCTACATCGCCGCCCCGCCCGCCTTCCACCTGGTCCATGCCAAGGCCGCCTTCGCTGCGGGCAAGGCGGTCTTCCTCGAAAAGCCCCTGTCGGTGGACACCGCCGAGGCGCAGGCCTTCGTCGCGGCCGCCGAGGCCGCCGGCGCGCGCGGCGCGGTGAATTTCCCCATGGCCTCCTCGCCGGCTGTCGCGCAGCTCAACGCCTGGCGCGCCGCGGGCGTGGTGGGCGATCCGCGCGAGCTCGCCATCACCATCGCCTTCGCGAATTGGCCGCGCTCCTGGCAACGCGGCGCGCACACCTGGCTCGACCGACCGCAGCAGGGCGGCTTCACGCGGGAGGTGGTGTCGCACTTCCTCTTCCTCACCCGCCGCCAGCTCGGACCGCTGGTACTGGAGCAGGCGCGCGCGACCTTCGCCGCGCCCGACCGATCCGAGACGGCGATCGCCGCGAAGATCACCGCCGGCAGTGTGCCCGTCACGCTGTCGGGCGGCGTCGGCACGACGCTCGCCGACGACCACAATGCCTGGGTGCTGGAAGGCCCCGCCGGTGCGATCCGCCTGCGCGACTGGTCCTATGCCGAGCGTCGCGGCGCCGATGGCGTCTGGTCCGCCGCCCCCGACGCCCTGCCCAATGACCGCATGCGCCCGATGGTCCTGCAGCGCCAGCTCGATGGCGTCGCCGCCATGACGCGCGGCGAGGCGCATCACCTCGCCACGCTGCGCGAGGCCCTCGACGTCCAGCAGGTGGTCGAGGGCATCCTCGCTCAAGCCGTGTAGGGCAGCCCGACGTAGTTCTCCGCGAGCGTGGTCAGCGCCGCGCGCGACTGCACGAGGTAGTCGAGCTCCGCGCGGCGCACCCGTTCCTCGAAGGCGTCGTGGCCGTCATAGCGATGCAGAAGCTGCGTCATCCACCAGGAGAAGCGCTGCACCTTCCAGACGCGATCGAGGCAGGTGGCGGAGTAGCTGTCCATCAGCGCCTCGCCGCGCCCGGCGAAGAAGGCTTCGAGCGCGCGGACCAGCACGCGCACATCGGCGATGGCAAGGTTCATCCCCTTCGCCCCCGTGGGCGGGACGATATGCGCGGCATCGCCCGCGAGGAACAGGCGGCCGTAGCGCATCGGCTCCGCCACGAAGGAACGCATGGCGGTCACGCCCTTCCGCAGGATGGGGCCATGTTCCAGCTCCCCGCCCAGGCGCTCGCGCAACGCCGCCCAGATACGGTCGTCGGACCATTGCGCCGGATCCTCGTCCGGCGCGCATTGCAGGTAGAGCCGGCTGAGCGTCCGACTGCGCATCGTCGCCAGCGCGAAGCCATCCTCGTGGCGCGCATAGACCAGCTCCTCCGACACCGGCCGCGACCGCGACAGGATGCCGAGCCAGGCGAAGGGGTAGATCCGGTCGAAGATCGTCAGCGCCGAAGGCGGGATCGAGGGCCGGCAGATCCCGTGGAACCCATCGCAGCCGGCGATGATGTCGCAGTCGACGCGCCGGTCCTGCCCATTCTCGCGAAAGGTGATGAAGGGCCGTGTCGAGGTCAGGTCATGAACCGCGACGCCCTGGACCGCGAAGTGCAGCGGCAGCCCGGCGGCGAGCCGGACCGCGATCATGTCCTTCACCGCTTCCTGCTGGCCGTAGATCGTCACGACCTTGCCGCCGGTCAGCCCCGACAGGTCCACGCGATGCGCCTGCCCGCCGAAGCGCAGCGCCAGGCCATGATGCACCAGCCCTTCGCGATGGAGGCGATCGGCGACGCCTGCTTCGGTCAGGGTCTCGACCGCGCCCTGCTCAAGAAGCCCCGCGCGGATCCGGCTTTCGACATGCTCGCGCGACCGGTCCTCGATGACGACGCTGTCGATGCCGCGCTGGTGCAGCATCTGCGCCAGCAGGAGTCCTGCCGGCCCCGCACCGACGATGCCAACCTGGGTCCGCATCCGCTTCTTCTCCCTGCCGCCTGATTTGGCGGCAAGGAGAAGGCCGGCGCAAGGCGTCGTTGCCGGCGCCGCGATCCGTTGCCCCGGGCGGCTTTCAGTACGCCGCCGCCCAGCCATCCCGCCGGGGATCGGACGCCGCCATGCGCACGCCATTGCCGAGCACGCGGATCGCCTCGACGCTGCAGGCGCCGTCGAGGTCGCCCACCACCTTCACCTCATGCCCGCGGTCGCGCAGCCCCGCGATGGCGGCCTCGCCGACGCCGCGCTCGATGGTCAAGACATCGCCGCCGCCATGCGGGTAGTTGGATTCCTGCCCGGGCTGGGAGGAGGTCCAGCGCGGCGCTTCCACCGCCTGCTGCGGATCGAAGCCGAAGACGGCGCAGGCGACGAGCACCTGGAAGTTCACCTGCACCTGGTTGTCGGCGCCGGGCGTGCCGAAGACCAGCCACGGCTTGCCCTCCTTCATCACCATCGGCGCGTTCATGGTGTGGCGCACCGTCCGTCCCGGCGCGAGGCTGTTGGCGTGCCCCTCATCCAGATGCCAATAGGCCATGCGGTTGTTGAACAGGATGCCGGTGCGCGCGCCCGTCACGCCCGACCCGAAGGCGCCGTTGATCGACTGGATGGCGGAAACGGTGTTGCCCTCGGCATCGACGACGCAGAAATAGGTCGTGTCGGCTTCCGCCATGGCGCGCACCGGCAGGGACGCGGCGCGCTTGCCGATCGCCGCCGCATGCGCCGCCGCCCGCGCATCGGACAGCAGCGCCGCGAAATCCGGCTGGTCGCGCCCGGCCTCGGCCTCGCGGTCGAGGAAGGCGCGCTTCTTCGCCTCGATCATCAGGTGCAGCAGCTCGGCGCTGCCCCAGCCCATGGCGGCGAGGTCGAAGCCCTCGATGATGCGCAGCATCTGCAACAACGCGAAGCCCATGGATGGCTGGGGCGTCTGCCGCACTTCGAATCCACGCCAGGCGATGCCGATCGGCGGGGCAAGGCGCGGCCGCACCGTGGCGAGGTCCCCCGCCGCCACCAGCGCACCCATCGCCGCGCAATCGGCCGCGACGTCGCGTGCCAGCGCGCCGCGATAGAAATCCTCCGGCCCTTCCGCCGCCAGGCGCTGCAGCGTCGCGGCCAGGGCAGGCTGCGTGACCAGCGCGCCGACCGCGGGCGGCGCCCCGCCCGGCAGGAAGACCGCCGCGCTGGTCGGGTCCGCGCCGATGCGCCGGCGGTTCTCCCCGCAGAAGTGGCGCAGCGCCGCGGTCACGGCGAAGCCGTCGCGCGCGGCCTCGACCGCCGGCCCGAACAGCGCTCCCCAGGCCTTCGCCCCATGCGCCGCATGCAGCGCCGCGAGCCCGGCCACCTTGCCCGGCGTCTGCACCGACAGTGGCCCGTCGATCGGAATGCCGCCCTCCGCCCGGTAGCGCGCGACGGTCGCGGCGGCCGGCGCCGGCCCCGTGCCGGCGAAGGTCTCGGCCCGGCCCGTCTTCGCCGACCAATGGTGATAGAAGCCGTCGCCGCCGAGCCCGGACATATGCGGTTCGACCACGCCGAGGGTCAGCGAGATCGCCACCGCCGCATCCGCCGCCGACCCGCCGGCCCGCAGGATCTCGAGTCCCGCCGCCGTGGCCACCGGATGGTTCGTCGCCACCGCGCCGCGGCGACCCATGATCAGCGGGCGATGCGTCCGAATGCCTTCATATGCCACGGGTAACCTCTTTCGTACCAAAGCGTTGCAATGCTGGATCGCGCGCTGCGGCGCATCCATGTAAACCCATCATGCCGGGCGTGTGGCCGGCGCCAACCCTGGAAGGCACGAATGTCCCGCCGGCAGCTCACCTCGGATCGCGCTCAGGCCTTCACCAGCTTCCTGGCCCGCCGCCTGCTCCGCCTGCCCGCACGGACCGCCCAGACGACCGACGCGCCGCCCGGCGCGCTGCGCATCGCCTCCTACAACGTTCACAAATGCGTCGGTACGGATAATCGTTTCGACCCGGACCGGATCTCCGCCGTGATCCGCGAACTGGATGCCGACATCCTCGCCCTGCAGGAGGCCGACCGCCGCTTCGGGCGGCGCGAGGGGCTGCTCGACATGGCCGCGCTGGAACGCGAGACGGGGCTGACCATGATGCCCCTCGCCATGTCGCGCGGCGGGCATGGCTGGCACGGCAACGCCCTGCTCGCCCGCAACGCCCGGATGATCGAGGCGCGCCGCCTGCGCCTGCCCGGCGGCGAGCCGCGCGGCGCCGTCATGGTCGACATGGAGTTGCCCGCCGGCCGGGTCCGTGTCGTCGCCGCCCATCTCGGCCTGCTGCGCCGGCACCGGGCCCAGCAGATCAACGCGCTGCTCGAAAGCATCGCCGAGGCCGACGACACGCCCATCCTGCTGCTGGGCGACCTGAACGAATGGCGGCCCGGCCCGCGATCCTCCCTGCGCGCGCTGGAGCGGGATTTCGGCCCGGTCGATGGCGGCCCGGCCACCTTCCCCTCCCGCCTGCCGGTGCTGAGCCTCGATCGCATCCTCTGTCGCCCCAATGGGCTGCTGAGCAACCTCGCCGCGCATCAATCGCCGCTGGCGCGCATCGCGTCCGACCATCTGCCGCTGACCGCGCGGCTCGACCTGGCCGCGGCGCCGTCCGCCGCGATGGCCGTGGCGGCCTGATCGCAGCCGTGCCATGTCCGCCGCGACACAGGCCGCCGCCGGGCCCGCACCCCCGACAGCGACCAGTGGCGTCGCCCTCATCCCGGATGGGCTGACCGCCTTCGCCGCGCGCGCCGCCACACTGCGCGCCGCCACGCGCAGCGCCGACCTGCAATACTACGCCTGGCATGGCGACCTGACCGGCAACCTGCTGGCGCGCGAGGTGCTCCACGCCGCCGATCGCGGCGTCGCGGTGCGGCTGCTGCTCGACGACATGTATGCGATCGGTGCGGAGCGCGTGCTGGCCGCGATGGATTCCCACCCTCGTGTCCAGGTGCGGCTGTTCAACGCCACTTCCTGGCGGCGCTTCGGCCCGCCGGGCCTGGTGCTGGAGATGCTGTTCGGCGGCTGGCACCTCGATCGCCGGATGCACAACAAGGCCTGGATCGTGGATGGGAGCTGCGCCATCGCGGGTGGGCGCAACATCGGCGACGAGTATTTCGACGCCTCGGGCCATTTCAACTTCCGCGACCTCGACCTGGTTCTGCGCGGCCCACCCGTCCAGGCCATGCGGGCGGAGTTCGAACGCTACTGGTCGCATCGCCTCGCGCGACCGCTGCGGCGGATCAGCCGCGCCGCCTATCGCCGCCGGGCGCTGCGCAAGCTGGTGCGGCGGCTGGATGCGGCCTGGGCCTCGCCCGACGCGCGCCCCTTCTTCGAACGCCTTGCCGAGGCGCCGCTCGTCACGCGGTTGCTCACGGGCGATCCGGCCTGTGGCTTCCTGCCGGTGCCGCATCACGCGATCCGCATCGTCGCCGATCCGCCGGACAAGGCCCGCGCCGCGGTGCCGGTCGCGCACTGCCTGGGCGCGGCGGTGCTGGAAGCCTTGCGGCGCGCGCAGCGGGAAGCGCTGATCATCTCCCCCTATTTCGTGCCCGGCGCGCAGGGTGCCGCGCAGATCGAGGCCATGGTCCGCCGCGGCGTGCGCGTTTCCGTCGTGACGAACTCGCTCGCGGCGACGGATGTGGCGGCGGTCCATGGCGGCTACGCGCGCTATCGTGACCGGCTGCTCGCCGCCGGGGTCGAAATGCACGAGCTGAAGCCGAGCGGCGATGAAGGGCTGAGCGTCTTCGGTTCGCGCGGCGCGAGCCTGCATACCAAGGCCTTCGTCGTCGATGGGCGGCTGAGCTTCGTGGGGTCGTTCAACCTCGACCAGCGCTCCATCGCGCTGAACACGGAGATGGGGACCTTCGTGGAGGATGAGCAGGTCGCCGCCCTGGTCCGCGCGGAGCATGAGCGGCTGATCAGCCCCCGCTGCAGTTGGCGGGTGGGGCTGACGCCGCAGGGCAGCCTGGAATGGACAGACGGGACGACGCGGCTGCGGCGGGAGCCGTTTGCGTCGCTCTGGCTGCGGGCGCTGGCGCGGGTGCTGCGCTGGCTGCCGATCGAATCGAAGCTCTGAGGGTGATGCCGGGGTTCTGCCCCGTCACCGCGCTGGCCGCCGGTGCAGACGTCACCTGCAACATCAACGGGGCCGCACAGGCCGAACGGCCCGTGGAAACCCCGATCTGACGCCGGGCACGGGGCACCCTGCGCCATTCAGCAAGCCCGCGCCACCCAACGCCAAGTATTGGTTTCCAAAGGCCCTCCGGCCTTTGGCGGGTGGGGCCCGGGGAGGGCAGAGCCCGCCCCGATCCCGGTGCC
>JAYRJZ010000125.1:0-14367 GCA_041906015.1 Roseomonas sp.
CCCCCCCCCCCCCCCCCCCCCCCCCCACTTCCGCAGCGTAAGGCGCTGGCTAGCCGGGAAGGCCTTTCGGCCCTTGCCGGGGAGGGACAAAGCCCCTCACCGACCCAATGTCGCGTCCGCTACGCCCTCACCGTGGCCGCACGCTGATGACGTGCTGCTGCATATGCCCCGCCACCTCCCCCACCGCGCGCCCGCGCAGCGCCGCGTCGCCCTGGGTTTCCGTCCCGAGCGTCCGGCATCCTTCGCGGGAGCGCAGATAGGCCGCGATGGTCTGTTCATTCGCCCCGATGCGGAACAGCGAGGCGCCGGAAACGCCCGAGGCCCGTTCCCGCCACAGCCCGTCCGGCCCCTGCTGCCAGACGCAGCGGGTGATATTCTCGCCCTGCGGGTTCGCGCGTACCGCGCCGGGCGGGTCGCTGAAATCGTGCCGGGCGTTCTGGTAGGTGCTGACCGTCACGTCGCCGCCCGCCGCACGCAGGTAGGAGGCGAGGTCGTCGCAGGCCGGCTTGCCCGTCACATTGTCGCGGTCGCCGACGATGATGCGGATCGGCCGCCGCCCCGTTTCCCGATTGCCGACGCGATAGGAGCATTCCGGCTGCACCGCCGCGAAGGCCAGGAAGCGTGCCGCGTTCGGCGGCCGGCGCGCTTGCGACCAGGCATGCGCCGCGAGGATCGCCCCGCCGCCCCCGCCTTCGCCGAAGCCGACCAGTCCGGCGCGGCGGGTGTCGATGCGCGGATTCTCCGCCGCCTTGTCGAGCGCGCCATAGGCATCGAGCGCGAAGTCGAGCGCGGTGAACCAGGCGCGGCTCCCCGGCGGCTGGGACGGATCGATGCTGCGCGGGCCATAGTGGTCGAGCACGATCACCGCCGCGCCAGCGCCCTTCAGCGCGTCGACATAGGCCTGCAGCACCTCGTCCCGCTTGCCGCGCACGCTGTGGGACACGATGACGACCGGCACGCGCTCGGTGCCCGGCGGCATGTGGAGTTCCGCCGACATCGGCGCGCCGCCGGCGCCGGCATAGATGAAGGGATCGGGCCGCGGTCCACCGCCGCCGCAGGAGGCGAGCAGCAGGGCGAGGACCAGGGGCAGGGCGCGGCGCATCAGGCGTTACTCCTTCGGTTGGCGTAACGCTGGATCGACGCTGCCCGTCGCGTCAACGCCCCTTGGCCGCGGCGACGAAGGCGTGAATCAGGGCCGGGTCCTTCAGACCGCGTCCGCGCTCCACACCGGAGGAGACATCGACGCCCGGTGCGCCGGAGACGCGGATGGCCTCGGCGACATTCTGCGGGGTCAGTCCGCCGGCGAGCAGCCAGGGGCGGGGCATGGCCCGGCCGGTCATCAGCCGCCATTCGAACGGTTCGGCATTGCCGCCGGGCAACGGCCCGCCCGGCGGGGGCTTCGCGTCGAACAGGAAGCGGTCGACGACGGGCGCGAAGGCGGCGACGGGCAGCAGGTCCTCCGTCGTCGCGACGCCCAGTGCCTTCATCACCGGCAGGCCGAACCGGGTGCGGATCGCGGCGGCGCGCTCGGGGGTTTCCGAACCATGCAGTTGCAGCATGCGCAGCGGTGCGGCGGCGAGGGTGGCCGCGATCGTCTCGTCCGAGGCGTCGACGAAGAGGCCGACCGGCACGGGCCCGGTCGCCGGCAGGCCGGCGATCAGCGCGCCGGCTTGCTCGGGCGACACGAAGCGGGGCGAGGGCGGAAAGAAGTTCAGGCCAATGAACTCGGCGCCGGCGGCGACCGCCGCATCCAGCCCCACCCTGTCACGCAGCCCGCAGATCTTCACGGCGATGGTCATGCTGTCATCCGGTATTCGACGAGTCGGCCTGGACATGTGCCGCCGGGCACGGCCGGCCCGCCATTGATCCGAACCACGCCTCGGGCGCGAGAACGGGTTTCGGCGCCATCCTGCCGACGGCGCACGGCGCCAGGTCGAGGTTTGCAACGGCCCTTCGGGCTCTGCTGGGGTGGATGGGAGGGGCAAAGCCCCTCCCATCGTCGCCGTGAAGCGGCGGGGTGGGGAGCCGCGCCGCCCGCCCCGAACGGCATTCCGGTACCATCTTCGTCAGCTCGGCAGGCTTGCCCCGATGGCCGCTGCCGCGGCGACCGGATCGGCTGCCGCCGTGATGGGGCGCCCGATCACGATCCAGTCCGCGCCGGCGGCGACCGTCTCGGCCGGGGTGGCGGTGCGGGCCTGATCGCCGACCGCGCTTCCGGCGGGCCGCACGCCCGGCACCACGAGCACCGGATCGGCGCCAAGTTCCGCCCGCAGCATCGCCGCTTCCTGCGGGCTGCACACCAGGCCATCGGCCCCAGCCGCGACGGCGAGGCGCGCCAGGCGCAGCACTTGCGATGAGGGGTCATCCGCCACGCCGGTCGCTGCGAGGGTCGCGGCATCGATGCTGGTCAGCACCGTCACGGCCAGCAGCAGGGGGCGGTCGGCGCCTGCCTTCTCGGCCTCGGCGCGGGCGGCGGCGATCATGGCCGCGCCACCGCCGGCATGCAGCGTGACCATCGCCGGCTTCAGCGGCAGCAGCGAGCGCAGCGCGCCGGCCACGGTATTGGGAATGTCGTGCAGCTTCACGTCCAGGAAGACCGGGCGATGCCGTGCGATGGCGGTCACCGCCGGCCCGCCGGCCGCGCAGAACAGCTCCAGCCCCACCTTCAGCAAGCCGCAATGCGGCGCCAGCGCGCCGGCCAGGGTCTCGGCGCGAGGCAGGTCACCGGTATCGAGCGCGGGGATGATCCGCGCCGCGCCGCCGCTTGGCCGGGCGATCATGGCGCGGTCCCGGCCAGGCGGTCCGCCGCGGCGGCGCGTTCGCGCGCGTGGATGGCATCCACATCGCGCTGCAGGGCATCCGCGCGGCGGATGGCGCTGCGCGCGCGCGACCGGGCCGGTATGCCCGAGACCCACACGATCCCAGCCCCGATCACGAAGGAAACGGCGGCCGCCAGCAGCACCGCGACGGATAGCGGCGTCTGCCAGACCAGGTCGAAGGGCCAGAGCCGCAATTCGACCGGCTGGCGATTCGACAGGGCGAACAACACCACCAGCCCGGCGAGCGGAGCGAACAGGATCCAGCGCATGGCGCGGCTTATATCAGGCGGCGTTGGTCGCGCGCAAAGCGGGGCGCGGCGCTGCCGGCTTGTTGATGCGTTCCCGCAGTTCCTTCCCCGGCTTGAAGGAGGGCACGGATTTCGCGGTCACGGCCACGGCCTCCCCGGTGCGGGGATTGCGCCCTGTGCGCGGGTCGCGCGTCTTGGTCGAAAAGGCACCGAATCCGCGCAGTTCCACCCGGTCGCCCCGCGCGAGCGCCGCGGTGATCTCGGAAAAGATCGTGGCGACGATCAGTTCCACATCCTGCAGGCGCAGATGCGGATTCGCACCGGAGAGATGCGCAATCAGCTCGGATTTCGTCATCTCTGGCCTTTCTGTCGCTCGCCTTGTCGCGGTCCGCGACGCCTTGTCCGCTCGGTCGGCGGGGCCGCGATGGCCGCCGCCCTCATCACCGGGCAGGCTGCCAAACGGCGCGGGGGGCGTCAACGCCAAGCCATTCCGACAAAAGGCTTTTCATGATGGTCTCGGTTGCGGAAGACAGCAGCCGTTCCGCGCGGCTGCGGGTCTCGACCTCCCACACCGGCAGGCTTTCGGGCACGTCACGTTCGGCAGCGAGCCAGGCGCGGGCCTCGCGCTCGCCCCCGATGGCATCGATCAGCCCGGCCTCCAGCGCCTGGCGGCCGGTGAAGACGCGACCATCCGCCAGGGTCCGGACGCGCGCGGTGTCCATGTGGCGCCCCGCCGCGACGATGGCGACGAACTGGTCGTAGAGGTCGCCCACCACGCGGGAGAGTGCCGCGCGGCCTTCCTCGGTCAGCGGGCGGAACAGGCTCGGCTGATCCTTGAGCGGGCCGGAGGCGATGACCTGCGGCTGGATGCCCAGGCGGTCGAGAAGCTGCGACACCTCCACCGATTGCAGCAGCACGCCGATCGAGCCGGTGACGGTCGATTCGCGCGCGAAGACCCGCTGTGCCGGCATCGCGATCATGTAGCCGGCCGAGGCGGCGGTCGCCCCCATCACCGCGACCACCGGCTTGCGCTGGGCAATACGGGCGAGGGCGCCATGCATCGCTTCGCCACCGGCCATGGTGCCGCCGGGGCTGTCGATTGCGACCAGCACGGCCCGGACGCTGTCATCGGTTGCGGCGCGGTCGAGCGCGTCAAGGATGCGGCGATCCTCGGTGATCGTCCCGGACACCGGCAGGCGCAGCACATGCTGGCGGCCGGGCAGGGACTCCCGGGCCTGGGTGCCGAGAAGGACGGCGAGCGCCCCGGCGAAGGCCAGGATGGCGAGGCCACGCCAGAGCATGAGACGACCCCGCAGGCGACGGCGATCGGCAAGAAGATCCGGTTCGAGCGACATGACGCCTGAATGGGCCCGGCACGGGCGCGGGGCAAGGGCGGATCGGGGAGGGGACGATCAGGCCCCCGGGTGCGAACATGGTGGTTCGGTCTGGAACTGGAGAGGGGCCTTGCCCCTCTCCAGACCTCACCCCACCAAAGGCCGAAGGGCCTTTGGAAACCTCGATTTGCCGCCGGGGGCGACGGGTCCGACGATCGGGCGATCGTTGCGCTGGGCATGACGCCGGCTTCCGATTCTCGGTGCGCCTGTCCCGCGGAGCGCCAGGTATCGGTTTCCAAAGGCCCTGTGGCCTTTGGTGGGGTGGAGACCGGGGAGGGGCAAAGCCCTTCCCCGGCCGGCAGCGCCAGACAAAGAAAAACCCCCGGAACCTCTCGGTCCCGGGGGCTTCCACCGTCACGCCGAATGGCGTGCCGGGATCACTCCTCGCCGGCCATCTCGCGGCGGCGGCGGATCGCCGCGCCGAGGATGTCGCCCAGCGACGCGCCGCTGTCGGCGGAGCCGTATTCGCGCATCGCCTCGCGCTCCTCCTCGATCTCCTTGCCCTTGATGGTCAGGGCCAGGCGACGGGCGGCGCGGTCGACGGCGGTGACGCGGGCGTCCACCTTCTCGCCGATCGCGAACTTGTCCGGGCGCTGGTCGGCGCGGTCGCGGGCGAGCTCGGCGCGGCGGATGAAGCCGGTCAGCACTTCCTCGACCTTCACCTCGATGCCGTTCGCCTCGACCTTCGTCACGATGCAGGTGACGATGTCGCCCTTGCGGACGCGGTCCAGGACTTCGGCGGCCGGGTCGGCTTCAAGCTGCTTGATGCCGAGGGAGATGCGTTCCTTCTCCACATCGACGTCGAGCACCTTGGCCTTGATGACCTGGCCCTTGTTGTAGGCGTTCATCGCCGCCTCGCCGGCCTCGTCCCAGGACAGGTCGGACATGTGGACCATGCCGTCGATGTCCGGGCCGACGCCGATGAACAGGCCGAACTCGGTGATGTTGCGGATCTCGCCCTCGATGATCGAGCCCGGCGGGTGCGCCTCGAGGAACAGCTCCCAAGGATTGCCCTGGGCCTGCTTCAGGCCGAGCGAGATGCGGCGCTTCGGCTCGTCCACGTCCAGGATCATCACGTCCACCTGCTCGGAGGTCGAGACGATCTTGCCCGGATGGACGTTCTTCTTCGTCCAGGACATCTCGCTCACATGGACGAGGCCCTCGACGCCCGGCTCCAGCTCCACGAAGGCGCCGTAGTCGGTGATGTTGGTGACGCGGCCGGAGAACTTCGCGCCGACCGGGTACTTCAGCGCCACGCCGTCCCACGGGTCGGACATGAGCTGCTTCATGCCGAGGCTGATGCGCTGGGTCTCGCTGTTGAAGCGGATGACCTGCACCTTCACCGGCTGGCCGATGGTCAGGGCCTCGCTGGGGTGGTTGATGCGGCGCCAGGCGATATCGGTGACGTGCAGCAGGCCGTCCACGCCGCCGAGGTCCACGAAGGCGCCGTAGTCGGTGATGTTCTTCACCACGCCGTCGAGGATCATGCCTTCCTTGAGGCCCTGGATCAGCTCGGAGCGCTGCTCCGCACGGGTCTCCTCGAGCACCGCGCGGCGCGACACGACGATGTTGCCGCGGGCGCGATCCATCTTGAGGATCTGGAAGGGCTGCGGCGAGCCCATCAGCGGGCCGACGTCGCGCACCGGGCGGATATCGACCTGCGAGCCGGGGAGGAAGGCCACCGCGCCGCCGAGATCGACGGTGAAGCCACCCTTCACGCGGCCGAAGATCACGCCGTTGACGCGCTGGTTGGCCTGGAAGGACTTCTCCAGGTTCGTCCAGGCTTCCTCGCGGCGGGCCTTCTCGCGGGACAGGACGATCGAGCCGTCCCGGTCCTCATAGCGTTCGACGAAGAGTTCGATCAGGTCGCCCGGCTTCACCTCGGCCTTCTGGCCGGGGGCGGCGAATTCCTTGAGCGGGACGCGGCCCTCGCTCTTCAGGCCGACATCGACGACCGCGACATCGTCATCCACCCGGATGACCTTGCCGGTGACGACCGAGCCGGCAAAGCCGGTGTCGGCACCCAGGGTTTCGTCGAGAAGGGCGGCGAAATCTTCGCTACCCGCGCGGTCGGCGGTGATGGTTGCCATGCAGTCCTATGCTTTCCCGGTATCGACCCGCCGGGGAGGCGGGAGATGCGGTCTGCGCGCCTGCTGGAAGCAGGTACGACTTGATCCGGCGCGCCTTTCGCGGCTGCGGACACGGATCCCGATGAGTGGGCGCGTAACGGTCCGCCCGGTTCCGGCCCCGCGCGAGCACAGGGCATGTCCACGCCTATATGGGGGGACAGGGGCCGATAGTATCGGGTCAGGCGCGAGTCAACAGATTGTTGAGGGTGCGGTGCATCATGCGCGCGCCAGCAGCCGCGCCGGATCGCCGCCCAGTTCGCGCGTCACCTGAACCGCTTCGCGCATCGTCAGGCGCCGGCTCAGCGCCTCCATTTCCGGCGTGAAGCGGTAGAGCGGGACAGAGATGCCGATCGAACCGGCCACCCGGCCGGAGGCATCCAGCACCGGCGCCGCAATCGCGGCGAGGTCCGGATGCCGTTCGGCGCGGGTGACGATGGGCAGGCCCGCCCCGGGCGTGTCGAGCGCGATCAACGCCCGTCCATGCGCGCCATGGCCGAGGGGCAGGACCTCCCCGATCGGGGCATAGGCGCGCACGAGCTGCGGGGCGTCCAGCCGATACAGGCAGCGCCGCTGGTCCCCGTCGCGCACGAAGAATACCGCGCTCTCGGCACTTTCCGCTCGCAGCCGTTCGAGGGCCGGCAGGACGTGGTTCTCCAGCCGCAGGCTGCGCCGGAAGCGCTCCCCCAGCAGCAGCAGCGCCGGGCCGAGCAGATAGCCGCCCCCGGGCAGGCGCTGGATGAAGCCCTGGCCTTCCAGCGTCTGCAGCAGGCGCAGGGCGGTGGTCATGTTCAGCCCGACGCGGCGGGAGATCTCCGCGAGGCCGAGCTGCCCGTCCTCATCCCGGAAGGCGCAGAGCAGGGCGAGGGCACGGTCTACCGCGCGCACGCCGCCATCGGGGGGCGCGGTGCGCGGTGCCTGGGCGTCGGGGCTGTCGGTCACGCGCCCAGGATAAGGACAATCGGCTCGTCGCGGTATCCGGGCCGGTTTTCGGAAGTGCGTTGCGCAGGGTGGAAGTCGTCGATAGGGTCCGCGCCCGCTGCCAGCAGGAGGAAGCCCGCCCATGTCCAGGCGTTTCGAGGGGAAGGTCGTCATCGTCAGCGGCGCGGGCTCGGTCGGGCCGGGCTGGGGCAATGGCCGGGCGGCCGCGGTGATGTTCGCCGCGGAAGGGGCGGAGGTCTTCGGCGTGGACCGCAGCCTGGCCGCGATGGAGGAAACCGCCACACGCATCGCCGAGGCCGGCGGCCGCTTCACGCCCTTCGAGGCCGATGCGACGCAGAACGCCTCCGTCCAGGCCATGGTCGAGGCATGCCATCAGCGCTTCGGTCGCATCGACGTGCTGGTGAACAATGTCGGTGGTTCGGCCGCCGGCGGACCTGTCGAGATGAGCGAGGAGGTCTGGGACGCCCAGGTCGACTTCAACCTGAAAAGCGTCTTCCTGTCCTGCAAGCACGTCCTGCCGATCATGGAGGCGCAGGGGCGCGGGGCGATCGTGAACATGGCCTCGACCTCCGGCATCCGTTGGACCGGTGCGGCGCAGGTGGCCTACGCGGCCTGCAAGGCGGGCGTGATCCAGTTCGGCAAGGTCGTCGCGGTGCAATACGCGGCCAAGGGCATCCGGGTGAATACGGTGGTGCCGGGACAGATGCACACGCCGATGGTCGAGGTGCGCCTGGCCGGCCAGCGCGCTGGCGGCGACGTGGACGCACTGATCCGGCAGCGCGTCGCGCGCATCCCGATGGGCTTCGCGGGGGATGGGCGGGATACGGCGAACGCCGTGCTGTTCCTGGCCTCGGACGAGGCACGCTTCATCACCGGGACCGAACTGGTGGTGGATGGCGGGATGTCCGTGCGCTGCGGATGACGGCGCAGCGGAAATTGGCGGTGCCCCACCGGTCAGCGAGCCTCGACAGGGGCGCAACGCTGAATTATAGACCGCCCCCTCCGCCGCGCGAGCGCGTCGAGGGGCGTAGCTCAATTGGCTAGAGCGCCGGTCTCCAAAACCGGAGGTTGGGGGTTCGAGACCCTCCGCCCCTGCCATCGCGCACCGCGTCGGCAGATCTGTCGCGGCGGAGAGCGGCCCGGAAAGGCCGCGATTCGCCACCCATCCTTGAGGACTCAGTCTTGGCCAAGCTTGATCCGGCGCAGTTTGTCCGGGATGTCCGGCAGGAGGTTTCCAGGGTCACCTGGCCCTCGCGCAAGGAAACGCTCGTCACCACCGGTCTGGTGCTGGCGATGTCGGCGCTTGCGGCTGTGTTCTTCCTGGTGGTCGATCAGCTCATCCAGCTGGTCATGCGCTTCGTGTTCAAGATCGGCTGAGGGAGACGGCGCCGTGGCCGACAAGAAGTGGTACGTGGTCCATGTCTACTCGGGCTTCGAGAAGAAGATCGCCGAGCAGATCCAGCAGCAGGCCGCCCAGAAGGGCCTCGCCGACAAGTTCGACGAGGTGCTGGTCCCGACCGAGCAGATCACCGAGGTCCGCCGCGGCCAGAAGGTGGACACCGACCGCAAGTTCTTCCCCGGCTACGTGCTGGTGAAGATGGAGATGACCGACGACGCGTGGCACCTGGTGAAGGACACGCCCAAGGTCACCGGCTTCCTTGGCGCCCGCAACAAGCCCCAGCCCGTCCCGGCCAGCGAGGCCGAGCGCCTGCTCCGCCAGGTGCAGGAAGGCGTGGAGAAGCCCCGCAAGCCCGCCGTGATCTTCGAGGTGGGCGAGCAGGTCCGCGTCGCCGACGGCCCCTTCACCTCCTTCAACGGCGTCGTCGAGGAAGTCGACGAGGAGAAGGGCCGCGTGAAGGTCTCGGTCTCGATCTTCGGGCGTTCGACGCCGGTCGATCTCGAATACGGGCAGGTCGAGAAGCTCTGACGGGAGACCGGAGAGTGGCGCCACCCCTCTCCGGACCTCACCCCGCCAGGGGCTTGGAGCCCGTGGACCGCAGTCTGTTGGCGCTGGGCGCCGCAGCCGTGCCAGGCCCCTCATAATGCGTTCGGTGCGCAAGGGCGGGTTTCGGCACCCATCCGACCCGTGGCGCCCAGCACCATGTTAAGGTTTCCAAAGCCCTTTCGGCCTTTGGTGGGGTGAGGCCCGGAGAGGGGCAAAGCCCCTCTCCAGCTACCGCCGCCGTATCGCCGCCTGCCCCGCCGCCGTCGCCTCGACCATGCCGTCGCGCAGCGCGACCAGCCCGGCATCGACGCAATCCTCCCACACCGTCAGGCGCGGACAGCTCGTGCGCCAGGCATCCAGCACCTCGGCGTAAGGGCGCGGACGCTCGGCCACGAAGGCCACCAGGTCGAGCATCAGCGGACGTAGAACTTCCGACATCTCCACCTCCCTATTCGGTCAGCAGCAGCCAGCTTCCCTGGCCGATGTAGAACAGCCCCAGCGCCGTCACGATACGCCCGGCCCAGAGCCGATAGGATGCATCGGTCATCGCCTCCAACACCCGCTTGGCCAGCATGGTGCCGGTCATCGAGGCCAGCACCGCCATCACGGCAAACCAAGGATCGACCCGCCCCGCATCCATCACCAGCGCACCGAAATAGACCAGCTTCAGGCTGTGCCCGATCGCCTGGCACGCCGCCTTGGTCGCCACGATCTCCCGCCGGTCGAGCCGACCGCCCAGGAAATGCCGGTCGAGCAGCGGCCCCGACACGCCCGTCAGCACCATCAGCGTCATCGAGGCCGCACCGACGACCACGCCGTGCAGCGGCTTCTCCGGATTGGGCCGGATGCGCGGCGGCAGCGCCTGCGCGAGGAAGGGGCTCACCCCCAGCAGCAGCAGCGCCACCCCGCGCTGCGGCACCAGCAGCACCAGCGACCAGGCCCCCAGCGCCAGCACGCAGCCCACCGCATGCGCCACCACCGGCATCGGCCGGATATGCCGCCACCACAGCATCGCCCGCCACCCGTTGGAGGAGATCTGCGTCACCGCATGCAGCGCCATCGCATCCTGCACCGGCATCAGCACCAGCAGCACGCCCACCAGCACCAGCCCGCCCGCCATGCCGAAGATGCCCGAGAGCAGGGATGTCCCGACCATGGTCAGCAGCAGCGTGGCGGTCAGCAAGGGCGTCATGGGCATTCTCCGTCGCCCTTCGCTTCTGCGCCCGTTGCGCGGCCTTCACAAACGGCGTTAGCTGAGGGTGAGGCTGACATTTCCTGATGCTCGAACCCCGCCGCCTGCCGCCGCTGAACGGCGTCCGTGCCTTCGAGGCCGCGGCCCGCACCGGTGGATTCGCCGCCGCCGCAGCCGAACTGAATGTCACCCCCGCCGCGGTCAGCCGCCTGGTCCGCCTGCTGGAACAGCGCCTGGGCATCGCGCTGTTCGACCGCCACGCCAATCGCCTGACGCCCACCCCCGCCGGCGAGGCCTTCCGCGCCGGCCTCACCCCGCTGCTCGACCGCCTGGCCCGCCTGACCGCCGAGATCACCGCGACCGGCGCCGCCCAGATCCTGACCGTCGGCGCCGGCCCCAGCTTCGCCGTGCGCTGGCTGATCCCGCGCCTCGCCGCCTTCACGCGGCGCCATCCCGGCATCGAGGGCTGGAGCTGCGGCATCCGCCTTGGCGCCGGCGACTGGCCGGGCCTCACCGCCGAACCCCTGATCGCCGCCGACCTGCTGCCCGTCTGCACCCCCGCCATGGCCGCCCGCCTGCGCGGCCCGGCCGACCTGCTGCCCGGCACCCTGCTGCGCGTCGCCCACGCGCCGGAGGACTGGCCCCGCTGGGCCGCCGCCGCCGGCCACCCCGCCCTGCGCGCCGCCGGCCCGGTCTTCGACTTCTACGGCCAGGCGCAACAGGCCGCGGCCGATGGCGTCGGCGTGGCCATGGGCATCCGCCCCTATGTCGATGACGACCTGGCCGCCGGCCGGCTGGTCGCGCCCTTCGCCGTCTCGGTGCCCAAGGGCGGGGGCTGGCACCTGGTCTACCGCCCGGGCCGCGCCACCGAACCGGCCTTCGCTGCCTTCCGCGCCTGGATCCTGGCCGCGGCGAACCCTACGCCGCCGCCCGCCTGACCGGCCGCCGCCGCTTCGGCACGGGCACCAGCCGCAACGCCGCCGCCCCCAGCCCGGCGATCCCGACCCACACCGCCGGCCGCGGCCCGAAGGCGACATCGAGGTTGGCCGCCAGCACCCGCCAGGCATTCAACCCCGTGCCGAAATGATACCAGGCGAACTCGATCCCCGCGCAGGCGACCGCCGCCCCCACCGCCAGCCCCACCAGCGCCAGCACCCCCGGCGCGCTGCCCTCGGGCGCGATCAGTCGATACCCCACCAGCCAGGCATAGAGCCCCGCCATCAGCATCGGTTCCGTCACATCCGCCTTGGATTGCAGGGTGAAATGCACCAGCGCCAGCACCGTGATGGGATGCACGCACCAGTGCAGCCGCCGCCAGGCCCGCCCGCCCAGCCGCTTCAGCATCCCATCCGTCGAGGTCGCCGCCAGCGCCGCCAGCCCCAGCAGCGCGACGAAGCCGATGGTCAGGTAGAAGCGCAGCACGATCTCGGTCGTGACCTTCCATAGGTCGAATTTCTCATCCCCCGCATAAAGCAGCAGATGCAGCAGCGCATAGGCGAAGACCGCTACGCCGATCATCCGCCGCAACTCCGCGATCCGCGCCTGGCGCAGGACCTGCCGCGCCGGGGTGACGGCCAGCGAGATCAGCAGGAACCGGATGGCCCAGAGGCCGGTCTGATGCGTCGCCTCGGTCCAGGGCTTGGGGAACAGGTTGCCCCGCCAGGCATCGACCGCCAGCAGGATGGCCGGGACGAACAGCAGGGCGAAGGTGAGGGCCTTGAGCGGGCTGAAGGCACCGCTGCGGTCGCGCCAGGGCATGCGGGGTCCTTGGGTGGTGTGCGTGCATATACGCGCGGGGAGGGGGGTTGGTTAGCGTGGGGGGTGCGCTTTGCACGGGTCGGGTTGCTGCGAGGGGGCGCCGCCCCCTCGACCCCCGCCGGGGTGACTGGGTCACCCCGGACCCCGCCGAAGGATTTCGTCCCCGAGTCCTACAGACAGCGCCTTCGGCCGCATGTAAGCTTGGTCAAAATGGCTCGCAGCCGGCCTCACAATTCGGCCGGGCGGTGCGCCGGGCGACGCCAAACGTCGGATCATGCTGAAAAGCAGAATGGGTTCGCGTCAACGAATTCTGCCTACGAAGTGATTGCCGGTCTCGCTCCCAGGAAACAGCATTCTGACACCATCAGACACAGCTTCCACCGAGCAGCAGATTCGAGCGGGCTAACCGGCCGGACAAATGCGCTGAAAAAAATGATCAATGTGGAAGGATTCTCGTCCAAAATCTCACCTCATAGGCGCTGATCTCAATTATCTAGCTGGCTAGCAATCATTTGAAGGCGACGCTTTTGCCGCTTTACATAGGCATCTAAGGCTTCAAGCAAGATTTCGTCCAAATCACCACTGACGAGTACCTTCAAGTACTGGCGCGGTTCACCTTCCTCAACGAAGACTACGCGTTCTCCTTCTTCCAGGGCGATTTCTCGGGGCGTAGGCGCCGGAGTCTGTGGGGGATCTGGTTTGAGGAGCGACCCGCTCTCCGCTAGCGCCACCTCTCCGACCGCGCCTCTCCCTGTCTCCTCCACAGAGGATGCCTTGTCGCTCTCGGCGAGGCCCGAAAAAGCGATAGCCGAAGCATAGAGGCGGATAAGTTCCTCGGCGGCCTGATCGCTATATGGAGCTTGGTCTGCAAGCGTCCGATCTAACGTCAGGTAGGTTTTCATTGTGACGGTGGATGGAAAATTGGCTCCCCACTTTTCCCACAGTTCTCGGTGGATCTTGGGCGTAAGAGCGGCTTCGCGAAGCGCGTGGACGCGCTCGGCTGAGTCTGGTCGCTTATCTAGGATCAAACGAAGTGCGAGCTTCGTTAGTCGAACCTTGCGAGCCGTTCCCGAGCCTTCATCGCTCAACAGCCCGAACTGTTTCAGCGCGGCGATGGTCTGCGCCCCACCACTGCTGCTAGAGGAATAGCCCCACGCTTTAGCGGCAGCGCTCAACGGTACGGCGTGGTCCCGGTCTTGCGCGTGCAATTGCTCTGCACGCTCAATTGCACGCTCCAGCCCGATGAATGGGAACGGGGGACTCCGGAAGCGCTTATCGCCTTCGCCTGTCTCGCTCATACCTTCCTCCTTTACCTTGTGTAGCGTAGCTTCTTGTCCGGATAAGGTCAAAGGGTTTGAAGACAGGATTCGGATTGGAGGAAGATAGGGCTTGCGGGATTCTGTCCGCCGTGCTCTCTAAGACCTGCTGACGGAGGAATCGATGATCAGGAGGGTTGGTCTAGCCGCGGTCCACGACCACCGCCGCGGAACGGCCTAAACGCAAGAGCCGTCCAAGCCCGGCACGGGCAAGGACGGCTCCTGGTGGTCCAAAAACTTAGGGCTTAACTGGCGGCGGTCATAGCACCGCCGCCTTTTCTTTGGAATATCCAAAGCGCTATCTTTGAGTGAGCAGCTAGCGCCGTCCGGTGGCGCCATCGACTGCTCGCCATTGAGGGGGGGGCGCCCGCATTTTCCTGCCTTTCCGGATCTAGCGAATTGCCAGCGCCTGTGGCTTGCTCGCAGGGTTGATTGGTCAAACCCCCAATATGTGAGCGTCGATATGCGCGTTGAGCGTTGAGGAGTCTGTCCTGCCCCGCTAGAGCATTTTCCGATCATGCTGGGTCGTAGCCTGCGGCGGCGAAGTAGTTGGTGCATTCGGTTGGATTGAAGGTGTCGATGATGTTGCCGATGGCAGACCATAGGCCGTCGATGGTTCGCGCGGCG
>JAYRJZ010000006.1:0-99494 GCA_041906015.1 Roseomonas sp.
TCGTCCCCGGCGGGCCCGCCGCGGCAGCCGGTCTGCAGGAAGGCGACGTGATCCTCGCCATCGACGGCATCGCCGCGACCGGAGCGGACGCGCTGCTGCGTGCGCTGGGCGGGGAACGGGTCGGCGTGCCGGCGGAAGTGGTGGCGCTGCGCGGGGGCGAGGTGCTGCGGATGAGCGCGACACCGACGGAACGGGAGGCGGCGGGCTGACGCCGATCAGCGCGCCAATCGGGCGCGGCACTCGCCACAAGGTTGAGGTCTCCAAAGGCCTTCGGCCCATGGCGGGGTGGTTTGGAGGGGCAGCGCCCCTCCAATTGCTGCGGCGCAGAATTCAGAGGGTTCTGCCCTGCCTCACGCGCTTGCGGCGTCCAGCGCCGCCATATCCTCCGCCGAAAGCGCCACTTCCGCCGCCTTCGCCAGTTCCGCGAGCTGTTCCGGGCTGGTCGCACTCGCGATCGGCGCCGTGATCCCCGGCCGAGCGATCTGCCAGGCCAGCGCGATCGCCGCCATGCTGACCCCGTGCTTCGTCGCCGCCACTTCCACCGCCGCCAGCACCGCCCTGCCCTTGTCGGTCATGTGCTTCGCCACCGACCGCTCGCCGCGCACGCTTTTCCCAAGATCCGCGCTGCTCCGGTACTTCCCGGTCAGGAAGCCCGAAGCCAGGGAGGAGTAGGTGATGATCCCCACTTCCTCGGCCTTGCACAGCGGCAGGAGATCGGCCTCCAGCCCGCGATCCATCAGGTTGTAGACCGGCTGGTGGCTCTCGAAGCGCGGCAAGCCATGGGCCGCCGACAGGTCGAGCGCTTCCTTCAGCCGCGCCGCGGTGTAGTTGGACGACCCGATCGCGCGCACCTTCCCCGCCTCGATCAGCGTCTGGAAAGCACCGAGGGTCTCGGCCAGCGGCGTCGCCTCATCGTCCTTGTGCGCCTGGTACAGGTCGATCCGCTCGATCCCGAGCCGCTTCAGGGATGCCTCGGCCGCCGTGGCGATCCAGGCGGGGGACAGGCCCTTCCCCTTGCCCGGCATCTCCATCCCGCATTTGGTCAGGATCAGCACCTTGTCCCGCACCCCGGGGCGCGCCTTGAGCCAGGCGCCGATGATCGTCTCCGATTCGCCGCCCGAATGGCCGGGCGCCCAGGCGGAATAGACATCCGCCGTGTCGATCGCGATCAGCCCGCGTTCCACGCAGGCATCGAGCAGCCGGAAGGACATCGCCTCATCGGCCGTCCAGCCGAAGACATTGCCGCCGAAGACGATGACCGGGACCTCGATCCCCGACCGGCCGAGCGCGCGCATCCGCATGGCAAACCCCTTCCCGAATTGCCTGGGAAGCATGCGCCCGCCGCACCGGGCCGGCCAGTCCCGGCCGGACCTCGCCTTTCCCTCGCCGCCCTCGGGGTCTACACCAGTCGGCGATGAGTCGCCGTCCTGCCTCCAGCGCCGCCACCGCCGGCGAGTCGCCGCCCGCCCTGATCACCGACACCGACGCCCTGGCCGCGCTGTGCACGCGCCTGCGCGAGGAACGCTTCGTGACGGTGGATACCGAATTCATGCGGGAGCGGACCTATTGGCCCGAGCTCTGCCTGGTCCAGCTCGCCGGGGAGAACGAGGTCGCCGAGGTCGACGCGCTGGCCCCGGATCTGGACCTCGCGCCGCTCGGTGAGCTGCTCGCCGACGACTCGGTGACGAAGGTCTTCCACGCCGCCCGTCAGGATGTGGAGATCTTCCTGCTGAAGTTCGGCGACGTTCCGAAGCCGCTCTTCGACACCCAGATCGCGGCCATGGTGGCAGGCTATGGCGATCAGGTGTCCTATGACGCGCTGTGCCGCTCCCTTGCGGGGGTGCAGATCGACAAGGCGCATCGCTTCTCGGACTGGTCCGCCCGGCCGCTCTCGGCCGCACAGCTCGCCTATGCGGCGGCTGACGTGACCCATCTGCGCAAGATCTACACCGCCCTCGATACCCGGCTGCGGCGGGAGGGCCGTCTCACCTGGGTGGCCGAGGAAATGGCTGCCCTCGCCGACCCCGCGACCTATCGCCAGGACCCCGAGACAGCCTGGGAGCGGCTGCGCCCGCGCACCGGCAACCGCCGCTTCCTCGGCGTGCTGAAGGCCGTCGCGGCCTGGCGGGAACGCGAGGCCCAGCGCATCAACATCCCCCGCCAGCGGCTGGTGAAGGACGAGACGCTGCTCGAGATCGCCGCGACGACCCCCGAGACAGCCGCCGAGCTCACCCGCGCGCGCGGCATCTCGGAAGGCTTCGCGAAGGGCAAGTCGGGCACCGGGCTGCTCGCAGCAGTGAAGGCGGGGCGCGACATGCCCGACGAGGCGCTGCCCGAGGCGCCGAAGGACCGCCACCTCCCACCCGCCTCGCCAGCCCTGGTCGCGCTGCTGAAGGTGCTGCTCGCGGCGAAGAGCGAGGAGCACCATGTCGCCCCGAAGCTGCTCGCCACGGGGGATGACCTCGACCGGCTGGCGGGCGGCGACGGAACGGATGTGCCGGCGCTGCATGGCTGGCGACGGGACGTGTTCGGGGAAGCCGCGCTGGCGCTGAAGAGCGGGCGGCTGGCACTCGGGGTGGACGGGAAGCGGGTGAAGCTGATCCCGGCGGGGTGAGGCCGGCGGCGGAGAGGGCTTTGCCCCCTCCGGACCTCCCCACCAAAGGCCGAAAGGCCTTTGGAAACCAATACCTGGCACCGTTCACCGCTGGCAGGACGATAGCCCAGGTCACCCCGGCGCCCGGCGCAAAGTGCCGGCGGTCCAGGCTGCACGGCAGCCTGGCGGACCTAGGGGCGGCGCCCCTCCGATCCGGCCTCCATTCTTCGCGCCGAGCGTCGATACGGAAAGCGGCAAGCCCGCTTTTCCGCCGCCGGCCTACACCGCCTCGCGCCGGAGGCTCTCCAGCACCGCCGGATCGGTGATCGGCGTCGTGTCCCAGGGGAATGCCGGCGGCGGATCCAGCGTCTCGAACACCGTGGACAGTTCGATCGCACCGGTCTCCGCCGGCCGCGGATAAGGCGTCGGGTCCGGCGCGCCGGCCATCTTCGGCTTGCCGATGGCCACGAAGAAGTCCTCGAGCCCTGCCGGGATCAGCATCCACAGCATCCGGTACGGCGCGCCGCCATCGTTGATGAAGCCATGTCGCGCATGCGGCGGAGCGACCATGAAGGTGCCAGCCGTGATCCGCCGCACCACGCCATCGAGCCGCGCCACCGCCTGCCCCTCGATGATCCAGAAGACCTCGGTCTGGGCCGGATGCGCGTGCTCACGGATCTTGCCGAGCGGCGGCAGTTCCTGGATGCCGGCGGAAAAGCCCGGCGGCGCGCCGGGAAAGCGTGGCGAGGTCAGCAGGTCCACCCAGCCATTGGCCGGCTGTGGCTGCCAATGCTGCTGCCCGCCGCCGGGCGGGACGACCAACACGGCCATCGTCAATGCATCCGCGGCAGCTTGAGGAAGCTGGTCCGGTCGGCCGTGACCACCGCAACCTCTCGCGATCCGCGCGACCGGCCGAGCTTCAGCTTCACCGTCGCCCCCGCGCTGCCGCAGGACCAGACGGCGCGCCACATCTCGGCAAGGTCCGTCACCACCACCCCTTCCACGGCGAGCACGCGGTCCCCGCTGCGCACGCCGGAGGCCTCGGCCGGGCCACCGGGCGCGAGGGAGGCGATCGCCACCCCCTCGTCATCCTCGGTGGCATAGAGGCCGAGCCAGGGCCGCGCCGGCCGGTTCACCCGGCCATAGGTGACGAGGTCGTTCAGCACCGGAGACAGGCGATGCACCGGCACCACCATATTGAGGTCGAGCCGCCGGCCTTCCTCACCCTGCTGCAGCACCAGCGATCCGATGCCGACGAGCTTGCCGTCCGGCCCGATCAGCCCGGCCCCGCCCCAGGTCGGGTGCGCGGGGGCGGTGAACAGCGCGTCCTCGACGAGGTATTCCCAGTATCCGGCGAAGGGCTGTCGGGCGACAAGCTTGGCCGAGATGGCATGCGCTCGCCCCCCGCCCGCGGCCAGGATGACCGGCGCACCGATGCGCAGCGCCTCGCTGTCGCCGAGTTCCATCGGCGTGACGTCGAGCCGTCCAAGCGCCTGCACCAACCCGAAACCCGTCTCCTGATCCACGGCAAGGGTGTGGCCGGGCACGGCGCGCCCATCGGCGGCGGTGATCCAGATGGTCTCGGCCTCGGTCACCAGATAGCCGATGGTCAGGATCAGCCCGTCACGGATGACGACGCCGCTGCCCTCCCGCTCGGTGCCGAGGCTGCGCGAGGTGAAGGCGTCGGCCGGCACCAGGCTGCGCAGCGAAACGACACGGCGGAGAAGACTGTCGAGGTCGAAGGACCAATCCGTGGGATCGGGTTGCAGATGTTCGGGAATGTCCCACTCGTCCTTGGCCATGCTGCTTCCGTCACCCGTCCGTCGCAGAAGCGACAGTTTAGCATGAACGGGCGGCGCTTGCAGGCCGCGCCGCCCCGTTCGTCCTCGTTAGAATCCGGCACCGGCCCGCGGCCCCGCCTGTCCACCCAACGACAGTATCTTGGGTGCGGGCGGGCCCTGCCGGACCTGGAAACGCGCCTTCCGGCGCGCTTCCGCCAAACGGTCCCTCAGCTTTTGCGGACGTTCCAGAACACCGGGAAGCCCTTCTGCACCCCGGTCACATTGGTGCGATAGGCGGTGGGCTGGAAATACTGGCCGAGCGGGATCGAGGGCACGTCCACCATGCACTGCATCTGCATCTGACGGCAGATCTCCTGCTGGGCGGCGAGGGAGGGTGCCTCGAACCAGGCCTCGCGCAGTTCCTCGAGCTTCGGGCTGACGCACCAGCCAGGCCAGCCGGCGCGCTGGTCCCCATTGCCGCGGATCGCGTAGTGGTTGGACGGGTCCATGTGGTCCGCCCCTTCCCAGCCCGTGTTGAAGCAGGACCAGCCGCCCTGCTCCACCGGCCCGCGGTTGTTGCGGCGCGAGAGCATGGTGCCCCAGTCAGTCGCGACGTAGTCCACATTCATCCCGATGCGGCCCATGACATCGGCCATTACCTCGCCGATCGCCTTGAACTGCGCGTAGTCGGTCGCGACCAGGATCGCGACCTTCTCATTCGCGTAGCCCGCCTGCTTGACCATCTCCTTCACCTTGGCGAGGTCGCGCGGGCCCTGCAGCGGTTCGAGCCCCGCATCGCTCGCCATCGGCGTATTGGGACAGAAGACGCCGTGCGGGACATGGAACATGGACGCATCGTCGCCGACGATCGCCTGCATGAAGTCCGTCTGGCTGAAGGCGTGCAGCATCGCCCGGCGGATCGCCGGATTGTTGAAGGGCGGCTGCAGGTGGTTCGGCCGCATCATGTCGACCGAACCCGTCGGGTTGTTGATCTCGATCTTGATGCGGCGGTCGCGACGCAGCAGCGGCAGCAGGTCGTGGGTCGGGTTCTCCCACCAATCCTGCTCACCCTGGCGCAGCGCGGCGGCCTTGGTCGCGGCGTCGGGGATGGTGGTCCATTCGACGCGGTCGAGGAAGACGCGCTTCGGGCCCGCATTCCATTCCATCGGCCCGTCCTCGCGCGGGACGTAGCGGTCGAACTTCACATAGACATTGCGCGATCCGGCCACGCGCTCATCGGCGAGGAAGCGGAAGGGCCCGCTGCCGGTCATCTCGGTGATCTGGGTGAAGGGGTCGGTGTTCGCCAAGCGCTCGGGCATCATCGCCGGCATCGGCGAACTGACCTTGCCGAGGGCGACCGGCAGCAACGGGAAGGGCCGCTTCAGGCGGAAGCGGATGGTCTTGTCGTCGGGCGCGCTGAGCTCATCGGTGCGCTCCATCAGCGCGCCACCCAGCGCGTCACGCTTGGACCAGCGATTGATGGAGGCGACGCAATCGCGCGCCGTCACCCGTTCGCCATCGTGCCAGAACAGGTTGTCGCGCAGCGTGATGTTCCACAGCTTGCCGTCGTTCTCGACGGTGTGGCCCGCGGCCATCTGCGGATGCGGCTGGAAGTTCGCATCCGACCCGTACAGCGTGTCGAACACCAAGTGGCCATGGCCGCGCGTGACATAGGCGAGCGAGAAATGCGGATCGAGGAAGGCGAGGTCGATCTGCGGAATGAACTTCATCACATTCGCGCCCTGCGCGAGGGCGAGCCGCGGCGCGGCCATGCCTCCCGCCAGTAGGGCGAATGTGGAACGACGGCTGATGGTCATGCGGCCTCCTTGCTGCCTTTGAATTCTCGTCTTCCCCAGGACGTGAAGGCTAGCAGCCCCATGCCGCAGCGCAAAATCGGCAAGACGGTTCCACCGCCCGGATGCCTGCACTACGCTCCACCGCCAAGATGGAAAACGTCCCGCCGGAACTGCAGCAGGGCCTGCGCAGCATGGGGTTGCTCGCCCCGGATGCGATCGCGGGCGGCCGCCCGCTGAGCGGCGGCGTCTCCTCCGACATCTGGCACATCATTCTGCCCGATGGGCGCGAGGTCTGCATCAAGCGCGCCCTGCCGAAGCTCAAGGTCGCCGCCGACTGGCGCGCGCCCATCATCCGCAACCGCTACGAGGCGCGCTGGCTCGCCCGAGCCAGCGAGGCCGCGCCCGGCGCCGCGCCGATGCTGCTCGGCCAGGATGAGGCGACGGGCACGCTCGCCATGCAGTGGCTGGCGCCGGAACGGCATCCGGTGTGGAAGGCGCAGCTTCACGACGGCATCGCCGATCCCGCCTTCTCGGCCGACGTCGGCCGCCGCATCGCGCGCATCCACGCCTATGCGGCGGAGCGGCCGGAGATCGCTTCCGACTTCCCGACCGACTCCCTGTTCCACGCCATCCGGCTCGAGCCCTATCTGATCGCGGCGGCGCGGGTGCACCAGGACCTCGCCTCGAAGCTCGTCGCCCTCGCGGCGCGCACGGCGGCGACGAAGGTCTCGCTCGTCCATGGCGATGTCAGCCCGAAGAACATCCTGGTGGGGCCGAAGGGGCCGATCTTCCTCGATGCGGAATGCGCCTGGTGGGGCGATCCGGCCTTCGACCTCGCCTTCTGCCTGAACCACCTGCTGCTGAAATGCCTCTGGGCGCCGCGCGCGGCGAGCAACTTCCTGCAATGCTTCGAGGTACTGGCGACCGCCTATCTCACCTCCGTCGCCTGGGAAGCGCCGGCCGCGCTCGAAGCGCGCGCGGCATCATTGCTGCCGGGGCTCTTCCTCGCGCGCGTGGACGGCAAGAGCCCGGTCGAGTACCTGACCGAGGAGAAGGACAAGGACCGCGTGCGCCGCGTGGCGCGCGCGCTGCTGCACTGCCGGCCGGATCGCCTGAAGACCGTGCGGCAGGCCTGGGGGGAAGAGATCGGGGCATGAGTTCGACAAGCATCGTGGCCGTGCGCGGCCGCCGCGTCTGGGACAGCCGCGGCCGCCCGACGGTGGAAGCCGAGCTGCGCCTGGCCGGTGGCGCGCGTGGCCTGGCCATCGCGCCGGCGGGTGCGAGCACCGGCAGTGGCGAGGCGCTGGACCGCCGCGATGGGGGCACCGCCTTCGGCGGCTATGACGTGACGGGTGCCGTCGCTTCGGTGAATGAGGAGATCGCGCCGCGCATCATGGGCATGGACGCCGCCGATCAAGCGGCGTTGGATGCCGCGCTGATCGCGCTCGACGGCACGCCGAACAAGTCGCGGCTCGGCGCCAATGCGACGCTCGCGGTGTCCATGGCCGCCGCCCATGCCGCGGCGCATGCCCATGGCACGCTGCTGTGGAAGCATCTCGGCGGCAACGACGCGACGCTCCTGCCGCTGCCGCAGATCCAGATCCTCGGCGGCGGCGCGCATGCCGGCCGCCGCGTGGACATCCAGGACTTCCTGGTGATCTGCCCGGCCGCGACCTCCTTCGCCCAGGCGCTCGACTGGACAGCCGAGGTCTATCGCGCCGCCGGGGCCATCATGAAGGAACGCGGCCTGCTGCAGGGCGTGGCCGATGAAGGCGGCTGGTGGCCCGCCTTCACCGCCAACGAGCAGGCGCTGGAGACGCTGGTGAAGGCCATCGAACGCGCGGGCTTCCGTCCCGGCGAGCAGGTCGCCATCGCGCTCGACATCGCCGCGACGGATTTCGGGAAGGGCGGGCGCTACCGGCTCGGGCTCGAAGGGCGCGAGCTCGACACGGATGGCATGATCCGCATGCTGCTCGGCTGGATCGCGGCCTATCCCATCGCCTCGATCGAGGATCCGCTCGCCGAGGACGACGCCGCGGGCTTCGCCGCCTTCACCAAGGAAGTCGGCAATCGCGTGCAGGTGGTGGGCGACGATTTCCTCGTCACCGACGCCGCGCGGGTGCGCGATGCCGCGCGCATCGGCGCGGCCAATACCGTGCTGATCAAGCCGAATCAGCGCGGCACGCTGACGGAAACGCGTGCTGCCTGGAACGCGGCGCAGGAGGTCGGCTACGCCGGCATCGTTTCCGCCCGGTCCGGCGAGACGGAAGATGTGACGATCGTGCACCTGGCCCTCGGCTGGGGCGTGGGGCAGTTGAAGGTCGGGTCCTTCGCACGGTCGGAACGCATGGCGAAGTGGAACGAGGCGCTGCGGATCGAGGAAGGTCTCGGCCCGCGCGCGCGGTTCGCCGGCGGCGAGGTGCTGGGGCGGTCGCGGTAGGCGGAACCGGAAGGGGCTTTGCCCCTCCCGGACCCACCCCACCAAAGGCCGAAAGGCCTTTGGAAACCTCAACCTGGTGCGGTGCGCGACGGGCCTTCGGCAAGGCTGCGCATCCGCCCTGCCCGACGCCAAGTATTGGTTTGCAAAGGCCCTTCGGCCTTTGCTGGGGAGAGGTTTGGAGAGGGGCAAAGCCCCTCTCCAAGGGACCGCCCCATACCGCGTGCCTACGCCGCCTTCGCCAGCACATCCTCCAGCGCCGCCCCGATCGCCGCGACGGCCTCCCGCATGTCCTCGGGCGTGATCGCGCCGATCGCGCCGATGCGCATGGTCGGTGCCTGGGTGTTGTAGAAATTGCTGATCAGCACGCCGCGCCGCTTCAGCGCCTCGACGAAGATCTGCAGGTCGAAGCGCGGATCGGTCGGCTGATGGATCGTGACAATCACCGGCCCCTGGTGCTCGCGCGCCAGATACGGCTTCAGCCCCAGAGCGATCGCACCATCATAGAGAATATCGGCATTGGCGCGGTATCGGGCGAAGCGCACGTCGCGCCCCTCCGCCTCATAGAGGTCCAGCGCCGCGTCGAAGGCCGCGATGGCCTGGACCGGCGGGGTGAAGCGGATCGATCCCCAGCCGGACCGCTTCGCATGCGCCAACACATCCGACAGGTCGAGCGACCAGGATCCGGCCTGGCCCGCGCAGGCCTCGGCGCGGTCGATGCGGCAGACGGCGAAGCCCATCCCCGGCATGCCTTCGAGGCACTTGCCCGAGGTGAAGACCAGCGCATCGCATTCCGGATGCTCGGCGAGCGGAAAGGGCAGCACCCCGAAGGCCGAGACGGCATCGAGGATCAGCCGCGTCCCGCGTGCCCGCAGCGCATCGCCGATGCCGGGCGCGTCGTTGACGATGCCCGACCCGGTCTCGTTGAACACCATCGCGACGGTGCCGATCTCCGGGTCCACCTCCAGCACCGGCAGGATGTCAGCGGCGGTCGCGCCACGCGTGTCGGGCAAGGGCAGTTCCACCACCACCCGTCCGGCTTCCCGCGCCAGCCGCGCCATGCGCTGGGCATAGGCACCATTCGCCGGGATCAGGACCTTCGCCCCCGGTGCCACGAAGGTCCGCAGCGCAGCTTCGGTCACGAAATGGCCGGCACCCTGGATCGGCAGGGTCGCATGCTCGCCGGGCGTGCCGCCGGCAACCGTGACGATGCGCTCGCGCACCCGGGCATAGACCTTCTGGAAATCGCGGTCCCAGGGCGCGATGTCCTGAGCCATCGCGGCCTTCACCTCGGGTCGGGTCTGCACGGGTCCGGGGATGAGAAGAAGCATGGCCTCGCCGCCTTACTGGGATGCGACGGTTCTGCCCCTCGGGCAGGGCGGGCGCAACCGCTCAACGGCGCCCATCGGCCATGACGGCCCGTCCACGCAGCCAGTCGCGCAGGGCCGGCCGGCGATCCCCTGCCTCCGCGCGTTCGAGGAAGATGGCGAGATGCCCCGGCCGGCGATCCGGCACCACGCGATAGGCGTGGGTCCAGTCGCCATGCCGGCGATGCAGGACGACATAGAGCCAGGAGGGCTCGACCCTGCCGGTCCGGGTGGTCCATTCGCACAGGGCCACGAACTCGGCCTCGTCGCCCGGGGCGAGGAGCAGGTGAAGATCGGGCGCGGTCGCGACGTCGAGCATGGGGTTCCTCCGTGGCGAGCGAGGACCGGACCCATGCGGCAGCGCATCCCGTTTGGTTGCCGGAGCGGCCGCATCCCCCCTCGCGGAGGCCGCCACCTTGCCCGGGAAGGCAGGTTGGCGTTGGGCGCCCGGGCCCAACTCTTGATGCAGCCCGGTGCGTACGACGGCGGCATGGAGATTGGCAAGAGCGACGACGCAAGGCCGGGAGACGGGCATTTCCCCCGCCCCACCCGCCTCACGCCACCGCTGCCCCACTCGCGATCTCCCGCAGCAGCTTCTCCCGGATCGCCTCCGCGAAGGCGGCATAATCCGGCGTGTGCATCGCGAAGGAGCCCGGCCCGCCGATGACCTCAGCCTGGTAGTGTTCCAGCAGGTCCGGCTCCTCGTTCAGCACCGCGAGCGCGTTGATCGTCACCCCGGCCGCCACGCCGATGTCGCGCACCAGCCCTGGTGGCCGCCCCTGGTTGTGCCGGCCATCGCCCGAGACATCCATCACCAGCCGCGTCGCCTCAGCCGGGCAGGCGGCGAGCAGCGCGAGGCCCGCGGCCATGCCCTCCCCCAGAGCGGTCGCGCCAGCGGGCACCAGGCGGGGCGCGTTCTCCACCGCCTCGCCGAAGCCCCGGGCGGCCTCGGCGCCGTCAAGCCGCGTCCAGGGCAGCGCCACCGCCTGGGCCCCGTGCCCCGACCACAGCAGCAAGGCGACCGCGATGCCCCCGCGCGGCCCGGCGGCGATGGCGGCGATCACCGAGTCGTCCCGGAACGCCGCCCCATACCCCCCGAGCATGAGCGCGAACTCGTCGTAGTCGACCGAGGAAGACGCATCCACGGCGAGACACAAAGCGAGATCGACCTTCTCCATGCGCGATTTTTGCATGCCGCGCCGTTGGCCGCACGACTGCCCGCGGTCATATCCGAGCCCGAGACCATCCTGGAGACCGCACCATGCACCGCCGAATCCTGCTCGCCGCCGGCGCCGGCCTCACCCTGGCGCGGCCCTCCCTCGCGCAGGGCGCCTGGCCGAACCGCACCATCCGCATGATCGTGCCCTACACACCGGGTGCGGCGACGGACGCGATGGCGCGGCTGGCGGCGCAGAAGCTGCAGGAAAAGCTCGGCGTCACCGTGGTGGTGGAGAACCGCGCGGGGGCGAATGGCGCGATCGGCAGCCAGGCGGTGCTGCAATCCCCGGCGGATGGCTACACCATCCTGGGCTCGGCCTCGATCCACCCGATGGCGCGCTATGTGATGAAGGCCGCGCCCTATGACCCGGTGACGGATTTCATCCCGGTGGCGCGCACCGCGCGCGGGCCGCTGGTGCTGGTGATCAACCCGCGCCTGCCGCAGACGACTGTCCCCGAGGTGGTCGCGGCCGCGAAGGCGGATCCGGCCAAATGGACCTTCGCCACCTCCTCGCTCGGCGCGGCGGGGCATCTGGGTTCCATCGAGTTCAACCGGCGGACCGGGGCCAACATCGAAATCGTCGGCTATCGCGGTTCCGCCCCGGCGCTGACCGATGTGGCGGCAGGCAATGCCCAGCTCATGTTCGATCCGGTGCTGGCGACGCTGCCGATGATCCGCGGCGGGCAGCTCCGCGGCCTCGGCATCGCGACCGCCGAGCGGACCCCGCTCGCCCCCGGCCTGCCGACACTGGCCGAGGCCGGGCTGCCGGGCTTCGAATTCTACTCCTGGTACGGGATCTGGGCGGCCCGCGCCGTCCCGCGCGAGATCGTGGACCGGATGAATGCCGCGATCCTCGAGGGCATGCGCGAACCGGCCGTGGTGGAGCGCCTGACCGGCCTCGGCTTCGAGCCCGGCACCGAGACGGTGGCGGAGCTCGAACGCTTCATCTCCGAGGATGTCGCCCGCAACGCCGAGCTGCTCCGCATCGCGAATTTCGAGCCGCAATAGCCCCTGCCGGGGCATGGTTGCGCTGCCTCAAGGGTTGCTCCGCGCGCGACGCCTATGTGACGCTGTGCGAACGGAGGAACGTCACCATGCCGCAGCGCACCATGGGCGAGATCGTCCGCGACCAGAACCCCCTCATCCTCGGCCCGGACGCGACCGTCTCGGAGGCCTGCGCCGCGATGCATGCACGGCGCGTCGGGGCGGTGCTGATCGCCGATGCTGACCGGCAACTTCTGGGGATCTTCACCGGCCGCGACGCGGTGCGGCTGCTGGCCGAGGGGCTCGACGCGAAGGCCACCCCCGTCTCGGCCGTGATGACGCGCGACCCGACGACGCTGGGGCGCAAGGCGACCGCGATGGATGCCTTGCTGCTGCTGAACGATTGCGGCTTCCGCCATGTGCCGATCGTCGATCGCGGCCAGGTGGTCGGCATCGTCTCGCGCTACGATTTCCGCGCCATGGAACATTCGCGGATGGATGACGAGAGCGGCTTCATGGAAGCGATGCGCTGAAGCCCGGCGGCCGCGATCCGGCGCGCATGCCAACAGAGCGTGAGGCGGTCGATTTCACCGCCAAGGGACGATGCCGATCGGTTATACTGGTTTTTCCAGAGGCGGCCGCGGGCTCGCCCGGGGCCGTGGACCGCAGTCAAGGTCACGTCGGAGCCCCCCATGAAGGATCGCCCCCTGATCGACGTGGCGCCGCATCGCGACGTCGTATGTCTCCTGCCCTCCAGCACCGTCCAGGATGCCTGCGCCCGCATGCGCGCCTGCGGCATGAGCGCCGCTCTGGTGACCGATGAAGAAGGCCACCTGCTTGGCATCTTCACCGGGCGCGATGCGGTGTGCCGCGTCATGGCCGAAGGGCGCGACGCCGCTTCCACGCCAATCAGCGATGTCATGACGGCAATGGTCGAGGCGCTGGGTCCGCGCGACCGCGCCATCGATGCGCTGCATCTGATGCATGATGGCGGCTTCCGCCATGTGCCGGTGGTGGAAAACGGCCGCGTCCGCGGCATGGTGCTGCGCAGCGACTTCCGCGCCATCGAACGCGCCCAGATCGAATTCGAGGACGAGATCTTCGAAGAGCTTCGATAGGGCGCCCGCCCCCCTGGGCACTCCTTGCCGCCCGCCCTAGTCTCGGGGGGACGAGGAGGAGAAGCATGCCGGAAAGCCCCATCGACCCGAAGCTCGCCCAGGAGGCGACGCTGCCGCTTGCCGGCATCCGCGTGCTGGACCTGACGCTGGCGCGCGCCGGACCTACCTGCGTCCGGCACCTCGCCGATTGGGGTGCCGAGGTGATCCGCATCGAACCCCCCGCCCATAATGACGGGCTCGGCGGGTCGCGCGACGGCTACGACTTCCAGAACCTGCACCGCAACAAGCGTTCCATCGCGCTCGACCTGAAGACGGAGGAGGGCAAGAAGGCCTTCTTCGAACTCGCCAAGACCGCCGATGTGCTGGTCGAGAACATGCGCGTGCGGGTGAAGCACCGGTTGGGCATCGCGCCCGAGCAGGTGCATGCGGTGAATCCGCGCCTCGTCTATGCGTCGATCTCCGGCTTCGGCCAGACCGGGCCGTACAGCGAACGCGCCGGCGTGGACCAGATCGCCCAGGGCATGGGCGGGATGATGACCATCACCGGCGAGAAGGGCCGCGGCCCGATGCGCGCGGGCATTCCCTTCGTCGATCTCACCGCGGGCAACCTGCTCGCACTCGCCGTGATGATGGCGCTGTGGGAACGACAGAAGACGGGCAAGGGGCGCTGGGTGCACACCTCGCTGCTCGAAGCCATGGTCTTCATGCTCGACCTGCAGGCCGCGCGCTACCTGATGGATGGCGAGGTGCCGGGCCAGGCCGGCAACGACCATCCGGTGAACATCCCGATGGGCGCCTTCCCCACCGCGGACAAGCCGGTGAACATCGCCGCATCCAGTGCAAAGATGTGGGCGCAGTTCGCCGAGGCCGTCGGCCACCCCGAATGGCTGGAAGTCGAGAAGTGGAAGACGCTGAAGGGCCGCAGCGACGACCGCGCCGCCGTCAACGCCGCGATCGCCGAGGTGTTCAAGGAAAAGCCCTCGGAATACTGGATCGACCTGCTGGAGCGCATCGGCATCCCGTGCGGCCCGATCAACAAGGTCGATGAGGTCTTCGCCGACCCGCAGGTGCAGCATCTGCGCATGGCGCTGCCCATCGCGCACCCCACGCGCGGCGCCACGCATCTCGTCTCCTCCGCCATCAACATCGAGGGGCATGAGAGCGAAGTGCGGCGCGTGCCGCCGCGCCTGGGCGAACACTCGGCCGAGATCCTGCGCGAGACCGGCTACACCGAAGACGACATCGCCCGGCTCAAGGGCCTCGGCGTGATCATGGAAAGCTGACGATCATGGAATCCAGGACCTTCGAATTCGCCGAGGGCAAGATCCTCGCCGAGATCAAGGACGGCGTCGGCCGCATCACCTTCAACCAGCCCGAGAAGCGCAACGCCATGTCGGTGACGATGTGGGGCGGCATGGGCGCCGCACTCGACATCTTCGAGAAGGATGAGGCCGTCCGCTGCGTCGTGCTGACCGGCGCGGGTGACAAGGCCTTCGTCTCGGGCGCCGATATCAGCCAGTTCGACAAGCTGCGCTCCAGCGCCGAGGCGCAGCGCGAATACAGCAAGCAGACGGCGAGCGGGCGGCTGAAGCTCGCCAGCTTCCCGAAGCCGGTGATCGGCGAGATCCGCGGCTTCTGCATGGGCGGCGGGCTTGGCATCGCCATGTCCTGCGACATCCGCATCGCCGCCGAGGGCAGCCAGTTCGGCATCCCGGCCGCGAAGCTCGGCATCGCCTATGGCTTCGACATGGTGCGCCACCTGGTGGACCTGGTCGGCCCGGCCAATGCCCACATGATCCTGATGACGGGCGAACGCTTCGACGCCGCCGAGGCGCTGCGGGTCGGCCTGATCAACAAGGTCGTGCCGGCGGAGGCGCTGTCCGAGGAGATCGGCAAGCTCACCGCCATCATGGCGCGCAACGCGCCGCTGTCGCTCGCGGTGAACAAGCGCACGGTGCAGGCGGTGCTGCAGGACCGCGAGGATCGCGACATGCCGGGGCTGACCGCCGCGATGGCGGCCTGCTTCGACAGCGCGGACTACCAGGAAGGACGCAAGGCCTTCATGGAAAAGCGCAAGCCGGCGTTCCAGGGGCGCTGAACGCGTCGCGGGGTGGGGCCTTGCCCCGCCCCCGGTGCTGCGGCCCGCCTCGCCCCTACCCTGGCCACGCGGTTGCCGAAAAGTCATCCCCTGACAGTTCCGCGCCTGCTCACCGATATGCTACCCCTCCCCTCGCCGGGCGGCCTGTTGCCGTCGATGGACGGAGCAGTCGCCAAGGTGGATGGATCTCACGACGGGAAAGTTCTGGTACCGGAACTGGTGCAGGAATGCGCGGTGCCCGGCGATTTCGCCGAGACCCATGCGACGGCACCCATCACCCGTCTGGTCGCCGAGGTCGCCGCGCAGTGCCCCGGCGAGCGCATCACCCTCGGCGAGATGTCGGAAGCCTTCGGCGACCGCGCCTTCGGCCTGCTGATCCTGCTGCTCTGCCTGCCGGGCCTGCTGCCGGGCATGGCCTCCGTCTTCGGCACGCCGATGCTGATCCTTGGCGTGCAGATGGGCCTCGGCTTCCGCAAGCCGAAGCTGCCGGGCTTCATCGCGCGCCAGTCGCTCAAGCGGTCGGATCTGCTGCGGCTGACGCCGGGCTCCACGACCCGCGTCTCCCGCGCCATCGCGAAGATCGAACGCTGGGTGCGGCCGCGCCCCGGCCCCTTCACCAACCCCACCGCGGACAAGGCGGTGGGCTGGCTGACGGCCTATGCCGCGCTGATGCTGATCCTGCCCGGCCCGGGTACGAACGGCCCGCCGGCCTTCGGCAGCATCGTCATGGCGCTGGGCGTGGTGGAGAACGACAGCAAGGTCGTCGGGCTCGGCATGCTTCTCACCCTGCTGGGCAACATCTTCGCCACGGCGGTGCTGGTCGCGCTGTGCTGGTTCGGCATGGAGGCACTGGGCTACGTCTTCTGACCCGGTCGGTGTTGCAGTGCTGCCGCAGCTTGGCGCACGCGCATCGACCACGCACCGCAACGGATGGACGCGGCGCGGCGCCCCGTTCTAGGAGACCGGCATGCGCCGGTGGCCCGCAAGGGCTGAAACGGGAATGCGCGACGCGGTGACACCCACCGCCCATCCGCAGCTGCCCCCGCAACTGTAGGCGACGCAGGCGGCCCCTCATGCCATTGCGCCATCGGCGCGAGAAGGCGGGGCTGCCGGGTCGGGTCCGTCCCGCCCCCGTCGCGAGCCAGGAGACCGGCCGGCGCAGATGTTGTCTCGCGCGTGCCGGGCGGGGAGCACCGGCGCAACGGACCAAAGGACACGCCCGGTGCGTGTGCCTCCGTCATGCGAGCACGACGCAAGCCCGCCCCGACGCCATGACGGCGCCGGAGCGAAACGCGGACCGTGCAACGGAGGGACCCCCGGATGAAATCCCGGCTCCTCGCCATCTTCGCCCTTGCCCCCCTCGCGCCCGTCATGGCGCAGGAGGTGCAGACCACTACCGCTGTCCCCGACATGGTCGTGACCGCCACGCGCGTGCCCACGCCACGGGACCGCATCCCGGCCCCGGTCACGGTGATCGACCGGCAGACCATCCAGGAGAATGGCTACGTCACCCTGGCCGATGCGCTCGCCACCGTGCCGGGCTTCCGCCTGCTCCAGGCGGGCGGGCTCGGCCAGCAGGCCTCGGGCTTCGCGCGCGGGGCCAATTCGCGCCAGGTCCTGGTGCTGATGAACGGGGTGCCGGTCAACGACCCCTCCGAACCCAACGGCGCCTTCAACTTCGGCAACGAACTGCTCGGCGACATCGAGCGCATCGAGGTGGTGCGCGGCCCCGTCTCCTCGCTCTATGGCTCCGCGGCGATCGGCGGCGTGGTGAACCTGATCACTCGCTCCGCCCCCGCCGATCGCGTCGCCGCCCCGTATTTCGAGGCCGCCGGCGGGTCGAACACCACCGTGCGCGGCTTCGCCGGCATGGGTGGGACGGTCGGCGCGGTGGACTACCAGATCACCGGCCAGGGCCTGTCCACCCGCGGGTCCAACGCCATGGCGCCGCGCTTCTACCAGAACGGGGGCGAGCTGGACGGGCTGCGTTCGGCCATCGTCACCGCGCGGCTCGGGCTGACGCTCGGCGAGACCACGCCCGGCGAGGTCTTCGGCCGCACCCGCGTCGAGGGCCTGGTGCGCGGGCGCGAGAACACGGTCGGCCTGGACGACGTGCCGAATGACGACCCGAACTACACGGGGCAGGACCGGTCCTGGTTCGGCTATGTGCGTTCGGCGACGGATCTGTTCGGCGGCGCCTGGACGACGGGCTTCACCGTCTCGGGCAACCAGAACCGACGGCGCTACACGAATTATCCCGATCCGGGGAACCCATATTCCAGTGCCGACGATCTCTACCGATCAAGCCGCCAAGCCTTTTCCTGGGACAATACACTGCGCTTGCCCGATGCCGGCGCGCTGACCGATGTCGTGATGCTGTTCGGCGGGCAGTGGGAGAAGGAAAGCGCCGACAGCGCGAGCGGGTCGGACTATTTCCGGACCACCGTCGATGCGTCGCAGCGTTCCGGCGCGGGCTATGCCTCGATCCAGGGGCGGCTGTTCGAACGGCTCGATCTGACCGCGGGCATCCGCTACGACGGGCCCGAGAGCTATGACGGCTTCACGAGCTGGCGCCTCGGCGCGGTGCTCGCGCTGCCCGAGATCTCCTCCCGCCTGCGTGCGGCGGCCGGTACGTCGTTCAAGGCGCCCTCGCTGTTCCAGCGCTACGGCGTCATCACCGGGTATTTCCAGGGCAACCCCGACCTCCGGCCGGAGGACGCCTTCGCCTGGGAAACCGGCATCGAGACCGATATCGGGTCCTGGATGACCGTCTCCGCGCTGTATTTCGACAGCCGGATCAGCAACCTGATCAACTACGACCAGAGCTACACCACGCTGATCAACGTCGACAGCGCGCGCATCCGCGGCGGGGAATTCGCCCTGACGCTGCGGCCCACCGACTGGTTCTCCCTGACCGGCGCCTGGACCGTGCAGGAAGCGCGCGACACCACCAACGACCAGCCGCTGCCGCGCCGCCCGCGCAACATCGCCAGCCTGACCATGCGCTTCGCCGCCCCCCTGCCCTGGGACGGCCCGCGCAACCAGCGCATCGTGGTGGTGCCGGAGATCCTCTACACGGGCCAATCGCCTGAAGGTGCCTATGCCCGGTACAATGATGACGGCACCGCCATCGCCACGGCGGGAAAGAACGCCGAGGGGACGGTATTCAACCTGACCGCGACGATCCCGATCCTCGAACAGCTCGCGGGCTTCGTGGAGTTCCGCAACCTCGGCAATACGCGGTACGAGCCGGCCAACGGCTTCGTCGTTCCGGGCCGGACGGCGGTGGCGGGGCTGCGCGGGACGTTCTGAAGCGAGTGAGGGGCGAAACCGGGGATGGGCTTTGCCCCCCGGCAAGGGCCGAAGGTCTTCCTGGTGACGGGGCCCCTTCCGCTGCGGAATTGGAGGGGCGCCGCCCCTCCAAGCCACCCCGCCAAAGGCCGAAGGGCCTTTGGAAACCTCAACCTGGCACTGTGCTCCGCGGACAGAATGGTGCCGAAACCCGCTCTTTCGCCCGAAGCGCGCATGGCGGGCGCTCCGTGACCATCCTGCCCGGCGCCAGGTGCCGGCGGTCCAGGCCATACCATGGCCTGGCGGGGTGAGGTCCGGAGAGGGGCGGCGCCCCTCTCCAGCGTCATCCAGCCCGATACAACAAAAGCCACGCTCCCCACGACCCGCGCCCGCCATATTGCACTGCCGCAAGGCGCCATCGGATGCGATGCTATGCAATAACGCGCCACAGCCAGGCACCGACATGACACGACCCTCCGCGCGATCGCTTTTCCTTCTGCTGCTGCTCCTCCTCGCCGCCGGCGCCGCGTTCGCGGCCTGGCAGGCCTTGCGTCCCGCCCCGCTGCCATCCGGCTTCGCGCGCGGCAACGGGCGCATCGAGGGTGTGGAGCTGGACGTCTCCACGAAAATCGCGGGCCGCATCGCCGATATCCTGGTGAATGAAGGCGACATGGTCGCCGAAGGCCAAGTCGTCGCGCGCATGGACACCGCAACGCTCGAAGCACAGCTCCGCGAATCGCAGGCGCAGCTCCAACGCGCCCAGATCGCCATCGACACGGCCAATGCCCTCGTCACCCAGCGCCAAGCCGAGAAGACGGCGGCTGAGGCGGTGGTCGCACAGCGCGACGCACAGGTCACCGCCGCGCAGCGCCGGCTGGCCCGCACCGAGGAACTCGCCGCGCGCGGCAATGCCCCGCTCCAGACACTGGACGACGACCGCGCGACCTTCGAAGGTGCACGCGCCGCGCAGGCCGCCGCCCGTGCCCAGGTCGCCGCCTCCGAGGCCGCGATCGGCTCCGCCCGCTCGCTGGTGGTGGACGCGCAGGCCGCCGTGGAAGCCGCGCAGGCCACCATCCAGCGCATCCAGGTCGATATCGACGACAGCGCGCTGAAGGCCCCCCGCGCCGGCCGCGTGCAGTTCCGCATCGCCCAGCCCGGCGAGGTGCTGGCCGCCGGCGGCCGGGTGCTGAACCTCGTCGACCTGACCGACGTCTACATGACCTTCTTCCTGCCCACCGAGCAGGCCGGGCGCGTCGCCCTCGGCGCCGAGGCGCGCATCATCCTCGACGCCGCGCCGCAATACGTGATCCCGGCGACGATCTCGCTCGTCTCCGACGTCGCGCAATTCACCCCGCGCACGGTGGAGACCGAGCAGGAGCGCCTCAAGCTCGTCTTCCGCATCCGCGCGCGCATCGAGCCCGCACTGCTGCGCGAGCATGTCAGCCAGGTGAAAACCGGGTTGCCGGGCATGGCCTATGTCCGGCTGGACCGTGACGCCGCGTGGCCCGCCAACCTGCAGGTGCGGCTGCCGCAATGAGCCCGCCGATCGCCCGTCTCACGGGGGTCGGGCTGCGCTATGGCCGCACCGTGGCCCTCGATGACGTGACGCTCGACATCCCTGCCGGCGTCATGGCCGGGCTGATCGGCCCGGACGGCGTCGGCAAGTCGTCCCTGCTCGCCCTCGTCTCCGGCGCGCGCGCGGTGCAGAAGGGGCACGTCACCGTGCTCGGCGGCGACATGGCCGATGCGCGGCATCGCGACGCGGCCGGGCCGCGCATCGCCTACATGCCACAGGGGTTGGGGAAGAACCTCTATCCGACGCTCTCGGTCTTCGAGAACATCGACTTCTTCGGCCGCCTGTTCAGCCAGGACCGAGCCGAGCGCGAACGCCGCATCACCGAGCTGGTCATCGCGACGGGTCTCGCGCCCTTCACCGACCGGCCGGCGGGCAAGCTCTCGGGCGGGATGAAGCAGAAGCTCAGCCTGTGCTGCGCGCTGATCCACGACCCCGAGCTGCTGATCCTCGACGAGCCCACGACCGGCGTCGATCCGCTCTCGCGCCGCCAGTTCTGGGAACTGATCGATCGCATCCGCGGCGAACGCGCGGGGATGAGCGTGCTGGTCGCCACCGCCTACATGGAGGAAGCCGCGCGCTTCGATTGGCTGGCCGCGATGGACGACGGCCGCGTGCTCGCCACCGGCACGCCGGCTGAGTTGCTCTCACGCACCGGCAGCGACACGCTCGAAGCCGCCTTCGTCGCCCTGCTGCCCGAGGCGAAGCGCGCCGGCCACGAACCCGTACGCCTCACGCCCTTCGCCTCCCCCGATGGCGAAGGCCCGGCCATCGAGGCGCGTGGCCTGACCATGCGCTTCGGCGACTTCACCGCGGTGGATCACGTCAGCTTCCGCATCCGCCGCGGCGAGATCTTCGGCTTCCTCGGCTCGAATGGCTGCGGCAAGACGACGACGATGAAGATGCTGACCGGGCTGCTGCCGGCGAGTGAGGGCGAGGCCTTCCTGTTCGGCGAGCCGGTCGATGCGACGAACCTCGAGACGCGCCGGCGCGTCGGCTACATGTCGCAGGCCTTCTCGCTCTACACCGAGCTGACGGTGCGGCAGAACCTGGTGCTGCACGCGAAGCTGTTCGGCCTGCCGGCCGCGACCATCCCCGACCGTGTGCGGGCCATGGCGGAGCGTTTCGGCCTCGACGCCATCATGGACGCGCTGCCGGATGCGCTGCCGCTGGGGCAGCGCCAGCGCCTCTCCCTCGCTGTCGCGATGATCCACGGGCCGGAGATGCTGATCCTCGACGAGCCGACCTCGGGCGTGGATCCCGTCGCACGCGATGCCTTCTGGCGCATCCTGATCGAGCTCTCGCGGCGCGACCGCGTGACCATCTTCATCTCGACCCACTTCATGAACGAGGCGGAGCGCTGCGACCGCATCTCCCTGATGCATGCGGGGCGCGTGCTGGTCAGCGACACGCCAGGCGCGATCGTCGCGCAGTCCGGCGCGGCGAGCCTGGAGGACGCCTTCATCCACTACCTGGAGGGAGCGGCGGGCCCGGCATCGCCGCCCGCCCCCACCCCGGCCGCCACGGTCCCGGCCGGCGAGGCGCATGTCCAGCGCCGCTTCTTCGACATCCGCCGCCTGCTCTCCTATTCGCGGCGGGAGGCGCTCGAGTTGCGCCGCGACCCGGTGCGCGCGACGCTTGCCCTGCTCGGCAGCATGATCCTGATGATCATCATGGGCTACGGCATCAGCCTCGATGTCGAGAACCTGACCTACGCTGTGCTCGATCAGGACCAGACGACGACGAGCCAGGACTATGCCCTGAACATCGCCGGCTCGCGCTACTTCACCGAACGCCGGCCGATCACCGACCATGCGGATCTCGACCGCCGCATGGAGGCCGGCGAGATCGCCCTGGCCATCGAGATCCCGCCCGGCTTCGGCCGCGACGTCGCGCGCGGCCGGCCGGTCGAGGTCGGCGCCTGGATCGACGGCGCCATGCCGTCCCGTGCGCAGACCGTCCGCGGCTATGTGCAGGCGATGCACCAGCTATGGGTGACACAGCGCGCCGAGCGCAGCGCCAACGCGAGCACGGTCACGCCGTTCAGCATCGAGATACGCTACCGCTACAACCCCGATGTCCGCAGCCTGGTCGCCATGGTCCCGGCGGTCATCCCGATCCTGCTGATGCTGATCCCCGCCATGCTCACCGCCCTGTCCGTGGTGCGGGAGAAGGAGCTGGGCTCGATCGTCAATTTCTACGTCACGCCGGTGACGCGGCTCGAATTCCTCATGGGCAAGCAACTGCCCTACCTGCTGCTCGGCATGCTGAACTACCTGCTGCTGGTGGGCCTGGCGCTGACGCTGTTCGGCGTGCCGCTCAAAGGCAGCTTCTGGGCGCTGACGGCGGCCACGGCGCTCTATCTCTGCGCCTCGACGGCGCTCGGGCTGCTCGCTTCGACCTTCCTGCGCAGCCAGGTCGCGGCGACCTTCGGCACGGCAGTGATAACCATCCTGCCCGCGGTGCAGTTCTCGGGCGTCATCAACCCGGTCTCCTCGCTCGAGGGCATCGGCGCGCTGATCGGGCACATCTATCCGACCGCGCATTATGTGACGATCGCGCGCGGCACCTTCTCGAAATCCCTGGGGTTCGCCGACCTGCAACCGTCCTTCCTGCCGCTGCTGATCGCCGGACCGCTGCTGATCGCGGTCAGCGTCATGCTGCTGCGCAAGCAGGAACGCTGACATGCGCCTGTCCCACATCGCCACCCTCGGCGTGAAGGAACTGCGCAGCCTGCTGCGCGACCCGGTGCTGCTGGTGCTGATCGTCTATTCCTTCACGGTCGCCATCTATGCCGCCGCCACGGCGATGCCCGAGACGCTGTCCCGCGCCTCCATCGCCATCGTCGACGAGGACCGTTCCCCGGTCGCCCAGCGCATCATCGACGCCTTCCAGCCGCCCTATTTCCTGCCGCCCGCGCTGATCACCCAGGCCGAGATGGACGACCGTATGGATGACGGCCGCGACACCTTCGCGATCGACATCCCGCCGCATTTCCAGCGCGACCTGCTGGCCGGCCGCCAGCCCGCGATCCAGCTCAACGTCGATGCGACGCGCATGAGCCAGGCCTTCACCGGCAGCGGCTACATCCAGACCATCATCAGCGAGGAGGTCGTTGCCTTCCTCCAGCGGTACCGCGCAGTGGAAGTGCCGGCCATCGGCCTCGCGCTCCGCGCCCGCTTCAATCCGGTGCTCGAGGAAGCCTGGTTCGGCGCGGTGATGGAGGTGATCAACCAGATCACCATGCTCTCCATCGTGCTCGCCGGCGCGGCGCTGATCCGCGAGCGCGAGCACGGCACGATCGAACACCTCCTCGTCATGCCCGTCACGCCCTTCGAGATCATGACCGCCAAGGTCTGGGCCATGGCGCTGGTGGTGCTGGTCGCGACGGCGGTCGCCATGACCGTGGTGGTGCAGGGCGCGCTCGGCGTACCGATCCAAGGGTCGGTGCCGTTGTTCCTGGCAGGGGCGGCCGTGCACGTCTTCGCCACTACGGCGATGGGCATCTTCCTCGGTACCGTCGCGCGGTCCATGCCGCAGTTCGCGCTGCTGCTGATCCTCGTGCTGCTGCCGCTGGAAATGCTCTCGGGCGGCACCACGCCGCGGGAAAGCATGCCCATGCTGGTCCAGGTCGTGATGGAAGCCGCGCCGACGACGCATTTCGTCCTGCTGGCGCAGGGGATCCTCTATCGCGGCGCGGGGTTCGAGGTGGTGTGGCCGCATTTCGCGGCGCTGGCGGCGATCGGCGCAGCACTGTTCGGCTTCGCGCTGGCGCGGTTCAGGGCAACGATCGGGCAGATGGCCTAGCCATCCGCGGCGTCCGTCCGGGCACGCCGACCGGTATCGGGCACGCGCCCGATGGCGCCCCGTCCCGAACGGGCCTTCAGCTCTCCGGCTTCACCGTGCCGCGCGCCAGGCCGTGCTGCTTGCTCGGCCCGGCACGATCGAGGTCGAGAGGACCGGCGAGTTGCTGCAGCGCCAAGGTGATGCGCCGCAGCAGCGTCTCCTCCGCGCCGGGCATGCCTTCCTCGACCGCGACCGAGACATCCACCGCATCATAGGCCCAGCGCTCCAGGATCTCGATCTTCTCGGCCACGCTGAAGCTGCCATGGGCCAGCACCGCCTCGGGCGAGGCGAACACCGCGGCAGGATCGACCAGAGCCTTCTCCCTGTCGAAGCCGGTGGGGTCGCTTGCGGTCATGACCGTTCCTTCCACGCCGTCGCATGTCCCATCCAGATATGGTCGTCGTCCGGCGCCTCGCCAGCGGCCAAGCGGCGAGAGAGAGCGCCACGCCGCCATCCTGCACGGGAATGTGCGCATCGGAAGCATCCCAAGCGTCTATAACGATATCGAAACTTACTGCCTGCCGGGTGCCCGCAATTCCCTCGCAACCATGCGATGGTTATCGGAGGACGATCCGTGACGACCCTGCAGACATTGCTCGACGCACCCATCCGCTGGCACGACGCCGCCACGAATCCCGATCTCGGCCGGCTGCTCGAAGACCTCCAGGCCAATATCCTGAAGGGCCATGGCCGACATCACGCGGGCCATCTCTTCCTCAGCTTCGCCGGCATGGCGCCGGACGCCGTGGCGGCGGTCCTGCGCCGCCTCGGCCTGCATTGCACCAGCGCCTATAACCAGCTGCGCAGGAACCGGCGCTACCCGCCCTATCTCGACGGTGGCACGGTGATGTGTGTCTTCCTCAGCGCCAGTGGCTATCGCGCCCTTGGTCAACACGCCACGCTGCCGCCCGGCCAGGCCTTCGCGGCGGGCATGGCGGCGCGGCGGCAGGCGCTCGCGGACCCGCCGCGCAGCGTCTGGCAACCGAATGGCTGGCGGGAGGGCCTGCCCGCCGTCGATGCGATGGTCCTGGTGGCCGATGCCGAGCTCACCCGCGTGACCGCGGCGCTCGAGGGCGTGGAAGGCTGGCTGAACGGCACCGGCGTGCGCATCCTGGTCGTCGAACGCGGCGACCAGCAGACCAAGGTCTTCAACGACGCCAATGGCGCCGAGGGGGTCGAGCATTTCGGCTATGTCGACGGCCGCAGCCAGCCCCTCTTCCTCGAGGAGGATCTCGACCGGGAGCCGCAGGCGCAGTGGAGCGCGCGCTTCAAGCCATCCCAGTTCATCGTCGCCGATCCCAATGGGCGGCATCCGCTCGCGGCGGGAAGCTACTTCGTCTTCCGCAAGCTCGAACAGAACGTCCGCGGCTTCAAGCAGGCCGAACGCGACCTTGCCGCCGCGCTCGGCCTGGCGGGGGAGGATGAGGAGCGCGCCGGCGCGATGGTGGTCGGCCGCTTCGAGGACGGCACGCCGCTGGCGCTGCATCCCGACGCGACCGCGGCGAAGCCGCCCAACGACTTCACCTATGACGCCGATATCGACGGGCTGCGCTGCCCCTTCCACGCGCATATCCGCAAGACCAATCCGCGCGGCGACGTGAAGCGGCAATTCAACCTGCCCAACGATGGGGGCGACCGCAACCCGATCATGGCCCGGCGCGGCATCACCTATGGGCCACGCCGACGCACGGCGAACGGCAAGGATTTCGCGGAGCCGGAGGGGCAGGAGCCGACGCGGGACGTCGGCCTGCTGTTCATGGCCTACATGGCGGATATCGAGGCGCAGTTCGAATTCACCCAGCAGAGCTGGGCGAACAATGTCGCCTTCCTGCGGCCCGCAACGGGGATCGACCCGATCATCGGCCAGGGTCCGAACGCCGCGGATGCGCAACACACCTATCTCGACGGCTGGACCCCGGGCGCCCAGGCGAAGCAGCACGGCTTCGCGGGCTTTGTCGCGATGAAGGGCGGCGAGTATTTCTTCGCGCCCTCCCTGTCCTTCCTGCGCAGCGTCGGCGCCTGACCGCGACAGGGCGCGGGCATGGTCCCGCGCCCCGCCGAGACAGCGCCGCCCGCCTCACGGCGGCAGGGTGCGCTCGCCCTCGCCCAGGGATTTCTGCATCTGCACCACATCGACCCAGCGGCCGAACTTCATCCCCACCGCCTTCAACACGCCGATCTTGCGAAAGCCCAGGGAGAGATGCAGGCCGATGGAACCGATATTCTCCGAATCGCCGATCACCGCGATCATCTGCCGGATGCCGCGCGCCTCGGCGTGATCGAGCAGCGCGGCGACCCGCGCCTTGCCCACCCCCTGGCCGCGGATGTCGTCGCGGACGTAGATCGAATCCTCCGCCGTGAAGCGATAGGCGGAGCGCTCGCGGAACGGCGCGTAATAGCCGTAGCCGAGCACCTGGCCACCCTCGTCCACCGCCACCAGCCAGGCGCAGCCCGCCCTCTGCACCTTGGCGATGCGTGCGGCCATGTCGGCCTCGCCCGGCGGTTCCTCCTCGAAGGTGCCGGTGCCGTGGCGGACGTGATGGGCATAGATCGCGGTGATGGCCGGGATGTCGGCCGTGGTCGCCTCGCGCAATTCCATGGTCAGATCGCGAGCCCCGCCGCCCCGGCCACCTGCTCGGCGAGCGCGAGCAGCGCGCGGTCGCGCCCCGGCGCCGCGACGAGCGACAGCCCGACCGGCGCCCCGGCAACGCGACCGGCCGGAATGGTCACCTCGGGCAGGCCGCAGAGGCCGGCGATGGCCGTCACGCCCATGCTTCTCTCGCGCACCGCATTCTGTTCGGCCTGGCTGGCGGTGAGCAGCGGCGCCGGCAGCGGTGAGGTCGGATAGACCAGCACCGCACCGCCGCGCAGCAGCCCCCACAACCGGGCCTGCAACAGGCGGCGGAAGGCCCGGCCCTCGGCCGCCTTGGCCGGATCCATCGCGCGGGCGGCGGCGAAGCGTTCGCCCACGCCGGGGCCGAATTGCGGGCTGTTCGCCTCGACCCAGGGACCAAGGCTGGTCCAGGCCTCCGTGGCCTGGATGCAGCGGAAGGATTCGTAGAGCGTCGCGAGGCCCTCGGGCGCCAGGGTGATGGTGAGCGGGGGACCCATCACGCGCTCCACCGCGCCAAGGCCGGGGGCGAGCGCTGCCGCTGTGGCGGGTTCGGCATTCAGCCAGACGTCCTGGACCTTCAGCACCGGGCCGAGCGGCCCCTCGCCGCCCGGCGGCAGCAGCACCTCGCCCACCCGCCGCAGCAGGGAGGCGCGCGCGGCGAACCAGCCCGCCGTGTCGAAAGCGGGGCCGAGCGGGCAGGCCCCGGTGAGGCTGACCGCGCCCCAGGACGGCCGGATGCCGTAGATGCCGCAATAGGAGGCCGGGATGCGCACCGATCCGCCGGTGTCCGATCCCATGGCGATGTCCACCAGCCCGGCCGCCACCGCCGCCGCCGATCCACAGGAGGAACCGCCCGGAAAGCGGTCCGGCGCCGCCGGGTTGGTCGGCGTGCCGTACCACACATTCTCCCCGGTCAGGCCGAAGGCGAGTTCGACGGTCTTGGTCTTGCCGGCGAGCCGTGCCCCGGCTTCGAGCAGCGCGGTGACGACGGCCGCATCGCCCGTCGCGGGCGCATGGGTGCGCGCCCAGTCGGGATTGCCATAGCCGGTGACGTCGCCCGCGGTATCGTAAAGATCCTTCACCGCGAAGCTCAGGCCCGAGAGTGGCCCCGCAGCCGCCCCTGCGCGCGACCTTCGCGGGCCGGGGACAAAGGCCCCCACGGGATCATCAGTCATCAGTTCTGCTCCGGCGTATCCGGGCCCAAGGGTGGAACAGCAGGGGCATCATGACAACTGATACGGGCGGTTGTACTCTCGGGTTCGTGACCTACGATTACGCGCGTTCACTTGCCCCCGGATAAGCGATTTGCTGCGTTCGACCTGCACGCGGCGGAAGCATGCCCGGGCGGCGCCGTAACGCCGCCCGGGAATAATATCAGCGTGCGCGCAGAAATTCAGGCACGCGCAGCAGGATGAACTCGTTGTCGTCCGCCCGCGTCAGGTGGCGGCCGGCGCTGAAGGGCAGGTTGTTGTCGTTCGCGACGATGATGTGGTCGGCATCGACCATCGCCACGTCCTCGATCGTGAAGAACGGGAAGGCGAAGCGGTCATTCGACGCGCCGGCCGGGCGGTCACCGCGCTGGCGCGCGAGATTGTCGGGATCGCGGATCGCCATCAGGTCGATATGGCCAATCTTGCGCACGAAGCCCTCGGCATCGACGTCGCCGAGATCGACCAGGTAGATCCGCTTGTGCCGCGCCGGCGCCGGAAAGCAGGGGCGCTCGGTGCTGGATTGCTGGCCCTGCGCGCAGGCGAGGCCGGGATCGCCCTCGCCATTGTCGCGCTCGATGATCAGGGCGCGGCGATCGTCGATCATGTTGAAGTCGCCGATCGCCGTGGCGCCGGCTTCGAGGCGGTAGCGCATGGTGCGCCCGGTCCAGGCGGCGCGCGCCGTGTCGAATTCCAGGATGCGCAGGAAGGCGCCTTCCGGCTGGTCCGAATTCGGCGCGTAGAGCGGCTGTTCGAGCAGCGCATAGAGGCGCGACCCGTCCGGCGCCGCGGCCATGCCCTCATAGCCACCGGAGCGGCGCACGCGGAACGGCACGCCCTGGGTCGGCACCGCTGGCACGGAGAAGGCAGGGTTGTCCGGCGAGCGCAGCGGTTGCCCGTCCAGCGTCGTCTCGACCACACGCTGCACGCGGCCCTGCGCATCGACATGGATCAGGAAGGGCCCGAACTCCTCGCCGATCCAGAAGGAGCCGTCGGGCATCGGCTGGATGCTCTCCGGGTCGAAATCCGCCCCGGTCAGGTATCGGCTCGCCGTCGCATCCGTGACGATGGCGAAGGGGATCACGCGATTCGGGTCGGACAGGAAGACGGTGCGCTCCACCGCCACCTGGCCGGTGCGGAAATCGGGCCGCACCTTGTGGAACATCAGCATCGCGTCAGGGCTGTTGCGGCGGTTGCCGAAGCCGTTGTCGGTCAGCACCCAATAGGCGCCGGGCTCACCGGCGACGGGCTTGATGCCCGAAAAGCCCTGGATCGGCTGGCCGTTGAAGGGCAGCGACAGGCCGGTGCGACGGCTGCCGTAGGCCGGGCCGACATCGGCCGGAGCGCTGCCCACCCGTTCGTTGCGGAGGTTGCCCGCGCCGGTGAAGCGCCCGGAGGTGGCGAAGCCCGGCGGCGCGTCCTCGGGCGGCGGGGTGAAGGTGGCGGCCGGCAGCACGGCATGGCCGGCGAGCGTCGCCTCGAAACGCTGGTCGGCCAGCGCCGGGCCGGCGGCGAGCAGGACGGTGGCGAGAAGCAGTCTGCGCATGGAACCCCCGATGCAATGCGGATGCGCGGGGGGTTAGCGCGCGCGGGTTGCGCCGCCGTGACAGCGTGATGGCAGGCGTGGGACATGCACGCCGCTGCCGGCGCAGAAGGCAGATCGCGGCACCAGCGCCGGGCGCGGCGTCGGCGCCATCAGGTCAGGTTCAGCAATGCCGCCTTGGTGCCGAGCGCAGCCAGCATGGCCATGACCAATGCCGGCCCGACGCCGAGGCGTTGCGCGATGGCGAAGACGATGGTGCCGAGGATGAAGGCCCAGCTCACGATCTCGCCGAGGCTTGGATCGGACATGGCGCTGTCTCCGCGCTTGGACGTTTCCTGTACGTCATATAGCGGAAATATCGGCGCCATGCCACGATTTCAGCGCATCGCGCCCTTCAGCACCTCCCCCACTTCGTCGAGGATCAGCGGATCGTCGATGGTCGGCGGGACCACGTATTGCTCCCCATCCGCGATCTTGCGCAGCGTGGCGCGCAGGATCTTGCCCGACCGCGTCTTGGGCAGGCGGGCGACGATGCGGGCCTCCTTGAACGCCGCGACGGGGCCGATGCGGTCGCGCACCATGGCGACGAGCTCGGGGGCGATCTCCGCCTCCCCGCGCGCGACGCCCGACTTCAGCACCACGAGACCCAGCGGCACCTGGCCCTTCAGCGTGTCCCGCACGCCGACCACCGCGCATTCCGCGATGTCGGGATGGGCGGCGAGGACCTCCTCCATCGCGCCGGTGGACAGCCGATGGCCTGCGACGTTGATGATGTCGTCGGTGCGGCTCATCACCGAGACATAGCCTTCCGCGTCGATCATCCCGGCATCGGCAGTGCTGTAGTAGCCGGGATGGGCGGAGAGGTACGCGTCGCGGAAACGCTGGTCGGCGTTGAACAGCGTCGGCAGGCAGGAGGGCGGCAACGGCAGACGGATGGCGAGGCTGCCGATCTGCCCGCGCGGGACCTCCTGGTTCGCCTCGTCCAGCACGACCAGGTCGTAGCCCGGCGCGGGCTTGCCGCCCGACCCCGGCTTGGTCGGGAACAGGCCGAGGCCGCGGAAATTGCCGGTGATGGTCCAGCCCGTCTCGGTCTGCCACCAGTGGTCCACCACGGGCTTGCCGAGCAACCGCTCCGACCAGGTGATGGTGTCGGGATCGCAGCGCTCCCCGGCGAGATACAGCGCCTCCAGCCGCGACAGGTCGTGCCGCGCGAGGAAGCTGCCCTCGGGGTCTTCCTTCTTGATGGCGCGGATCGCGGTGGGTGCCGTGAACAGCACCTTCACCCCATGCTGCGCGCAGACCCGCCAGAAGGTACCGGCATCGGGCGTGCCAACCGGCTTGCCCTCGAAGATCACGGTGGTGCAGCCGGCGAGCAGCGGCGCGTAGACGATGTAGGAATGCCCCACCACCCAGCCGACATCGGACGCCGCCCAGAAGACGTCGCCCGCGCCCACGCCATAGACCATGGACATCGACTGGTGCAGCGCGACGGCATGCCCGCCATTGTCGCGCAGGATGCCCTTGGGCGCGCCCGTCGTGCCGGAGGTGTAGAGGATATAGAGCGGATCCGTCGCCGCGACGCTCACGCAAGGATGCGGTGCGGCCTGCGCCATGGCGGTGTGCAGATCCGCATCGCGGCCCGGCGTCAGCGGGCAGGGATGTTCCGGCCGCTGGAGGATCAGCACCGCGTCGGGCTTGTGCGGCGACAGCCCGATCGCCGCATCGAGCAGCGGCTTGTACTTCACCACCCGGCCCGGTTCGAGCCCGCAGGAGGCGGTGATGATCGCGCGCGGCTTCGCATCGGCGATGCGCGTGGCGAGCTCGGCCGCCGCGAACCCGCCGAACACCACCGAATGCACCGCGCCCAGCCGCGCGCAGGCGAGCATCGCGATCGCCGCCTCCGGCACCATGGGCATGTAGACGATGACCCGGTCCCCCTTGCCCACGCCGCGCGCGGCGAGCGCGCCGGCGAGGCGCGACACGCGGTCGAGCAGATCGGCATAGGTGATGGTCTCGGCACGCCCGGTCATCGGGCTGTCCCAGATGATCGCCGGCTGCGCGCCGCGGCCGGCCGCGACATGCCGGTCCACCGCGTTGAAGCAGGTGTTCAGCATCCCACCCGGAAACCAGCGGCCATAGACGCCGAGCGAGGGATCGAACGGCCGCGCGGGCGGCGCGTCCCAGGCGATGCCGCGCGCGGCTTCCGCCCACCATCCTTCGGGATCGCGGCGCCAGGCCGCATAGGTGGCGTCGTAAGCGGACATTCGTGACCTCCCTCGCCCTTATTGGCCCGGAGCCTGGACCCCAGGCAGCGGCCCAGGCAAGTGGCCGAACCGTTCCCGGAACGCCTTGCGTTGGGTCAAGCGAGACGGGTCGATCCCATTCCGCCGGTGACCCATGCAGCGAATGATTGCACTTCCGCTGTGCTCCACTACCTTCCGCGCATTCGGGCCACAATCCCGGCCCGCCGCGGGGATTCCATGAACCGTTCAGCAGTGTCGCTGGCCCGGCCGGATCAGGAGCGACTGGCGCCCATCGCCGCGATGGTCGAGATCCTCGACAGCCTTCACATCGGCGCCTGCCTGTTCGACAGCGAGGACCGCGCGCTGCTGTGGAACCGGAGCTTCCTGCGCCTCTTCCCCGAACATGACGGCTTCGTCACCGTCGGCGAGCCCTATGCCGAGAACCTGCGCCGCTTCTACCGCTCGCGGCTCAGCCCGGCGGAGATGGGCGCCATCGACCAATGCATCGCCGAAGGCATTGCCCGCCACCGCATGCAGACCCAGCCCTTCGTCTTCGAACATCGCGGCCGCTGGGTGCGGGTGGCGAGCCAGCCCATCCCGGGCCTCGGCCGCATGCGACTCTGGACGCCCATCGCCGCCCCGGACACGCCCGAGGCCATGCCCGAGCAGGGCGATGAGGGCGATGGGCGCAGCACGCTCGGCCCGGATGGGCGGATCGCGGGCTGCAATGCGCGTTTCGCGAGCTTCTTCGGCCTCGTCTCCCCCGCCGAGGCGGTCGGCCGCACCCATGCGTCGCTTGTCTCCGCCGCCTGGGCGCGGGCCGGCGGCGCGCCCGCCGCGGTGCTGCAGACATTGGCCGAGGGCGAGCGCTTCACCGGCGTGCCCTTCGAATTGTCGTTGCCCGGGGATCGCTGGCTGCGCGTGCTACAGAATCGCCTGGCCGATGGCCGCGTGGTCGGCAGCTTCGCCGACATCTCCGCGATGAAGAAGATGCAGGCGGAACTGCGCTCGGCGCGCGAGGTCGCGGACCGGGCGAACCGCGCCAAGGATGCGCTGCTCGCGACGGTGAGCCACGAGTTGCGCACCCCGCTCAACGGCATCCTCGGCGTCCTGTCGGTGCTCGAAGTCCAGCCCCTGCCGGAGGAGACGGCGCGGCATGTCGGCGTGGCGTTGAACTCCGCGCGCGGACTGCTGCATCTGGTGGACGACATCCTCTCCTTCTCGCGGCGGGAGGGCAGCGCCGCCGGAACGGCCGCGGAACCGATCGACCCCGCCGGCCTGGTCCGCGAGGTGGTGCAGCTCCTCGGTTCCCAGGCGCGGGGCAAGGGCATCGGCCTGCGCGCCCTGGCCGCCGCCGATGTGCCCGCGCTGATGGAAGCGGATGCGGCCAGGCTGCGCCAGGTGCTGATCAACCTCGCCGGCAATGCGGTGAAGTTCACCGAACGCGGCGAGGTCACGCTGCAGATCGCCCGCGCCGGCCACGCCGCCGATGGCCGGACGATGCTGTGCTTCACCGTCTCGGATACCGGGATCGGCATCCCGGCGCGCGCGCTGGATGCGATCTTCGAACCGCATGTCCAGGCCGATCCGGAGATCGGCCAGCGCTATGGCGGCTCCGGCCTCGGCCTGTCGATCTGCCGCAGCCTGGTGCAGGCGATGGGCGGCGAGATCAGCGTAACCAGCACGCTCGGCCAGGGGAGCTGGTTCAGCGTCACGCTGCCCTGCCGCGAGCTCACCCCGCCCGCCGCCCCTGCCCCGCCGCCGGCCGAGACGCTGCCGCGCCTGCCCGCGCTGCGCGTGCTGGTGGTGGACGACCAGGCGGTGAACCGGGAGGTCGCGCGCATCCTGCTCGAACGCCTTGGCCAGTCGGTCACGCTGGCGGGGCGCGACGAGGAGGCGCTGCTCGCCATCGCCGAACCCTTCGACCTGCTGCTGCTCGATCTCGAAATGCCGGGGCTGGGCGGGATCGGATTATTGCAGGCGCTGCGCAGCGCGGCACCCGGCCGGCCGATGCAGGCCGTCGCGCTGACGGGCCATGCCGGCGAGGAGTACCGCACCCTTTGCGCCGAGGCAGGCTTCGACGGATTCTTGACCAAGCCGCTCGTCCTGCGCGACCTGGCCGACATGATCGCTGGCATGTTCGGCCCGGCGGATGCGCCGGAGGATCCACAGATCGACACGGCGGCGCTCGATCTGCTCGCCGAGGTGCTGCCGCCCGCCGCGCTGGCGCAGTTGATCGAGCAGTTCGAGATCGAGGGTGAGGCAGCGCTGCTCAGCACGGCCGAGCCCGGCGCGACGAACCGACGCGACGCGGCGCTGCGCCTGCAGGAGGTGGCGCTGAACCTCGGCGCAATGCGCGTCGCCACCATGGCGGAGGCGCTCGGGGCCTCCTTCCCGGCCGACGCGCCGGCGCGCCTCGCCGCGCTGCGGACGATGCTGGAACGCAGCAGCGCCGACCTGCGGGAGAAGCTGCAGCAACGGCAGGCGAACCCGGCCTGACAGGGGAGAGGGCGCGTTCGCCTTCGCCGGGCCTGACGCCATCGAAGGGGCGCCGCCCCTCCAAACCACCCCGCCAAAGGCCCGAGGCCTTTGGGAACAGAAGCCCGCCCTTGCGCCCGCAAGGCGCTTCGAGGGGAGCAGCATGCCCCTCCCGCTCAGCACCAGAAGCCTGCGGTCCAGGATGCCCAGCATCCTGGTGGGGAGAGGTTTGGAGAGGGGCAAAGCCCCTCTCCAACCGCGGCCCTCAGGCCCGGCCCTGCCGCAACCCCAGCATCGCCTCCTCCGGTGCGTTCATCGCCGCCCACAGCAACGCGCCGGCGGTCAGGGTCCCGCCCTTCAACTGCTCGATTGGCACGATCGCGCGCGTATCGGCCGCCGTGAGCAGGAATCGCAAGGCACTGTCCGGCTCGCCGAAGCCGGCGATCAGACGTGCGGCAGGAATACCGTGGTCGGCGAAATTCGCGTGGTCCGAATTGCGCATCAGCGGCTCGTGGATGTCGAGCGATCGCCCGGCCTTCTGCGCCGCGTCGCGCAGGAAGGGGCCGAACCCGGCGAAGCCGCTGGTCAGCGCGGTCAGATGCGGGCTGCCAGCGATGGAATCGAGGTTGATGTTCGCCGCCATGCGCTGCCGTCGCGCCGGCGTCAGGCCGTCGAGCCAGGCCTTCGATCCGGCCAGCGCCCATTCCTCCGCCCCGAAGATGCAGACCATCAGCCCGCGTTCGCAGCGCGACACGACGGGTGCCGCGGCACGCGCGAGGCAGAGCGCCGCGGCAAGGCCCGTCGCATTGTCGATCGCGCTCTCGCCGAGCGGATGGCCGTCGAGATGGGCAGAGAGCACGACATGCCCTTCACCCCGCCCCGGCAGTTCGAGCACCAGTGCCGGCGCCGTCGCCGGGTGGTCGTCGCCGAGCAGGGTCAGCCGCACGCGGCGTCCCTCGGCCAGCAGCGCGCCGGCCTCGGCCGAGATGCCGAGTGCCGGAATGCCCGCCCCGCCCGCGCGGCCCGAGGAGCCCGAGACGGGCCCGATGCCCGGTTCCGGCTGCACGATAAGGAAGGCGCCCGCCCCGGCCTGCTGCGCCGCGGCCAGCTTCACGCGCCGATGGATCGTGTCCGATGCGAAGGGATATTCGTGCCGCGCCAGCACCGCGCGCCCTGCCGCGCCGGCGACATCGCCCGGCGCGCCGCGGCCGCAATCCAGCGTGTCGAACAACAGCCCCCCGGCCGGCGTCCCGGCCGCGCCGAGCAGCGGCGCGACGTCAAGGTCGCGCCCCGTCGCCATGTCGGTCAGCCGCGCCTCATGACAGCGCCAGCCGGCATAGGGCACCGCGTCGCGCGCGACCACGCCGAGGGCGGCGAGCCGCTCCTCCATCAGCGCGAAGCCGCGTTCCGCGCTGGGCGAGCCCTGCAACCGCCCGCCGGTGCCGCAGATGGCCGCGAAATCCGTCGCCAGCGCATCGTCGGCCGCGATGCGGCCGAGGAAATCGATCAGCGTCACTGTGCGGTGATGCCGCGGCTGCGGGCGATCTCCCCGTAACGCGCGATGTCCTGGCGAATGCGCTCGCCGAAAGGTCCGGGACCATCGGGGCGCGCGATGACGGCAAGCGCTTCGAGCCGTGGCGCGAGGTCCGGTGCGGCGAGAACGCCCGGCATGGCGGCGGCGATCTTCTGGATGACCGCATCCGGCGTGCGCGCCGGCGCCAACAGCCCCCACCAATGTTCGGCGATGAGGTCGATGCCCTGTTCGCGAAAGGTGGGGATGTCGGGATGGCTGCGCATGCGTTCGGCGGACATCACGCCGAGCCCGCGGATCTGCCCTGAGGCAAGCTGCGGCGCCGCCGATGCCACGGTGACGAAGACCGTGTTCAGGTTGCCCGCCGCGAGATCCTGGATGGCCGGCCCGCCGCCGCGATAGGGCACATGCGTCAATTGCGTGCCCGTCGTCGCCTGGAACAGTTCGCCCATCATGTGGGACGCCGCGCCGACGCCGCCGGAGCCATAGGTGAAGTGCCCCGGCTGCGCCTTCGCGAGCGCGGCGAATTCCGCCGCGTTGCGCGCGGGCAGCGCCTGCGCGCCGAAGATCAGCAGGGGCGCGACGCCGACCATGGCGACCGGCACCAGGTCCTTCTCGACGTCATAGGGCATGCGCGCCTGCAGGGCCGGCACGATGGCATAGGGCAGATCAGCCAGCAGCAGCGTGTAGCCATCGGCGGGCGAGCGCGCGACCGCCTCGGTGCCGAGCATCGAGCCCGCGCCGGAGCGGTTCTCCACCACGACCGGCTGCCCGAGCGCCGCGCCCAGCCCGGGCTGGATCAGCCGCGCCAGCACATCCGACGATCCGCCGGGTGCGAAGGGCACGATCAGGCGGATCGGGCGCGTCGGCCAGTCCGACTGCGCCAGCGCCGGCGCGGCGAGGAGGCCCCCCACCGCGCCCAGCGCCGCGCGCCGGGTCAGGCCTTGGGGCGCAGGCCGCACCAATTGGCGATGAAGGTTGCGATGGTCCTCGTGCATGTGCGGAGATCCTCGATCGAGGTGCGCTCATCGAACCCATGCGCGACCTCGCCCTTCGGACCGTAGCAGAGGCCGGGGAAGCCGAAATAGAGGCCATAATAGCGCGCATCGTTCACCGCCGTGGTGCGGCGTGCCGGCATCTCGTCGCCATGCACCGAGGCATGGGCCGCGGCCAGCACCTTCTCCGCCTCGCTGCCCGGTTCGAGGACATAGGGATCGGTCTGGAAACCGGTCCAGACGATCTCGGGCGGGTTGTTGGCCATGAAGGCATCACCCTTCGCGGCCGCCTTCACGCAGGCCTCGACGCGCGCCATCGCTTCCTCGGGCGTCATGCCGGGGACCAGGCCGATGCGGCAATCCACTTCGCACCAGGCCGGCGTGCTGGACGCCCAGTCGCCGCCGCGGATGATGCCGGGGTTGAACTTGATCGGGTCCTTGATGTCGGCATACCAGGGGCTGGCCTTGGCTTCCTCGTTCAGCACCTTGGTGTGGGCATACAGCGCGTTGATCAGCGCATAGGCCGACATGATGGCGTTGGTGCCGTCCTGTGCGACCGCGACATGCACGGGCACGCCGCGCACGCGCAGGCGGAACCAGATGGTGCCGGTCTGGGTGCGGGTGATGGTGTGGCCGGTGGGTTCCGGCACCAGCGCGGCCTCTGCGCGATACCCGCGCAGCAGGGCGGCGAGCGCGCCGTTGCCGGTGCTCTCCTCCTCCGTCACCGTCTCGATGTAGACATCGGCGGCGGGCTCGTAGCCGGCCGCGCGGATCGCATCCATCGCGAAGACCATGCAGGCGACGCCCGACTTCATGTCATGCGCGCCGCGGCCATACATCCAGCCGTCGCGGATCGTCGCGGAATAGGGCGGGTAGGTCCACATCTCGTGCGGGCCTTCCGGCACCACGTCGATATGACCCTGCAGGATCAGGCTGCGCCCGGTCGGGTTCTTCGGGCGATGCGCGGCGACGACCTGGATGGACGCGGCGGGGTCGGCATCGACCATCGGTGCCATCTTCGGATGGTCGGGCACATCGGCGATGGAGAAGCGGTCCACCGCATAGCCGCGCGCGGCCATCTCGCGCGCGAACCAATCCTGCAGCGGCGCCTCCCGCCCGCGCAACGAGGGGAAGCGCACCAGCTCCTGCAGGAACTCCACCTCCTTGTCGAAGCCCGCGTCGATCGCGGCGGTAATGCGGGACAGGGCTTCGGCATCGGACATAGGCGCAGTCTTCCTTCAGCTCGGCGGTCGCGCATGCAGCGCGCTGGTGTGGTTGTAGGGGTTGGGATCATAGACGACCCGGTCGCGCCGCCCAGCCCACACATTGCGCAGGAAGATCACCGGCAGCACGCCCATGTCGTCGAGCAGGGCACGCATCGCCTGCTGGGTGAGCACCTGCCGTCGTTCCGGATCCATCGCCTGCAACGCCTCAGCGAGCGGCGCATCCATCGCGGGGTTGGAATAACGCTGGCGGTTGAACGGCCCGTGGCCGAGTTCCGCATTGCGCGTCATCACCACCTGGCGCAGCGGACTGATCGAGAGGAAGGCACTGAAATAGGTCATGAACATCGAGAAGTCGCGGTTGGTCGCCCGTGTGAACAGCGTGGCGGGCGGCAGCGCCTGGACCTGGGTCTCGACGCCGATGCGCGTGAATTGCTGCGCGATCGCCTGCAGCAGGTTGTCGTCCGAAGGGAAGAAGCCGTTCGGCCCATGGACCGTCAGGCGGAAGCCATCGGGATAGCCGGCCTCGGCCAGCAGGGCGCGTGCCCTGGCGCGATCATGCGGCAGGCCCGGCAGGCCCTGGATGCGGTGTTCCGCGATGGGTGCGGCGAACTGGTCGGCCGGCCGCGCCAGGCCCTCATAGAGGCGTTCCGAGATCGCCGCCCGGTCGATGGCGAGCGAGAGCGCCTGCCGCACCCGCCGGTCGGCGAGCGGATTGGCCGGCAGCGGCCTTCCCTGCTTGTCCGTCGCCTGCGGGGAGGTCTCCCGCATCGAATCCGGGAACAGGTAGACGAAGGTCACGCTGTCGCCCTCGAAGGTCGCGAAGCGCGCATCGCGGCGGAAGCGGCCGACATCCTGCACCGGCACATAGTCGATCAGATCGACCTCGCCGGCGAGCAGCGCGGCGCTGCGCGACCCGGGCTGCGGGATGTAGCGGAACACCACGCGGTCCCAGGGTTCGGGCGGGCCCCAATAAGTTGGGTTGCGCGTCGCCTCGAAGCGCTCGTTGTTGGCGTAGGAGGCGAAGCGATACGGCCCGGTGCCAATCACGAGCCGTCCGGAGTTGAAGTCGGCCGTACTCGGCGAGGGTCCATGGATCCGCCGCGACAGGATGACCGGCGCCGCCAGGTCCCACGGCAGGATCGGGTTCGGTTCATGGGTACGGATGCGGATCGTCCGCGGATCGACGATCTCCACCGCCGCGATGCTGCGCACGGCGGAGGTGAACAGCGCCGGGCTGTTCGGCACGGTCGGCACGCGCGCGATGGTGAAGGCGACGTCATCCGCCTCGAACGGCGTGCCGTCGTGGAACACAACGCCGGCGCGCAGCGTCACCTCCCAGGTCAGCGGGTCGATCAACCGCAGGCTTTCGGCAAGGCGCGGTTCGCGCTCGCCGCGGTTGTTGATCTCGAACAGCGCTTCGAAGACCTGGCGCAGCACCATGTTGTTGTTGGTGGTGTTGTGGAAATGCGGATCGAGCGCCGAAGGCGGCGTCTGCGCGCCGATCGTCAGCGTCCGCTGCGCCGCCGCGGGCACGGCTGACAGCAGGCAGAGCGCCGCGCAGACGGCGCCAACCATTCTCTTGACCATCGTTTCCTCCCGCCCGGTCCGGTCTGTCGCCGGCCAGCGGGAAAGCCTCGGCCGCGGATAGCGCCGCGGTCAAGGAAAGCCGTTGCGAGGGGCGCTATTCCGCGACCTCGACCGAGGCTTCGAGACCCAGCACCGCCGCCAGCGCCTCGACGCGGCGCATCACGCTCTCGCCCGCGAAGACGCCGCTGCCTTCCACCAGGCGCAGCACCAGCCGCCCGCCCTGGCGTTCCAGCGCCGTGCCCGCCAACAGCTCCGGCGTGCCGCCCGACAGCGTGTAGGCGAGGCGCAGCGCCGCCCCAAGGATCTCCGCCCGCCGCACCGCCGACACGTCCAGCAGCACGCGCGCGGCGGCGAGGAAGGCGGCATCCGGCGGGGCCTCGTAGCGCAGCGCCACCGCGAGGGCGAGGAAGGCGCGCGCATGATGGTCGAGCCCCACGCCCGGCTGCCGCAGGATGCGGAAATAGGCGTGCTCCGCGCGGTAATCCGGATGGTCGTGGCTGCCCACGTCGCTGACCCAGCAGGTCGCGACGCGCATCGCGGCCTCGGCGGCGGATTCGCGCTCGAACAGCCCCGCGGTCCACTGCGCCAGCGCGGGCGGCAGGCGTGGATCGCGGCCGAAGCGGTCGGCCAGTTCCTGCGCCGCCGCGACCAGCGGATCGCGCTGGCGTTCCGTCGCATCGAGATGGCGCGAATACCAACCCTCGCGCAGCCCGTTCGCACTGAACACGACGCGCCGCGCGCCCGAGGCCCGCAGCAGCCGCCGCATCACCATCGCCGCCCAGGGCAGGTCCTGCACACGCTTGGTCGGCGCGCCGGGCATGCGGTCCAGCGTGCGCCGCGTCGCGGCCATCACCACACCGGCAAGGTCCCGCGCTTCCTCGCGCGACAGCACGTAGTGATGCACGATCGACAGCGGGTAGGCGGTCTGCGCGATGTGCATGCGCGCGAGCGCACGCCAGGCACCGCCGACGAGATAGAGGTCACGCCCCTGCGCGTCGGGCAGCCAGGTAACGCGGTTGAATTCCTCGGTCGCCATGGCGCGGCCGCGCGCCATTTCGTTGTTCGCCCGCTCCGCAAGGCGGATGGCGCCGAGCGGCAGGCTCACCGCCCGCCCCGCCCGACCATGCGCGAGTTCCACCAGTTCGAGCGACCCGCCGCCGATATCCCCCAGCACGCCATCCGCGTCGGGAAAGCCGAGCAGCACGCCATCGGCCGAGAGGAAGCCTTCCTCCTGCCCCGTCAGCACGCGGATGATGAGGTCCGGCAGCCGCTCGCGCAGCCGCGCGACGAAGGAAGGCCCATTCGCCGCATCGCGCACCGCCGCGGTCGCCAGCACCTCGACCGGCGTCGCGCCCATGGCGCGCGCGACGGTGTGGTAACGCACCATGACGGTGATCGCCTGCTCGACCGCTTCCTCGTTCAGCATTCCGGTCGTCACCAGGCCGCGGCCGAGGCCCAGCACCGCCTTCTCATTGAAGATGGCCTGCGGGTTGCGCCCGCGCCCTTCGAAGACGACGAGGCGCACGGAGTTGGAGCCGAGATCGACCACGGCCGAACGCGGCAGGCGCAACACCTCCGCCGATATGGAATCCACTGGGTTCAATCCTGCATCACGCGGTCCTGTCGCGGCCGTCGCGGCGTGCCCTTCAGCGCACTGCCGCGCCCCGACAGGGACGGGTTGGTCATGAAGTACTCATGCGCGGAAACCGGCTTCTCGCCCAGCTTCAGCCGCCTCCATTCGCCATCCGGGCCAAGCTGCCAGGACTGCATGGAATCCTTCAGGTTCACCACCATGATCTGGTCGAGCACCTGGGCATGCACGGTGGGGTTCTCCACCGGCACCATGGTCTCGACGCGCCAGTCCATGTTGCGCGCCATCCAGTCTGCGCTGCTGATGAACACCTTGGCGCGGCGCGAGGGCAGACGGTGCCCGTTGCCGAAGACGTAGACGCGCGAATGTTCGAGGAAGCGCCCAACGATCGACTTCACCCGGATATTCTCGCTCATGCCTTTCACGCCGGGGCGCAGGCAGCAGATGCCGCGCACCACCGCATCCACCTTCACCCCCGCGCGCGAGGCCGCATACAGCGCGTCGATCAGCGTCTCATCGACCAGCGAGTTCATCTTCAGCCAGATCGCGGCCGGCCGTCCCTCCTTCGCGAAGGCGATCTCCTGCTCGATCAGCGCAAGCAGCGAGGGGCGGATGGTCAGCGGCGCGAAGGCGAGCTTCTCCATGCTCTCCGGCCGCGCATAGCCGGTCATGAAGTTGAACAGCTTGGCCGCGTCGCGCGTCAGCGCCGGATCGGCGGTGAAGTAGGACAGGTCGGTGTAGATGCGCGCCGTGACGGGATGATAGTTGCCCGTGCCGAAATGCGCGTAGGAACGAAGCTGCGCGCCCTCCCGCCGCACCACCAGCGACACCTTCGCATGCGTCTTCAGCTCGACGAAGCCGAAGACCACCTGCACGCCGGCGGCTTCGAGCTCACGCGAGAGCGCGATGTTGCGTTCCTCGTCAAAGCGCGCCTTCAGCTCCACGATGCCAGTAACGGATTTGCCGGCCTCGGCGGCCTCGATCAGCGCCTTGGCGATCGGGCTGTCGCGCGTGGTGCGGTACAGCGTCTGCTTGATCGCGACGACATTGGGGTCGCGTGCCGCCTGGCGCAGGAACTGCACCACCACGTCGAAGGATTCATACGGGTGATGCACCACGATGTCCTTCGCGCGGATCGCCGCGAAGCAATCCCCACCGTAGTCGAGGATGCGTTCCGGGAAGCGCGGCGTGAAGGGCGTGAAGAGCAGGTCCGGCCGGTCCTCGACGATGAGCTGCGTCAGGTCCGACAGCCCCAGCAGCCCTTCCACCGTGAACAGCTCCGATCGCGGCGCCTCCAGCTCCTCCGCGACGAAATCGACCATGTCGGGCGGCGTCGCGGCGGTGACGGACAGGCGGATCGGCCGCCCGCGCCGACGCCGCTTCAGCGCGGTCTCATAGGACCGCACCAGGTCCTCGGCCTCTTCCTCGAATTCCACGTCGGTATCGCGGATCAGGCGGAACAGGCCGGTCTCAGCCGGGATGAAGCCGGGGAACAGCCGGCCGAGGAAGAGCACGATCAGGTCTTCCAGCAGCACGAAGCGGATCGTCGCCTCGCCCTCCCGCGCCGGCAGGCGCACGAAGCGCGGCACCTGGGGCGGCAGCGGCAGCAGGGCGCGCATCGTCCCGCCATCCTCCTCCCGCACCAGCTTCAGCACCATGCACAGGGAAAGGTTGGCGATGAAGGGGAAGGGGTGCGCCGGATCCACCGCGAGCGGCGTCAGCACCGGAAAGACGCGATCGAGGAACCATGCCTCCAGCCAGTCGCGGTCCCCGACGTCGAGCTCGGGCGGCTCGGCCACCACGATCCCGCCCTGGCGCAGCAATTCACGCAGTTCGCACCAGGCGGATTGCTGACCGCCGATCAGCGCATGGGCGCGTTCATGGATCGCGGCAAGCTGCTGCCCTGGCGTCTTGCCGTCCGGCGAGACCTTGGCGATTCCCGCCCTCTCCTGCCCCACCAGGCCAGCCACGCGTACCGAATAGAATTCATCGAGGTTCGAGGCGGAAATCGCCACGAAGCGCAGCCGTTCCAGCAAGGGGTGGCGCGGATTGGCCGCTTCCTCCAGCACGCGCTGATTGAAGGCGAGCCAGGACAGCTCCCGGTTCGCGAAGCGCGCGGGGCTCGCCAGCAGGGCGGCGATCTCGTCCTCGGCGGTCTGCACCACGTCGTTCATGGCGGCAGCCTACAGCAAGGCCGGTGCGGCCGGCGAGGGCGGCGCGGGGGCCGTCTCCGAAGCGTCATCATCGCCCCAGCCTTCCCATCCGGCCAGTACGGCGCGCGCGAGGGCGCGCGTGACCGGCGCCCGCGCCACCAGCGCCGCGCGATCGAGCCGCGCAACCGCCTCGGCCAGCGTCGCCGCATCGCGGGTCAGGCGCATGAGCAGCCAGGACTGGACCTCTGGCGCCACACGCAATTGCCGGTCCGCGAAATGCTTGGCGAGCAGCGCACCGAGCAGCGCATCGCTCGGCGCGCCGACACCGATCGCGGTCGTCGCGCGCAGCCGGCTGGCGAGGTCGGGCAGCGCCACACGCCAGCGCGCCGGCGGGTCGCGCCCGATCAGCAGCAGATGCTCCCCGCGCTCGGCACAGAGGTTGATGAGGTGCAGCAGGGCGCGATCCTCGACGACGGCATCGGCATCGTCGAGCACGGTGCCGCCCGCCGCCGGCTCGGGGAGGTCGCGCAGCATGGGACCCGCCATGAGCCGCCAGCCGCGCTCGGCCGCGATCGCCCGGGCGAGATGCGACTTGCCGACGCCGACCGGACCGAACAGCGCAAGACGGCCAAGCGGCCAGCGATCGGGACGGTCGATCCAGGCGAGCGCCTCGGCGTTGGAGGAATCTTCAAGGAAGTCGGCACGGTCGGAGGAGACCGGCAAGGGAAGTGGGAGGACGAATTGCCGGGCGCCGCTCGCGGGCGCGGTCATGGGCAGGACAGCGGCGGGAGGGGCTTTGCCCCTCCCGGACCCTCCCCACCAAAGGCCGAAAGGCCTTTGGACACCTCGACTTGGTGCCAGGCGCGAAGGACAGTCGCAGACAACGGACCTGCATCGCGCGCAGTTCGCGGGAGCAATCCCGACCGTCGAGCCTCACCCACGTCCCACCGCGCCGGGCTGACAGCGGAGCCCAGCGCCAGGTGATGGTTTCCAAAGGCCTTTCGGCCTTTGGCTGGGTAAGGTTTGGAGAGGGGCAGAGCCCCTCTCCAACGCGCCCTGCCCCTCACGTCCCCGTCCTCGGGGGATCGAGGTACAGCGGGCTTTCGAGATACCGCCGCAGCCAGTACCGCGCGATCACCCCAAGCGCCGCGGCCATCGGCACCGCCAGCAGCACGCCAAGAAACCCGAACGCCACGCCGCCCGCGAACAGGGCGAAGATCACCCACACCGCGTGCAGTTCCACCCGGTCCCCCAGCAGATACGGGTAGATCACGTATCCCTCGACCGTCTGGCCGACCAGGAAGATGCCGACGATGACCAGCACCTCGTTCCAGGTGCCGAACTGCCCCATGGCGAGCAGCACCGCCACGGCGAAGCCGGTCAGCGATCCGACATAGGGGATGAAGGTCAGCACGCCGGCCATCAGCCCGACGGTCAGCCCCAGTTCCAGCCCCGCCACCTGCAAGGCGATGGCATAGAAGACACCGAGTGCGGCGCAGCACAGCAACTGCCCGCGCAGCCAGGCGGACAGCACGCGGTCGGTGTCCCGTGCCAGTTGTCGCAGCACCGCCGCGTTACGCCGCGGCAGCCAGGATTCGATGCGCGCCAGCATCCCCGGCCAGTCCCGCAACAGATAGAAGGCGACGACCGGCACGACGATCACCAGCGTGAAGACCTGGAACAGGGCGAGCCCGCCGCCGATCAGCCGCGTCGTCGCGGAACCGAGCCAGGCCAGCATGCTCGCCGCCTGGTTGATGGCGAGGTCCCGCAGGCGCGCATCCACCATCTCGGGACCCAGCGCTTCCTCGAGCCGCTGCAAACCGTCCTGCAACACGGCCCCGATGCCCGCGATATAGCTGGGCAGCCGCTGCACCAGGATACCGATCTGGGACAGGATCAGCGGATAGAGCAGCAGCGCGACGATCAGCGCGGTCGCCATCAGCAGGAAGATGAGCAGGAAGGCGGCAAGTGGCCGCCGCACGCCGACGCGCGACAGCTTCGTCGCCAGCGGGTCGAGGAAATAGGCCACGACCGCGGCCAGCACGAAGGGCGTGAGGATGCTCTGGAACAGCCACAGGCTGAACAGCAGCGTCCCGCCCAGGCCGAGCACCAATGCGAGGCGCTGCCCGCGCGTCGCGGTGCGGGGCGCCGTGGGCGGCGGGAAGCGCGCCGGCGGCCCGCCGCGCGGCACGGCGGGTGGCTTGACGACCTCCGTCACCGTGGTGCCGCCCCGGTCAGCCGCGCGGCCTGCAGCACATAGGCCACGCCGGAGGCGAAGGTGGTGAAAGCCACCAGCCAGATCATGGCGTCGAGCAGGTCCGGCGCGGCGAGGTCGAAGCCCTTGAGCAACAGCGCCAGCGCGGCGAGCGCGATCTGCGCCACCGTATTCGCCTTGGAGATCAGCAGCGGGCGGATCTGCGCGCGGATGCCGAGCATCCACAGCGCGACGACGCCGCCCACGATCAGCAGGTCCCGGAACACGACCAGGATGGCGAGCCAGTCCGGCAGGATCCCGATCGCCGCCAGCGTCACATAGACCGACACCAGCAGCGCCTTGTCCGCCACGGGATCGAGCAGGGCGCCGAGCCGCGACCGCGCATTCCATGCCCGCGCGATCCAGCCATCCACGGCATCGGAAATCCCGGCACCGACGAAGACCAGGAAGGCGATGTCGAGCCGCTGGTGCAGCATCAGCCACACCGCCGCCGGCACGGCGCAGAGCCGGGCCAGGGTGATGAGGTTGGGCAGGGTGAAGAGCCCTGCCTCGCCATCGGCGGGCGCATCCGCCGGCGGTCGGTTCCGCTCAGGACTGGCCGCCAAGGCCGACGCGCCAGGCATCGCCGGGCGCCCCGGAACCGGGGGCGAGGGTGATGCCCTGCCGCGCCAGTTCCTCCGTTGCCGCGCCCGGAGCCGTCCGCAGGCCGAGGCGCAGCCGCGCCCGGTCGGTCGAGATGGCGACGATATCGACCTTCGCCGCAGCGCCGCGCAGCCGCCGGCGCAGTTCCAGCCATTCGTTCAGGGAGCCGTAAAGCGCGACGGCCTCGATCGTCGAGGCGGCCGGCACAGGGCCGGTCGGCCGGCGCGGCTCGGCGAATTCGCCCGGGGTGGACCCGGCGCCGGTGCCCTCCCCGCCCTCGGCCGAGGCGGTGCCGAGGTAGCTCCGCGCGCGGGACGGGTTGAAGTTCACCGTGATCCGGCCCGTGTAGCGGGTCGGGCTGGTGCGCTCTTCCTCGATGATGATGGAGGTGGTCATCGCCTCGATCTGCGAGTCCGACAGGCTACGGCTGGACCCCGCGGCCTCGGCGATACGCTGCCAGGCGGCGCGGCGGCCGTTGGCCAGGGCGCGCTCGCGGGCGATCACGCCGTTCTCGGCGGTGGCTTCGGCGGGCACGCCACGCTGCGTGAAGCTGACGGCCGCGGGCGCGGGATCATCCTGCGCACGCGGGGCAGCCATCGGCGCCAGCAGCAGCATCGCGGTTGCAAGCATGGCGGTTGCGAAGCGCGCCGCCGCATGGTTCTTTCCGCGCGCCCGCGCGGTGCGGGACCCAACCGGCATCGCGCCCCCGACCTTTCATCACGCACCGCGTTGCGCGGCGCTTCCATGCCAGCCTTACCCGATCGGAGGCCGCCCTGACCAGTTCCCCGTCTTCCCCCCTCACCTATCGTGCGGCGGGCGTGGATATCGAAGCCGGCGATGCGCTGGTCGATGCGATCAAGCCGCTGGCGAAGGCCACCGACCGCCCGGGCACCATGGGCGGGCTCGGCGGCTTCGGCGCGCTGTTCGACCTGAAGGCGGCCGGCTTCACCGATCCGGTGCTGGTCTCCTCCACCGACGGCGTGGGGACCAAGCTGCGCGTGGCCATCGATGCCGGGCATCACGCGACGGTCGGCATCGACCTCGTCGCGATGTGCGTGAACGACCTGGTGGTGCAAGGCGCCGAACCGCTCTTCTTCCTGGATTATTTCGCGACCGGCGCGCTGGACGTGGCGTCGGCGAAGCAGGTCGTCGCCGGTATCGCCGAGGGCTGCCGGATCGCCGGCTGCGCCCTGGTCGGCGGCGAAACGGCCGAAATGCCCGGCATGTATGCCAAGGGCGACTACGACCTCGCCGGCTTCTCGGTGGGGGCGGCCGAGCGCGGCGCGCTGCTGCCGAAGGGCGATGTCGGGCCGGGCGACGTGGTGCTCGGCCTGCTCTCCTCGGGCGTGCATTCCAACGGCTATTCGCTGGTCCGCCGGATCGTGGAGCGCGGCAATGCGGGGCTCGATTCGCCGGCACCCTTCGCCGCCGGCAAGACGCTCGGCGCCGCGCTGCTGGAACCGACGCGGATCTACGTGAAGTCGCTGCTCGCCGCGCATCGCGCGGGGCTGGTCAAGGCCGCCGCGCACATCACCGGCGGCGGGCTGCCCGGCAACCTGCCGCGCGTGCTGCCCGAAGGGACGGTCGCGGTGATCGACGCGCGCGCCTGGACGCCGCCGCCGGTCTTCGCCTGGCTCGCCCGCGTCGGCGCCGTGGCGCCGGAGGAAATGCTGCGCGTCTTCAACTGCGGCATCGGCATGGCCGTCGTGGTCGCCGCCGAATCGGCGGAGGCCGCCACCGCCCTGCTGACCGAGCAGGGCGAGACGGTCTGCCGCCTCGGCACGATCGAAGCAGGCTCCGGCGAGGCGCAGGTGCGGATCGACAACCTCGGCGCCGGCTGGCCGGGATGACGCGCCGCCGCGTCGCGGCGCTGATCTCAGGCCGCGGATCGAACATGGCGGCGCTGCTCGCCGCCGCGCAATCGCCCGACTACCCGGCCGAGATCGCGCTGGTGCTGTCCAACCGCGCCGATGCCGCCGGCCTCGCGCATGCCGCCGCGCATGGCGTGCCGACCGCGGTGGTGGAATCCCGCGCCTACCGCGGCGACCGCGCTGGGTTCGAGGTGGCGATGGAGGCCGAGCTCGCGCGCCACGACATCGGGATCGTCGCCCTCGCCGGCTTCATGCGCGTGCTGACGGAAGCCTTCGTCACGCGCTGGGAAGGCCGGTTGATCAACATCCACCCCTCCCTGCTGCCGAGCTTCCCGGGCCTCGACACCCATGCGCGCGCCCTGGCCGCCGGGGTGCGGCTGCATGGCTGCACGGTGCACATGGTCACCGCCGGCGTCGATGAAGGCCCGATCGTGATCCAGGCCGCCGTCCCGGTGCTGCCGGGTGACGACGAGGCCGCGCTCGCCGCCCGCGTGCTGGCCGAGGAGCACCGCATCTACCCCGCCGCGCTGGCCTGGCTCGCCGCCGGCAAGCTGCGCGTCGTGGATGGGCGCGCAGTTCTCTCCGATGTTCCGGCCGCCTCGGGGGCGCTCGCGAACCCCTTGCCCTTGGCCTCGCCGCTTCCTAAACCTTGAGCAGAAACGATTGAGAGGGCGGACCGTGGCCGAGCAGATGCATTACGAATTCGCCGAGGTGAAGGCGGGCGACGTGCTGCCCGAGCATCAGGCGAGCTGGCATGGCTTCACCAACTTCGTGACCTGGTCCACGGGCGCGATCGTGGTCGTGCTGATCCTGATGTATCTCTTCCTGGTCTGACCGACCGTCCGGGAACGCGCCCTCCGGCGCATTCCCGCCGCGGGCACCGTGCAATCGGCGCCGCCGCCCCGGGGCTCAGCCCACCGGCCCCGCCCCTGGCCGCCCGAGCAGCCAGCCCTGCAGCGCGTCGCAGCCGGCCTGACGCAGGGCGCGCATCTGTTCCGCCGTTTCCACCGCCTCAGCCACCACGGTGGCGCCGAGGGCATGGACCATCTCCGCCACCGCCGCCACCGTTGCGCGGGTCCGGACCGAACCAGCCTCCGGCCCATCGACACCGGCCGTCAGTTGCGGGTCGAGCTTGACCGTCGCGAAGGGGATGTCCCGCAGCACCCGGGCCGAGCCCAGCGCGCCCCCGAAATCGTCCAGCGCCAGCACGACGCCATGGCCGCGCAGCGCCTCGGCGAGTTCCCGCGCCCTGGCCAGGTCGCGCACCACCGCCGCCTCGGGCAGTTCGAGCGACAGGCCGCGCGGATCGACCCCGGTCGCGTCCAGCGCGGCGCGGACCATGGGTGCCGCATGCCCGGCACGGATCGCGGCCTCGGACAGGTTCACCGCCAGGAAGGGCCCGCCCGCCTTCCAGGCCGCGCGCAACCGGAAGGCGGAGACCACCACCCAGGCGTCGAGCTGCGTCTCGCACCCCGCCGATGCGGCGGCTTCCAGAATCTCGGGCGCGCCGAGCGGGCCGCGTTCCAGATGCTCCCAGCGCAGCAGCGCCTCATAGCCCACCGGCACCAACGTGCTGGCGGCGCAGATCGGCTGGAGGTCGAGCCGCAGCCCGGCACCGCCCAGCGACAATACCTCCGCCAGCTCCGCGCCGAGCGCCCGCGGATCCGCCTCGGGCACCGTCTGCGCAGCAATCCCGTCCATGCGTCTGTCCGTTCCTTCACCAGGCGGACATCAGGACTCAGCTATCGTTAACGGCCGGTGAGCCCTGGTGAGATCCCAGTGTCCCGCCGCCGAACTCCTGCGGACGTCGTTCTCACGCCACCGGCCCTGGCTTTCAGTGGCCGGCTCCCCTCCAACGCGAAGCGCGGCCGCGCCCGGGCCACCCGCACCCCGCGACATGCCGCGGGAGCAATGGGGCCGGGCGGGCCGCGCCCGCCAGTCGATGGATCAACGGTCGCCGGCGGCGACCGCCGATGTCAGCCGACGATCTCGGAACCGGCGAAGAAATAGGCGATCTCGGTCGCCGCATTCTCCGCGCTGTCGGAGCCATGCACGGAATTCGCCTCGATGCTCTCGGCGAACAGCTTGCGGATGGTGCCCTCGGCGGCGTTGGCCGGGTTGGTCGCGCCCATCAGCTCACGGTTCTTGGCCACGGCGTTCTCGCCCTCGAGCACCTGCACCACCACGGGGCCGGAGACCATGAAGTCCACGAGGTCGTTGTAGAAGGGACGCTCGGCGTGGACCTTGTAGAATTCCTTCGCCTGGGCGCGCGACATCCAGATGCGCTTCTGGGCGACGATCGACAGGCCGTTCTTCTCGAAGATGGCGTTGATCGCGCCGGTCAGGTTGCGGCGGGTGGCGTCCGGCTTGATGATGGAAAAGGTGCGCTCGATGGCCATGTGGCAGTCCTCGGGTTCTTGCGGGTCGCCGGGCGCATAGACGCCGCACGGCCGGAGGGCAAGCCCATCGCCGTGACAGCCGGGTCAGGGCTGGCCGCGCAGGTAGTCCGCCAACCCCTGCACCAGCGCATCGAAGACGACGCGGCATCGCGGGTTGCGCGCCATCGCCTCATGCATCGCGACCCAGCAGGGCAGCAGCAGGTCGAAGCGCGCCGCCAGCACGCGCCTCAGCGCCGGGTCGCGCGCCGCGAGCGCCACCTGGCACACACCGATGCCGAAGCCGGCGCGGATCGCGGCGAGTTGCGCCAGATCGCTGTCGGCGCGCAGCGCGAAGATGGCGCGGTCCATGGCGCGGTCCATGCCGCGGACCCGCCGGCGCATGGCGCTGATCGCCGCCGTTTCCCGGTCGAATCCGATCAGCGCGTGATGGCGCAGCGCCTCGAGGCTGTCCGGAACGCCGCAGCGGTCGAGGTAGTCCGGCCGCGCATGCAGGCCAAGCCGCACCTCGCCGATCCGGCGCACCAGCAGCGCCTCCTGCTTCGGTTCGACCATGCGCACGGCGATGTCGGCCTCCCGTCGCAGCAGGTCCGCGATGGTGCTGGTCAGCGCCAGCTCCAGCACCAGCCCGGGATGGTCCCGCCGCAGCGCGGCGAGGATCGGGGGCAGCACCTCGACGCCGATCACCTCGCTCGCCGTGATGCGCACCGTGCCCGCCACCACCCCGCGACGGCCGGAAGCGGTGCGCAGCAGCGCGGCTGCCTCGGCGGCGATGGCGGCGGCATGCGGGCGCAGGGCTTCCGCCGCATCGGTCGGGTCCAGGCCATGGGCGGAACGGGTGAAGAGCGCCTCGCCCAGCGCTTCCTCCAACGCATCGACATGCCGCCCGATGGTCGGCTGCGCGAGCCCCAGCGCCCGCGCGGCGCCAGACAGCGAGCCTTCCTCCAGCACGGCAAGGAAACTGCGATAGAGGTCCCAATCCGGTTCGCGCGTCATTATGCATTTCCGTATAATATGCGCACACAATCATACAATTCCGTTGATCTCTCCATTGCGCGATCACCCCCTCATCGCTCAGAGGAGAAGACGCGATGACGCAGGACAGGACGGCCCTGGTGCTCGGCGCCACGGGCGGCATCGGCGGGGCGGTGGCGCGGGGGCTGCTGGCCCGCGGCTGGCGGGTGGCGGCGCTGAATCGGCGGGCGGCAGGCCAGCCGGTACGCGCCGGCCTCACCTGGATCCAGGGCGATGCGACCGTCGCGGCCGATGTCCTCCGGGCGGCCGAGGGCGCGCGCCTCGTCGTCCATGCCGTGAACCCGCCGGGCTATCGCGACTGGCCGCGCCTGGTGCCCGCCATGCTGGAGGCGACCATCGCCGCCGCCACGCGCCAGGGCGCGCGCATCCTGCTGCCCGGCACGGTCTACAATTATGGCCCCGACGCCTTCCCCCGCATCGCCGAGGACGCCCCGCAGAACCCGCCAACCCGCAAGGGCGCGATCCGCGTCGCGATGGAACGGCGCCTCGCGGCATCCGGCCTGGACGTGCTGGTGGTTCGCGCCGGGGATTATTTCGGGGCGGAGGCGGGCAATTCCTGGTTCGCGCAGGCGATGGTGCGCCCGGGCAGCGTGCCCCGCCGAATCATGCATCCGGGCCGGGCCGGGGTCGGGCATCAATGGGCCTATCTGCCCGATGTGGCGGAAACCATGCTGCGGCTGGTCGAGCACCCCGCCCTGCCGCGCGGCTTCGCGACCTTCCATATGGATGGCCATTGGGACGCCGACGGCATGGCGATGGTGGCGGCGATCCGCCGTGTCCTCGGCCGGCCCGACCTGGCGGTGCGCCGCCTGCCCTGGGCGCTGTTCCGCCTGCTGGCGCCCTTCTGGCCCTTCGCGCGGGAGGTGACGGAGATCGCCTATCTCTGGCGCCACCCGGTCCGGCTGGACAATGCGGCGCTGCGCGCGCTGCTGGGCGAGGAGCCGCATACGCCGCTCGATGATGCGGTGGCGGCGACGCTGGGCGGCCTGGGCTGCCTGCCGGCGCCACCCCCGCGGAAGGCGGCGTCCTGATCACCATCCCTGGTCAAGCGGTCGCGCCGGCCGTGGGGCGGGGCGCTCACTCCAACCGGCGCAGGATGCGGATCTCCCGCCCCCGGTTCGGGCGGATCGTGGCGGCACCGCTGCCGCCGAGCGGCACGGCATAGAGCGGCAACGTATCGATCGCCGCGACGGGGCCCATCGCCTCGCGGATCACCGCCACCGTCTCGAAGCGCAGGCCGGGCGGCAGGCGCTGGGCATGGACGCCGACCGGATCGACCAGGACGTCGCCCGGCGCCATGACGGTGCGGGCCCGGTCGAATGCCACCATGCCGGCGCGCCGCGCATACCACTGCCAGCCCCAATGCCCGCGATAGAAGACCTGCGCGCCAGGGGCCGCGGCCTCCCGCGCCCGCGCCGCGGCCAGGGGGGCGGCATCGCGGTAGAAGCCGGCAAAGGCCCGATCCGCCATGACCACGACCAACGCGGCCGCGCCATAGACCCCGAGACCCGCCATTGCCCAGCCGCCCAGCCGCGCAACCCGCGGCGCCGGCAGGCCCTGGACCGCCAGCAGGAACAGCGGCGGCACCATCAGCAGCGCGTGGCGCGACGCGTTGAACGGCGCGAAGAGCAGGATGAACAGGCAGCCGCCACCGAGCCACAGCGCGAGAGTCCCGATCCCGCTGTCGCGTTCGGCCGCGAGCAGGGCGCGCCAGGGCCGCGCCGCCGCCAGCGCCGCGCCGAACCCATCGGCGCAGCGCAGCAGGGCCGCCATCCCCACCACCCCGGCCGAGGCGGTGAGCAGCAGGTTCGCCGGCAGCCAGGCCGTGACCGCTTCGGTGCCAACGGCCGCGTGGCCAGCCAGCGCGCCAAGCGCCAGCCCTGCCCCCGCCAGGACGATCCGCCGCGGCCCGCGCGTCCCCACCAGGACCAGCACGCCGACCGGCAGCGTGAAGGCACCGAAGGATTCCACCAGGTCGAGCCAGCGCCCCGCCCGCTCCGACAGGCCCGCCGCCGCGCCTGGCCGGTAGACAATGTGCGCCGCGCCGACATCGGCGATGTTGAAGGCCGACCAGGCCAGGATCGCCAGCAGCGGCAGGCAGGCTGCCGCCGCCGTCCGCCAGCCCCGCCTGACGGCCCCCGCCCAAAGCAGGGCGGGATAGGCGAAGAGGCTCGAATACTTCGTCAGCACCGCGAGGCCGAGGAGCGCGAAGGCGCCAACCGGTCGCGCCGCCGTCGCGCCCAGCACCGCGCTCAGCAGCAGTGCGAGCAGCGGCACATCGACCATCGTGTTCTGGTTGACCAGCAGGCCCGGGCTGATCGCGACGCAAAAGGTCAGCAGCCGCGCGCGATCGGGCGCGAAGCGCAATGCCAGGGCATGTATCGCGACGATGGCCCATAGCGTGAAGACCGCCTGGAGCAGGTGCATCGGCAGCTCGGCGAAGCCGAACAGCGCGCCGACCAGGGCCATGGCGTAGAAATAGAGGTGCGGCTGGTTGGTGACGAAAATCGGCTCCGCGCTGTCATCCCAGTTCAACAGGCCGCTCATCGGTCGCCACGGATGGGCCGTGATCCACTGCGCGATCTCGAGATGCGCGGTGTCGTCGATATGGAAGGCCTTGGTCAGGTTGACGGCGGTGGCGATGGCCCAGAGCGCCGCGAGGAACATCCAGTCCTGGCGGGCCCGGTGCCGGGCAGCCCTGGCATGTGATTCGGCATGGAAAGACATGGCGGACTGTCGGATGAGCGGGACGAATCCGCAACGCGCCGCGCCGGACCAGCGCATGGCGTGCCAATTCGCCTTGGCTGCTCTAAAACCCCGCCCCCATGACCGTCCTTTCAATCCGCGACCTGACCATCCGCGTTGCCGGCCGGCCGCTGCTGGAAGGGGCCAGCCTGCAGATCGACGATGGCCGCAAGGTCGGCCTGGTCGGGCGCAACGGCGCCGGCAAGTCCACCCTGCTGCGTGCCATCACCCATGAATTGCAGCCCGATGGGGGAGAAATCCGCCTCGCCCAGCGCGCCCGCATGGCCCATGTGGCGCAGGAAGCGCCGGGTGGCGAGGAGGCGCTGCTCGACGTCGTGCTCGCCGCCGATACCGAGCGGACCGCGCTGATGGCCGAGGCCGAGACCTCCACCGACCCCGCGCGCCTCGCCGAGATCCATGACAGGCTGATCGCCATCCGTGCGGACAGCGCGCCGGCGCGCGCCGGCGCGATCCTCTCGGGCCTCGGCTTCGATGCGGCGGCGCAGGCGCGGCCGTCGCGGGAATTCTCCGGCGGCTGGCGGATGCGCGTGGCCCTCGCCCGCGCGCTGTTCCTCGAACCCGAATTGCTGCTGCTCGACGAACCGACCAACCATCTCGACCTCGAAGCGACGATGTGGCTGGAGACCTGGCTGCAACGCTTCTCGGGCGCGGCGATCGTGGTCAGCCACGACCGCGGGCTGCTGGAACGCTGCGTCGATTCGATCGCGCATCTCGATCAGCGGAAGATCACGCTCTACCAGGGCAATTTCGCCGATTTCGTGCGCATGCGCGCCGAACGCGCCGCGCAGCAGGCCGCGGCCAACGAACGCATCGCCGCCGAGCGCGCCCATATCCAGTCCTTCATCGACCGCTTCCGCTACAAGGCGTCCAAGGCGCGCCAGGCGCAATCGCGCATCAAGGCCCTGGAACGCATGCCGGCGATCGAGGCGGTGGTCGAGGACACCCCCGTCCGCTTCGCCTTCCCCTCCTCCGAAGAACTGCCGCCACCGATCCTGTCGTTGAACGGCTGTTCGGTCGGCTATGGTGGGCCACCGATCCTGCGCAACCTGACGCTGCGCCTGGACCAGGACGACCGCATCGCGTTGCTGGGCGCCAACGGCAACGGCAAGTCGACGCTCGCGAAGCTGCTCGCCGGCCGCCTGCAGCCCGAAGGCGGCACGTATTTCCGCAACGCCAAGCTGCGCGTCGGCTATTTCGCGCAGCATCAGGCGGAGGAACTGGATCTCGACGGCACGCCGCTGACCCACATGCAGGCCGCGCTGCCCAAGGCGACGGAGACCCAGTGCCGTTCCCAGCTCGCCCGCTTCGGCCTCGACGCCGACCGCGCCGACAACCGCATCACCGCGCTGTCGGGCGGGGAGAAGGCACGGCTGCTGCTCGCGCTGACCACGCGCGATGCGCCGCAGCTGCTGATCCTGGACGAACCGACCAACCACCTCGACATCGATGCGCGCGAGGCGCTGGTGAAGGCGCTCGCCGATTATGCGGGCGCGGTGGTTCTGATCACCCACGACCCGCATCTGGTGGAACTCGCCGCCGACCGGCTGTGGCTGGTGGCGGATGGCACGGTCACGAATTTCGACGGCGACCTCGACGACTATCGCGCCCTGCTGGCCGAACGCGCCCGCGGCGGGGCGAAGGCCGAGAACGGGGACGCCCGCGCCGAGGCCCGGCGTGAACGCGCCGGCACCCGCGTTGCCACCGCGCCGCTACGCGCGCGGCTGAAGGATGTGGAGGCGAAGCTCGACAAGCTCTCACGCGAGGATGCGCTGATCGAGAAGCGCCTATCAGACCCCAGCACCTATGCCCGCTTCAAGCCCGAGGACATCACCTGGGCCAATACCCGCCGCGCCGTGATCGCGAAGGAGGTCGCGGCGCTGGAGGAGGAGTGGCTGGAATTGTCGGCGCAGCTCGACGCGGCCTGAGAGACCGTTTGAAAAGTCCGGCACCGGCGCGTCGGCGCAGTGTTCGGCGCCGGCGTTTGGATCAGGAAGGGGCTCTGCCCCTCCCCGGCAAAGGCCGAGAGGCCTTTACAGGCCATAATCCGGGATTGGTGGGCACGGCCGGGACGAGCGACGAGACCCACCTTTTGTGCCCCAGCGCTTGATGGGGGCGGAATGCCCTTCCGCCCCAACCAAGTGCCGACGGTCCAGGCCATACCATGGCCTGACGGGGTGACGTCCGGAGGGGGCGTCGCCCCATGCCGGACCCCGATCACGGCGCCGCGCTGCACATCCCCGGCCTCGGTCAATCCCGCCGCAACGGCCCGCGCGAGCAGGCGACAAGTCGCGCCGGACGCGGCGCCAGCCCACAGCGCGCATTGAGCCCCACCACACCCGGCACCGCATCGGCGTAGATCGCGGTGTGCGGAAAGGCATCCAGGCAGGCGCGGATCAACGCCCCGCCAACACCGCGGCGGCGCTGGCGCGGCAGCACCGCGACCTCGGCGAGATAGGTGATCAACACCCCATCGCCGACGGCGCGCGCGTAGCCCGCGAAACGCCCATCCAGCTCCGCGATCGCGATCCAGCACGATCCGGCGAAAGCGGCCCGGACGACGTCTTCTTCCGCCATCGTCCCATGGCCCCAGCCGATCTCGGCCCAGAGCCGGACGATGGCGGCAGTGTCCTCCCCCGCCAGGGCATGACGCAGCCTGATATCATCGTCCGTGATCATCGCGCGCAGGATATCGCGCCAGCCTGCCGCGCCGATACGCCCTTCGGCGCACAGCAGCCCTCAGGACAGCGGTTTGCGGCTCTTCTCCTGCTGGCAGGCGCGGACCTGTTCGTCTTCCAGCGTCCGCCGCATGAAGGTCGGCCACAGCGCGCGGCTGGTGGACGGCTCCGGCGCGACATCCCGCTTCGGTGGGATGCGGACGGCCTGCTCGGCCGGCCGGGGTGGTGCGATGCTGGACATCTGGCCCCTCCCTCAACTGCAGATCCGCAGCCTAGGCCCCTCCGCGCACGGAATACAACGAACGGATGTGTGACATGCGCGCGACACCACTGGACCAAGCGCACCCGATGCGCCAACACGTTGCGGTGAACGGCGCCCAGCGCCGACCGGGAGAGAGGACCGCCATGATCCGCCGCCGCGCGCTGCTCGCCACGCCTGCGATCGCCCTGCCCGCCCTTGCCCGCGCCGAGACCTGGCCGGCCCGTCCCGTGCGCGTGATCGTGCCCTATCCGCCGGGCGGCTCGACCGATGTGCTGGCGCGCAGCCTCGCCGCCGCGTTGCAGGAATCGATCCCCGGCAGCGCCTTCGTGGTGGACAATCGCCCCGGCGGCGCGGCCGTGGTCGGCACCCAGGCGGTCGCACAGTCGGCACCGGATGGCTACACTCTCGCCTTGGGCAACAACCAGACGCACGCGGCCAACGCCGCCATGCTGCGCTCCCTCCCCTATGACCCGGTGGCGGATTTCGCGCCCATCGCGCGGCTTGCCGCCGTGCATCATGCGCTGGTGGTCCCGGCCAACGGCCCGCGAACGCTGGCCGACCTCGCGGCGAAGGGAAGGAATGGCGGGCGCGTGACCTATGCCTCCTCCGGCGCCGGCTCCGCGAGCCATGTCATTGCCGAGACCTTCGTCCGGCGCGAAGGCATGAATGCCACCCACATCCCCTATCGTGGCGGCGCCCAGGCGACGACGGACACGGTTTCGGGCACGGTGGATTTCTTCGTCTCGACCTGGCCGCAGGTGGTGGCGCTGGTGAAGGATGGCCGCCTGCGCGCCCTTGGCATCGGCGCCCCGGCACGGCTGCCGGAGACGCCCCAGGTGCCGACCTTCGCCGAACAGAATGCGGGGGACCTCGCCGTCGATGCCTGGTTCGGCCTGTGGGCTCCGGCGCGCACGCCGAACGAGATCGTCACGCGCCTGTCCGATGCCATGATCGCCATCCTCGGCCAGCCGGCGATGCAGGAGCGGCTGAACAGCCAGGGCTTTGTCGCCGCGCCCCTGGCCGCGGAGCCCTTCGCCGCCTTCCAGCGTGAGGAAGTGGCCCGCTGGCGGCATCTGGTCGAGGTGACGGACATCCGGTTGGAAGGCTGAGGGTCCGGCCGGCAGATCGGGACAGAGGACACCGGAAGCCCCCCGGCCGGCGGGGCCCACCACCTGATCCGGATCGGCATCCGCCCGCCCCCCACGCCACCCGACGACAGCATCCCGGATGGGTGGCGGGCTGCCGGCCGATCGGGAAACGCTCTATTTGGATGCGGTCGCGAGGCCCCAATCGGAGGCAGCCGCCTTGTTCCGCGCGTAATACGCGATGAAGTCGTCGAGTGGCATGGCCTTGGCATAGAACCAGCCCTGGCCCAGGGCGACGCCGGCGTTCCTGAGGTAGCTCACCTGCTCCTCGGTCTCGATCCCCTCGGCCACGATGTCCAGATCGAGTTCCTGCGCCATGTCGATGATGTGCGGAATGACGACGCTGGTCGCCGCGTGCTTGCCGATGGAATCGACGAAGGCCTTGTCGATCTTGAGGGCATCGAGAGGCAACCGCTCGAGCAGCGACAGGCTCGAATAGCCGGTTCCGAAATCGTCGATCGCCACCAGATGCCCCGCGGCCCTGGCCTTCGCGATCGTCTCCCGCGCCGCATCGGCATCGACGAAGCCGCGCTCGGTGGCCTCGAGCCAGATCTGCGCCGGCGCCACATCGCGACGTTCCAGCGCCCGGCTCAGGATGGGCAGGAAGCGGCCGCTCCCGATGTCGCGCGCGCCGAGGTTGATCGCGACGTGCACCGCCTGGTCGACGGCAAGCATGGCGGCGAGATCCTCGGCCACCCGGTCGATCATGAAATCGGTGATGTCGTCGATGAGGCCGAATTCCTCCGCGATCGGGATGAAGGAATCGGGCGGGATGATGCGGCCGTCCGGCTGCTGCCAGCGCACCAGCGCCTCGGCCCCCACGCATCGGCCGGTGTCGAGGGCGATGATCGGCTGGTAGTGGACGACGAGTTCCCGGCTCTTGATCGCGCTTGCCAACTCGCTGCGCAACGACAGGCGATGCCGCGAGAACCAGGCCACCACCGCGACGAGCAGCAGCGCGACGACACCCCCGAGCGGCACGATGAGCCACAGTTCCTGCCGCAGCCGCTCCTCGACCTCGGACCGCTCGGCAATCGCGAAGGCCGTGAGCCCGTGCGCGGCGATCGAGGCGTAGAAATGGGGGCCATCCTTGCCGACGGCTGGCCGCCTGGTCAGCAGCGTCAGCAGGGCGGGATCGGCGGCGCCGGAAAGGGCAACCAATTGCCCCCCTCCAGGGCGACACCGAGGGTCACGCGCCTGTCGAGCAACACATCCACCATCCGTTGCGCCTTGACCAGGATCACATGGCCCTGATGGCTCACGGCCATCATGGAACTACCCCGGCTCACCGCGGGGTCGACATTCAGTGTGATGCGCAAACCGTCCGGAAGGATCTGGTCCGGGGCTCTTTCCCGGGTCTCCTGGCTGGCATTCCCCCAAATGGTGCAAAGGAGCCTGCCATCCCTATAGTATCCAATCTCGTCGATCTGCATGATGTCGACAGTCAACTGCCGCATGCGCTCGATATGAGCGGTCGAACAATCCCCCCAATTCTCGTCTTCCATTATAGCCAACGCATTGTTGGCCTGAGTCAAAGTATCATTAACCCTCGCCAGGACTCTTCCGGCGTATTCGGACAAATCATATAGAAATTTATCTTCGGCTCGAATCCTAGATATATAGCTACTTCCAAATATCGGTAGGATCAAAGCAATGCTTGATAGGCAGATTGCCCAGAAAAATACCTTTTGCCTCCGCACGACAACGTCTTTCCGAGCAGGAATTAACGAACGATCACCGAAATGCGATCGCTTGCTTACCTCGCGTTAAGGATGCGTGCTCCTCCGCATTGATGCAAGTTATGATTATTCCAGGACACCCTAAAACCACCCCAAGTTGTGATTCATATCAGTATGCTACCTTCGAGGGAGGGTCTCAGGCATCGGGCTCAGCCCCGCCGCTCCCAGCCGGACTGGCCCTGCTGCCAGTAGGTCAGCGCATGTCCGCCCGCCTTCGCCGCCACCCAGCGCCGCCGTGCGGCCGCCACCGCCGCCTCGTCGGCGCCGTCGAACAGGTCCAGCACCCGGTCATAGTCGCCGAGCCGCCCGCTCTCCGCCCCATCGACAAGGAACAGGAACCGCGCGGCGTTTCCCGGCACCACATCCGCCGTGCCGAGCAGGATCGGCTGCAGCGGATCGTTCTCGCCACCCGCCAGGCCATGCGGCAGCCAATCGGGATCCGGTGCCACCCACAGCGCCGCATCCAGCGCCTTGGCCCGTTCCACCTCCGCACACAGCACATAGGCCCGCCCGCCGGTCGCGAGCACCCGCCCCAACAGCTTCGGCAGCGCCTGGTCCAGCCGCGTGCGCGTCAGGTGATAGAAGCCGACCTCCGCCATGGCGGGGCTCAGGGCTCCGCCTCGAAGCGCATCGCCACCAGCCGGTCCAGCATCCGCGCACCAAAACCGGTCGGCCCGGGGGGGCCCAGAGCATGGGCCGCCTCGGCGGTCTCCATCCCGGCGATGTCACCATGCGCCCAGGCGCGCTCGCCCACGAATTCCCGCAGGAAGGCCGCGGCATGGCAGGCATCGGGCTGCCATCGGCCACTGCCGCACTGCTTCAGGTCGGCGATGTCGGACCGCAGGTCCTCCCGGTGCCGCTGCCCGATCGGCATGGGCCAGAAAGGCTCACCCATCGCCTCCCCCGCAGCGGCGACCGAGGCCATCAGCGCCGCGTCGTTCCCGAACAGCCCCGCCCGGTGGTGCCCCAGCGCGGTGATGATCGCGCCTGTCAGCGTGGCGAGGTCGATCACCGCGCGCGGCCGGAAGGCGACGATCGCGTGGTGGATGGCATCCGCCAGCACCAGCCGCCCTTCGGCATCAGTGTCGATCACCTCCACCGTGCGGCGCGACGCCGTGCGGATCACGTCGCCGGGCCGATAGGACGCCGCACCGGTCGCGTTCTCCGCGATGCCCAGCACCGCGACGGCAGGCGCGGGCGACTTCCGCCGCGCCAGCGCCAGCATCGCCCCTGCGCAGGCGGCGGCACCCGCCATGTCCGCGCGCATCGCTTCCATCCCCGCCGCCGGCTTGATGGAGATCCCGCCCGTATCGAAGACGATCCCCTTGCCGACGAAGGCCACGGGGGCGACGGGCAGCACGCCGCGCCAGCGCAGCACGACGAGGCGCGGCGGACTCGCCGAGCCCCCGCCCACCGCGAGCAGCGCGCCGAAGCCATGCCGTTCCAGCCATTTGCGCCCATGCACGCTGACCTCGAGGCCCTCCGCCTCCAGCGCGCGCAGCCGCTTGGCGAAGCGGCGCGTGGTCAGGCGATTGGCCGGCTCCACCACCAGGTCGCGCGCGAAGAGGCAGCCGGCGATGCCCGGCGCGAGCTCCGCAAAGGCCCTCTCCGTCGCCTCCGCCTCGGGGGTGTGGACGACCAGCCGCTCGATCCGGGGCGGCACGTCGCGCGTGCGCAGCGCATCGAAGCGCCAGGCGCCCAGCGCCACGCCGGCGGCCATGGCGGCGGCCATCTCCGGCACATGATTCCCGGCGGCGAGGGCGAGTTCCGTCGCCTCGCCCGCCGCCAGCGCCGCCGCCGCGCCGGCGCGCTCGGCATCGCGTGCCGTCGGGGCCGGCCCCAGCCCCACCACGAGCCGCCGCGGCGGCCCCACCAGGTCGAGCACCTTCCCCACTGCGCCCGTGAAGCGCGCCGCATTCACGGCGGCCGCGACCGGATCGGGCGGCACGACCCCCTGCACGATCGGCAGGATGCACGCCCTGTCGTGTCCCGGCGCGCCGCGGCGGAACTCCACCGCGATCATGGCAGGATGCTCAACCCTCGTAATGCTCGGCCACCAGCCGGTCGAGCAGCCTCACCCCATAGGCGGTCGCCCCCTTCGGCGCGGTCGGCAGGTCCTTGCTGGTCCAGGCGGTGCCGGCGATGTCGAGATGCGCCCAGGGCTTGCCCTGCACGAAACGCTGGATGAACTGCGCCGCGGTGATCGACCCGCCAGGCCGGCCGCCGACATTCTTCATGTCCGCGATGTCCGACCGGATCTGCTTGTCATAGGCATCGCCGAGCGGCATGCGCCAGGCGGCCTCGTTCACGGCGCGGCCGGCGGCCTCGATGCGCTGGGCGAGCGTGTCGTCGTTGCTGAACAGCCCGGCATGCTCATGCCCCAGCGCGATGATGATCGCCCCGGTCAGCGTGGCGAGATCGACCATGATGCGCGGGTCGAAGGTCTCGATGGCATAGTGCAGCACATCGGCGAGCACCAGCCGCCCCTCGGCATCGGTGTTGATAACCTCCACCGTCTGGCCCGAGGCCGTCTTCACGACATCCCCCGGCCGCTGCGCATTGCCCGACGGCATGTTTTCGACCAGCCCGACCAGCCCGACCACATCGACCTTCGCCTTGCGCCCCGCGAGTGCTGCCATCAGCCCGATGACGGTGCCGGCGCCGGCCATGTCCCACTTCATGTCCTCCATGCCGCCCGCAGGCTTGATGGAGATGCCGCCGGTATCGAAGGTCACGCCCTTGCCGATGAAGGCGACCGGCTTCGCCTCGGCCTTCTTGCCCTTGGGCGCGCCCATCCATTTCATCACGACCATGCGCGGCTCGTTCACGCTGCCCTGCGCGACACCGAGCAGCGCCCCGAAGCCGAGCTTCTTCATCTCCTTGGGTCCGAGGATCTCCACCTCGACGCCGAGCTTGGTCAGCGCCTTGCACCGTTCGGCGCATTCCACCGGCGTCAGCACATTGGGCGGTTCGGACACCAGGTCGCGGGTGAGGAAGACACCATCGGCGACAGCCTGCAGCGGCGCGAAGGCGGCCTTGGCCTTGGCGGCGTCGGAGACGGCAAGCGCCAGCCGCTCGATCTTCGGCTTGTCCTCCTCCTTCTCCTTCGTGCGGTAGCGGTCGAAGCGATAGGACTTCAGCACCGCGCCCAGCGCGACGGAGGCGGCGAGCGCCGGGGTCAGCACCTCGGCCGCGACCACGGCCTCGCGTTCCTGCGCGACCGCCCCGGCAATCGTGCCGCCGGCGGCCTCCGCGCTCGTCTCGCTGACCTCGGCGGCCTTGCCGAGGCCGATCGCGACGACCTTCGACAACCCCGCCCCGGGCGCCCAGAGCGTTGCGCTCTGCCCCTTGCGGCCCTTGAACTTCGCGGCTTCCAGGCCGCGGGCGATAGCGCCCGCCGTTGCCTTGTCCGCCTCCGCGGCGAGGCCGGCGAGCGGCGCTTCCTCGGCCAGCAGAAGGACCAGCGCGCCGGCACGCGGCAGGGCAGGCTTCGTGAAGGCGATGTCGGGCATGGTGACTCCGTGCGGGCGGCGAGTGTGGCGGGGAGATTACGCCCCACGACCGGGCCCGGCCAGGGGCGGGGCTTGCGGCAGGGCTCCCGCGGCGCCACACCCCGGGGATCATGGATGACGACGCCCTCCTGGCCCTTGCCGCGCGCCTGGCCGAGCAGGCCGCCGCCGCGATCACCGCGGTGCGCGCCGCCGGCTTCGCGGTCGAGCGCAAATCCGACCGATCCCCCGTCACCGAGGCCGACCGCATCGCCGAGGCGCTGATCGTCGAGGGCCTGCGCGCCGCCGCCGCCATCCCCGTCATCGCCGAGGAGGAGATCGAGGCCGGCACCGCCCCGCGCGATCCCGGCGACCGGTTCTGGCTGGTGGACCCGCTGGACGGCACCCGTGAATTCGCCGCCGGGCGGGACAATTTCACGGTCAATATCGGCTTGGTGGATGCCGGCCGCCCGGTGCTCGGCGCCGTGGCCATCCCGGCGACGGGGGAACTGTTCTGGGGGCGCCTCGGCGCCGGGGCCTTCAAGCGCGACGCCGCCGGCACGCGGGCCATCGCCGTGCGGCGCCCGCCGGCGGCGGGCCTCGTCGTGATGGGCAGCGGCCAGTATCCGGGCGACCCGCGCATGACGCGGTTCCTCGCCGGGCGGCGCGTGCAGCGCATCGTCAATATCGGCTCGGCCGAGAAGCTCCTGCGCGTGGCCGAGGGCAACGCCGACCTCTACCCCCGCTTCGGCGAGACCATGGAGTGGGACACCGCCGCCCCCCAGGCGGTGCTGGAAGCCGCCGGCGGCACGCTGCGGCTGATGGAAGGCGGCGGGCCGATGCCCTATCGCAAGCCCGGCTGGACCAACCGCCCCTTCATCGCCGAGGGCCTGCCGGCATGACCGAACGCCTGCCCCCCGAGGCCGTCGATCGCGCCGCCGCCCTGCTGCGCGCGGGCGAACTCGTCGCCTTCCCCACCGAGACGGTCTATGGCCTCGGCGCCGATGCGTGGAACGGGCGTGCCGTCGCGGCGGTCTTCGAGGCCAAGGGCCGCCCGCACTTCAACCCGCTGATCTGCCACTTCCCCGATGCCGAGGCCGCCTTCGCCGAGGTGATCCCCGACGACCGCGCCCGCGCGCTGGCCGACCGCTTCTGGCCCGGCCCGCTGACCCTGGTGCTGCCGCGCCGGCCCGCCTGCCGCGTCGACCTGCTGGCGGGGGCGGGACTCGATACCCTCGCGGTGCGGGTGCCCTCGCATCCGGCGACGCTGGCGCTGCTGCGGGCGGTGGCCCGGCCGGTCGTCGGGCCTTCGGCCAACCGGTCCGGACAGGTGAGCCCCACCACGGCGGAGCATGTGCTCGACGGCCTGGCGGGCCGCATCGCCGCGGTGCTCGACGGCGGGCCCTGCGATGTGGGGGTGGAGAGCACGGTGCTCGACCTCGCGGCCGGCGGCGCAGCGCTGCTGCGCCCGGGCGGCGTGCCGGCCGAGGCCATCGAGGCCGTGATCGGCCCCATCGCCCGCCCGGTCCCGCTGGCGACGGTCGAGGCGAACCGTACCCTGCGCTCGCCGGGGATGATGCTGTCCCACTACGCGCCCGCCCTGCCTGTGCGCCTGAACGCGACCGAGGTGGCGGCCGATGAGGCGCTGCTCGCCTTCGGCCCGGCCATCCCCGGCGCGGGAGCCGTGTGGCAGATGTCCGAGGCCGGCGACCGGCGGGAAGCGGCGGCGCGGCTCTTCGCCGGGCTGCGCGCGCTGGACGCGGAAGGGCAACGCCTCGGGCTGAGGCGGATCGCGGTGATGCCGGTGCCGATGGATGGGCTCGGCGCGGCGATCAACGACCGGCTGGAACGGGCGGCGGCACCGCGAGGCTGAGACGATGCCGCGCGCGCAGGCAAAGCCCTCACGCGGGCGGCCCATGCGCCGAATCGGGCCTTATCCCCTCGCCAGTGTCTCCAGCGCATCCAGGACCCGCGTCAGCCCCGCCCCCAGCAGCCGATCGAGCCCGGCCTGATGCCGTCCTGCCCGCCCCGCCGGCACGGGTGCCGGAAGTATCGCGGCCAGCCCCGCATCCGCCGCCACCGGCTCGCGGCCCGCGAGCAGGGCGAGCACCAGCGACCCGGGGTCGTTCACCGCCAAGGGTTCCTCCCCGCGCAGCGCGGCCGCCAACCGGGTCGGGCCGTCTTCCCAGACCCCTGCCTCCGCCGGACCTGGGGTCGCGCCCGTCACCCAGGCGGCGCGCGCCTCGGCGGCCGAGACCAAGCCGCAGGGCGGGGCGACGGCCTCGCTGACCAGCGCGGCATCCTGCAGCAGCATGCCGCGGCGCGGCGCGCGGGCCGGTATCGCCACGTCCAGCGCCAGGGCCATGGCGGCATTGGCCGGCGCATCGCGGTCGTCGCCCAGGAACCAGCCGATCACCGGCCCCGCGAAGCCCGCCGCGCGCAGCCGCGCGACCCAGGACGTCCCGTCATGCGCGCCGAGCAGGCGCAGGACGAGATCGGCCTCCACGCCGAATTCGGGAATGCGGGGCAGCACCGTCAGCGCGACCTGACGCCGCGCCAGCATGGCGCGGGCTTCCTCCCGCGCGGTGTCCGAGAGCGTCTCCGCGCAGCGTGGATCGACCAGCAGCAGGCGCGCGGCGCGGCCGGCGGGGTTCAGCGCGCGGTGCAGCATCGCCGCGATGGCGGCGGCGCGGGCGGGTGGCGTCGTTGGCGCGGCGAAGCGGTCGCGCACGGCCGTCTGCTCCAGCGCGAGGGCCGCCCGCTGGCCGCTGCGCTGCGCCGCATGGGTGCGGTAGAAGGCGACCGGCCAGCGCGCCTGGGCGATGCGCGCCCCGGCCTGCGCCGCGCGCAGCCACAGTTCATAGTCGAACACCGCCGAGAGCGCGGTATCGAGCCGTCCGCCCAGCCTCTCCCAGAACCCGCGCGCGATCAGCACCTCGGGCTGCAGGAAGAAGGCGCCGGCGCCCCAGCGCCCGAAGATGTCGGCCAGGCCCTCCAACGTGAAGGCTTCGGGACCGTCGGCAAGCGGTTGCTGCAGCCTCGTGATCCGCCGGGCGCGATGCGCGACCGACCAGCCATGCACCAGGTCGGAATCGGGCTGCGCCGCCCAGGCCGCGCCGAGCACATGCAGCGCGCCGGGCGCGAGCAGGTCATCCGCGTTGATCCAACCGATGAGGTCCGCATCCGTGTCGGCGAAGCCCTTCATGATGGCTTCGGCCGGCCCGCCGTCGCGCTCGACGATCACCCCGTGCAGCCGGTCACGGTGGCGGGCCAGCAATGCGGCGGTGCCGTCGGTGGACCCGCCATCGACGACCACATGCTCGACCGCCGGATAGCCCTGCGCGGCGACGGACAGGATCGTCTCCTCCAGCCACGGCCCCGGGTTCAGGCAGGGCGTGACGAGCCGGATGCGCGGCCAGCGCGCACCGGCCGGCAGCAGGGATTCGAAGCCAGGGCGGGCGGCATCGGGCGGGACGCCGAAGGGCCAGGGCAATTCGCCGAAGCCGGGCCAGGCGGCGCCGGACAGCAGCGTCTCCCCCGCCGCTGCCAGCCCGCCGAGCAGCCGCGCCGCCGCCGCCACGTCCCCCTGCGCCAGCGCCGCATAGCCGGCATTGAAGCGGGCCGAGACATCCACCGGCAGGCCCGCATGCGCCGCGGCGAAGGCCATCGCCGCCCGCCCCGGCCGATGGGTCGCGAGCTGGGCGAGGCCAGCGAGGCTCTGCGTCGCGCCGAGGCCCGGCCGCGTCAGGCTCTCCATTAGCGCCCGATCCCCCCGCGCCTGCACCGCCGCGCCCAGGGCGCGCAGCCGGTCGTCACGACCGGCATCCTCGAGCAGCCGGGCGAGTTCCATCACGTCGCCAGGCGCGGCCGCGCCCGGGTCGCGGCAGGCTGCATCGGCCAGGGCCTCAAGCAGGGCGAGGTCCGGCGTGTCCTGCATGCCGCGCCGGAACTCGGGCAAGCCGGCGGCGAGGAACAGCCCGATCGTCGCAGCATCGGGCCGCGCGGCCCAGCAACGCCGCAGCAACGTCACGGCGGCCGCGGAGGCACCGGTGACATGCAGATGCACGGCGATGCCAATCGCCTCGGCCGGCGCGCCGCCGGCATCGAGCGCGGCCAGAGCGAGCGCGAGGGCCGAGTCCGGGCGGCCGCGCTGGGCGTGCAGCGCCGCATCGTGCAGCAGCGCGGTGGGATCCAGGGTCATGCGGGGGGGCGGTGGAGAGTGGAGGGGGGCGTTGCCCTTCCCCAAACCTCACCCCGGCACGGGCCTGCCTGATGGCCCCTATTCCGGTGCGATGGAATGGGAGGGGCGCCGCCCCTCCAAACCACCCCGCCAAAGGCCGAAAGGCCTTTGGAAACCAATATCTGGTGCCTTGCAGTCCGGTCAGGACGAACGCCGAAAGTCGCTCTTGCGCCCGAAGCGCGCCGCGAGGGTTCGGCATCGACGTTGCGCCCGGCGCCAGGTCCTGGCGGTCCAGGCCACACCGTGGCCTGGCGGGGTGGTCCGGAGGGGCGGCGCCCCTCCGCCTTCTTCCCCGCGGAACCACAAGCGCAACCAGGCAGCAAGGCCCCGAGCCGCCGGTCGCGCCTCATTCCGCCGCCACCGGCAGCACCGCCGCCAAGGACGTCCGCACCACGATCGCCCCCGGCCCCGGCGCGCCCAGCGCCGCCCCAAGCGCCGGCAAGTCCGCCTCGCTGTCGATGCGCGTCACCGGCACACCGAAGGCGGCGCACCAGGCCACGAAGTCCGGGTTGGCCAGCATCGTGCCGGACACGCGCCCGGGATGCGCCCGTTCCTGGTGGATGCGGATCGAGGCATAGGCCCCGTTGTCCGACAGCAGCAGCTTCAGCGGCACGCCGCGCGCGATGGCCACGGCGAATTCGCCCGCCGTCATCAGCGCCCCGCCATCGCCCACCGCCGCGATCACCTGCCGGTCGGGATACCGCAGCGCCGCGGCGACGCCCGCCGGCACGCCGAAGCCCATCGCACCCGAAACCGGCGCCAGCAGCCGCTGTGGCGGCACCCAGGGCACCTTGCGGTAGAAGGGCGCGCCGAAGGTCCCGGCATCGAGCGTGACGATCGCATCCCGCGCCGCCAAGGCACCGACGCGACGCGCAACCTCGGCAAAGGCGACACCGTCATTGTGCTGCCCCGTCCGCACCCCGGTATCCGCGACATGCAACGCGCGCAGCCGGGCGTTCCAGGCTGCGCGGGCGGCTGGCGCAGCCGGTCCGTCCAGCGCGCCCGCCAGCGCCATCGCATCGGCCGGCAGGGCCAGTTCCGCGGGGAACAGCCAGCCGAGGAAGCGTGGATCGGCGCAGACATGCACCAGCCGCTGCCCCGCCGCCGGCCAGGTCCAGCCCTGGGTCGTGATGTCCGTCAGCCGCGTGCCCAAGGCCAGCACCAGGTCGGCCTCCGCGAAGGCCGCGCGCTGCGCATCCGGGTTCCGCAGCCCGAGATCGCCCGCGTAGAGCGCATGGTCGTTCGGGAACAGGTCCTGCCGGCGGAAGGAGACGGCGACAGGCAATTCCCAGGCCTCGGCGAAGGCGCGCAGCGCCTCCCGCCCACCCGGCCGGTCGAAGCCATGCCCGGCCAGCAGGATCGGCCGTTCCGCCGCACGCAGCATCGCCGCGAGCCGCGCCAGGACGCCCGGCGGCGGCAAAGCGGGCGCAACGGTCGTCGCGGGCAGCATCGGCGCGCCACAGGGCTCGGCCAGCACGTCCTCCGGCAGGGACAGCACCACCGGGCCGGGCACGCCCTGCATCGCCATGGCATAGGCGCGCGCGATCAGCTCCGGCACCTGGTCGGGATCGGTCGCCTCCCCCACCCATTTCGCGATGCCGCCGAACATCCGGCCGTAGTCGATCTCCTGGAAGGCGTTGCGGCGCAGGTCGCGCTTCTCCACCTGGCCGACCAGCAGGATCAGCGGCACGGCATCCTGCTCGGCCGTGTGCACGGCGATCGCGGCATTGCAGGCACCCGGCCCGCGGCTGACCAGCACCACACCCGGCCGCCCGGTCATCTTCGCATCCGCCACCGCCATGAAGCCCGCCCCGCCCTCGGCCCGGCAGGTGACGAGGTCGATCGCCGGATGGGCGTGCAGCGCGTCGAGCAGCGCGATGTAGGACTCGCCCGGCACGCAGAAGGCGCGGTCGATGCCTTGCGCGGCCAGGAATTCGATCAGGCGCTCGGCGGCAGTCGGCATGCGGTGCGTTCCCCTCTTCCCCATTCCCGGTAGCGCGCCCCGGCGACCGGGTCCATGCCGGCTGCGCCGGCACGCCGCCATCCCGCCGACGCCGAGGTCCCGCGCGCCAGCCTGTTGCTCCATCGCGTGATTCGCGCTTCCGGTGATTCCACCCCCGGCGATCAGGCTCTATGGTCGGGCCAAGGATGCGCGACGCGACCCGGTTCGCTGGGAACGGGCGATGCCGCGCACCAGGGAGACGTTCATGACGCTGAATCGCCGCGCGACGCTCGCGCTTGCCCTGACCACCGGCCTCGCCGCCCCGCGCCTCGCTGCCGCGCAGGCGGGCTGGCGGCCCAACCGGCCCATCCGCCTGGTCGTGCCCTTCGCCCCCGGCGGGTCCAACGACATCGTCGGGCGCATCATCGCCGAAGCTGCCGGCCAGCTTCTCGGCCAGCCGGTGGTGATCGAAAACCGCGCCGGCGCCGGCAGCGTCATCGGCACGGAGGTCGTCGCACGCGCGCCCGCCGACGGCTACACTATCCTGATCAACAGCGCGCATGCCACGGTGCCCGCCATCGTCGCGCGGGTGCCCTATGATGCCGTCGCGGATTTCGCCGGCGTCGCGGTGGCGGGCTTCTCGCCCTATGTCTTCGTGGTCAACCCGCAGGTCCCGGCCACCACGGCGCGGGAGCTGGTGGCGCTGCTGAAGGCCAATCCCGGCCGCTACAACATGGCGACCGCCGGTATCGGCAGCGGCGTGCACGTCGCCGCCGAGCTGTTTCGCAGCACCGAGGGCGTCCAGGCCGAACTCGTGCACTACCGCGGCGGCGGCCCGGCCGTGGCCGCGCTGATGAGTGGCGAGGCGCAGCTCGGCACGCCGACCATGGCCTCCTCGCTGGGCCAGGTGCGCGGCGGGAGCATCCGTGCCCTCGCGGTGTGCTCGGCCGAACGCAGCCCCGCCCTGCCGAATGTGCCGAGCGCCGTCGAGGCCGGCATCCCCGGCGTGATCCTCGAGGAGTTCTTCCCGATCCTCGCCCCCAAGGGCACGCCGCCCGAGGTCGTGGCCGGCCTCGGCGCCGCCTTCCAGACCGCGATCCAACGGAGCGCGGAGAAGATGCGCGATCTGGCCGGCGTGAGCCCGCGCGCGGGCTACGAGACCTCGGAGCAGGTCATGACCCTCGTCCGCGACGGGGTCGAGCAATACACCAGCATCCTGCGCGCCGCCGGCGTGCAGCCCGAATAATGCCCGGCGGCCAAAGGCTTGACCTTTGGCCGCCGGGTATGGCGCGCGGGGTTGGCGGGGCGGCCGCGCGCAAGAAGTGAGAGCCCACCGCCCGGATGCGCCACCGCGCGCATCCGGGACCACGACAGGGAGGAACAACAACAATGACCATCTCAAGGCGCCCGCTGTTGCTGGCGGGCCTTGGCATGCCGTTCGTCGCCCGCGCCCAGGGCACCGCCTGGCGGCCCGACCGGCCGGTGCGCATCATCGTCCCCTTCGCCCCGGGCGGGGCGACTGATGTGGTCGCGCGCGTGCTGTCCGACACGGTCGGGGCGCAGCTCGGCCAGTCCGTCATCATCGAGAACCGCGCAGGCGGCGCGGCCGGGCTGATCGGCTCCGAAGCCGTCGCGAAGTCGCCGCCCGACGGCTACACGGTGCTGCTGCATTCCAACGCGCATGTCATCGCCCCCGCCCTCGTCTCCCGCATGCCCTTCGATGTGCTGGGGGACTTCGCCTCGTTGGCGCATCTGGGGCGCGTTCCGCAGGTGCTGGTGGTGAACAAGGCCCTGCCCGTCACCGACATGACCTCCCTGATCGCTTGGCTGCGGGAGAATTCGGGCAGGATCAACTTCGCCTCGGCCGGCATCGGCTCGGGCAACCACCTGGCCAGCGAAGTCTTCCGCGCCGCCCTGCCGGGCATCGAGATGGAGATGGTGCAGTTCCGCGGCGGCGGCCCCGCCATGCAGGCGGTGATCGCCGGCAACGCCCATCTGTGCATCGACCCGATCCCGTCCGCCGTCGGGCATATCAACGGCGGTTCCGTGCGCGCCATCGCGGTGGCCGGGCCGACGCGATCAAGCGCCCTGCCCAACGTGCCCTCGGCCACCGAGGCCGGATTGCCGGCCTGGGACATCGCCGCCTGGTTCGGCGCCTTCGCCCCGGCCCGCACGCCCGCCGCGGCCATCGCGGCCTGGAACGCGGCGTTCAACACGGCGATGGAACGGCTGGCCCCACGCCTCGCGGAACTCGCCGTGGAACGGCAGCCGCAATACGCGACGCCCGCGGCGATGACGGAATTCGTCCGGGCGGACTTGGTGCGCAGCGCGGCGATCCTGCGGGCGGCAGGAGTGGTGCCAGAGTAGTAAAGGCCGCTTGGGGAGGGGCACTGCCGCCAAGCTCGGCAAAGGCCGAAAGGCCTTCCTGATGACCGGGCTGCTTGCGCTGGAAGAATTGGAGGGGCGTTGCCCCTCCAAACCACCCCAGCAAAGGCCGAAAGGCCTTTGCAAACCAATACCTGGCGCGGTGCGGTGCTGTCGGAACAAGCGCCGGGACACGTTCCTGCGCATGAAAGGCGGTTCGAGCGTCCCGGCGCCACTGTCGTGCCCGGCACCCTGCCGAGCCTCAGCCACCGCTCGCGAGACTTAGAGCAGGTCCCGATCGGGTGAAGATGCTCGCAGAAACAAGGGGCTGGAGACGTTGCCGTGAGCCAGGGCGAATGGGAACGGCTCTAGCAAAAGGGGGTGGCGCCGCTCTCCAGTCCCACCTTCGCGGCGAACCGGAGCAACGCTTCGGCTCAATGCGCCGGATCGCAGCAATGGCCGTGTTCGAAATCCGCCAGCGTCTCAATCACCCGGCATTCCCCGACCACCCCGCCGGCGCAACTCGTCGCCATGCGCTCCAACTCCGCGCGCAGCGCCGTCAGCCGCCGCATCCGCGCATCGATCTCGCGGATCTGCGCGGTCGCGATGTCATGTGCCTGGCCGCAATCCGCCTCCGGGTGGCTCGCAAGGTCCAGCAAGGCGCGGATCGCCGCGCTCTCGAAGCCCAGCTCCCGCGCATGACGGATGAAGCCGAGCTGGCGCAGATGTGCCTCGCCATAGACGCGGTGCCCGCCCTCGCTGCGTGCGGCCGGCGGCAGCCAGCCCTCCTGCTCGTACCAGCGGATCGTGGTGGGCTTCACGCCGGTCGCGCGGGCCAGGTCGCCGATCGAGTAGGTCATTCCTCGCGCTCCGCCAGGAAGCGGGCAAAGGCGGCCAGCGCCTTGTCGCTCGCATGGTGTTCGATGCCCTCGGCGTCCTGTTCGGCCGTCTCGGCATCGAGGCCGACGGCGATCAGGAAGCGCACCACCAGGTCGTGCCGGGCCTTCGCGGCCGAGGCCATCTCGCTGCCCGCCTCGGTCAGGAACAGGCCGCGATAGGGCTTGGTCTCGACCAGCCCGTCGCGCTGCAGCCGCCCCACCGTCGCCGTGACCGTCGCCTGGGAGACACCCATGCGCCGCGCCAGGTCCACCGCCCGCGCCTCGCCCTCCACCCGCAGCAGGTCGGCGATCAGCTCGACATAATCCTCGGCGGTTGCGGTGCGGTCGGCCTCCCGCTGGCGCGCGAAACGGGCGGCCTGGTCCTCGGCGGGGGGCAGCGAACGACGTGGCATCGGTGTCTGGTGAATCCGCAATTGGACCTCTTGATAGCGTCTCGAACACTTCTTAGCCTAGACTAACTTTCGGAGGCACTGCATGACACCGCCATCGGACGCCGCTGCGACCGTGCCTGGGTCGCCACCCAGCCTGCCAGAGGTGCATCGCTCCGTCGCAGTGCCCAACGCCGGCGGCTTCCTGCGCAAGCTCTTCGCCTTCATGGGCCCGGGCTACCTCGTGGCGGTCGGGTACATGGACCCGGGCAACTGGGCGACCGCGCTCGCGGGCGGGTCGGCCTTCGGCTACACGCTGCTCTCCGTCGCGCTGCTCTCCTCGCTCATGGCGATCCTGCTCCAGGCGCTCTGCGCGCGGATCGGCATCGCGACGGGGCGGGACCTCGCCCAGCTTTGCCGGGAGCGCTTTCCGAAGGCTGTCGCCTATCCGCTCTGGCTCCTCGCCGAAGCCGCGATCTGCGCCACCGACCTTGCCGAGCTGATCGGCACGGCCATCGCGCTCGAACTGCTCTTCGGTGTCCCGCTGCTGTTCGGCGTGATGCTGACCGCCCTCGACGCCTTCCTGATCCTCTATCTGCAGAACAAGGGCATGCGCTGGCTCGAGGCGCTGATCTTCGGCCTCATCATGCTGATCTTCGGCTGCTTCGCGGTGCAGATCGCGCTGTCGCACCCGGTCTGGGGTGATGTCCTGCGCGGCTATGTCCCGTCCACCAGCATCGTGACGAACCAGACGCAGCTCTACATCGCCATGGGCATCCTGGGTGCCACGGTGATGCCCCACAACCTCTACCTGCACACCGCCGTAGTGCAGTCCCGCGCCTGGGAGAACACCGAGACCGGCCGGCGCGAGGCGATCCGTTTCGCCACCTGGGACAGTTCGATCGCCCTCGGCCTCGCGCTGCTGATCAACTCGGCCATCCTGATCACCGCCGCCTCGGTCTTCCACACCACGGGCAACACGGAAGTCGCGGAGATCCAGGACGCCTACCAGCTCATGACCCCGCTGCTGGGGGGCACGTTGGCGGCAACGCTGTTCGCCGTGGCGCTGCTGCTGTGCGGGCTCAACTCGACGGTCACGGCCACGCTGGCGGGCCAGGTGGTGATGGAGGGCTTCCTGCGCTTCCGCCTGCCCCCGGTGACGCGACGGCTGATCACGCGGCTGATCGCCATCGTCCCGGCGGTGCTCGTCACCTGGCACTATGGCGAATCGGGAACCGCGCAGTTGCTGATCCTGTCCCAGGTCATCCTGTCCATGCAGCTTCCCTTCGCGGTCATCCCGCTGATGTTGTTCGCGACCGACAAGACACGGCTCGGCGTGCTCGCCGCGCCGCGCTGGCAGGCGGTGCTGGGCTGGGCCTGCGCGGCGCTGATCCTCGCCCTGAACATGAAGGTGCTGTTCGACGCCCTGTTGGGCGAGTGACGAGGCCGGCCTCTTGCATCTCTAGTCGCTGGAGGTCCCATACCATCGCCCGTGAGACGAGGAGCTGCGGGCGATGGGTACGCAGAACAGGGTTCAGTGGCGCGTCGAGGGCATGGATTGCGCCTCCTGCGTCGCGAAGGTGACGAAGGCGGTCGAGCGGCTGCCCGGCGTCACGGAGGTTTCCGTCAACCTGATGGCGGAGCGGCTGACGGCCACGCTCGACGCCGAGACCGGCAATGCCGATGCCGTGGCGAAGCAGGTGAGCGCCCTGGGCTACACGGTCAGCCCGCTGAGCGCCGCAGCACCCGCCACGCCGGCGCATCGCCACGGGCCGGCCTGCACGCATGACCACGGCCATGACCATCACCACCACGATCATGGGCACGACCACCATGGCGACGACCGCGGCGCCCACGACCACGCCCCGGCGGCGAAGCCGGATGCCCCCGCCGCCCATGGCCATGACCACGACGACCCCGCCGATGCTGGCAGGCCCTGGTACGCCACCGCCAAGGCGCGACTGGTCTGGCTGCTCGGCGGGCTGGTGGTCGGCGCCTATGCGCTCTCCCTCGCCCTGCCGCACGGCTACACCTATCCACTCTTCCTCGCCGCGACGCTGGTCGCGCTGATCCCCTTCGGCCGCCGCGCCTTTGCCCTCGCCCGCGCCGGCAGCCCCTTCAGCATCGAGACGTTGATGGTCACCGCGGCCCTTGGCGCCGTCGTCATCGGCGCGGCCGAGGAAGCCGCCGTCGTCGTCCTGCTCTTCGCCCTGGGCGAGATGCTGGAAGGCGTGGCCGCCGGGCGGGCGCGGGACGGTATCCGGGCGCTCGCCGCACTGATCCCCCGCACCGCGCTGCGCCTGCGGTCCGATGGGGCCACGGACCAGATCCCCGCCAGCGACCTGTCGATCGGCGACCTGGTGCTGGTCCGCCCGGGCGACCGCGTCCCCTGCGACGGCACCATCGAGGACGGCACTTCCGCCCTCGACGAAAGCCCGGTGACCGGGGAGAGCATCCCCGTCACCCGCGGCCCCGGCGATGCCGTTGTCGCCGGCAGCATCAACGCCGAGGGCGCGCTGCGCATCCGCGTCACCCGCGCGGCCGCCGACAACACCATCGCGCGCATCATCCGCATGGTGGAGGAAGCGACCGCCTCCCGCGCCCCCACCCAGCGCTTCATCGAACGCTTCTCCGCCTGGTGGACGCCGGGGGCGATGGTGGTCTCGGGCGTGGTCATCCTCGGCGCGCCGCTGATCCTGGGCTGGGACTGGGAGACGAGCCTCTATCGCGGCCTCGCCGTGCTGCTGATCGCCTGCCCCTGCGCGCTGGTGATCTCGGTGCCGGCGGCGATGGCCTCGGGCCTCTCGGCCGGGGCGCGGCGCGGGCTGCTGATCAAGGGTGGCGCGGCGCTGGAGGCGATCGGCCAGGCCCGCCACGTCGCCTTCGACAAGACCGGCACGCTGACCGAGGGCCGCCCGCGCGTGACCGACATCCTGCCCGCCGCGGTCCGGGACGATGCCGCGCTGCTGGCCATCGCGGCGTCGGTGGAACAGGGGTCGTCGCATCCCCTCGCTCGCGCCATCCTGGCGGAGGCGGAAGCTCGCGCCCTGGCCATCCCGCCCGCCGAAGCGCAGGGCGCGATGCCCGGCCGCGCCGTGACGGGCCTAGTCGCGGGCAGCCGGATCAGCATCGGCAGCCCGCGCCATGCGCGGGAGGAAGGTGCGGCCCTCGGCACGCTGGAAGACGCCATCGCCCGTTGCGAGGGCGAGGGCAAGACGGTCGCCGTGGTGCTTGCCGACGGCGCCGTCGCCGGCGCCATTGCCCTGCGCGACGAACCCCGCGCGGATGCCGTCGCGGGCGTCGCCGCGATGACGGCGCTTGGCCTGCGCCCGGTGATGCTGACCGGCGACAATGCCCGCACCGCGGCGGCGATCGCCCGCAGCCTCGGGCTGGAGGCCAAGGCGGAGCTGCTGCCCGACGACAAGCTGCGCGCCATCGGCGCCCTGCGCGAGGATGGCGCGGTGGTGATGGTCGGCGACGGCATCAACGACGCCCCCGCTTTGGCCGCGGCGACGGTCGGCGTCGCGATGGGCGGCGGCACCGATGTCGCGCTCGAAACCGCCGATGCGGCCGTGCTGAAGGACCGCGTGACCGGCGTGGCGGAACTCGTCGGCCTGTCGCGCGCGACCATGCGGAACGTGAAGCAGAATGTCGGCGTCGCGGTCGGGTTGAAGGGCGTGTTCCTGGTGACGACCCTGATCGGCGTGACCGGGCTGTGGCCAGCGATCCTGGCGGATACGGGTGCCACGGTGCTCGTCACGCTGAACGCGCTGCGGCTGCTGCGCTGGCGGCCGGCGGCCTGACCGACACTGGCCCGTCGCCCCGCCTCGGGGCGGCGAACGGCCTGCGCCGGCCAATCAACGCCCGCACAAATTGTTCCGGAATCAATTTTACTCCGCCGCGCCCGATCCGGATAATGGGCGCGAAGAGGGCGTCACGGGGCGCGACCTTCGCCGCGGAGCACCGATCGATGCCCTATTACGCCGGCCTCAGGCGGGAAGAGCCCGGGACGCGGGAACGCATCGCCGCCGGACTGCTGCGGCTGCGGCAATCGATCGCCGCGCAGAAGGTGCCCGCCCGCACCGTGGCGGGCGATGTCCTGATCGCGAGCTGGAACATCCGCGAATTCGACAGCCGCAAATATGGCGGGCGGCTGCCGGACGCCTACTATTTCATCGCCGAGATCCTGAGCCACTTCGACCTCATCGCCGTGCAGGAGGTCCGGGAGGATCTCTACGCCCTGGAACGCGTGCAGGGGTTGCTCGGGAGCTGGTGGAAATTCGTCGTCACCGACGTCACGGCGGGCAGTTCCGGCAACGGCGAGCGCATGGCGTTCCTGTACGACAGCCGGAAGGTGACCTTCGGCGGGTTGGCGGGCGAGATCGTCCTGCCGCCCTCGAAGGTGGACACCGAGGTCCTCCAATTCGCCCGGACGCCCTTCGTCTGCGGCTTCCGCTCGGGCTGGGCGAAGATCGACCTCTGCACCGCGCATATCTACTACGGCAAGAGCAAGCCGCTCGACAGCCGGCGGCTGGAGGAGATCGGCAAGCTCGCCGCCTTCCTGGCCCGGCGCGCGAAGAAGGCAGCCCAGCCCGTGCCCGCGACGGCGACGACGCCGAAGGTGCGCCCGCCGGAGCCCGACACGCTGATCCTGCTCGGCGATTTCAACATCTTCGATCCGAAGGATGCGACGCTGAAGGCGATCACCGATGCCGGCTTCGTCATTCCCAAGGCGCTGACCGATCGCGCCGGCAGCAACATGGCGAAGAACAAGTTCTACGATCAGATCGCCATCTGGCGCGGCAAGCGCTTCGGGGAGACGCCGCGCGGCGGCGTCCTCGACTTCTTCGACGCGGTCTTCCGGCCCGAGGACGAGCCGCTCTACGCGCCGTTCATCAAGCCGACGAAGAAGTCCGGCGCGCTGCCGACGTACAAGGACTGGAAAACCTACCAGATGTCCGACCACCTGGTGCTGTGGTCGGCCTTCAAGGTGGACTTCGCCGAGGACTACCTCACCGACCTCGCCAAGCCTGCCGTGGGTTGACCCCGCCGCCGGAGCGGTTCGCCCGGGGTGATGCCAGCGGCGCTGGGGCATGACCGGTGCGGGCGGAAATTGGAGGGGCGCCGCCCCTCCAAACCACCCCGCCAAATGATTGTATCATTTGGAAAGCCGTCCTTTGGTGCCGGGCAACCCGGCGTGCCCGCCCTCTCGACGCGCTTCGTGCCCGGAAGCGGGTTTCGGCACCGGTTCTGGCCGTGGTGCCCGGCGCCAGGTGACGGTCTCCAAAGGCCTCGGGCCCATGCGGGCCCCATTCACATTGCGGAGCCACGTGAATGCGTACCCGTGGTGGGGAGAGTCCGGGAGGGGCAAGGCCCCTCTCGGTTCCACCGATCAGGACGCAGGGCCGCCGGTATGATTCCCGCCCGGCGCGCGACCTGCCCTACAGCAGCCCGCGCGCGATCCCGCCATCCACATTCACCGTCTGGCCGGTCACGTATCCGGCGCGCGGGCTCGACAGCCACACGACCATGGCCGCGATCTCCTCGGGCTGCCCGAAGCGCCCGATCGGGATCTCATGGGCGAATTCGGCGATGATCTCCTCCACCGGCACGCCACGCTCGGCGGCCATCTTCGCCGCGCGGTCGGTCCACAGCCTGGTCAGCGTCCGCCCCGGCGCCACGCAGTTCACGCGGATGCCCTCGGCCGCATATTCGCCGGCGAGCGTCTTGGTCAGCCCCAGCAGCCCCGCCTTGTGGACGTTGGACACGATCTGGTTGGGATAGGGCATGCGCGACGCCGCCGCGCCCAGCAGCACGATGGAGGGCGCGGTGCCCTGCCGCAGCAGCGGCAGCGCCGCGCGCACCACCCGCACGGCGGAGAGCACGTTGAACTGGTAGTTGCCCATCCAATCCGCGTCGCTCAGCGCCTCGAAACCCGAGCGGATGGACCCGCCCACCGCATCGACCAGCGCATCAAGCGCGCCCCAGCGGGACGCCACCTCGGCGAGCAGCCGGTCGGCCGCGCCCTCCTGCGTGATGTCCGCCGTCGCGGTCGCCGGCCGGCGGCCGGTCGCCGCCGCGATGCGGTCCGCCGCCGCGCCGATGCCGGCGGGATCGCGGGAGGCGATCATCACCTCCGCCCCCTCCCCGGCCAGCGCTTCCGCCGTGGCGAAGCCGATCCCCACCGAGGCGCCCACCACCAGCACCCGCCGCCCCGCATAGCCGAGGTCCATCGCGTTTCCCCTTCGTCGTTCAGTCCTGGAATTCGATGCGCAGTTCCTGTCCCTCGGCGGTGCTGCGCATGCTGTGGCTCGTCGCCTCGCGCAGGGCGAGCCAGAGGGAGACCGCCTCCATCGCATCCCCGCCGGCCTCGATGTCATCGAGGCGCGGGCGCCGCGCCGGCTTGGGCAGCGGCGCGCCGAGGAAGCCGACGGTCAGCTCCACCGCTTCCTCCCGCTGCGTCGCGGTCACCGCCATGCTGGCCAGGCCGCGCCCGGCCAGCAGGTCGCCAAGCTCGGCCAGGGCGTGATGCATCTTGCGCACCGTCTCGGGCCGCAGGCCCCAGGCGCCGCCGATGGCATGCGCGCGGTCCTGCAGCGCATCGCCCATGCCAGGCCCGAAGCGCTGCTCGAAACGCTGCACGCGCTTGACCAGCGGCAGCGTCACCAGGTTGGCGAGGAAGGCCACCAGCGCGCCCATGGCGAGCGGCGCGGCAAGGGCGGGCACGGCATTGGCGAAGAAGCGCGGCGCGGTCAGCACGGCGAGGCCCGCCGTGAGCCCCAGCCCGGCGACGACGGTGCGCCGCGTGTCCAGACTGCGCAGCACGACCATGGCGCAGCCCTGGGCCATCATGAATCCGGCGACGTAGAGCAGCATCGCCGCCTGCACCGGGGCCGGCACCAGGATGAACAGCGCCACGACCTTGGGGCAGAAGGCGAGCAGGAAGAGCACCGCCGCGCCCGCCCAGGCAATGCCCCGCGCGAAGCTGCGCGTCGCGATGGACAGCGCCGCGCAGGAGGCCGAGGCCCCGCCCGGCAGCGCGCCGAGGGAACCCACCAGCGCCACCGCGACGCCATGGGCGAGGATGCCGCGGCGGATCGGCCCCGGATCGGGCCGGCTCCAGCCGCCATCCGTCGCGCGCTGGAAGGCGACCAGCACGCCCACCATCGAGGCGAGCGTCGGCACCAGCGTCAGCAGGAAGGCGACCAGCAGGGCGGGGTCGAAGTGGAAATCCGGCAGCGCCGCCGGCTTGGGCGAGGCGAACCACGGCGCGGCGGCCAACAGGTCGTGCGCCCCTTCCGGCGTCATGCCGATGGCGATGGAGACCAGCGTGCCCACCGCCGCCCCGATCAGCACGGCATAGGGTGCAAAGCGGCTGCGCAGCACGGCCACCACGACCATCACGGCGAAACAGCCAAAGGCTACCAGCGCACCCGGCAGCGCCTCCCGCGGCGCGGCGGGATCGACATGCACCAGGGTCATCATCGTCGGCAGCAGGGAGGCGCCGACCATGAAGACCACCACCCCCGTCACCTCGGTCGGCAGCAGCGCGGTCAGCCGCCGCGTCATCGGCGCGAAGAGCATCGCGGCGAAACCCGTGACGACCACCATGGCCGCCGCCTGGCCGAGACTCGCCCCCTGGCCCGCGGCCAGCAGCATCGGCGCCATGACCGTGGCGGAGGGCGCGGCGACGAGCGGATAGCCCGACCCGACCGGCCCCTTGGTCAGCCCCTGCAGCACCGCATAGAGGGCAAGCCCCATCAGCGAGAGGCAGAGCATGTTGGTCGCGTCGAGCGCGGTGCCGCCGAAGGTCGCGGCGACGATGCCCGGTAGCAGGAAATAGATGGATTGCAGCCCGATCTGCTGGCTGGCCAGCGCGAAGGCGCGCCCGGGCGGGACGCGATCGTTCAGGCCGAGCTCTACATCCGGGACATGGGCGGGAATGCGGTCCCCCCGCCGGCTCATCAGCGCATGCCAGACGGTGCCGGCACGGCCGCTGCCCGCCTCGGCGCTCATGCGGCGGGCATGGCCTGGGCCAGCGTGCCGCCGAGGCGCAATGGTTCGGCGCGCCGCGCGAGGCCCGTCGCGTCGTCGGTCTCGACGAAGAGGCCGCAGATTGTCGCCTCGCCCTCCGCGGGCGCGAGGCGCTCGGCCGGCACCTTGCGCCAGAAGCGCAGGGAGGCCCCGCCCTTCTGCATGCCGATCACGCTGTCATAGTCGCCGCACATGCCGGCATCGGTCTGGAACGCCGTGCCGCCGGGCAGCACGCGATGGTCGGCCGAGGGCACATGGGTGTGCGTGCCGATGACCAGCGAGGCGCGGCCATCGAAGGAATGGGCCATGGCCTGCTTCTCGGACGTGGCCTCGGCATGGATGTCGATCACCGCCGCCTGGATGCTGCCCTGGGCACCCAGCGTGTGCCGCGCGAGTTCCGCCTGCACCGCGCGGAACGGGTCGTCGAGCGGTTCCATGAAGAGCCGGCCCATCGCCTGGATCACCAGGGCGCGCCGGCCGCCGGGCACCTCCACCACCGTCGCCCCGCGCCCCGGCGTGCCGGGGGCGTAGTTCATCGGGCGGATCAGGCGGGGTTCGGATTCGATGAAGGGGATGATCTCCTTGCGGTCCCAGGCGTGGTTGCCGAGCGTCAGGACGTCCGCCCCGGCGGCGAACAGCGCGCGCGCCATCTCGGGCGCCAGGCCGAAGCCGTGCGAGGCGTTCTCGGCATTGATGATGACGAGGTCGAGCTTCAGGTCGCGTCGCAGCGCGGGCAGCGCGGCAGTCACCGCGTCCCGACCCGCCCGCCCCACGATGTCGCCGAGGAAGAGGAGCCTCACGAGCCCCCGCCGCAGACCAGCACGCCATTCTCCGTCGCCACGCGGCCGAGCCGGAAATCGGTCGGGCCGGCGGGCACTCCGGGGGGTTCCTGCATCTCCTGTGCCGCATAGGCAACCCCGATCGCGGTCGCGTGCGGCAGCGTGGCGAGCGTCCGGTCGTAATACCCCCCACCATAGCCGAGCCGGCGGCCCGAACGGTCGAAGGCGAGCAGCGGGACGAAGAGCCAGTCGGGCGCGACGTCATGCCCGCCGACGGGCTGGCGCGTGCCCATCGGCCCGTGGGCGAGCGGATCGCCGGGTGCCCAGCGCCGGAAATGCAGCGGCTGGCCGCGCTTCGGCGTGACCGGCAGGCAGAGCGCCTGGCCGCGTGCCGCGAGGGCGTGCAGCAGGGGCCGCACGTCAATCTCGGGCCCCATGGGCCAGAACAGGGCGACCAACGCGCCTGACGGCGGCGGGCAGTCGCGCAGGATCGCGGTGGCGAGCGCATCGCCCTTCCCTGTCGGATCGACGGCTGCGCGACGCGCAAGAGCGACACGGCGCGCCTCGATTTTCAGCTCGGCCAGGAGCACGTCGCAATACGGGGCATCGGCGTTCATGCCGCCACCCTACCCCGCGCCGCGTCGCCCGAAAAATGCCGTCCGGGCACGCAAGCCGCCTCAGCGTCCAGGCCTGCCGCGCCGATCACAGCGCCAAGCCCGTCCAAGCACCCCCTGGGTCGAGGCCAGCAGGACCAGATCGCGGCCAGACCGGCCGCCGCCCTTTTTTGTACGATGCGATGGGTTTGCAGCCGGGTGTCACGACGGCCGCCCCGCCGACAAAACGGAGACGCTTGGGGGGCATCATCCCGCGATGCTGCATCTAAGGGTTATTATTCCTATTCTGAGAGAGAAGTCTATCAGGTCACGGACAGGCCAATCAGGAAGAGGGCAATGTCTCGGAGGCGGGTCCGTACACGCTACGGAGCTTCCACACCATGACATGGATGACATGGCTGTTTCGAAGGAATAGAGTGTCATTTTCAGGAATAAAATCTTGACTCATAGGATGCAGTGTGCCAGTTAGGGTAGATCAAGGGGCAAGGCGCGTCCTGAGATGGGCGCTGGTGGCTTACGCTCTGGTCATGACGGCCGCTGCGATGCCGCCGGTACGGCAGGCCTGGGATGATGTCTTCGGGCCGAACGAAGCGCAGCTCGTCATTGTCTCCGCCGCGCCGATCCGCAACGTCAGCGTTGCCTATGACGGCCACATTATCGGGCCGCGGGTTGGCTGGCCAACGGGGGACGTACCCCGCTACGCGATGTTCCCGCCCATGCGGACCCGTGCCTTCGAGCCGGTCCTCCAGGTTTCGTGGGAAGGCCCAAGCGGATCGCTATCGGTCTCGCGAGTCATGCGGCAGGCCGATTCCGGCCGCCTGTGCCTCTATGTCCTGAACCTGGACACCGCAGGCGCCGCGGTCGGCCCAGAGCCGCCCGACGCGCTCTCACCCTTTTGGTGGACCTGTCACTCGCGCTGAGGCTCACGCCCGGCGCTGTAGAGGAATGTGCGCATGAGCGATCTGATGTTCTGGCGTTCCGTGGAGCAGGCCGCGGCGGCGGAAGCCGCCGCCTCGCCGTTGCCGGGGTTCTACGATGGCCCGGCTGATGCCTACCGTCACATCATCGGCACGGCAGAACTGCGCCGACGCTTTGGTTTCCGCGTTGCCTACGGAATCGCGACCGGGAATGAGGTACTCGGGACCCACGGACGCAATCAGCCGGCCGCATTGCGTCAGATGGACGACCATAACAACGCCATCGGCTTCTCAATCGGTGCCGAGGCGAAGACCTACGAGGATGTCGTCCGCCGCGCCCGCGCCGCGATCAACGCAGGCATCGGGCGCGGCGGTGACGGCGCGGAGGGGACGCCGCGCTGGCAGGGCACTTGGCGTGAGCCGCGCGGCAGGCCAGCCGCGGAGCGTGGCCTTCCGGTCCAATGGACGGATAGCATTCCGTCGGCCAGGGACTACCCATTCGGCGCCGAGCGGTTCGGCACGAACGGGCCAAACCAGACGATGCCCCCGCGCCAACGCGAGGCCGCGACGTTGGATCGCCTGCGCGACCTGCCGACGAGCGAGTGGTCCGAGGCGGACGTCAGGGCGGTAGTCGGATCGCGGCCCTACGCCAACTCCTCGGCGCCCGAGCACGGAGCCTGGCATGCGCGCGTGCAGCAGTATTTCGAGGAACGTGTGCGCCAAGGCGATACCAGTGACACCCACCAAACGGAGACGAGCGCCTGCGGTGGCATCGCGTCCGTACGGGCATACATCCGCTCGGGACCGTCAGGTCCCGTCCAGGTCAGCGCCCACAGCCGAACGGTGACCTGCGGCTGAATCCGCGCTTCGTCAGCCCTGGCCTGGTCGAGGACAGGCTGCCTCGCGACCCCTGAGGGCCTGCTCGAGATCCGGGAGCGCAACGCGCGACCGCGCCCAGACCAACCGCCATCCCCGGCGCACCAGCGCGGGGCGCGAAGGCAAGGCCGGCGGATGCCGGCCGCCCGCCGTTTGAGGGACAATCCAGAGACTCGAAGCGGCCCGCACCGGGCCGCTGAGTGCGGAGCCACCATGGGCCGCTGGCGTCTCATCCTCCCAAGGCCTGCTATGCAGGTGGGCACCGGGTACCCGGACCAAGATCCGGACAGAGCCAGCTCCCGGAGGATGCTTATTGGCCCCGGGGATGAAGTGCCTGGCGCACCGGGCAGCTCCGCGAGGGAATACCTAGGCGCGCTCCAACCCCGCCGCAATGCCCTCGATCGCCTCGGCGAGCGCATTCAGGCGATCGGCGAGTTCGGTGTCGGGCGCCGGCGCGGCCGGCAGCGGCGCGGGCACGGCACCGCCGGCCCTGAGCGCCGCGTTCTCGGCCTGCAGGTCCGAGGTTTCGTCGGCGAGTTGCAACGCGGCGAGCAGCAGCATGCGGGTCTCGCCGAACTGCATGCCCATGGCCTTGAGCGCACCGATGCGCTTGTCCACCTCGGCCGCCATGTTGGTGAGGTGGCGTTCCTGCCCGTCCTGGCAGGCGACGGGGTGGGAATAGCCGCCGACGCGGATCGTGACCTGCGCCATCAGCCCTCCTCGCCCAACACGCCACGCAGCCGCGCGATGGTTTCGTCGAGGCGGGCCGCAAGGGCCGCCACCGCGGCGGGATCGACGCCCGGGGCGACGGAGTCTCCCTCGGCGCCGCTCGGCGCCGGGCGGACCACCGCAGCACGGGCAAGCCGCTCCACCGCCGCTTCCAGCCTCTGGGTGGCTTCGGCCACCGGGTCCACCGCCTCGCTCAATCCGCCCCCTCGAACGGTTGGTCGTTCACTTCCCCGCGACACCGTGCAGGGCTAGGGAAAGGCTTGGCAGAGAGGGGCCTCGGGGTCAACGGTGACATCAGGTGTCAGCATCCCGGCGGTCGTGGTGCACGCGCTCGCCCAGGCCGAGGCGGCGCTGGCAGCGGCCGGGCCGGTGGGGGTGATGCTGCTGTCGGCCCCCGGCGCGGGCAGCTTCGCCGGCCCGGCCTGGTTCCAGGCCCTGGTGGCGGAAGCGGCGCGCCGCCGGCCGGGCGTGGCCTTCGCCGCGGCGCTCGATTGCACGGATGCGGCGGGGGCGGCGCTTGCCGCGCTGCGGGCGGGCGTGCGGATCGTGGTGTTGGACGGCGCCTGCCCCGCCTTCCCGGCCGTCGCGGCCGCGGCCGCGGAACTCGGCGCGACACTGCTGGACACCCGGCCGCCCGCGCTCGACCTCGGGCGGCTCGACCTGCGGCGGCGGGACGACCGGCGGAAGATTGCCGCCTGGTTCGCCATGGAAGCGCCACAGGGATCGCCGAAATCGCCTGCCCCGTGACAGAAACCGGCGCCTGCGCTATCGCGCCGGGGCCGAACGGAATGCCGCAGAAGGACGCCGGACCATGAAGCTGACCCGCCGCGTGAAGGAAATCCTCTCCTGGTATGAGAGCGACAACCCCGGGACCAAGGCGAACCTCGCCCGCATCCTGATGGAGGGGAAGCTCGGCGGCACCGGCCGCATGGTGATCCTGCCCGTGGACCAGGGCTTCGAGCACGGCCCGGCCCGCTCCTTCGCGCCGAACCCCGCCGCCTATGATCCGCACTACCATTTCGAGCTGGCGATCGAGGCCGGGCTGAACGCCTATGCCGCCCCGCTCGGCATGATCGAGGCGGGTGCCGCGACCTTCGCCGGCGCCATCCCGACCATCCTCAAGGTGAACAGCTCCAACAGCCTGTCCACCACGAAGGACCAGGCCGTGACGGGCTCGGTCGCCGACGCGCTGCGCCTCGGCTGCTCGGCCATCGGCTTCACCATCTACCCGTCCTCCGAATACCAGTTCGAGATGATGGAAGAGCTGCGCGAGCTCACCGAGGAAGCGAAGTCCGCCGGCCTTGCGGTCGTCGTGTGGTCCTACCCGCGCGGCCCGATGCTCGATAAGAGCGGCGAGACGGCCTACGACATCTGCGCCTATGCCGCGCACATGGCCGCCCTGCTCGGCGCCCACATCATCAAGGTGAAGCCGCCGACCGACGCGCTGTCGCTCGACGCCGCGAAGAAGGTCTACATCGACCGCAAGATCGACGGCTCGGACCTCGCGACGCGGATCAAGCACGTGGTGCAGTCCTGCTTCAACGGCCGCCGCCTGGTGGTCTTCTCGGGCGGCGAGGCGAAGGGCGCCGACGCCCTGCTCGATGAGGCGCGCGCCATCCATGCCGGCGGCGGGAACGGCTCCATCGTCGGCCGCAACGCCTTCCAGCGCCCGAAGGAAGAGGCGCTGAAGCTGCTCGCCTCGATGATCGAGGTCTACAAGACCAAGGCGTAACCCTGCCCGCCCGGGGCCGGAGCGCCACGCCGCCGCGGGGGAGACCCTGCGGCGGCGTTTTTCGTTGATGCGGCGCCGTTCCAGTCGCGACTGACGGTTGACATTCGCCGTCAGCCGATCACGTTGCGCCGCAAACGCTCCATGAGGGTTGTCTGATGTACGAAGATCGCGTCCGCCGCGCCGACCTCCGCGACCGGATCGTGACCGCCGAGGAAGCGGCCAGCTTCATCAAGGACGGCATGACCGTCGGGATGAGCGGCTTCACCCGCGCCGGCGAAGCCAAGGCGGTGCCGATGGCGCTGGCCGAACGGGCGAAGCGCGACCCGCTGAAGATCACGCTGATCACCGGCGCCTCGCTCGGCAACGACCTCGACAAGACGCTGGCCGAGGCCCACGTCCTGTCCCGCCGCATGCCCTTCCAGGTCGATCCCGCCCTGCGCCGCGCGATCAACGCCGGCGAGGTGATGTTCATCGACCAGCACCTGTCCGAAACGGTGGAACTGCTGCGCAGCCGCCAGATCGGCCCGGTCGATATCGCGGTGATCGAGGCCGTCGCCATCACGGAACAGGGCGGCATCGTGCCGACGACCTCGGTCGGCAATTCCGCGACCTTCGCCATCCTCGCCGAGAAGGTGATCGTCGAGATCAACCTCTCGCAGCAGGCGGAGCTCGAAGGCCTGCACGACATCTACATCCCGACCTACCGGCCGCACCGCATGCCGATCCCGGTGGTCTCCCCCGAAAGCCGCATCGGCCTCCCCTTCATCCCGATCGACCCGGCGAAGATCGCGGCCATCGTCATCACGACGAAGCTCGACAGTTCCTCGACCGTGCTGCCGCCGGATGACGAGACGCGCGGCATCGCCGGCCACCTCACCGAATTCTTCCTGCATGAGGTGAAGCAAGGCCGGCTGACCAACAGCCTGCAGCCGTTGCAGGCGGGGATCGGCACCATCTCGAACGCCGTGCTGCACGGCTTCATCGACACGCCCTTCCACAACCTGACCATGTATTCCGAGGTGCTGCAGGATTCGACCTTCGACCTGTTCGACGCCGGCAAGCTCGACTTCGCCTCGGGGTCGTCCATCACGCTGTCGAAGGCGAAGTACGAGGCGGTGCTGCCGCACCTGCCGCACTACAAGAACAGGCTGATCCTGCGCCCGCAGGAAATCAGCAACCACCCCGAGATCGTCCGCCGCCTCGGCATCATCGGCATCAACACCGCGCTCGAATTCGACATCTACGGGAACATCAACTCCACCCATGTCGGCGGGACGCACATGATGAACGGCATCGGCGGGTCGGGCGATTTCGCGCGCAACGCCTACATGTCGATCTTCGTGACCAAGGCGACGGCGAAGGACGGCGCCGTGTCGAGCGTCGTTCCCATGGTCAGCCATGTCGACCACACCGAGCATGACGTGGACATCGTGGTGACGGAATGCGGCCTGGCGGATCTGCGCGGCCTCGCGCCCCGTGAACGCGCCGAGGTCATCATCGCCAACTGCACGCACCCGGACTATCGCGATGCGCTGCGTGACTACGTCCGGCGCGCCAAGATGCGCGGTGGCCACACGCCGCATGTCCTCGAGGAAGCACTGTCCTGGCACACGCGGCTGCGGGAGACCGGCAGCATGAAGATGACGGCGAAGGCGGCGGCCTGACGGAACGTTGGAACCATCGGGCGATCGCCCGTCCTGCCCGAACCGGGGGAGCGGTCGATCCGCTCCCCCTGCCCGCGCCGGTCGACGGGCGGCCTCGGCCGATGTGGCTACCGCCCTTCCACGATGCGCTCGCGCCAATGGCGATGAAGTGCCGACACGTCACCGCTGGTCAGCAACGGCATGGCATCGCGCAGCTGATCGTCGGTCCAGTCCCACCACTGCATGTCGAGAAGCATCGCCCGCTCGGCCTCATCGAAGCGCTTGCGGACCAGCTTGGCCGGATTGCCGGCCACGATGGCATAGGGTTCCACGTCGCGCGTGACCACGGCGCGGGCACCGATCACGGCGCCATGCCCGACAGTGACGCCCGGCATGATCATGGCCTCCGCGCCGATCCAGACATCGTGGCCGATGATGGTATCGCCAGCCGGCCGATAGCCGTTCTGCGCCTCCCCGAGCGCTTCCTCCTCCGGCAGGAAGAAGAAGGGGAAGGTGCTGATCCAGTCGTGCCGATGCCCCTGATTGCCCGCCATGATGAAGCTGGCGCCCGTCCCGATCGAACAGAAGCTGCCGATGATGAGCCTGTCGGCCCCGGCGTCGGGCAGCAGGTAGCGGGCACAGTCGTCGAAGCCGTGACCGTGGTAGTAGCCGGAATAGTAGCTGTAGCGCCCGACCACGATGTTCGGATGCGTGACCTGGCGGGACAGCGGAATGCCCTTGAACGGGCTGTCGAAGACGTTGTGCATGATGGGGCTCGCAACCTGATGGCCGGTCCCCGGGACGGGCATCATCAGGACAAGGATGGTCTGCTCACCGCCGGGCCGTGGGCCTGGCGGACCTCATGTTCCTCGCGCGGGAACGCCTTCAGGTGGTACTCGGCGCGGACTTCATGCGCGGCGCGGTATGCCCGGGGCGGCGATGGGCGGCAAGTCCGGCCGCCTTGCGTAAACGACCCCGCGCGGTGCTCGCCTCAGTCCTTCCATGGGTCATAGGTCCCGAAATCCCACAGATACCCGCCCGGATCGCGCGCCACATACTCCCGCGACCCATAGTCGCGATCGAGCGGCCCTTCCAGGATCTCCGCCCCGGCCGCGCGCGCCGTCGCACAATGCGCATCGGCATCCGCCACCACGACATACAGGCAGTCCGTGACCCCGCGGACCTCGACCGGCAGCCGCATGTCGAAGAACTTCCGGTCCGCCCCGCCCAGCATCACCATGCCGCGGGTCACGCCCTCGCCATAGGTCAGCTCGGCATGGAGCACCCCGCCATCCGGACCGGGGACAACCAGCTTCTCGACGAAGCCGAAGGCCTCGGTCAGAAAGCGGATCGCGGCCTTGGGGTCGGCATAGCGCAGGCAGGGAATCACGGCGGATGAATGCGGCATCTCAGGGCGCCTCCTCGGACGGGTGCCGACTCTATCTGATCACGCCGCCGCGGCTCGATCCCGCCGCCTTTCGTGATCGCCTGGCCGCGGCCCTCGACGCCGGCGACGTGGCCTGCCTCCAGCTCCGCCTGAAGGACGCGGCGGAAGACGAGATCAAGCGCGCGGTCGAGGTCCTGATGCCGGTCGCCCAGGCGCGCGACGTCGCCTTCATTCTCAACGACGATGCGAAGCTCGCCCATGCGCTGGGCTGCGACGGCGCGCATCTCGGCCAGACGGATGGCGACCATGAAGGCGCGCGCAAGCTGCTCCAGGACCGCATCCTCGGCATCACCTGCCATGCCTCCCGCCACCTCGCGATGGAAGCGGGCGAGCTCGGCGCCGACTACGTCGCCTTCGGCGCCTTCTTCCCCACCGACACGAAGGAGACGGTGCACACCGCCGGCACCGACCTGCTGGAATGGTGGTCCGAGATGATGGAGATCCCCTGCGTCGCGATCGGCGGCATCACCGCGGCCAACTGCGCGCCGCTGGTGCGGGCCGGGGCCGACTTCCTCGCCGTGGTGGGCGCGGTGTGGAACCATCCGGAGGGGCCGGCGGCCGGGGTCCGCGCGATGAACGCGGCGGTCGCGGCCGCATGACCCGTCCAGCCCTGGTGCCGGAGCTCGGCGTCACCGACATCGCGGCGAGCCTCGCCTTCTGGCGCGACCTCTGCGGATTCTCCGTGCTGTGGGACCGGCCGGAGGAAGGCTTCGCCTGCCTCGAACGCGATGGGGCGCGGATCATGCTCGACCGGCTCGGCAGCACGCGGGACTGGCTGGCCGCGCCGGCGGAACGTCCCTTCGGCCGCGGCATGAATCTCGAGATCGCGGTGCCCTCGCTCGCGCCGCTGCTCACCGCGCTGGAGGCCGCGGCCTGGCCCTTCTTCCTGCCGGTCGAGGAGAAGTCGTATCGCGTCGGCACCGGCGCGGTCCGCGTGCGCCAGTTCATCGTGCAGGACCCGGATGGCTATCTCGTGCGTTTTTCGGAGCGGCTCGCCGGGCCATGAACGAGACGGACTTCCACCGCCTGCTGCACCGTCCCGGCACGCTCATCGATGTCGGTGCGCATGACGGGCTGATCACCATCCCGCTCGCGCGGCTGCCCGGCTCGCGCGTGCTGGCCTTCGAACCGCTGCCCGCCGCCTTCGCCCGGCTGCAGGCCGCGCTGCGCGAGGCCTTCGGCACCATGCCGCCGCATGTGGATTGCCGTGCCGCCGCGCTGGGCGACCATGACGGGGAGGTGACGCTCGCCATGCCGCTGCTGGACGGCGTGGCGCAGGAACAATGGGCGAGCACGGCGAAGGACTATGCGGTGCATCTCTCCGCGCGGGTCACGGTGCAACGTTTCACCGTGCCGCTGCTGCGGCTCGACGCGCTCGGCCTCGATGACGTCACCGCCATGAAGATCGATGCCGAAGGCGCGGAATACGAGATCCTGCGCGGCGCCCGCGAGACCCTGTTGCGCTGCCGCCCCGTCCTCACGATCGAGATCGAGGAACGCCATCGCGAAGGCAGCAGCTGGGCCGTGCCCGCCTTCCTCGATGCGCTCGGCTATGATGTGCTGTTCGAACTGAACGGCGCCTGGTTCCCGATGGCGGCGCTGGATCGCGCGACCATGCAGCGCGCCTCGCCCGATCCGTCGGTCTTCGAGGCCTCCGACCCCTATGTCTTCGTCTTCTATGCCCTGCCGCGGGAGCATGTGGCGGCCATGCTGGCGCGGTTGCAGGGGGCGGCGTAGCCTTCCGCCAAACGGAGGGAACCATGTCCATCATCGCACAGCGCTTCGCCGTCACCCGAGCATCCGGTCTCCTGGGCGCGGAGGTCTCGGGCCTCGACTGGGGGGCGGAATTCGACGCCGCGACGTTTGCCGCGCTGCGCGACACCTGGCTTGAGCATGGCGTGCTGTTCCTGCGCGATGCGGCGCTGTCACCGGCGGCCTTCCTCGCCTTCGCCGCGCGCTTCGGCACGCCGGTCGAATACCCCTTCGTGCGCGGGCTGGACGGCTTCCCGCAGATCACGCCCGTCATCAAGGAACCGCATGAGCGCGTGAATTTCGGCGGCGTCTGGCATTCCGACACCGCCTATCTGGAACGCCCGCCCATGGCGACGATGCTGATCGCGCGGGAGGTGCCGGCCGCCGGCGGCGACACGCTCTTCGCCGATTGCCGCGCGGCCTATGACGCCCTGTCGCCGGGGCTGCGCGCGACGCTGGACGGGCTGCGGGCGATCAATTCCTCGAAGAAGGCCGATGCTTCCAAGACGCGGGAGGACCGCCAGAAGGAACGCGGCGCCGTGACCAATGCGGAGGTGCTGGAGGCGACGCACCCCGTGGTCCGCACCCATCCCGAGACGGGCCGCCGCGCGCTCTACGTCAATCTCGGCCACACCACCCGCTTCGACGGCTGGACGGAAGAGGAATCGAAACCGCTGCTCGACTTCCTCTTCACGCACATCACCAGGCCGGAATTCACCTGCCGCTTCCATTGGACACCGGGCGCGATCGCCCTGTGGGACAACCGCTCGGTCCAGCACTACCCGGTGAACGACTATCACGGCCAGCGCCGGGAGATGCACCGCATCACCCTGCTGGGCGATGTCCCCGTGTGAGGGGCCCTACCGTTCCAGGGATTTGAGATAGGCGATCAGCGCCGTCACGTCCTCGGCGCTGAGGGATTGCTCGGGCATCTCGGGATGGCCGGTGACGATGCCCTCGGCGAGGGATTCCGCCAGGTCGTCCACGGGATAGCGGCTGTGCAGGTCGCGGAAGGGCGGCGCCCCGTCGCGCGGGCTGGTGCCGGTCCGCCCCGTCGCGTGGCAGGCGCCGCAGCGGGCCTCGGCGATCTGCCGGCCCTCGGCGACCGCCGCGCGATCCTCACCCGTGCAGGCCGCCATGAGCAGCACCGGCAGGGCGAGCAGCGCGCGCATCAATTGCAGGTCGACAGCGCCGCGGTGCCGAAGCCGCGGATCTCCGAGCTGACATTCAGCGTCAGCTCCGCATTGCCCAGCGTCACGGCCAGGCGCTGCGGCAGGCCGGTCAGCGTCACGGGCTCCTGCCCGAACACCGTCACGACCACGGTCGCGGCGCGGTTCAGGTCGTCGGCCTGGCTGTCGGCGCGCATCAGCACATGCACCAGCCCATCGAGCAGGTCGATGCCGGCATTCTCCGGCGCGCGCGGCCCATAGGCCACGGAGAAGCGCCGGCTGCTCGCCCGCCCCTCGCAGCGGCGGACCGGGCCGGCGTCCCGCATGATCTGCTCGATGCGCTCGCGCGGCACGCCGGCGGCGATGCGCGCCTGCGCCAGGGCGAAGAGCTGCGCCGCATCGCCCTTCGGCACATCGCGGTCATAGCGGCGCTGGAGGGCGACATTGTCCTCCCGCGCCTGGCGCAGTTCGCCTTCGAGCTGCGTGTTGCGGGCATAGGTCGTCCGGGTATCGGCCGAGAGGCGTTCCAGCCGCTGCTCGAGCACCGTGACCTCCGACCGCGCGAGGTCAAGCCCGCCCTGGTACGACCAGAAGCCAAGCCCCACGAAAATCGCGAGCATGAACAGCCATTTGGCCACCCGCAGGGCCAATTGCCCGGTACGGCGCCGGCGTTCCCGGCTTCGTCTGGATCCGATCGACATCGCGGGCCTTTAGACGCTGGCCAAGCGCGCGGGGTCAAGTGACCGGAAGCCACAATACGTCCCCGATCGACCGTGCCCCGGCGGCCAGCATCGCCAGCCGGTCGAAGCCGAGCGCGATGCCGGCCGTCGGCGGCATCCCGGCCTCCAGCGCCGCCATGAAATCATCATCGACATCCCAGCCATGCTCGCCCGTGATGCGGCGGCGTTCGGCATTGGCTTCCTCGAAGCGCAGGCGTTGCTCGGCCGGGTCGGTCAGCTCGTCGAAGGCATTGGCGAGTTCGATGCCGGCGACGAACAATTCGAAGCGCAGCGCGGCGCGCGGGTCCGCCGGGTCGCGCCGCGCCAGCGCCGCCTGGGGGGCGGGCCAATGCGTCAGGAAGGTCGCCCGGTCGCGCCCGATCGCCGGTTCCACCCGTTCCAGCAGCAGGCGGAAGAACAGGTCCTCCCAGGATTCGTCCGCGCGCGGGGGCAGGCCGGCGCGCGCCGCCGCGGCATGCAGCCGTGCCGCATCGCCCTCGGTCCCCAGCAGGTCCAACCCGTTGCAGTGACGCGCGAAGGCCTCCTGCATCGTCAGCCGCTCGAAGGGCAGCGCCAGGTCGGTGCGCACCCCGGCATGCTCCACCACCGGCGGGCAGACCGACCGGACGAAGTCTTCCGTCTCCGCCATCAGCCCCTCGAAGCTCAGCCCCGGGCGATACCATTCCAGCATGGTGAATTCCGGGGAATGCCGCGCCGAGACCTCCCCGTTCCGCCACACCCGCGCCAGTTCGAAGACCGGCCCGCATCCCCCCGCCAGCAGCTTCTTGATCGCCAGTTCCGGCGAGGTCCGCAGCCACAGCGCCCGCCCCTCCCCCGCCCCGATATGCGGATCGAACCGCGTTTCGAAGGCGCGGATATGCACCTCCGCCCCCGGCGCGGGCACGAGGCACGGCGTCTCCACCTCCCGATACCCACGCGCCGTGAAGAAGGCGCGCGTCGCCGCGGTCAGCGCCGCCCGCCGGTCGAGGAAAGGCAGCCGCGCGGCCAGCCGTTCGGGGTGCCATTCGGGTTTCGCCATTGTGCGCGCCTGGTGCTTCCGGTAGGGCCCGCGACCATGCCGGACGGTGACACGACACGCCAGGGACGGACCCTGCGGACCCCCCGCGCCCTGCGCGAGGCCGGCCTGCTGCGCCCCGAGGCCGAGGCCGCCGCCGCCCGCGTCGCCGAACGCTTCGCGATTTCCGTCACCCCCCATGTCGCGGCGCTGATCGACGCGGCCGACCCCGCCGACCCCATCGCGCGCCAATACATCCCCGACGCCGCCGAACTGACCATCGCGCCGCATGAGGTCGAGGACCCCACCGCCGACGCCCCCTTCACCCCGGTCAAGGGCGTGGTCCATCGCTACCCGGACCGCGCGCTGCTCAAGCCGCTGCTCGCCTGCCCGGTCTATTGCCGCTTCTGCTTCCGACGGGAGGTGGTCGGCCCCGATGGCGGCCTGCTGACGGCAACCGAGCTGGACGCGGCCCTCGCCTGGTTCGAGGCGACACCCACGGTGCGGGAAGCGGTGCTGACCGGCGGCGACCCGCTGATGCTCAGCCCCCGCCGGCTCGGCGCCATCCTCCGCCGCCTGGCCGCCATCCCGCATATCGACACGCTGCGCATCCACACCCGCGTGCCGGTCGCCGACCCCGCCCGCGTGGACGCCGCGCTGCTCGCCGCGCTGGATGGGGACAAGCCGGTCTTCCTGGCCGTGCACGCCAACCACGCCCGCGAATTCGCCCCCGCCGCCACCGCCGCGCTGGAAAAGCTGGCCCGCAACGGCACCCCGCTGCTCGGCCAATCCGTGCTGCTGCGCGGGGTGAACGACAGTGCCGAGGCACTGGAAGACCTGTTCCGCGCCATGCTGCGCAACCGGGTGAAGCCGTACTACCTGCACGCGCTGGACCCCGCGCCGGGCACCGCGCGCTTCGCCGTGCCGGACGCGGAAGGCCTCGCCTTGCTGCAATCCCTGCGCGGGCGCATCCCCGGCCTCGCCATCCCGGCCTTCGTGCGGGAACTGCCCGATGGCGGGGGGAAGCGGCCGATCGGGGCGTCGTGATGAAGCACCGACGTCCGCGGGCGGTGATCGGAGGGGCGCCGCCCCTCCGAACCACCCCGCCAGGGGCTTGGAGCCCCTGGACCGCAATCTGTTGGCCCCGGGCATGATGGCCGCGCCCAGTCCCTCGAGGCGCGCTTGGTGCACGAGTGCGGGTTTCGGCGCCGGATTCTGCCAGCGGAGCGCCGTGCCAGGTTGAGGTTTCCAAAGGCCTTTCGGCCTTTGGCGGGGCGGTTTGGAGGGGCGGCGCCCCTCCAATGCCACCGCGGAAATCTCTAAGGCAGCACCTTCGGCTTCCGCGTCTGCGTCCAACCGATGAAGATACCGCTGCCCACGATCACCGCCGCGCCGATCCAGGTGAAGACGTCCGGCACCTCCCCGAACGCCACGAAGCCCACCACCACCGAGGTCAGCAACTGGAAATACTGGAACGGTGCCAGGATATTCGCCGGCCCGAAGCCGAAGGCGATCGCGATGCAGTAATGCCCGAGCGCCCCCAGCACCCCCACCCCGCAGAACAGCAGGATATCCAGCCAGCCATGCGGCGTGATCCACACGAAGGGGATCACCAGCAGCATGCCGAAGGCCCCCACCACGGAACTGTACAGCGCCGAGGTCTCCGGGCTTTCCAGCCCCGCCACCTTGCGGGTGAGGATCTGATAGACGGCATAGGCCGTCGCGCTGACCAGCACCACCAGCGCCGCCCAGTGGAACACCGCACTCCCCGGCCGGATCACCAGCAGCACGCCGAGAAAGCCGCAGAGCAGGGCAATCACGCGCGCCCGCGTCGTCCGTTCCCCCAGCATCGGCCCGGCCAGCATGGTGACGATCAGCGGCGCCGTCAGGCTGATCGATGCCGCCTTGGCCAGCGGAATGAAGGTGAGCGCGAAGAAGGTCGCGAGATTCGAGGTGAACAGCAGCGCCGAACGCGTGACCTGCATGACCGGCCGATCCGTCCGCAGCACCTTCAAGCCATGCCGCGGCAGGAAGGCCGCCAGCAGGAAGAGGATATGCCCGAAGGCCCGCGCCCAGGAGATCTGCAGCGAGGAATAATGCGTGCCGAGATACTTCGCGCTGCCGGTCATGATGGAGAAGAAGGCGCCCGCCAGGCAGATGAAGAGAATGCCGACCAGGATGCGCTGCGGCGGCGGTTGATGCGGCGATGTCACGCTTGGTCCGTTTCCCCGGGATGGGAGCAGGGTGCGATGGGCGGGGGGCGGTGTCCATGTCGCGGCGTGAGTCGCCTTGTCGGGGGCGCCGCCCCCGAACCCCCGCCGGGGTAACCGTGTTACCCCGGACCCCGCCGTGAGTTTTGGCGCGCGCCTTCATGGTCAGCGCAGGCGCCAGTGGCGGGGGCGGCCACCGGCATCGAGCAGCAGCTTGCCCAGGCGGTTGAAGGTGCCGGGCGGGTGGGCGGCAGGGGTCTTCAACGCCTCGATCACGAGAGCTTGTGCTGTTTTGGACAAATTCGGGTCGGGGAGGAAATTCGGCGGGGCCGGCAAGGCCGCGGGCAGGCCGAGGGTTTTCGCGCGGACGAGGGAGGAGAGCGGGACGATGCGGCTGATGCGGCGCCAGGCGCGGCAGATGCGCCAGGCGAGGGCGTTGGGAATGGTGTCCTCAGGCGTCGCAGCAGCGACGAGGGCGAGGAGGCGGTCCATGTCGCCGGACCGCGCCCAGCGGCGAAGCTGGCGGGAGGCGGTGCCGGGACGGCCATATTCCTCGGGCAGGTCCTTCCAGGGGCCGGAGGAACAGGCGACCCAGAAGATGGCGTTGAGGGTGCGGCGGAGATCGGCGGGGCGGCGGCCTCGGCGCGGGGTGGTGGCTGTGGGGAGGTGGGTGGCGAGGTAGGTGAATTCGGGGTCGGTCAGGGGGTGGAAGGGGTGGGGGCGCATAATGGCTTGCTATCAGATAATTTTCCTAATTTCAATGCCTACATGCCATCCGACCCAACCCATTCGTCATTACCCAGTCCGAGCAATGTCGATCTTGTTCCTCATCGCATACACGACCTTTGGATCTCGAATTCGATACACAATACTCCCTCCCTTCTGCTCCGTTTTCACTATCAATCCGATATTTTCCATTCCTATCACATAGTTAACAGTCGATCCTCCCGTACCGGCCTTCTCATTTAGCCTGTTTCTTGTAAAATCTACCTCTTCTAATTTCAGTAAATGCGCAATATAAGAATATATATCCATAGAATTAGCGCGCGCATTTGATTTTCTTGGATAGTATTCATAGAAATTAAATTCTTGCACAAATTTCTGCATTCCCAACTCAATTCCGCGACGACATATTTTCTTCGAACTTGGATCGATATCAAATTGGCATCGCATAATTTTATCCAATATATGCCACAGGTCTCTTGGATTTCTATTTGCCAAATAAAATATTTCATTGCGAGATATTTCGCTAACATCATCATCCAGAATTTCCAAGAAACTTAGAATTCCCCCATTTGAAAACGCATTTAATCTTTTGTTCAAAACATCTATGAGATCTTCTTCTGACCATTCGATCTTTGGACAATAAATTTTTTGCGTACGCACACTATCTTTCATCATATCAAAAGGTATCGACCATATTGAAAATACAATTTGCATGTCTTCATCGGTCAATAGCTTATTGTTTGTTAAAATATTCTTTACAAAATCCGAAATTTCTTCCGAAACGTTATTAAATCTCTGATCTTCATCGACTTTATCAAATATGATCAAAACCCGCTCGAAGCCAACCATTTTTACAAGAGAAACTAAATCTTTTAATAGCCGAAAGTTGGGCTCAACCCGAGTAAAATCTGGCTCCCCCGCAGCATCAACCGCCTCTGGAAAATAATCTCTCCACCGATCGGCCGGCGCCGGCACTCCACTCCAAGATGAAATTAGATCGGACAATACCCCAACAGCCGCATTAGCCGAGATGTTTGCCGGAACTCGAATAATTTGATATAGAAATTTATAGATCCAACCGCGCCATCCACGCTGAATTTCCAGGAGTCGCCTCTTAAGATGCGCTTTTGTATGAGATCCCACAAAGAAATTATAAAAAAACGCTAATTTTTCACGATCGTCTTTACTATATTTCCATGCTTTATAGTCAAGAATACCCAAATTTGCAAAAAACTTCTCTGCGATATTTTTTATAACAAACTTATAAAGTTCCGATAAATCATACTCTGATGCCAAATCCGTAAAATCATAAACAGAAACCACGAATGTTTTTTCTTTATCATTTTGCCTAAGAAAATCAAATATAATAGCGGTTTTGCCTGTCCCTCTATCTCCAGACAGTATCATCGTTCTTCCGTTACGGAACCCTTCCGTAACGGGGCCATACATGGAAATATCAACAAATAGTTTTTCTCTTTTTTCTTGTTCTAGCTCTGACGTAAAAACAGAGAATGGGTATTCTCGGAATCCAATTTCTCTATAGAATGATTCAAAACTCCCCCCTTTTACTGGGCTTTCAGATGTCATTTGGCCTACCGATCTCCAAGTGCGAATCGTGAAGATTGTCGATCTTGCCCTATGGATCTGCCCGTCATCAACTTAAGCATGAAAAAATGTAGAGGCCTTAGAGTCCGTTTGAGAATTACCGATGTGCGACGCGACGGAGCAGGAGGGCGCCCATGGCGACGTGGATCATGGCCTCGGACACGTCGAGGCGCTTCTCGTAGTCGCGAACGAGGCGTCGCCAGCGGAT
>JAYRJZ010000126.1:0-14241 GCA_041906015.1 Roseomonas sp.
CCGCCCCCCCCCCCTCTTCCACCGCACCTCCGGGCCATGCCGAGATCCGGAGAGAGGCAAAGCCGCTCTCCAAGGCACCTCTGCCGCCGGGACGGGCCTTCAGGGCCGGATCAGCGTCCCCGGCCCGGCATCGGTGAAGAGTTCCGCCAGGATCGCGTGCGGCACGCGGCCATCCAGGATCACCGCGCCCTTCACGCCGCGTTCGATGGCGTAGATGCAGGTCTCCACCTTCGGGATCATGCCGCCCGAGATCCAGCCCGCGGCGATGCCGGCCTTCACCTCGGCGACTGTCATTTCGGGGATCAGCTTCTTGTCGGTGTCGAGCACGCCCGGCACGTCGGTCAGCATCAGCAGCCGTTCGGCGTTGAGCGCGCCGGCGATGGCGCCGGCCGCGGTGTCGGCGTTGATGTTGTAGGTCTGGCCGTCCTCGCCCACGCCCACCGGGGCGACCACCGGCACGATGTCGGCACCGATCAGCAGCCGCAGCACCTTTGGGCAGACGGTCTCCGGCTCACCCACGAAGCCGAGGTCCAGCACCTTCTCGATGTTGCTGTCGGGGTCGCGATAGGTGCGCTGCAGCTTCCGCGCGCGGATCAGCCCGCCATCCTTGCCCGAGATGCCGACCGCGAGCACTCCGGCGCGCGTGATGGCCTCCGCGACCTGCTTGTTCACCGGGCCGGCGAGAACCATCTCGACCACGTCGAGCATTTCCGAATCCGTCACGCGCAGTCCCTGGACGAAGTTGGACTTCACGTTCAGGCGCTTGAGCATCGCGTTGATCTGCGGCCCGCCGCCATGCACGACGACCGGGTTCACGCCCACCTGTTCCAGCAGCGCGATGTCGCGGCCGAAGCGCAGCGCGGTTTCTTCCTCGCCCATCGCGTGGCCACCGTACTTCACCACCACCGTGGCGTCGTCGTAGCGCTTCAGGAAAGGCAGGGCGCCGGCCAGGATGTGCATGGCGTCGGGCGTCTGGTCAGGCTCGGTCATGGGCATTCCTCGCCCCGGTCGAAGGGGTGCCGGTTTCTGGCGGGGCAGGCCGGGTCGGTCAAGCCGGCGAGAGCAGCGAGATACGCTGATGCAGCATATCGCGCCATAGGTTATTAATGCCCTTATAGACAACCGGAGGTTGCATTTTCATGCGTCGACTTGCCTTCGTTCTCGCCGCCGCCGTCACGGCCTGTGGCCCGCGCACCGCGTCTGGCCGCGTCGAATCAGGCCCGCAGTTCTGGCGCCCGCCCGCAGCGAAGGAGACCTGGCGCATCGCCGGCCATCTGGACACCCGCCGCAGTTGGGGCGTGCTCGGCACCCATCCGGAACATGAAGTTGTCGTGACGGTGAACGGTCAGGTCGCGATGCAGGGCGAGATGCCGCGGAATCAGCCGATCGAACTTTCCGGCACCGCCGAAGGCGCCAACGTCTCGGCCATCTGCACCCCACGCATGGTCTCCCGCGCCACGCTGCAGGTCACCTGCATGGTGATGGTCGCGAATGAGCGGGCGGCAACGCTCTCCCTTGTCGCGGGAACCCAACGGCCGCGGGGATAACCCGACCGCGCGCGACCGGCCCTTGCTTGTCGGGACCGGGGCCGGATCGCATAGTCAGCGCAAGTCAACGAACGCCCGCGCGGCCAACCCGAGATCCGAGGTCCCATGGCCTGTCCTTTCGCCGCCCCGTCCCACGGGATCGCCGTCGCATGAGCGGACGCCGCATGAACCTGGTCGCCTATCTGAAGACCGGACCGACCGCGAACCACCCCGGCGCCTGGCGCCATGCCGAATCGCCGCTGCACGACATCTTCTCTCCCTCCCGCTACGAGCACATCGCCCGCGTGCTGGAAGATGCCCGCTTCGATGCCTGCTTCTATGCCGACACCTTCGGCATCGCCGACATCCATGGCGGCACTTTCGATGCCTATCTGAAGATGGGCGGGCAGATCTCCTACCTCGACCCACTGGTGGTGCTGCCGGTGATGGCGCGGGTGACGAAGCATCTCGGCCTCGGCGCGACGCTCTCCACCACGCTGATGCATCCCTACTATCTCGCGCGGACGCTCGCCTCGCTCGACATGCTGACGGGCGGACGGATGGCGTGGAACATCGTCACCTCGGCCACCAATCTCGAGGCGAAGAATTTCGGGATGGACGAGATCCCGCCCAAAGATGAGCGCTACGACCGCGCCGATGAGGTGGTGGAGGCCTGCAACGCCCTGTGGGAATCCTGGGACGAGGAGGCGATGGTCCTCGACAAGGAAGCCGGCCTGTTCGTGGATTCATCCAAGGTCCGCTACACGAATTTCGAGGGAAAATGGGTGAAGACGCGCGGCCCGCTGTCCATCCCGCGCACGCCGCAGGTCAGGCCGGTCTTCCTGCAGGCGGGGTCTTCCGACCGCGGTCGCGACTTCGCCGCACGCTGGGCCGAGATCGTCTTCTGCACGCCGCACAGCAAGGCGGACACCATCGCCTTCTACAACGACGTGAAGGCGCGGATGGACAAGTTCGGGCGCGCGCCCGACGCCTGCAAGGTGCTGCCGAGCTTCGGGATCGTCGTCGGCGAGACGGAATCGATCGCGCAGGAGAAATTCGAGTACCTGCAGTCGCTGATCGAGCCCGAAGCCCAGCTCATGCTGAATTCCTCGCTGATGGGCGCGGACCTGTCGAAGCATCGCGACGTGGGGTCCTTCGCCGCGGCGCTGGGCAACCAGGGCATCAGCGGGTCAATCGACCGCGTGATGCAGTTGATGCAGCAGGAAGGGCTCAGCTTCACCGAGGCGACGAAGAAGCCGCGCGGCCTGCTGGTCGGCACGGCGGAGAGCATCGCCGACCACCTGGAAGACTTCTTCGTCTCCGGCGCGTGCGACGGCTTCATCATCTGGCCGACCATCCACCCGCGCATGTTCGAGGAATTCGCGCGCTACGTGGTGCCCGAACTGCAGCGCCGCGGCCTGTTTCGCAAGGAATATGCGGGGGCCACGCTGCGGGAAAACCTGGCCCGCCCGTGACGCGGCACGCGAACTCCGGGGCGCCATCCCGACGCCGGCATCACGTCGGCTGAGACCGGAGAGGGGCGAAACCCCTCTCCCATGCCCGCATGCTTATGGCCGTCGCATCTGGAAGAAGGTCTTGCCGCCGCGCTCGAAGCCGGCCTGCTCGTAGAAGCGCAGGGTTCCCTCCTGCCGCGCGCCGGTGGCCAGCATCACCTTGTAGCAATCCGCGGCCCAGGCGGCCTCCAGCGCCGCCTGCAGGACGCGCTGCCCAAGGCCGCGCCGGCGGTGATCGGCATGCGTCACCACATTCTCGATCAGCGCATAGGGGCGGCCAGCTCGCGTCAGGTTCGGCACGATGACGAGGGTGCAGGAGGCCACCGGCCGCCCCGTCACCTCCGCCACGAGAACGGTGGTCAGGCCCGAGCCGAGAAGCGCCTTCCACGACGCCTCGGCATCCTCGGGCGAAAGGACGGGATCGTCCGGATTGAGATGGCGGTAGAGGTCGAGCACACCGGACAGATCGCCCGGCCGGGCAGGACGGATGACGGCATCGGGCATGCTGTCCCTCATGGCATCGCGGGATATGCGCTCCGGATCAGGCGATCCCCACCACCCGATACGTGAAATCCTGCCCGTCCGGCTCCGTCATCGTCACATAGTCGCCGGGGCGCACCGGCTCCGGGCCGAAGACCAGGCGGCTTTCCGGCACGTCCGGGCTGTCGGGTGCGGCGCCATAGAAGCGGATGCTCCAGCCATGGTCGGGATCGTGCTGCACATCGCCTTCCATCGGCGCGGTATCCGGGGCGATGCGCCGCGCGCGCCAGGGCTCGGGGTCGGCCGCCCAGGCCACGCCATCGGGGCGTCCTGCCGCATCCAGCACCATGCCGATCTCATAGCGGTGCTCCGGGCTCCCGTCAGGGAAGCCCGGCCCGGCCGACAGGGCCAGCAGCACCGTGACCATGGTCAGATCGCCACGCGCACGCCGAGTTCCACCACGCGATCGGACGGGATGCGGAAGAACTCCGTCGCCGGCACGGCGTTGCGCGACATGATGGTGAACAGCCATTGCCGCCAATGCGACATCTTCGGCACCGCCGCCGCCACCACGGTTTCGCGGCCGAGGAAGTAGGAGGTCTGCATCGGTTCGAAGGGAATGCCGACCTCCTTCAGCGCCTCGAGCTCCTTCGGGATGTTCGGGCTTTCCTGGAAGCCATCGCGGAGGAAGACGCGATGGATGTCGGGGGCGAGGGATTCCACCTCCCGCCGCCGTTCCGGCGGCACGACGGGAATCCCTTCGTTCGTCACGGTCACGAACAGCACGCGTTCGTGCAGCACCTTGTTGTGCTTCAGGTTGTGCAGCAGCGCCCCGGGCAGGAAGTCCGCCTGGCTGGTCATGAACACCGCGGTGCCGGGCACGCGAATGGTGCGCGATTGCGGCAGCCGCGCGATGAAGGATTTGAGCGGCAACCCATCCTGCCGGAAGCGGGCGAAGAGCAGCTCCCGTCCGCGATGCCAGGTCGTCATCATGGCGAAGAGCGCCGCCCCCAGCACCAGCGGCACATAGCCCCCCTGCGGGATCTTCAGCACGTTGGACAGGAAGAAGAGCAGGTCGAGCACGAGAAGCGGCCCGAACACCCCGATCACCAGCGGCCAGGCCCAGCCGAAGCGCCGACGGAACACGATGATGGCGAGGAGGGAGGTGCAGACGAAGGTCCCCGTCACCGCAATGCCATAGGCGGCGGCGAGGTTGTCCGAGGTGTGGAAGGCGATGACCAGGATGAGCACGCCGATCAGCAGCAGCGTGTTGACCTGGGGCATGTAGATCTGCCCTTCCTCGGTCTCGCTGGTGTGCTGCACCTCGAGCCGCGGGATGAAGCCGAGTTGCACGCATTGCCGCGCGATGGTGTAGGCGCCCGAGATCATGGCCTGGCTCGCGATGATGGTCGCCGCGGTGGCCAGGAAGACCATGGGCAGCCGGAACCATTCCGGTGCCAGCAGGTAGAACGGGTTCTCGAGGGCCGAGGGCGCATTCAGGATCAACGCGCCCTGGCCCAGATAGTTGAGCGTCAGCGCCGGCAAGACGAGCCACAGCCAGGCCCAGCGGATCGGCCGGCGCCCGAAATGCCCCATATCGGCATAGAGCGCCTCCGCCCCTGTCACGGCCAGCACCACCGACCCGAAGGCGATGAAGGCGGCGAAGCGGTAGGTGACGCAGAACTGCACGGCATAGTGCGGCGACAGCGCGACCAGCACGCCGGGTTCGCTGGCGATCTCGATCAGCCCGAGCACGCCGAGGGCGAGGAACCACAGCGAGCAGATCGGCCCGAACACCGCGCCCATCTTGCCGGTACCGCGGAACTGCACCAGGAACAGGCCGACCAGGATCACGACCGCGATCGGGATCACCGCGCGTTCGAAGGCCTCGTCCACCACCTTCAGCCCCTCGACCGCCGAGAGCACGGAGATGGCCGGGGTGATGATGCCGTCGCCGAAGAACAGGCAGGCGCCGGTGATGCCGATCAGCGCCAGGCCCCATCTGGCACGCGGCGATTCGACGCTGCGCTGGGCGAGCGCCATCAGCGCCAGGATGCCGCCCTCCCCGCGGTTGTCCGCCTGGAGGATGAAGACGACGTACTTCACCGTGACGGTGAGGATCAGCGCCCAGATGATCAGGCTCAGGATGCCGAGGATCTCCCAGCGCTCGAGCCCATCATCGGAGAAATGCAGCAGCGCGGCACGCAGCGCATAGAGCGGCGACGTGCCGATATCCCCATAGACCACACCGAGCACCCCCAGGATGAGGGCTGGCGTCAGCGGTTGCGGCTTGTCCGGGGTGGAAGCGTGGGCAGTCACGGAGCCTCGCTGCAGTGGGACAGGGCGGCAGTGATATGCCGACCCGCCCGCTGCCGCAATCGTGCCGCAATGCCGGACCGGAGCACGGGGCGCCGAGTGTGTCAGTGCCCTCGCAGGATCTGGCTGAGGAAGAGCTTCAGACGTTCGGTCTTCGGGTCGTTGAAGACCTGTTCAGGGGTGCCCGACTCCACCACCTCCCCGCGGTCCATGAAGACCACGCGGTCGGCGACCTGCCGCGCGAAGCCCATCTCGTGCGTCACGCAGATCATCGTCATGCCCTCGGCGGCCAGCATGACCATGGTGTCGAGCACTTCCTTGATCATCTCGGGGTCGAGGGCCGAGGTCGGCTCATCGAACAGCATGATCTTGGGCTTCATGCACAGCGCGCGCGCGATCGCGACGCGCTGCTGCTGACCGCCCGAAAGCTGGCCCGGATACTTCTTCGCCTGCTCGGGGATGCGCACCCGCGTCAGGTATTCCATGGCCAGTTCCTCGGCGTGCTTCTTCGGCATCTTCCGCACCCAGATCGGCGCCAGGGTGCAGTTCTCGAGGATGGTGAGATGCGGGAACAGGTTGAAGGACTGGAACACCATGCCGACGTCGCGCCGGATGGCATCGAGCGCGCGCAGGTCGTCCGACAGCTCGATGCCGTCGACGAGGATGCGCCCTTCCTGGTGCGTCTCAAGCCGGTTGATGCAGCGGATCATGGTGGACTTGCCGGAACCCGACGGCCCGCAGACCACCACGCGCTCACCGAGCGCCACCTGGAGGTCGACGTCGCGCAGGACGTGCAGCGCGCCGAACCACTTGTTGACCTTGTCCAGCACGATCGCCGGCGGGGCGTCGGTCCGGACGGAGGAGGCGACATGCGTCGTCGTCTCGAAGGCTGCGCTCATGCGGTTACGTGTCCCAGAGTGTTGTTGTCGTTCGTCATGTGGTGCTCAGCGCCGGCGATGGCGGTTCAGTTCCGTCTCCAGCCCCTGGCTGTACTTCGACATGGCGAAGCAGAAGGCCAGGTAGATCAGGCCGACGAAGACGTAGACCTCGACGCCGAAGCCCTGCCAGGAGGGTTCGACGATCGCGGTCTTGCCCGCCGTCAGCAGGTCGAAGATGCCGATGATCAGCACCAGGGAGGTATCCTTGAAGAAGCCGATGAAGGTGTTGACCAAAGGCGGGATCACCAGGCGCAGCGCCTGCGGCAGGATGATGAAGCCAGTCTTCTGCCAATAGGACAGGCCCATCGCGTCGGCCGCTTCGTACTGCCCCTTGGGCAGCGCCTGCAGGCCACCGCGCACCACCTCGGCCAGGTAGGCGCCGGCGAAGAGGATGATGGCGATCTGCGCGCGCAGCAGCTTGTCGATGTTCATCCCCTCCGGCAGGAAGAGCGGGAACATCACCGAGGCCATGAAGAGCAGCGAGATCAGCGGCACGCCGCGGATCAGCTCGACATAGACCACGCACAGCACCTTGATCGCCGGCAGGTTCGACCGCCGGCCGAGGGCGACCAGGATCGACAGCGGGAAGGCGAAGGCGAGGCCGAAGGTCGCGAGGATCAGCGTGATCGGCAGTCCGCCCCAGCGTTCCTGCGGCACATAGCTCAGGCCGAAGATGCCACCCCACATCAGGACGCCGATCACCGTCAGCGTCAGCGCCCAGATCGGGATCAGCGTCCAGTTCCAGAAGCGCCGCATCGCCGAGACGATGTACAGCCCGATGAAGAGCAGGCAGACGATCGCCGGCCGCCAGTGCTCATCATAGGGATAGGTGCCGAACAGCATGAAGCGGTGCTTCTCGGCCACCACGGCCCAGCAGGCGCCGCTGCCGTGCAGGTCCCGGCAGACCTGGGTCTGCGCGACGCCGGTCGGCGACAGGGGCACCGTCCAGACGGCGTTGATGAAGGCCCAGTCGACCACGGTGATGACGGTGCGGACGATCAGGTAGCCGAGCAGCAGCGTGACCGCGGTGGACAGCCAGCCCGAGAAGAGGTTGGCCCGCAGCCAGGCGATCAGCCCGGTGGTGGCGATCGGCGCGGCGCGCGGCGCGCTGCCGATCGGGGTATTGGCGGTGATGTCGCTCATGGCCGGCTCCTCACCGTTCCACCAACGCGATCTTCGCGTTGTACCAGTTCATGAAGAGGCTGATGGACAGGCTGATCGTCAGATAGACCAGCATGATGATGGCGATGCCCTCGATCGCCTGGCCTGTCTGGTTCAGCGTGGTGTTCGCGATGGACACGATGTCCTGATAGCCGATCGCGACCGCGAGGGAGGAGTTCTTGGTCAGGTTCAGGTAGTTCGAGGTCATGGGCGGGATGATGACGCGCAGCGCCTGCGGCAGCACGATCAGCCGAAGCACGGAGCCGTGGCGCAGGCCGAGCGCCTGGGCCGCCTCCCACTGCCCCAGGTTCACGGAGAGGATGCCTGCGCGCACCACCTCGGCGATGAAGCCGGCGGTATAGGTGACGAGGCCGATCAGCAGCGCCGCGTATTCGGGGCTGACCGCCATGCCGCCGCGGAAATTGAAGCCGCGCAGCGCCGGCCAGTCGATGGTCCAGGGCGCACCCATCGCCGCCCAGACGAAAACGGGCAGGCCGAGGATCAGCGCGACCGCCGCCGGCCACACCTTGCGCGGCTGGCCGTCGGCCATCTGCTTCGCGCGCGCGGCGCGGGAATAGAGCCAGGTCAGCACGATGCCAGCGATGCAGGCGAGAAGGGCGGCGGTGTGCGCCCCTTCCCATTCCAGCGCCGGGAAGCGGAAGCCGCGATTGGAGAAATAGACGCCTTCCGCCGGATGAAAGGCCTGCCGGGGACCGGGCAGCCCCTGCATGATCGTGTACCAGAAGAGGAGTTGCAGCAGCAGCGGCAGGTCACGGATCACCTCGACGTAGAAGCCGGCGATCTTGGAGACCAGGAAGTTCTTCGACAGCCGCGCGATGCCGACGATCGTGCCAAGGATGGTGGCGAGCACGATGCCAACGACCGCGACCTTCAGCGTGTTCAGCACGCCGACGGTCAGGGCGCGGAAATAGGTGTCGGTGGGCTCGTAGGGGATCAGGTGTTCGGCGATCGGCAACCCGGCCTCGCGCCAGAGGAAGCCGAAGCCGGTGGCGATGCGGCGGACTTCCAGGTTGTGGACCGTGTTGGACCACAGCCAATAGAGGATGCTGCCGACGATGCCGACCACCACCACCTGCCAGACGACGCCGCGGACGCGCTCATCGGCCCAGGAGAGACGGATCGGACGTTTCGGCGGCTTGCGCCGGAATCGGGGATCGACGGTTGCGTCGGACATTGATTGTTGGCCTCACCTGAACCTGTTGCCCGCCTGGCGGAGGCGGGATAGCGCCGCGGGGCAAGGGGTCGCCCCCCTGCCCCGCGGTCCTGTTGATCACCGGAAGGGCGGCGCGTATTGCTGGCCACCCGGCGTCGTCCACAGTGCATTCGGGCCGCGCTGGATGCCGATCGGTGTCAGGTTGCGCTCGAAGACCTCGCCGTAATTGCCGATGGCGCGGATGATGTTGACCAGCCAGGCATTGTCCACGCCGAGCATGCGGCCGAGATCGCCGTTGCGCCCGAGCATGCGCTGCACCTCCGGCCGGGCGTCATTGGCCGCGAGCTGCTGGACGTTGGCGGCCGTGATGCCGAACTCCTCGGCCGCGACCAGGCCGAAATGGACCCAGCGCACCAGATCGGTCATGCGCTGGTCGCCATGGCGCACCAGCGGGCCCAGCGGCTCCTTGCTGATCACGTCGGGCAGGATGACGTAGTCCGCCGGGCGGGGCTGGGCGGCGCGGGTCGCGGCCAGGCCGGACACATCCGTCGTGTAGGCGTCGCAGCGACCGGCCACGAAGGCACCGACCACTTCCTCGAGCCGCTCGATCACGACCGGGGTGAAGTTCACGCGGTTGGCGCGCGCCCAGTCGGTCAGGTTCTGCTCGGTGGTGGTGCCGGGCTGCACGCAGATGGTCGCGCCATCGAGCTCACGCGCCGTGCGTACGCCGAGCGAGGCCTTCACCATGAAGCCCTGCCCGTCGAAGAAGCTGATGGCCGGGAAGTCGAAGCCGAGCGAGGTGTCGCGCGACAGCGTCCAGGTCGTGTTGCGCGACAGCATGTCCACCTCGCCCGACTGCAGCGCGGTGAAGCGGTTCTGCGCCGTGGTCGGCACGTAGCGGACCTTGGAGGCATCGTTGAACAGCGCGACGGCCACGGCACGGCAGTAATCCACGTCGAAGCCGCGCCAGACGCCCTGGCTGTCGGGCTGCGCGAAGCCGGCCAGGCCGCTGTTCACGCCGCAGACGAGGGTGCCGCGGGCGCGGATGGCATCGAGCGTCGCCGCCGTCGGCTGTTGCGCCATCGCGGGCAACGCCGCCACCGAGGCGACGAATGCCGCCCCGAGCAGGCGCAGGAACGAGGGCCGTGAAACCTGTGTCACCGATCATCTCCCATAGCTTTGGCGTTGCCCTTCCAGAGCATGCACCATCCGTTGCCCAACATGCAGGCATGCTGCGCTACCATGCGGCACGGATCAACGAGCATGACAAACCTGGCCCAAGGGCAGTCCTCCGTCCCGATAGGTCTAGCAAATGGCGGGCCGGGCGGGCACATCTGGGCGCCTTGCCGCCGTGCCGCGGCGCGGCAGGAAGGGGATCGGCATGTTGCACCTGGATCGGGCGGCCCTGCGCCGGGCCCTGCCTTGGGATGATCTTGTCTCGGCCCTTGAGACGATGTTCCGGCAGGGGTGCGATTCGCCCCTGCGGCACCGCCACGCCATGCCCGGCCCCGATGGGCGGGAGAACACGCTGCTGCTGATGCCCGCCTGGCGCGCCGGGGAGCATACGGGGGTCAAGATCGTCCATGTCGCCCCGGGCAATGCGGCGCGCGGGGAACCGGCGGTCCATGCCGTCTACCTGCTCTCCGACGCGACGACCGGGGCGCCGCTCGCGCTGATGGATGGCGGGGAGCTGACCGACCGGCGCACGGCGGCGGCGAGCCTGCTGGCCGCGCGGTTCCTGGCCCGCCCCGACAGCGCGCGGCTGCTGCTGCTCGGCAGCGGCAAGGTGGCCCGGGCGCTGGCCGAGGGCTATGCTGCGCGCTTTCCCATCACGGACATCGCGATCTGGTCGCCCACCGCAGCGAATGCGGAGCGCCTCGCCCGCCGCCTGGCGGAGGAGGGCCTGCCGGCCCATGCGGTGCTGCGGCCAGACCCGGCCGGCGCCGATATCGTGGCGGCGGCGACCCTGTCCACGGCGCCGCTGGTGCGAGGCGGCGAGCTGCGCCCCGGCACCCATCTGGACCTGGTCGGCGCCTTCCGTGCGGATATGCGGGAATCGGACGGCGCGGCCCTGGCCCGGGCGACCCTGGTGGTGGACACCCGTGCCGGCGCCCTCGCCGAGGCTGGCGACGTGGTCCAGGCCCTGGCGGAGGGGGCGATCACCAAGACTTCCATCGTGGCGGACCTGGCGGAGCTATGCCGCGGCCACCACCCCGGCCGGCGCCACGCCGGGGAGATCACGCTGTTCAAATCCGTCGGCTGGGCGGGCGAGGACCTGGCAGCGGCCGTGCTGGCCTATCGCAAGGCCGGAGCGGGCTGAGGCGATCCGGGATCGCGGGCCCGCAGAACGGGATTCCCCTGCGCCAGCCGCCCGCCTAACCTTCCTGCCATGACGCATTTCGCCCTGCTGCTGACGGCCGTCGGCACGGTTCTCCCCCTCGCCGCCGCCTGGAGCCAAGCCGATCCCGTCTTCGGCGCGGCGCCCGCCGGCAACGCCGTCGCGGTCGCGCAGCGCATCATCCGCGCGAATTTCGACCGCAGCATCTGCCCGCGCGTGACGCGGGCCGAACGGCTGGACGGCGGCTCCATCCGGGCCACCTGCTCCAATGGCGAGACCTTCCGCGCCTTCGAGATCGACGGCCGGCCGGTCGCGTTGCGCTGCTCGGCGGCGGCGCGACAGGGCATCCGGGGTTGCTAGACCGTCTTTCGCCGCCACTGGAGAGGCATCGGCCGGCACGCCGAAGCGGGCCGACGAGCTGTCGTCCCGCATCGTGACATGGCCAGGCGGCACCAGCGACGCGGCGTAGAAGCGCCCGCTCCGGTCGATGCCGGCGACATTGATGCCGATGTGATCCAGCGCGGCTGATCCTCCGTCATGCTGCAGGCGCGGGCGATGGAGCATGTCGCCTGGCCGCCGCCGCCCCCTGGCCGCGGCGGCGCCCATCCGCTAAACGAGCCCCTTTCGTGGGATGCTGAGAGAAGCCCTTGAACAAGCCGCTCCCCAATTCGCTCCGCCAGGGTCCCGATGCCCGGGGCCGTTTCGGCATCTTCGGCGGCCGCTTCGTCGCCGAGACGCTGATGCCGCTGATCCTCGAGGTCGAGAAGGCCTATGAGGAAGCAAAGAACGACGCCGCCTTCATGGCGGAATGGCGCCGGCTGCTGACGCATTACGTCGGCCGTCCCTCGCCCCTGTGGTTCGCGGAGCGGATGACGGAGCACCTCGGCGGGGCGAAGGTCTACTTCAAGCGCGAGGAGCTGAACCACACCGGCGCGCACAAGATCAACGCCGTGCTCGGCCAGATCCTGCTCGCGAAGAAGATGGGCAAGACGCGCATCATCGCCGAGACCGGTGCCGGCCAGCATGGCGTCGCGACCGCCACCGCCTGCGCGCTGTTCGACCTGCCCTGCACGGTCTTCATGGGCGCGACCGACGTCGCCCGCCAGCAGCCCAATGTCTTCCGCATGAAGCTGCTCGGCGCCGAGGTGGAAGCCGTGACCTCCGGCGCCGCGACGCTGAAGGACGCGATGAACGAGGCGCTGCGCCACTGGGTCGCTAACGTTCACGACACCTACTACTGCATCGGCACCGTTGCCGGCCCGCACCCTTACCCGGCCATGGTGCGCGACTTCCAATGCGTGATCGGCGACGAGACGCGCGAGCAGATCCTCGCCGCCGAAGGCCGGCTGCCCGATGCGCTGGTCTGCGCCGTGGGCGGCGGGTCTTCCGCCATGGGGCTGTTCCACCCCTTCCTCGATGACGAGGGTGTGGCGATGTACGGTGTCGAGGCCGCCGGCCGCGGCGTCGACACCGAGGAACACGCGGCCTCCATCACCCGCGGCCGTCCCGGCGTGCTGCACGGCAACCGCACCTACCTGCTGCAGGACAGCCACGGCCAGATCATCGAGGCGCATTCGATCAGCGCCGGCCTCGACTACCCCGGTATCGGCCCCGAGCATTCCTGGCTGCACGAGAAGGGCCGCGTGCACTACGTCACCGCGACCGACGACGAGGCGCTTGCCGCCTTCCAGCTCTGCTCGCGGCTCGAAGGCATCATTCCCGCGCTGGAATCCGCGCATGGCCTCGCGCATGTCATCAAGCTCGCGCCGACCCTGCCGAAGGATTCGATCCTGGTGCTGAACCTGTCCGGCCGCGGCGACAAGGACATCTTCACCGTGGCGCATCACCTCGGGGTCAAGCTGTGAGCGGCATCAGGGATCAGTGGATCATGCAGCCTGCGCAGCAGGCCGAGGTCGCGAATGCGACCCGCGCGCAGTCGCGCGAAGCCAAGGCCGCGCATGCGGCCGCCCGGCATCCGAGGGCATGCATATGAGCCGGATCGCCGCGCGCTTCGCCGCGCTGAAGAAGGCAGGGCGCAAGGCGTTCATCCCCTTCCTCGAAGCCTATGATCCCGACCCCGCCACCTCCATGGCGATCCTGCGCGGCTTTCCCGGTGCCGGCGCGGACCTGATCGAGATCGGCGTGCCCTTCACCGACCCGATGGCCGACGGCCCGACCGTCCAGCTCGCCGGCCAGCGCGGGCTGAAGGCGGGGGCGACGCTCGCCGGCACGCTCGCCATGGTGCGCGACTTCCGCAAGGACGACGACGCCACGCCCGTGGTCCTGATGGGGTATTTCAACCCGATCCTCTCCTACGGCGTGGACTCCTTCTGCACGGAGGCCGCGGCCTCCGGCGTGGACGGGCTCATCATCGTGGACGTGCCGCCCGAGGAGGCGGACGAGATCGAGCCAGCGGCCAAGGCCAACGGCCTCGACGTGATCCGCCTGGTCGCGCCGACGACGGATGACGCGCGGTTGCCGCGCGTGCTCGCGGCGACTTCGGGCTTCATCTACTACGTGGCGATCACCGGCATCACCGGCACGCGCAGCGCGACCGGGGCGGACCTCGCCGCCAACATCCCGCGCATCCGCCGCCACACCGACCTGCCGATCGCCATCGGCTTCGGCGTGCGCACGCCGGACCAGGCCGCCGAGGCGGCACGCATCGCGGACGGCGCGGTGGTGGCCTCGGCGCTGCTCGACACGCTGGCGGGCACGCTCGACGAGGAAGGGCGCGCGAAGCCGGATACGGTGCGGAAGGTCCTGGACCAGGTGCGGGCGCTGGCGGGGGCGG
>JAYRJZ010000127.1:0-14195 GCA_041906015.1 Roseomonas sp.
ATTCCCGGCTCTCCCTTCATGTGCGTGCGCGCGTGCGCGCATGTGTAGGGGTAGGAAATATCCTCCCCTTTCTCCCCTTCCTCCCCCGCCCCAGGAAGAACCTGGATCGTTGCTAGGTTAGGATTGTCGGAGAATCCTCCCCGACCCTCACCAATCCTCCCCGCCTGCGGTCCCACCGGGGAGGAAGGGGAGGATTTCCCGGTGTTGCTTTCCTGAGACGTCGTCAGGCGCCAACGCTGGGCGTTGTGCGACGCGCCGCCGGACTGGAGGCGCACACGCCTGTCGCTGACCCGAAACACGCGATCGCGCATCTTGCTGAGTGCCCGACCGAGGCGAACGCGCTGGCCGTTTTCATCCTTCGCGCTGATCGGCAGCGGCGGATCGGCGATCTTGGCGTGCCCAAAGAGGTCGCTGGCGCTGACCTCCGCCGTGCCGAAGCGATCCCACCAGGTCTGCACGAAGGCCCGCCACGCACCGCCCTCGCTGTCGGACGCCGCCATCATCTCGTCGAGGTTGCCGAGGAAGCCCTCAATGCCTCCCACCTCGAGCACACCGCCCAGGGTCTGTGCCCAGATTTCATAGCTGCCGATGCTGCGGCCGCCGCGGGGCCGGCCTGCCACGATCCATGCCTGGCAGAGGGTGAGGCAGGCGGCGACCAGCCGGCCACGGTTGGCGCGCACCCACACCATGAGGTCGGGGTGGCGAAAGCTGTCGCGGCGCCAGGGCTGGTCGGTGTGCGCGTCGAGCCGAATGCGGACCAGGCGCCGCGCCATCTCGTTCGAGAAGGTGGGGTTGTTGCCGGTGGCGACCCAGGCGCAGCGGATAGGGAGCCGGGTCATCTCGGATTGCCCGAGGATGCGATCCTCCCAGAAGGGGGCGGTCAGGGCCGCGGCGAGGGCGGAGCTGTCGAGCTGCTCGCGCAGATTGTCGATCAGGATCAGGGAAGGAATCTGCCGCAGCTTGGCGGTGATCCGCTTGCGCCATTCCTCATCGTCGCGCCCCTCGGTCATCACGGAGGCGCCGACGCCGGTGAGCACGGTGGCGATCACGTCCACCATCAGCGTGGCGCCAGTGCCGGGTGTGGGCTTCTCGATCAGATGCAGCGGCGTCGGGCCGTCGATCATGGCGCGGAGGAAGCTGAGCAGCAGCAGGGCGAGGGCGTGGGCGCGCTCGGCGGTGCTGGTGAAGGGGAAGTCGCCCAGCAGGTCATCCAGCAGCAGGGAGCGCGCGGCGGCGATATCCTGCGCCGATGGACGGTCGGGAACGGCTGGCAGGCGAAAGCCCGTGGTCGGGCGATAGAGCAGGCGGGCGTCGGGGTGGTAGCCCGGTTCGGTGAGCAGCACGCCGCCGCGCCCAAAGACCGGCGTGGTGACGATGCCGGCGAGGATGGGCAGTCCGGGATCCGGGGTGGCCAGCAGCGACTTCACCACGCCGGTGGGCGGCGGCGCGGGGATGGCTTCGCCCTTGGCGTTGACCTTCCGCCAATCCGCCAGCTTGGCCAGCATGTGGCGGAGCCGCTCCTCCGAGACCGTGGCGGCGACGGGCCGCCCCTCATCGTCGGGCGTGACCCAGCTGGGCAGCCCGCCGAGCCGGAACAGCCAGGGCGTGCGGTTGGAAGCGAGGATCGCGCTCCAGGCGCGGTCGGTGGCGCGGCGAAGATTGCCTTCATCGGCGCGCAGCACCGGCAATGGCGCGGCCGGCTCCTGGAAGCCCAGCGGCAGGTGGCGGCCGGTCTCGTCCTCCGCTGGCGGCGGCGGCGTGGCTGCTGCGCGCAGGGCGGCGTCTACCAGGGCGGCAATGGCCTCGGGGCCATCGCGGCCCAGCATGTCGTTGAAGTCGTCGCCCTGCTGCGGCGGCCTGGCGATCGCGGCGATGATGCCGTTGCGGCGAAGGCGGCCCGCCACCGCGTCCGCGGCGCGCATGCCGGCGCCGGAGGCGTCATGGTCGGCGAGGATGATGATGCGGTGCGCCTCGGGCGGCACGTGCACCTGCTCGAGGCCGGAGGTGGAGAGGGTGGCCCAGACCGGCAGCCCCGGGCAGGCCCCCATGACGGCGAGGCCTGTCTCGATGCCCTCGCAGAGCCCGAGCACGCCATGCGCGCCGATCGGCGCCAGGCGCACGGCGCCACCGCCGACCTTGCCCATCATCATGCGCGGCTTGGGGACATCGGCCTTGCGGACGATGTCCCCATCCTGCTGCAGATAGGTGCGATGGAGGGCGATCACCTCGCCGGCGACATCACGGACCAGCCCGATCATCGCCAGATAGCCGGCCTTGGTCTCGAAGTTCGTCAGGTCAGGATGGAACAGCAGGTCGGCACCGGGCGGCACGGCCAGACCGCGGTCCGCGAGGTAGTGCGCGGCGGGCGTGCCGGCGATCGGCACCGCGTGCTCCCGCACGAAGCCGATCTCATGCGTCATGTCGCGGTCAGGCTTGCGTGCCGGCGGCGGGTCCTGCCGCGCCGGCGCCTCGCCCGTCCAACCGACACGCGCCGCAGCCTCGGCAAACAGCAGCCGCCCCGAAAGGCCGGTGCCGTGCTCCAGCGTGCTGAATGGGCCGCCACCCTGCGCGCCGTCGAAGTCATGCCAATCGCCTGCATGCTCGCCGGCCAGCATGATCACGCAGGACCCGGATTGGCGCGGCGGCGCGCCCTGGATGTTGGCCAGCCGCCATTCATCGCCCTGGCGCCGCCCATTGGGGAACAGCCCAGGCACCCACGCAGGGGCCGTGTCGCGCAGGCGGGCGCCGATGGCGTCCAGGTCATAGCGGACTGAGGATGCCGGTGGCGTGGCGTCGTTCAGGTCAATCAAGGATCACCAACCCGCGTTCGGCGCGCGTGATGGCGGTGTAGAGCCAGCGATTACGATCCTCGGCTGTGCGGCTCAGCCCGTCATCATAGACGACGACATTCTCCCACTGGCTGCCCTGGGCCTTGTGGCAGGTGATGGCATAGCCCCAGCTGCTCTCGATCAACCCGCGCATCTCGCGGTAGTCGCGGGTCAGACGCTCCCGGTCGTAGCGGACGTGATCGTCATAATGGCCCTTGTAGAACCGGTGCCGGCCGGAGATGGCGACGCCATCTTCCGTGGTGATCGTGGCCGAAAAGGCGAGGTCGCTCTCATGTCGGATCTCCGCCAGCGACAGGAACATGCCATTGACCAGGCTCAGGTCGTGGCGGTTCTTGAGGCAGATGAGCTTCTCGTCCTGACCCGCGGGATAGGGTGCCGGAAAGCCAGCGGCCTGCTTGATCTGGCTGTTGAGCCAGCGCCGCGTGTCGTTGCGGCCGCAGATGACCTGGCCACCGCGCAGCATCTGCTCGGGCCGCACCGCATTGCGCGGCAGCTTCCAGACATGCGCATCATGCTCGCCGGGCGGGATGTCGATGCCCTGCCGCGCCATGGTGGCGAGGCGAATGATGGCGCTCTCGCCGGCCTGTCGGTGGATCTCGGTCAGCATGATGTCCGGCTTTGCCTCCGTGAAGGCGCCGGTGCCCTTGATGGGGGGCAGCTGCCCGGGATCGCCCAGCACCAGGATGGGCTTGCCGAAGGCGAGCAGATCGGCGGCCATCTCGGGCCCTACCATCGACACCTCGTCCAGCACGATGAGGTCGGCGTCGCGCACCAGCGATTGCTCGTTCAGCAGGAAGGTGGGCTTGTGGATGTCGGCGAGGCGCAGCTGCAGCTTGCTGATCTGCACCTCGGCGAAGGCGCGTTCGGCAGGTGCCATGCGGCCGAGGCCACGCTGCAGGTCGAGGAGGTCCCGCTCGACGCGGTCGATTTCCTCGGGCGTCGCCTCAGAGACGCGATAGATGAGGGAGTGGATGGTGGAGGCAGGCGTGCCCTTGCGGGTCATCACCAGCGCCGCCTTGCCGGTGAAAGCCGCGAAGAGGATGCGACGGCGCGCCGCATCCTCCTCGTCATCGCCGGCTGCCACGTCGATGCCGATCGCCTGGATGGCGTAGGTGATGACGGTGCTCTTGCCGCTGCCGGCATAGCCGAACAGCCGGAACACCTGCTGCTGGTGCGTGCGGTTCTGGAACCAATCCACGATGGCGCGGATGGCGTCGGCCTGTTGGGGAGAGGGTGTGAAGCTCATGCGAGCTCCCCGCCATTCACCAGGTAATCCTTGATCACGCCACCACGGGCGATATCGCCGACCTCGCATTGGCGGACGAAGACGCGGCGACCATCGGCGAGCGCACGCCAGTGGCCGCGACGAATGTGCCAGCGGGGTGAGGCATGTGAGCCGCTCTGCCCAGCCAGCGCGGATGCGATGATGTGCGGCTGGATGTCGGCAACGCGATAGGTCCATCCGCGCACGCCATCCTTCGCAAAGGATCGTCGACGCAGTGGCGAGAGTTGATGTTCGGCCAGCGGTGTGGGGATGGAGAGTAGTCCGAGTGCGCGCCAGACCATGGAGGTCGCTGCCTCAAAGGTCGGCGCGTAGTGGTTCGGGTCCTGCTCCTTCGGGTGGCCCATGACTTCGGCCACACCGTTGGGCAGGAATTCCACTGCGGCCATCAGGTCGCTCCAGCAATTCCGCTCTGGGAGAAAGCGGAACAGGAAGCTATCGACGCCTGCCTCGGTGGCACGTGCATAGGAGGCGAGACATGCCTCCGGCTCATCAGGATCCTGAAGTTCAAAGATGCAGTGCGGGTGCGGCAGCTTGAGCGTGCCGCCCAGGTTGCTGGTGGCGAGCCGCTCAACATCGTCCGAGTCGAAGCGGCGACAATCTGGAAAGATGTAAATCGGGGCGGTAGCGACCGCCTTGGCATCGATCTCGCACCAGAAGCGATGTGCGTGACGTAGGACATGACGCTTCAAGCTGAAGGCGAGGGGCATCATGCGCGAGGAGGTGGCAGGCGTCATTGGGCGTTCTCCCAGCAGCGAGCCGCGTAGGGACAAAAGCGGCAGAGGTAGAAATCGGCATGCGCTGCGATGCGCGGCGGCAATTCGCCGGACTCAGCCGCGCGCAGAATGTCGACGGCGCGGTCGGACAGGCGCTGCGCCTCGGCTGCATCGAAGGGCACCGCCTCGTGGTGCAGGGCGAGCGTGTCGCGGTTCAGCGCGGTGATGAGCGCCACCTCGAGTTCGAGGTAGGCCATGTAGAGCTGCACCTGGGCGAAGTAGATCGGCTTGGACTGGCGCAGGCCGTGCTTGACCAGGTCGTTCCACGATTTCTGACCGAGAGCCTTGTGCTCCCAGAGCGACGGCCAGCGGATGCCGACATCGGGCCCTGCCACGATGACGCCATCGGCATGGCCACGCAGCATTCCGCCCGCCGCAACAAAGCCGAACTGCTCGCCATCGGCGCCACGATCGCGCAGATCAAAGCCCGCCTGGCGGAGCCAGCGGATGGACAGCGTTTCGAACTGATGCCCCGCATCGAAGATGCGCAGGATGCCGCCGTCGAAATCGCGGTCCGCATCCTTTGGCGTGTGCGCCACCTCGTAGACCAGCTTGCGGGCGCAGGCCTCGCCGATGCGGCTGCCACCCAGATAGTCGCGGGGGCGCTGCCGCTGGTTGCGCGCGACCAGGGCTGCATCGACGTGCGCGTTGATGCGGGCGGTGACCGCTGTGGCGTCGCAGGAGGCCGTGTTTTGCCCTCCGTAGACGAGGCCCGAGCCGTGGTTCAAATTGATCATCGATCTGCACGCCACGCCGGCAGGGACGTGCAGCGACTCGTCGCGATGATGATCGATGCGCCGTGAGTGTTCGACGGGGTGATCACTGCGGTACCGGTCACTCGCTGCTCTCGGCGGCGGTGGCGCCGCGCGCCGAACGCAGAGGCTGGGTCGTTTTACTGCGAGCCCATTCCAGAGCATCGCCCCAGCGGTAGAGCGCGCGAGCGGCAAACATCGAGTAGGGCGGGCCGCCGCCGCGCGTGGCTTTGGTGGCGAGAGTGCGTGGCGAAACCGGATAGCCAAGTTCAGTGAGTGCCGCGGCCGTAAGCTCGCGCCGAAGCAATGCGTCGGGATTATCGGGTACACACGTCATCGATGGTTGCCTTCTGCTTGAGGGGTCAAAATGGAATCGGGTCGTCGAGCGGATCCCGCTCGGCGGCCTGGCGCTGCATGGATGCCTGGAAGCCGTCGACGCAGGCCTCGATGATGCGGTCGATCTCCGTGGCACTGCGGTCGTGGAACGGCGCCATGAGGTTCAGCTCCACCAGCACCTCCGCCAGCGGCCGGCGCGCGTCCTTCACCGCGCGCTCCTCCATCTGCGTCTTGTCGATCACGCCGTTGGACCTGCGGGCCATCGCCCCGCCCGCGTCGCAGCACCGCATCGAGCAGAAGCGGTGATGCGGAAACTCGCCCAACCGCATCTCGTGGATGTAGCCAAAGCCCTTCGCCTCCCGGCTGCAGAGCGCACACGTGAGGCGACGTACCTGATCCTCCGGAGAGCATCCGCGCGACGGTGGAAGGGGCTTGGCCGCAGCACGCGGCTGCGCCGGCCGCGTCCATCGGCGACGAACCATCGGCGCATCAGCCGTTCAGCCAGGCCGGGCCGCCGACGGCAGCGGGGGGCGCCGAACGCGGGGGCGGGGCGGGCGGTGCAGCAGCCGGTGCGGCCCAGGAAGGCGACGCTGGGGCGGCGGCCTGCGGCGCTGCCGTGCTGGCCCAGGCGGGGGCGGCGGGCGCGGGAGCAGCGGCGGGTTTCGCCGCGCGCTGGCCGCTGGGCGAAGCCGGCACCGACCCGCCCGCCATGATGCGCGCATATTCGGGTTCGCCCGGCAGCACCACGCGGTCGAGGCGGTTGCTGTCGCTGTAGCGCGGGTCATTCGCCGGCTCGACCCGGATCTTGGCGGCGAAGGTGATGCCCGACAGATCGGACAATCCGCGAAGGACCCGTTTGGCCTTGGCGGCCTCGCCCATGTCCTGCGGGTCGAGGCCCAGCGCGCTGTCGATCATGGCGCGGAAGGTCCCCTTCGAGATCTTCCAGGCGATGGACACGCCGTGTTCGTCGACCTTGCCGCCGACCACCGTGAAGGTCTGCCAGAACTTGCGGCGGATGTGCGGACCCGCGGCGACGGTGAATTCGCCGTCGACCATGGCGGTGTCGCCGCCGCCACGGGATGCCTTCAGGAGACCGCGGTCGGCCTCGCCCTGACCGTCCACCCCGCCAGGGCGGATCACCATGGTCACCTTGGCAAAGGTGCCGTCCGGGATGAGGTCGGAGCCACGCGGCAGCTCGGCGTCGTTCATGTCGTACATCGATCGGTGTGCCTCTCGGGTTCGGGTCAGGCGGGGGATGCGGCTGGGGCGTTGATCTTGCGGAGCAGCGCGAGCAGATCTGGCGGCTCGGTCTCATCGAGGCGGCCGGAGCGGTCCTTGGCCGGCAGCCCGAAGCGGTTGCCCGCCTGGCAGACCAGCCGGCGTTCCGTGCCGCGCTGAGGGTCGTGGACCAGCGCGCCGTCGCCATCGCGGGAGAACAGCGAGAGGGTGATGACCTGATCGACGATGCCGGGGAGTTCGCGGCCGGCCTTGCCGCCCTCCATCTGCGGCTGCCAAGTCACGCGGCCGAAGTCGTCGGTGTGCTTCTCCAGGATGCCGACCAGGATCACGGTCTTGCCCGGTGCGTGCTGGAGGTGCTTCAGCAGGCCAATGACCTCGCGGCCGAGCAGGCCATAGGCACCGCGGGTGTCCGGCTTGCCGGTCTTGTCCGAGAAGGCCTCGGGCTGCTTCTTGGCCCAGACCATGGCCTGGCGCGTCAGGTCGGTGATGCTGTCGACAAAGATGATCGACTTGCGGGCGAGCATCGCGACGAGGTCGGGATGCTGCGCGGCGTAGTGGGCGTAGTGCTCGTTCGAGAAGAAGGCGGTGGGCGGGGCGGCAGGGTTCGGGCCGCCGATCAGGGAGGTGAGAACCACCATGTCCTCGAAGCAGCGCACGGGGATGCTGTCGCCGCGCCAGTCCTGCACCGACTTCATGCCGGCCTCGAGGTCGAGGAAGGCCGTCTCGACGGCGGGCAGTGCCTTGACGAGCGTGGTCTTGCCTGACCCGCTCTCGCCGACGATGACCATCGTGGTCTTGTTCGCGGCGGCAGAGAGCCGGTCGTCGGCCGTGACGATGCGCAGCGCCATCAGAGAGCCCCCCGCAGAGGATGGAGGGCGCCGGCATGTGGGCTGTCGCGCATCGCCGTCTCGGACATGATCGCGAGGCGATAGGTGGCGCGACCCGTGCGCACGGTCCGCGCCGGCTCGAAGGCGGCGCGAATGCGCTCCGGCCAGGCGGTATAGGCGCGCTCCGAGACCTTGAAGCTGACCTCGACATACTGGCTGGGATCCTCGCCGCCGGCGCGGATCTGCTCGGACAGGGAGGCGAGACGCGCCTGATCCCATTCCACCCGCTTCGGCAGGTCGACCGCGATCTCCACGGCGCCGTCCTGGAACCGGACCGTGCCGGTATCCTTGCCGGCCGCAGCACGGGCGCCGACGGCGCGCTGTTCGTAGCGGAGCGCGATCGCGGCCTCGATCCAGTCCTGCATGCGCTTGGCGGCGTCCAGCGCCTCGCGCGCATCGGTCTGCAGCAGCGCCAGATGCTCGGAGGGGAGCGCGATGACGTCGCTCACCGGCATGTGGCGCAGCGTGTCGAGGGTGGGGCGATTCGTATGGAGCGTGTCCATCACGCGGCCTCCGCGAGCAGCATCGGCAGGATGGCGGAGGTGGCGCGGCGCAGGCGACGGCGGGCGACGAGGATGTAGTCGTAGTCCTCGTAGCCGTGGCGGCGCTGCACGATGTCGGCAAGGCCGAGCTCGGCCAGCTTCCACGCGCGGGCCGCCAGGCGCTGCAGCGCGGTGCGCTCCTGCTCGGGCAGGCACTGCAACTGCGGGCAGACCTGCCGGGCGAGCGCGCCGCGGTGGTAGGTGATGCTGTCGCCGGGAGCCGCGGCGCCCAGCCAGGTGCAGAGGGACGCCTCGGTGAGAGGCGTCACCACTGCGCGGATGTCGGTGATGCTGGTGTCCATGACAGCCATTACTCATCCACCTCCAAATCCGTATCAGGCGGCGGAGGGGATGCCGGCGGCGAGCAGCCGCAGGCGGATTTCCCGGATGCGGCGATAGATGCGCATGCGCGGCATCGTCTTCTGCTCGCCGAACTCGTGCGGCGTGTGCTCGCTGAGCGCTGCGCAAAGCGGGTAGTCCTCGGGGGCGATTGCGCCGGCCGCGCGCTCTAGGTCGAGGCGGCGTTCCAGCGCACCGATGGCGTCGGTGGACTGGCCGCACCACGCGCCGTATCCATCCGCCTCCGCGATGGTGTCGCCCAGCGTCAGGCCTTCGGTGTTGGGAACGGCATCGTCGAGGGAGCGCGGATGGCGGGCAGCGCGCTGGCGTCGGGCTTTGCCGGCGATCAGTGCGGCAGCATTCCGGATGCAGACCCGAGCGAAGGCGCCGAACTCGCCCTTCGCGGGGTCGTAGGCAGGAAGACGGGTCAGAAGATCGACAAGAAGATCCTGGCGGAAGTCTTCGCGATCCTCAGGCGGCAGGCCGAGGCTGCGGCACAGGGCCGAGGCTGCAACGCCGGCGAGATGGTGGGCCGAAGCGAGGTCGGGGAGATTGGGGCGGGAAGCCATCGGTGGTCCTTTCCATCGAGTTGATGGGCGGACCGTGCCGTTCGCGGGGGGGATTCAACCTGTGTGGAAGCTATCCGAACCTATGTGGAAGCTATTCTGCTCGTGCGTCCGAGCGTCGAAACCAGATGCGGTCAGCCGGCAGCCGAAGCTCGTACCCTACACCGCGAACGGTCCGGATGAGCGCGTCCGAGGCTTTCTCTTCCGGTGACGCTGCTGCCGCAATGACCTTCTTGATGGCCGAGATGACCAGTGTCACCTGCTCGTCTCTCGGCTCCTCGCCATGGGTCGAGTATCTGGCGAGAACATCCAGGATCGCACCCCTCGAAACGATGGGATCGCGGTCGGCAGCCGCACCGGCGAGTTCTCGCAGGGCGTGGAATTCACGGGGGGTCAGCGAAAGCTCGCTGCCCCGAAAGGCCGCAACCGAGCGAATCTCGTCGATCTTCAGAGCATCCTCGCGCGGAGCCGCATCCTGTCCGCTGACAAGATCGTCGAGCAGCATTCGGAAAGGTGCGGGCAGGGCGCCAGCTATGCGCTCGGCGACGGGGCTGATGGTGACGCCGAGTGGCTGAATCAAACGAAGCGTCTCGGGACTGAGGAAGCGCAATGTCGGTGTCATGATGATCACGCGACCCGCACCATGGCGTGCCTTGATGGCCGACAAGGTGTCCAGCGCATTCCGGTCGGACAGGAGTCGTACCAGGTAGACGCCGCACGGGTACGGTTTGGCCGGGACGGCACCGATGCGCACAACCCGTGCGTCCAGCAGTTCCAAAGGCGGACCCGTGATCCCGCTGTCGCGGCGGATTGCGACCGCCGTCGCGCGAAAGTCGATGTCGAGCGAACGCGCATGCAGATCATCTTGGACGACGGTGAGGTAGGGCTCGCCATCGACAAACTCGACATCCGCTGCGTCCGCCTCGTCCAGCGGTGGACGCCAGGCCAGGATGCCCGCTTGACGGAGGTGATCTCGAAGCGGCTCCCACCCTACGCACGCTGCGGCGGGCAGCGCGCGGATGGGATGCAGGTCAATCTGCTGCAGCAGCGAGGCGAGCAGGGTCGTCATCCATCAGAAATCCGTTGAGCCGAAGGTGCTCGAATATCCGGGCCTCGAGCAGATGGTCGCGAAAGGAGACTGTGTTGGGCACCTTGATCGCGACCGTGACGTCGCGTCGCTCCCCGTCGATTTCGAAGCGCATCCGCATCTTCAGCCCCGATACCCTCAAGGTCGAGAGATCGATGTCTGGACACACGCGCTCGACCCGGGACACGGAATTCAGGGTGTCGGTCATGCGGAGGCTCCACGGGGAACCTCCGCGGCCGCCTTTGCCTGCTTGCCCCTCATCGATCTCGATCTCGACGACCTTGACGCTTTTCAGATCGTCGTCCCAGTCGTTCTCGAACTTCCAGGTGGTGCCCTTCTTTTCGATGGGCGCCAGATGGTAAAGTTGATCGCTCTTCGGACCAGAGAAAAAGTCGGGATCGTCGAGGAGATGTTCGGCGAATAGGTGCACCAGCTTCAGGCGCTCGACCTTGGCGCGCGCCGCCACCTTAATCAGCCCTGTCTCTGGCTCGAAGCAAATGGCGTCTGCTGTGATCTCGCGCACAGGACGTGTCGTCTGCCGGCCGCCCTCCTCCACGGGAAGGATCACGGCGTTTATGCCGTGCTCAACCAGCAGATTGATGTGCGTGGACTCTGGGTACCAGTAGACGTCGCAGATTCGCCCCTGGTAGCGCCGCGCGAAGTATTCCCGGCAGGCGGCCTTGAAGGCTTCCCGTGCCGACTCGTCCTCGTGCCGCGGCACCACTCCTTTCTTGGCTCCGATCAGCCTGAGGGGGGATGATGCGAAAAACGCGTGCCGATGGACCGCTCGCTGAAAGATATCGCGGTGGTGCAGGTAGGCGATCAGCGCGAGATGGCGCGCGGTCAGGCGTTTCCGATCGTCGGCGGGTGCCGGTTCGGCCTCCTCGGCCAGCCGTACGCCGCGTTCGTCGGCAATCTCCTGAAGCGCCCGCGCTCCATTCGGTGTCGAAAGAGTCAGTATTGAGTGAAGCGCATCCAACAATACATCGGGGAACTCGTCACCGCGCTCCCGGAATAGGTGAAAGAGGGCATCCCGCTGGGCAGATTCGTCTTCAGGAAGCTCAAGCCATTTAAAGGCCATGTCTGGCTCATGTGGCGCCAGGAGTTCTTGAAGGAGGCCAAGGTCGACCGTCTGCATGAACAGGCGGTTCACGAAGTTTCGGACGTTTTTGGCCAAGCGAGGCTCCGATTGATGATTCGTAATCTTTCTATCGGAGGTTGTGAGCGCGGCGCAACGGTCACGTGATACGGATTCTGGCCTTGCCGAGTAATGGCCTGGGATGAGCCTTCCCGCATCCGGCCCGATGAACCCGCAGCTTCCGCCGCACCTTCGGGAGGTCTGCTCTATCCTGGCCGTCGGTCTGGTGCGGCTGCGCAGCCGCGATGCCGAGGACGATGCGCGGAATGCCGAGATAGCTCGGGGGGCGGGAGAGGTTCGCCTACACTCCACCGCCCACCAGCGCCTGCATGCGAACCCCAACAGAAAGGGACTCGCATGACCAGACGATCCACCACCGCGCCCGCGCCGGCGCCCACCATCCCGAAGATCCCGCCGACGCAGGTGCTGAGCCGGCTCGCCGCGCTGCAGGCGGCGCCGACCGCCACGCTCAAGCAGCAATGGCGGGAGCTGTTCGGCAAGGAGCCGCCGCCCTGGAACCGCGCCTACATCCAGAGCCGACTGGCCTATCGCATCCAGGAATTGGCCTATGGCGGGCTGAAGCCCGAGACCGTCGACCGGCTGGTGGCGCTGGGCGAGCAACTGGATGGCGGCAACGTCGTCCTGCGCCGAATCCGCGCGGACAGCCGCCCGCTGGCCGGCACACGCCTCATCCGGGAATGGCAGGGCGTGCAGCACGTGGTCACCGTGCGCATCAACGACTTCGAATTCGAGGGGCGGCCGTATCAGTCGCTGTCGGCCATCGCGCGGCACATCACCGGGACGCGGTGGAATGGCTGGACGTTCTTCGGGCTGCGCGCGCGAGGTGACGCATGAGCCGCCGCGCCCGCGTCGATCCGGCGATGCCGGCGACCACGAAGAAGCTCCGCTGCGCGGTCTACACCCGGAAGTCCACCGACGAGGGGCTGGAGAAGGAATTCAACACGCTCGACGCGCAGCGCGACGCCTGCGAAGCGTACATCACCAGCCAGCGCGCCGAGGGGTGGATGCTGGTGCGCGACCGCTACGACGATGGCGGGTTCTCCGGCGGCACGCTGGAGCGGCCGGCGCTACAGCGCCTTCTGCGCGACATTCAGGCCGACCTGGTTGACGTGATCGTGGTCTACAAGATCGACCGCCTGTCTCGCTCGCTGATGGATTTCGCTAAGTTGGTGGAGGTGATGGATGCGCACGGCGTCACTTTCGTGTCCGTCACCCAGAGCTTCAACACGACCACCAGCATGGGACGGCTGACGCTGAACATCCTGCTCAGCTTCGCGCAGTTCGAGCGAGAGGTCATTGGCGAGCGCATCCGCGACAAATTCGCCGCCTCCCGCGCTCGCGGCATGTGGATGGGGGGCAAGGTGCCGCTCGGCTACGACGTCGTGGCACGGAAGCTGGTGGTGAATGAGGAGGAGGCACCGCGGGTGCGCCGCGTGTTCGAAATCTTCGCCGAGACAGGATCGGGCATTGAGACGGTGACCCGCCTCCGGGCGGAGGGCGCCACCAGCAAGGCAGGGCGAACGCTCGACAAGGGCGACGTCTATAAGCTGCTGAACAACCGGACCTATGTCGGCGAGGCCGCGCACAAGGGGCAGATCTATCCCGGTGAGCACCAGGGCATCGTGCCGCGGGAGCTGTGGGACCGGGCGCACGCCGTGCTGCAGGTCAGCCCGCGGGCGCGCGCCAACATGAACCGGGCGCAGACGCCGGCGCTGCTGAAGGGACTGATCTTTGGGGTGGACGGGCGGGCGCTGTCGCCGACGCACGCGCGGAAGAACGGCCGGCTCTACCGCTACTACGTGGCCCAGCGCGTCCTGAAGGGTGATGCCGGCAGGGACGACACCATCGTGCGCCGGGTGTCGGCGGCGGAGATCGAGGCGGCGGTGGTGGATCAGGTTCGGGCGCTGCTGCGCCAGCCTGAGATCGTGGTCGGCACATGGCGGGCGGCGCGCAAGGACGCGCCGGACCTGACAGAGGGCGAGACCCAAGACGCGCTCCATCGGCTCGACCCGCTCTGGGAGCACCTGTTTCCGGCGGAGCAGGCGCGGATCGTACGGTCGCTGGTGGAGCGGGTGGTGGTGGGCCCGGCTGGCGCGGACATTCGGCTGCGGCTGGACGGGCTCGGCGGCCTCGCCCGCGACCTCACCGCCATCTCGCCCAGCACAGTGATGGCGGCAGCATGACGACGGCGACGAGCATCACGGTCCGGGTGCCGCTGGCAATCCGCCACCGACCGGGCCGGAAGACCGTCGTGACGCCGATGACCGATGGCGTGGCGCCGGTCACGACGCGCGCCGACCCGACGCTGGTGAAGGCGTTGGCCAGGGGGTTCCGGTATCAGCGGATGCTGGACGAGGGGCGCTACGCGTCCATCACCGAAA
>JAYRJZ010000128.1:0-14122 GCA_041906015.1 Roseomonas sp.
CTGGGGAGGGGTCCGGGGAGGGGCAAAGCCCATCCCCGGCTACCGTCGCCTCATCTTCGCGCCCATGGGGCAACGCCCCTCTCTGCGTCCCTACCGCGCGCGCTCGACCACGAAGGCCACGACATCCGACAGCGCCGTCTTCTCCGCGCTGTCGGGAAACGCCGCGAGCGCCGCGATCGCCCGCTCGCCATACAGCCGCGCGCGCCCGATGGTGTCGCGCAGCGCGCCGTGCTTGTGCATCAGGGCGAGCGCATGTCCGAGGTCATCCTCGCGCTGGTCGCGTTCCTCCTGGGTCCGGCGCCAGAAGTCGCGTTCCGTCTCGTCGCCGCGCGCGAAGGCGAGCAGCACCGGCAGGGTGATCTTGCCCTCGCGGAAATCGTCGCCGACCGTCTTGCCAAGCGCCGCCTGGTCCGCGCTGTAGTCGAGCGCGTCGTCAACGAGCTGGAAGGCGATGCCGAGCGTCATGCCGAAGTCGCGCATCGCGGCCTGGCCGTGCGCGGGCTGTTCCGCGACCACGGCCCCCACTTCGGTCGCCGCGGCGAAGAGCGCGGCGGTCTTGCCCTCGATGACCTTGAGGTACTGCGCCTCGGTCGTCGTCGTGTCGTTCTGGGTGATGAGCTGCAGCACCTCCCCTTCCGCGATGGTCGCGGAGGCGGCGGAGAGGATGCGCAGCACTTCGAGATTGCCGTCCTCGACCATCAGCTCGAAGGCGCGGGAGAAGAGGAAGTCGCCGACGAGCACCGAGGCCTTGTTGCCGAACAGCGCGTTCGCCGAGGCCTGGCCGCGTCGCAGCGCGCTTTCGTCCACCACGTCGTCATGCAGCAGCGTCGCGGTGTGGATGAACTCGACGCAGGCGGCGAGCTTGACCTGGCGTGTGCCGCGATACCCGCACAGCCGCGCGGCGGAGAGCGTCAGCAGCGGCCGCAGCCGCTTGCCGCCGGCAGCGATGATATGCGCAGCGAGTTGCGGGATCAGCGCGACCTCGCTCTGCATGCGATCGACGATGAGGCGGTTGCACGCTTCGAGATCGTCGCGCACGAGCATGGTCAGCGCGGTGAGCGCATCCTCGCCGCGCTTCGCGGGGGCGGCATCCTGACCGGCGTCGAGCGGCTTCGCGATGGCGCTCACCCTTGCACTTCTCCTGCTGCGGCGCGCACCATAGTCATGCCCCGCACTGGCGGCAAGCAGCGGAAAAACAAGGGATTTGGACTGGACATGCGCATCGTTGCCACCACCACGGACCCGGTGCGGCTGTCCTTCCTGCGCGCCCTCCTCGCCGATGCCGGGATCGAGACGGTCGTGCTCGACGCGCATATCAGCGCCATCGAAGGGGGCATCGGCGCCTTCCCCCGCCGCCTTGCCGTCGCCAGCGGGGATGAACACCGCGCCCGGGCCGTGCTGACGGAGGCCGGCGAGGCAACCACGTGATCGAAACGACCGAGGACCGGCTGCTCGATGGCAAGGTCGCGCTGCGCCAGCCGGCAAAGGGGTTCCGCGCGGGGCTCGATGCCGTGCTGCTCGCCGCCTTCGTCCCGGCGCGGCCCGGCGAGCAGGTGCTGGAAGCGGGCTGCGGCAGTGGCGCGGCCTTCCTGTGCCTGGCCGCGCGCGTACCGGGGTTGCGCGTGGCCGCAGTGGAACGCGAGGCGGCGATGGCTTCGCTCGCAACCGCGAACGCCGCGGCGAATGCCGTCGAGGCCGTGGTGACGGAGGGCGATGTCGCGGATCGGGCGCTGGCGCGACGGATCGGTCCCTGCGACCACGCCTTCGCCAATCCGCCTTATTGGCCGGGCGGCACGCCCCCGCCGCAGGCGCTGCGCAGCGCCGCGACCCATGAATCCGGTGCGGCATTGGCGAATTGGGTGAGCTTCCTGGCGGCCGCCCTGCGCGAGAGGGGAACGCTGAGCCTTGTCCTGCCGGCCGGGCGCTTCGATGCCGGCGTTGCCGCGCTGCTCGGCGCCGGCTGCGGCGCGGTCACGCTGCTGCCGGTCGCGCCGCGGTCAGGCGATGCCGCGAAGCGCGTGCTGATCCGCGCGCGCAAGGGTGGCCGGGCGCCCGCGCGCCTGCTGCCGCCCTTCGTTCTGCATGAAGCCGATGGCCGCTTCACCGAGGCAGCCGAGGCCGTGCTGCGCGGCGGCGCCGCGCTCGCGGAGGATGGGACCTACTGATCCTTCACCTCAGGGTGACGCAGCAGCCAGAGCCGCTCATGCGCCGCGACGAGGCTCTCGAGATTCTTGCGGCGGTTCGAATCCGGCGAGGCCGGCCGGCGCGTCAACATCATCTCGAGGACGCGCAGCAATTCCTCGGCAACCTCGAAATCGCCCTGATCGCAGGCGTGGTGGAAGGCGATCAGGATCTTGTCGGACAGACGACGGGTATGTCGCGGCGCGGTCGACCCGCCCCGTCCGCCCTCAGCGCTCAATGCGCTGTCGTTCTCATCCAACGACATGATGCCCCTCCGCCGCTGTGTTCGCCCTGCTCATCGGGCATGCTCGCGCGGTATCCGTAACATAGTGCGGTATACCAACTTGCGAAACCCCGCGGTTCATTGTGCGCGAAGCTGTGCGGTGACCGCCGAGGCGATGGCTTCGGGCGTGCTTTCCGGCCGGAACAGGCTGCGCACGCGCCCATCGGGGCCGACGAAGTAAATGAAGGAGGAATGGTCCATCAGGTAGTCGCTCGAATCCCGCGGCCGGACCTTCGCGTAATAGACGCGATAGGCACGGGCGGCCTGGGCCACCTGCTCGGCGCTGCCGGTCAACCCGACCATGCGGGGATGGAAGCGGGAGACATAGTCGGCCATCGCCTCCGGCGTGTCGCGTTCGGGGTCGATCGAGATGAAGACGGGCGTGACCCTCTCCCCCGCCGGCCCCATGGCATCGAGCGCGGCCGCGATGGTCCCGAGCTCGGTCGGGCAGACATCGGGGCAATAGGTGAAGCCGAAATAGACCAGCAGCGGCTTGCCGGCGAAATCGCGTTCGGTGACCGTCTTGCCGGTCTGGTCGACGAGGGTGAAGGGCCCGCCGAGGGCAACACCCTGGGCGAGCTGCACCCCGCCCGGCGACGGCGCGGGCATGTCCGCACCGGTCATCGCGGCGAGGTGGCGCAGGAAGGATTCCGCGACGGTCTCGTTCGGCCCGCGGCCGAACCAGGCCGAGGCCCAGACGCCGCCCAGCAGGACGACAAGGATAATGGCGAGAAGGCGAATGACGCGCAGCATGATGGCGCGCAGTTACGCCCCACCGCGCGGGGCATGCAAGGGCACCCCGCGCGATGCAGCCCCTCGTCAGTGACGCACGCCCTCGATCTCGCCCTCGGGCTGCGGGGAGGTGAAGACGGAGTCGGCGAAGGCTTCCTCCCAGGTGCCGGCGGTGCTGGCCTTGGAATATTCCGTCGCGCGGTTCTCGAAGAAATTGGTGTGCTCGACCGCGTTCAACATTTCGTCGAGCCAGGGCAACGGATTCTTCTCGATGTTGTAGAGGGGTTCGAGACCGAGCTGCTGCAACCGCCGGTCGGCGATGAAGCGGATGTACTCCTTCGTCTGCGACGCATCGAGGCCCTGCACGCCACCGAGCTCGAAGGCGAGGTCGATGAAGGCGTCCTCGTGCTCCACGATGGTTGCGCAGATCAGGTAGAGGTCGCGCCGCAGCTCCTCGCTCCAGATCTCCGGATTCTCCTGCACGAAGGTGCGGAAGAGGCGGATGACGGACAGGCAATGCAGCGTCTCGTCGCGCACCGACCACGTCACGATCTGGCCCATGCCCTTCATCTTGTTGAAGCGCGGGAAGTTCATGAGGATCGCGAAGGAAGCGAAGAGCTGCAGGCCTTCCGTGAAGGCGCCGAAGGCGGCGAGGGTCTTGGCGATCTCGACCTTGGACTCGATCGAGAAGGTCTGCATGTAGTCGTACTTGTCCTTCATCTCCTTGTATTTGAGGAATGCCGTATATTCGATCTCCGGCATCCCGATGGTATCAAGGAGGTGGGAATAGGCTGCGATGTGCACCGTCTCGATGTTGCTGAAGGCCGACAGCATCATCAGCACTTCCGTCGGCTTGAACACCTGGGAATAGTGCTTCATGTAGCAGTTGTTCACCTCGACATCCGCCTGGGTGAAGAAGCGGAAGATCTGAGTGAGCAGGTTGCGCTCGGACTCCGACAGGTTCTTCTGCCAGTCCTTGACGTCATCGGCCATCGGCACTTCTTCGGGCAGCCAATGCACGCGCTGCTGCATCAGCCAGGCATCATAGGCCCAAGGATAGCGGAACGGCTTGTAGACCGGATTCCCGGTGAGCAGGTCGAACTTCACCGGCAATTCGTCGGTCGTCACCACATCGGCCATGACACCATCCCCCAGCAAGGCTTGCGCTGCGGCGGAGGCTATCACGCCCACCGCCCCGGGCAACGCAACGCCAGGGAATACCGCGGCTTCAACGAGTCGCGGGCGACTCGCCCGCCCTACCGCGCCGCCACCTCCGCCTCACCCCAGGATTCGAGCAGCCGGATCAGCGCCGTGACATCCTGGCCCCGCCCGCCATGCGCAAGCGCATGGTCATAGAGCTGCTTGGCGGTGGTGCAGGTCAGCATGGTGGTGCCGAGCGCCTCGGCCTCGGACAAGGCCAGGCGCACATCCTTGTGCATCAGTTCCAGCCGGAAGCCGAAATCGAAGCTGCGTTCCAGCACGGCCTTCGGCATGAAGACCTCGGTCGAGAAGGACCGGCCGCTGCTCTTCGCCACCACCGCATGCATCACGGCCGGGTCGAGCCCCGCCTTCGCGCCCATCACCATGGCCTCGGCCGTCGCGGCCCAGACCGTGGCGGCGATGAGGTTGTTGACCAGCTTGAGCGTCTGGCCCTGCCCCACCCCCTCGCCGACATGGATGGTGTTGCGGCCGATCGTTTCGAGCAGGCCATGCACCTGGTCGAAGGCGGCACGGTCGCCAGACGCCATGACCGAGAGCGTGCCGGCCTTCGCGCCCGCCACGCCGCCGCTGACCGGCGCATCCAGCACGGCGACGCCATGTGTAGCGAGGCCCGCCGCCACCTCCTGCGCGACCTGCGCGCCGGTGGTGGACAGGTCGGCGTAGATGCGCATCGCGCCGCCTTCCGCGAGGCCGCCCGCGCCGAGCGCCACCTGCCGCACGACATCGGGCGTCGGCAGGCTGACGAAGACGACCGGCGCCGCATCGGCGAGTGCCGCCGGCGATGGCATCGCCGTGGCACCCAGCCCGACGGCGTGCGCGACCGCCGCCGGGTTCACGTCATGCACCAGCAGCCGGTGGCCGGCCTCGATCAGCCGCTCGACCATCGGCGCGCCCATGGCGCCGAGGCCGACGAAGCCGATGGTCGCCTGGTTCGTCGTGCTCATGGGCGCACCAGCGGGCAGCCGCCCTCGGCGAGCGGGCGGAAGGCCTGGTCCGCCGGAATGGTCGCCAGGATGCGATAGAGATCCCATTCGCCGCGCGATTCCTCAGGGCGCTTGGCCTCGACGAGGAACATGTCGTGGACATGGCGCCCATCCTCCCGCACACGGCCGTTGCGGGCGAAGACGTCGTTCACCGGCAGTTCGCGCATCTTCGTCGCGACCGCGGGGCCGTCATCGGTGCCGGCGGCCTCGATCGCGCGCAGGTAGTGGCGGACGGCTGAGTAGACGCCGGCCTGGTACTGCGTGGGCATGGCGCCGCGATGGCGCTCGCCGAAGCGCGCGGCGAAGGCGCGTGTCTCGTCGTTCAGGTCCCAGTACCAGCCTTCGGTCGCGACCACGCCCTGCGCGGTGGCGAGGCCGAGCGCGCGCACATCGGTGATGTTGACGAACATGCCGACCAGGCGCTGGCCGCGCCGCGTCAGGCCGAACTCGCCAGCCTGCTTGATGGCATTGACCGTGTCGTTGCCCGCATTCGACAGCGCGACGACCTGCGCACGCGACGCCTGGGCCTGCAGCAGGAAGGAGGAGAAGTCCGCCGTGTTCAGCGGATGCCGCGCCCGACCCGCGACGGTGCCGTTGCCGGCCCGCACCGCGGCTTCCGAGGCGCGTTCCAGCGCATAGCCGCCTTCATAATCGACGGTGAGGAAGTACCAGGACCGCCCGCCCTGCTCCATCACCGCGCGCGTGGTGCCGTAGGACAACGCATAGCTGTCGGACACCCAATGGAAGCCGACCGGCGAGCATTGCCGCCCGGTCAGCTCGGTGGAGGCGGCGGAGGTGTTGATGACGATGCGGTTGCGTTCCCGCCCGATCTGCTGGACCGCCAGGGCGACCGCCGAGTTCGGCATGTCGATGATCATGTCCACGCGGTCGGTGTCGATCCAGCGCCGCGCCGTCGCGCCGCCGACATCGGGCTTGTTCTGGTGGTCGGCGAAGACGACCTCGACAGGGCGGCCGAGCACACGGCCGCCATGGTCCTCCACCGCCATGCGCGCCGCGACGACCGAACCCGGCCCGGCGAAATCGGCATAGGGGCCGGTCATGTCGGTGAGCACGCCCACCCGCACGACATCGTCGGAGACCTGCTGGGCGAGGGCCGCGGCCGGCGCGAAGCCGAGCGCGACCAGCAGCGCCATGGCGCTGGAACGCATGGACATTGTGTTTCCTCCTGGCGATGCGCCCCGTTGGTCGGAGTGCGTTCGTGCCAGGGGAAACGGTCCCAAAGTAACCAGGCGGGGTCAATCCCGCGCGGGCGCTATTCGACGCGAATGCCGGCCTCGCGCGCGATGACGGCGTTCTCCGCCAGCTCGCGGCGGATGCGGGCATCGAAGGCGTCCGGCCCCTCCGCCAGGATGACGCCCCCCGCATCGACAATGCGTCGCGCGATGGTGAGGTCGCGCAACAGGCCGAGCGTATCGTTCGCGATGCGCTCCACGATCGGCCGCGGCAGGCCCTTGGGTCCGATGAAGCCATACCAGGGGCTGGTATCGGGGATGCCGAAGCCCGCTTCATCCAGCGTCGGGACGCCGTGCAGCGCCTCGACCCGCACCGGGCCGCCGATGGCGAGCGGCCGCAAGGCGCCTTCCCGCGCCAGGCCAATCGCGCCCGACAGCGTGCTGAAGGTTGCCGGCACGCGGCCCGACATGACCTCCTGCAAGGCCGGCGCGCCGCCGCGGAAGGCGACATGGGTGACCTCGATGCCGGCCTTGCGGCGGAACATCTCCAGCGCGAAATGCCCGGAGGAGCCATTGCCGGAGGACGCGAAGGCCATGCCCGGATCGCGCTTCGCCGCCGCCACGAGTTCCGCGACGGAACGATAGGGCGAGTTCCGCCCGACGAAGAGCACCGTCGGCGACGCGTAGATGTTCGCGATCGGGGTGAAGTCCGCGAGCGTGTCATAGGGCAGCCGCGCATAGACCGCGGCATTGGACGCATGGGTGCTGGCGGCGAGGAAGATCGTGTAGCCATCGGCCGGCGAGCGGGCGACGGCCTCGCTGGCGATCACCTGGCTGGCGCCGGGGCGGTTCTCGATGACGATGGGCTGGCCCCAGAGACGACCGAGCGGGTCCTGCAACAGGCGGCCGCCGAAATCGGTCGGACCGCCGGCGGGATAGCCGATGATCATGCGGACAGGCTTTTCGGGCCAGGTGCCCTGTGCACGCGCGATACCAGTGAAGGTTAGGCCGATTGCAGCAAGCACGGCTCTGCGGCATGTGATCATGGGCGGTCATCTCCCGTGTCGCGGCATTCTCCTCCGCGTTGGCGCGAGGCTAACGTGCCTGCGTCGGGTGCGTCGAGGAAGATGCGCCGTCGCGCGGAAGCCTTGGCACATCAACGGCCTAATTGTTTGAGAGCGCGCAACGCCCTCGCGAGCGAAGGCGCACGCTGTGATGCCCGAGCGATGTTCCAGCGATCCGTGATGAAGTTGGCGGTCCATCCAGCCTGAAGTTGCGGGCTTCCGCCGAGCGCGCGCCGAACATCGCCGCGCGCGCTCTGTTGCCCGAGGCGGCGCAGTTCGGCCTTTGAATTGAGCAAGGCTTCGGGATCGCGCGTGATGATGCCGACGGGAACGCTCAGCGCACTGGCGATGCCCTCGCGGTCTGCGAGCAACCACGCCTCGGCCGTCCGCACGCATATGCGTAGGCAAAGACCGGTCATCGGGTTTGGTACAAGGCGATGGAACAACGCTACAGCGCAAGGTTCGTCCTGGTCGAGGTCTCGCAGCAGAAGCATCCGTCGCCCGTGGCGCACTCCGATCAGAAAGCCGTGGAGGCGACGGTCGAATGCATCCTTACCGCGCGGCCCGCGGCGTTGGACGTAATCGATTCCCGGCTCGCACTGAACATGCTCGATTAGCCGCCGGGCGAGGAAACTGTCGGTTGTGCCCTCGCCGCAAAAATCAATCGGATGCGACACGGAGCGACGCCAGTTTCAGTACGTCTTTGGGTTGCGTGCGCGGTAGAATGGCGTCGCCAACCAGCCACCCGGCTTGCTCGACCTGCTCCCTAACCTCGACATTGCCCGCCGCCGTCCAGATCGTGCTGCCATTGTCGGACACGTCGATGACATGCACTTCGTCCAAGCCGACGCCCTCACCATTGAGAATGGCACTCGAATGCGTTGAGGCAATCACCTGTCGCCCCGACAGCGCCTGAGCGCGTGCGATCATGCGGGGAAGCTGCGCCACGACGGCGTCATGGAGCGACAATTCCGGTTCTTCAAGTAGAAGAGGACCACCGCGTTCGGTCACCGACCAAAGGAATCCGAGGAGGCGGAGCGTGCCATCAGAGAGCACTTCCTCAGTTTGGGGAGACGGATGGTTCCGCCAGTTCCGGAATGCCCCATAGAGATGAGGTCGCCCCTCGCTGTCGTCCTTGAGCTCAAGTTCCTCGAACTGCGGGACGGCGATCTGCAATGCCGCGGCAATGCGTCGCAGGCGCGGTATGCGCATCTTTTTCGGCGTATCCTTCATGCGCCTCAAGAGATCGCCTCCATGCGAATCTTCTCCTGATAGCAACGCTCGGCGCGGATCACGCACGATCTGAGGGACCACATGCAGATAGCGGATTGAGGTGAAGAACTCGGCAAGCTCGCGGAACTCTTGGTTCTTCTGGACCTGCTCAAGGATCGTCTGGCTGTGGATTAACCAATCGACGGTCGGACCGGTGGAACGGCGGCTACCGGCGGACGCGATTTCGACACCATCTCTGCGGACAACCTCCTCCTCGACAATCACCGGCGTGTTGCGCACATTCTTGTGCTGCTGCAGCACTAAACGATACGACCACCGCGCCGGCTCTTCGTCGTTTCCCACATCCACATCGATAACGAGGGCGCTCGGCTTGCGCGCAAATAGGCAGCGGACGTTCTTGAACTCGCCGCGACCCGGCTGGGATAGTGCAGAAACCAGCCCGCCCTCCGGCTTGGCGATATCCCTTAGGAAGCGTAAGGCATCAAGAAAGTTAGACTTGCCTGAGGCATTGGGCCCAACGAGAAGCGCGCGGTCGCCTAGACGCACTTCCGCCTGCCGGAAGTTACGCCAATTTTCCAGGCGAACCCGGGTAAAGCGGAGAGCCCTCATACCATTTGCGGTCCTGCGGCGCGCTAGCTGTTGCATTCCCCATTCTACGCATGGAACCGGCGGCGGCCTAAAGTCGTTCGTCGTGCTTCACGTTACGACAGACGATAAACGTGCCGCCGGCCTTTACTGGCAGGCGAGGCATTCCTCGTAATTGTTGTTCGACGCCGCGGCGAGCGGAAGCTGCGGCTCGATCTTCGGCTGCACCACCGCCATGATGTCGCCCTGCCCGACCACCTTCTCGCTGATCGTATCCGCGCGCTGGATCGACAGCGAACGGCAGTAGTAGAGCGACTTCACGCCCTTCTTCCACGCGCTCATGTGGATCTGGTGCAGGTCGCGCTTGTGGACGTTCGCCGGCAGGAAGAGGTTCACCGACTGCGACTGGCAGATGAAGGGCGTGCGGTCCGCCGCATGCTCGACCACCCAGCGCTGGTCGAGTTCGAAGGCCGTCTTGAACACGGCCTTCTCCTGCTCGCTCAGGAAGTCGAGATGCTGCACCGAGCCCTTGGTGACGGTGATCGACGTCCAGGTCTCGTCATCGTCGCGCCCATGCTTCTTCAGCACCTCGGCGAGGTACGGGTTGCGCACGATGAACGACCCGGACAGCGTCTTGTGGTTGTAGACATTGGCCGCGATCGGCTCGATGCCCGGCGAGGCGCCGCCGCAGATGATCGAGATCGACGCCGTCGGCGCGATCGCCATCTTGTGGGAGAAGCGCTCCATCATGCCGTATTCGGCCGCGTCGGGGCACGGCCCGCGCTCCTCGGCCAGCAGGCGCGACGCCGCATCCGCCTGCTCGCGGATGTGACGGAACATCTTCTTGTTCCACACCTTCGCGACGACGGATTCGAAGGGCACGTTCATCTTCTGCAGGAAGGAGTGGAAGCCCATCACGCCGAGGCCGACCGAGCGTTCCCGCATCGCGCTGTACTTCGCCCGCGCCATCGAATCCGGCGCGGTGTCGATGAAGGACTGCAGCACGTTGTCGAGGAAGCGCATCACATCCGTGATGAACAGCGGATGGTCCTTCCACTCGAACCAGGTCTCGCAGTTCAGCGAGGACAGGCAGCACACCGCGGTGCGCTGTTCGCCATGCTGGTCGATCCCGGTCGGCAGGGTGATCTCCGAGCAGAGATTCGAGGTCTTCACCTCAAGCCCCGCCAGCTTGTGGTGCTCGGGCTGCGCGCGGTTCACATGGTCGGAATAGATGATGTACGGCTCGCCCTGCTCGATGCGGGCGGTGAGGATGCGGATCCACAGCGCGCGCGCCGAGACCTTGCGCATCACCGCCTGGTCCTTCGGCGAGAGCAGCGCCCATTCCTCGTCATTCTCGACCGCGCGCATGAAGGCGTCCGAGATCAGCACGCCATGGTGCAGGTTCAGCGCCTTGCGGTTCGGGTCGCCGCCGGTCGGGCGGCGCATGTCGATGAATTCCTCGATCTCGGGATGGGAGACCGGCAGGTACACCGCCGCCGACCCACGGCGCAGCGAGCCCTGGGAAATCGCGAGCGTCAGGCTGTCCATCACCCGGATGAAGGGGATGATGCCCGAGGTCTTGCCGTTCTTGCCGACCTTCTCGCCGATGCCGCGCAGATTGCCCCAATAGGACCCGATGCCCCCGCCCTTCGCCGCGAGCCAGACATTCTCGTTCCACAGCCCGACGATGCCATCGAGGCTGTCGGAGGCTTCGTTCAGGAAGCAGGAGATCGGCAGGCCGCGCGTCGTGCCGCCATTGGACAGCACCGGCGTCGCCGGCATGAACCACAGCTTCGAGATGTAGTCATAGATGCGCTGCGCATGCGCCGCGTCGTCGCCATAGGCGCTCGCCACGCGGGCAAAGAGATCCTGGTAGGACTCGCCCGGCATCAGGTAGCGATCGTCGAGCGTCGCCTTGCCGAAATCGGTCAGCAGCGCATCGCGCGACCGGTCGATCGTGACCTGCCCATGACCTTCAAGCTGCACGGCGTCGAACACGGCAAACCCCCCAACCAACTCATCCCCTGGGCATGCATCCTGCCGCCGCACCCCCGGGGGACACAAGATGTAGTCTTGCCACAGTCACAAGACCACCACATTGGGTGGCGATGAGACCCCTTGCCAAGCCCGCGGTCTTTGTCACAGCCGGCAATGTGTTCCCGTTTCGTTCACTATTCCCTGCCGGCAGCCCCTTGGCAAGTCGGGACTTTTCCACAGCCGCGAAGAGGCGCAGCCTTGCGCCGGGTCAACAAGGCCGGGGCCCCGCCCGGCGATACTCGCGCCGCAGCCCCGGCGCCAAAGGACGCGCAATCATGTCGCTCAAGGATCTCCTCGTTCACCTCGACGGCACGCCGCAAAGCGCCGCGCGGCTCGACCTCGCCGTCGATCTCGCCCGGCGGCACGAGGCGCATCTGACCGCTCTCTATGTCGTGGACATCGGCCTGCCGCTGATCGCCATGGGCGATGCCAGCGGCGGTGCGGCCATCGCCGGCGTGATCGACGACATGCGCAACGCCAGCCTCGCCGAGGGCAGCCGCATCGAGGCCAGCTTCCGCGAACGCCTCCGCCGCGAGGCCCTGTCCGGCGAATGGCGCCAGGCCGAGGGCATGCTGGGCGAGCTGATCGCGCTGAATGCCCGCTATGCCGACCTCGTCATCCTGGGCCAGGAGAATCCGGAAACCAGCGTGCCGGGCTCCGTCGGGCTGCCGGGCGACGTGCTGTTCGGCTGCGGCCGGCCGGTCCTCGTCGTGCCCTATGCCGGCAGCTTCACCTCCGTCGGGCAGCGCGTGCTGATCGGCTGGAACGCCAGCCGTGAATCGGCCCGCGCGGTGAACGACGCCCTGCCGCTGATCGCCAAGGCCGCCAGCGCGACCGTGTTGGCCGCCAACCCCAAGGTCGCGACCGATCGCCATGGCGAGGAGCCCGGCGCCGACATCGCCCTGCACCTGGCGCGCCACGGCGTGACGGTGACCGTCGAACACCGCGTCGCGCCGGACGTGCCGGATGCCGACCTGATCCTGAACCAGGCGGCGGACATGTCGGCGGATCTGCTGGTCATCGGGGCCTATGGCCATTCCCGGCTGCGGGAATTCGTCCTCGGCGGCGTGACGCGGACGATCCTGAAGCAAATGACCGTGCCGGTGCTGATGTCGCACTGAACGCGCTGGGAAGGGGCCTTGCCCCATCGGCGCGACGATAGGCCGGGGAAGGGCTTTGCCCCTCCCCGGAGCCCCACCCCACCAAAGGCCACAGGGCCTTTGGAAACCATCATCTGGTCTTCGGCTCGGCGCGCGCACCAACCCCGCCACCGCTCTGTCCGTGGCGCACGGCGCCAGGTCGAGGTTTCCAAAGGCCTTTCGGCCTTTGGTGGGGTGAGCCCGAGAGGGGCGACGCCCCTCTCGGTCAGCAGCACAAGAACAGGAGCCATCGGAAAGCCCCCTCGGCCCGTGTTCGAGGCAGCCCCCCCGGCGCCCTACCGCGTCGCCCCCGGCACCCACAGCACGTCGCCGCCCACCGCCGCGTTCAGGTGCCGCGACAGCACGAAGAGATGATCCGACAGCCGGTTGAGATACCGGATCACCGCCGGGTTCACTTCCTCGGAGGCCGCCAGCCCGACGGCCAGCCGCTCCGCCCGCCGCACCACGGTGCGGGCGAGATGCGCATGCGCCGCCCCCGCGCAGCCCGCCGGCAGCACGAAGGAACGCAGCGGCGGCAACCCCGCATTCATCGTCGCGATCTCGGCCTCGAGCCGCGCCGACTGGGTGTCCGACACCCGTAGCCGGGCGCCGGCCTCGCCCGGTACGCAGAGATCGGCGCCGACATCGAACAGCTCGTTCTGGATGCGCGCGACCATGGCATCCGCTTCGCCGGCGAGATGCAGGCGCAGCAGGCCGAGCACCGCATTCGCCTCGTCCACCGTACCGAAGGCCTCGATGCGCAGCGCGTCCTTGCGCAGGCGGGTGCCGTCGCCGAGCGAGGTCTCCCCGCCATCCCCCCCGCGCGTCGTGATGACGTCGAGCTTCACCATCGCTATCGCCCCCGTCCTTCCTGCAGCCTGAAATGCACGGCCGTGGTCAGCGTCGCGGCCACCGGCAGGCCGCCGCGCGAGGCCGGGCGGAAGCGCCAGCGCTGCGCCGCCTCCAGCGCCGCGCGGTCGAGCGCCGGATAGCCGGAGGTGGTGGCGACCTCGGCCGCCGTCACCTGGCCGTCGATGCCGATGCGCAGGGACAGGCGCACCACCCCTTCCTCCCCGCGCCGGCGGGAATCGGCCGGATAGTTCGGCGGCGCGTTGCGGATGCCCGGATCGACCGAAGGCGGCGCGACGGCACCCAGCGCGAAGGAGCCGAGCGAGCCTTCCTGCGTCGCCCCACCCTCCCCGGCATCGAGGCGGACCGGCGCCTGGCTCTGGCGCGCTGCCTGCCGCTGGCTTGGTTGGCTGGCCTGGCGTGGCGGCGAGGGCCGGGCCGGCGGCTGAGCCGGCTGCTCCGGCGCGGGCTCCGCCTGGGGCGGCGGCGGCGGCGGTTGCGGCAGGGTCTCGCGCGGGGCCTCTTCGGGGGCCTCGGGAACGGGCACGGGTTCGGCGGGCTGCGCGGGGGCGGGCAGCTCGGCGCTCGGGGCGGGCGGCAGGGCGGCGAAGTCGCGCGGAGC
>JAYRJZ010000129.1:0-13718 GCA_041906015.1 Roseomonas sp.
GCCGAAAGGCCTTTGGAAACCAATACTTGGCACCGAGATCCGCTGACAGGCTGGGCACCGAAACGCGCATCTACGCGCGACTTGCCTCGTGGAGGCTGCGCCCGCCAGCATGCGCGGCGCCAAGAAGGTCATGGCTCAGGGTGCCCAGCATCCAGGGGCACCGCATTGGCGTTGCGATGCCATGCCCATGGGACGCGGATGGCGGTGAGCATCGGATGGGCGCGGCCCATCCGGACCCAAGCAACGCCAGACGTCGCTCACAGAGTAGTCTTCCCGGCGGCACCATCAGGAAAGGACGACGTCATGGCCGGCATCGAGGCGCCCGACTCCCCCGCGCGACTGATCGACGCCCGCATTGCCGAACTCGGCGATTGGCGCGGCGAAACCCTCGCCCGCATCCGCGCCCTGATCCACGAGGCCGACCCCGAGGTGGTCGAGACCTGGAAATGGCGTGGCGTACCGGTCTGGGAGCATGCCGGCATCCTCTGCACTGGGGAGACCTACAAGGCCGTGGCGAAACTGACTTTCGCTAAGGGCGCCGCGCTTGAGGACCCATTCGGGCTGTTCAACAGCAGCCTGGACGGCAACACCCGCCGCGCCATCGACATCCGTCAGGGGGAGACGATCGACGCGGTAGCCTTCAAGGCCCTGATCCGTGCCGCGGTGGCCCTGAACAGCAAGAAGGCCCGGCGCTGACCGGGCCTTTTCTTCGCCTGCGCCGGGAGACGCCGACAGGCGACAGGCGACAGGATCGTTCTCCCGCGCGGCACAGCGCTCGCAGTGCCGAACAGTCCGGGCCTTCAGGGATTCAAGTAACCGGCGGGAGGGAGCCCCTCCCCTCCGCTCACTTCGGCGCCAGCACCATGATCATCTGGCGGTTCTCCATCCGCGGGAACTGCTCGACCTTGGTGGTCTCGGTCAGTTCGTTGCGGATGCGCTCAAGCACTTTCGCGCCGAGGTCCTGGTGCGCCATCTCGCGCCCACGGAACCGCAGCGTCACCTTCACCTTGTCGCCTTCCGAGATGAAGGTCTTCATCTGGCGCATCTTCACATCGTAGTCGTGATCGTCGATGTTCGGACGGACCTTGATTTCCTTGATCTCGACGACCTTCTGCTTCTTCCGCGCCTCGTTCGCCTTCTTCTGCTGCTCGTACTTGTACTTGCCGTAGTCGAGGATCTTGCAGACAGGCGGGACCGCATTGGGCGAGATCTCGACCAGGTCGAGGCCGACATCATAGGCGCGGATCAGCGCCTCGCGGGCGGTCATCACGCCCTGCATTTCGCCATGCTGGTCGATCAGGCGGACCTGGGGAACGCGGATCTCGTCATTGATGCGCGGGCCGTCGCGGGTCGGGGCCTGGGCGGCGGGTAGGGGGGGACGGGCTATGGTCGTCTCCTGTCGAGGTTTCGGAACGTATTTCGGGCGAGTTATGGAGCGGCGGTCACGTCACTGCAACCGCCGCGGCCTTCACGACGCCATATTCTTCAGATCGGGCGGCGTGGCCTCGGCTGCAAGGCGCGCCACCGCCTCGGCAAGCGGCACCACCTCCTGCTCGCGGCCGGGCAGGCGGCGCAGCACCAGCGCCCCCTGCTCCGCCTCGCGCTTGCCGACCACGGCCAGCACCGGGATGCGCTGGTCGATATGGTCCACGATCTTGCGGTTGATCTTCTCGTTCCGCAGATCGAGTTCCACGCGCAGCCCAGCCTTGCGGAGTGCCTCGGCGGCCTGCTCGGCGAAGGGCGCGGCGTCGTCCACGATGGTCGCGACCACCACCTGCACCGGGGCGAGCCACAGCGGGAAGCGGCCCGCATGCTCCTCGATCAGGATGCCGAGGAAGCGCTCGAAGGAGCCGAGGATGGCGCGGTGCAGCATCACGGGCCGCTTCCGCGACCCATCCTCCGCCACGTATTCGGCGTCGAGCCGCTCGGGCAGCACGAAATCCACCTGCAGCGTGCCGCACTGCCAGTCACGGCCGATCGCATCGCGCAGGACGAATTCGAGCTTGGGGCCGTAAAAGGCGCCCTCGCCCGGGTTCAGCTCGTATTCGACGCCGGCGATGCGGCAGGCTTCCTTCAGCGCGCCCTCGGCCTGGTCCCAGACCTCGTCGGTGCCCGCGCGCTTCTCGGGACGGTCGGAGAACTTCACGCGAAACGCCTCGAAGCCGAAATCGCGATAGATGGACGACAGCAGCGCCACGAAGCGCACCGTCTCATCCGCGATCTGGTCCTCGGAACAGAAGATGTGCGCGTCGTCCTGGGTGAAGGACCGCACGCGCATGATGCCGTGCAGCGCGCCCGAGGGCTCGTAGCGATGGCAGGCGCCGAACTCGGCCATGCGCAACGGCAATTCGCGATAGGAGCGCAGCCCCTGGTTGAAGATCTGCACATGGCAGGGGCAGTTCATCGGCTTGAGCGCGAGGATGCGGTCCTTCTCGGATTCATCCTCGACGGTCGCGATGAACATGTTCTCGCGGAACTTCTCCCAATGGCCGGAGGCCACCCACAATTTGCGGTCGACGAGCTGCGGGGTCTTCACCTCCTGATAGGCCCCGCCATCGAGCCGCCGGCGCATGTAGTCCTCGACGGTACGGTACAGCTTCCAGCCCTTGGGGTGCCAGAAGACGGAACCGACGGCTTCTTCCTGGAGATGGAAGAGCCCCATCTCCTTGCCGATCTTGCGGTGGTCGCGCTTCTCCGCCTCTTCGAGCTGATGCAGATACGCATCCAGCTCCTTCTGGTCGCGCCAGGCGGTGCCGTAGATGCGCGACAGCATCGCGTTGCGATGGTCGCCGCGCCAATAGGCGCCGGCCACCTTCATCAGCTTGAAGGCGGTGCCGACATCCCCGGTGCCGCGCATATGCGGCCCGCGGCACAGGTCGATCCAGTCGCCCTGCTTGTAGAGCGTGATGGTCTCGCCCTGCGGCAGGTCGCGGATGAGTTCGACCTTGTATTTCTCGCCCTTGGCCTCGAACAGCGCCATCGCCTCGTGCCGGCTGGTCACGATGCGCTCGAAGCTGGCGTTGCGCGCGACGATGTCGCGCATCTTGGCCTCGATCGCAGCGAAGTCGTCCGGGGTGAAGGGCTCGTTGCGGGCGAAGTCGTAGTAGAAGCCGTTCTCGATCGACGGGCCGATGGTGACCTGGGTACCGGGGAACAGCTCCTGCACCGCCTCGGCCAGCACATGGGCCGCGTCGTGGCGGATCAGCTCCAGCGCCTCGGGGTCCTTGCGGGTGACGAAGCGCAGCGAGGCATCGGCCTCGATGCTGCGCGACAGGTCCTGCATCGCCCCATCCACCACCATGGCAAGCGCGGCCTTGGCCAGGCCCGGCCCGATGGCGGCCGCGACCTGCGTGCCCGTCACCGGCCCATCGAAGGACCGGACGGAACCATCAGGCAGGGTGATCGCGGGCATCGGGAAGGCATCTCCTTCGGGGTGAAAAACGGGCGCGGACCATGGGCACCGCGCCCTTCCGGGTCAAGTCAGACGGGCCAGTTCCGACGCGACTTCCGCCGGTTCCAGGCCTGCGAGAGGCACATGGCGCAGAAAGGTGGCGCATCGGCCACGGGGGGCGCAGAGCGCCGGGTCACTGTCCTCCCCGAACAGCGCCAGGGTCGGGCAGCCCGCCGCCGCCACCAGATGGGTCGGCCCGGTGTCGTTGCCAATGCAGAAGGCGGCCCGGCGACCCAGGGCTGCGATATCGGCAAAGCTGGTCCGGCCCGTGAGGTCGATGCTCCCTGGCGCGGCCGCGACGATGGCGGCGGCGAGCGGCGCCTCGGCCGGCCCGCCGATCACAACCGCCGGCAGCGGCAGCGCGGCCGCGAGCATCCCGAAGCGGTCCTCCGGCCAGCGCTTCGCCGGCCGGCCGGGCGAGGCCCCGGGGACCAGGATGCAGAACCGCGCCGGCAGGGCGAAACGCGACAGATCGGCATCGAGCCAGCCGAGGTCCGGTTCGGGAAAGACCCGGATTCCGGCCATCTCCAGCTGTTCCCGCTGGCGATCGACCGTGTGCATGGCGTCCCGCCCCGGATTGGCATGGGGATGGGACGCCCCGCGCGCGATGCCCGACCAGGCCGCCCGCCGCCCCACGAAGCAGCGATAGCGGGACGAACGCGAGGAAGTCTGCAAGTCATAGACCCGATCGAAGCGCGCCTTGCGCAGCCGCCGCGCCAGGCGCCACAGCGCCGGGATGTCGGTCCAGGCCGGTCGGCCGTCCTCCCACACCTCGTCGAACCAGGGCGAGAGCCGTGCCAGCGGGGCATAGGCCCGCGTCGTCAGCAGCGTGATGCGGGCATCCGGATGATGCGCGCGGATCGCCGCGAATGGCCCGAAGGCCTGGGCGAAATCCCCCAGCGCCGCGAGCTTGATCACCAGCACCCGCATCACAGCAATTCCCGATAGACGTCGAGCGTCGCCGCCTGCATCCGCGCCGTGGTGTAGCCCGCCAGCACTGCCGCCCGCGCCCGCGCACCGGCCACCGCGCGGGCCTCCGGCGCCATGGCCAGCACCTGCCCGATCGCCGCGGCCAGGGCCTGCGGATCGCCCGGCGGGACGCGCCAGCCCGTCACGCCGTCCTCAACCGTCTCGGTCGGACCGCCGAGGTCGCTCGCGATGACGCAGCGCGCCATGGCCTGGGCCTCGATGACGGTGCGGCCGAAGGCCTCGGGGTCGGTGGACGCATGCACCACCACATCGGCCAGCAGCAGCGCCGCCGGGACATCCACCGCATGACCGACCAGCCGCACGCGATCGCCCAGGCCGAGGGCGGCGATGCGGGCCATCAGCTCGTCGCGATAGGCCGCCTTGGCGCCGGCATCGCCGACCAGCAGCGCGACGGCATCTCCCGGCAGGCGCGCCATGGCCTCGACCAGCACCCCCTGCCCTTTCCAGCGCGTGATGCGTCCCGGCAGCATCACCACAGGGCGGCCCGGCGCCACGCCCCAGGCCGCGCGTAGGGCCGCCAGCCGATCCGGCTCGACAGCGGCGGGGTCGAAGCGGCGCTCATCGACGCCGCGGGGAATGAGACGCAGCCGGTCCGCACCCACGCCATGCCGGGCCTGCACGATACCGGCGATGAAGCGGCTGATCGCGATCACCCGATCGCCACGCGCCATCACCGAATTGTAGAGCCGCTTGCCCGGAAAGCCTTCGTTGTAGGTGCCGTGGTAGGTAGTCACGAATCGCGCCCCGGTTCGCCGCGCTGCCATCAGCGCCGACCAGGCGGGGGCCCGCGAGCGTGCGTGAAGGATGGCAACTCGTTCCGTATTGGAAATTTCTGTCAGTGTGGCCGCGTTGCGCCAGATGCCCAATGGCGACTTGGTATCGAGCGGCAGGGTGATGTGCCGCGCCCCCAGCGCCTCCAGGGCCGGCACCAGCGGCCCGCCGGCCGAGGCCACCAGCGCGCGAAAACCCGCCGCAATCTGTGCTTCGGCGATTTCCAGGGTGCCGCGTTCCACGCCGCCGGAGACGAGCGAGGGAAGCACCTGGAGGATGGCGGGAGACGGCCGCAGGGTCACGCTTGCCTGACGTGGTTCATGGCGCGCCGCTCAAACCGGCGCGACGCAACATGACGGGTCTTGCGTCCAAAGCGGGCTCGACGCAAGTGAACGGCATGTCCACCTACTTCCTGGCAATGATGCTGCTGTCCGGCGGAAGCTTCATCCGCACGCGCTCCGGGGCACCGGAAATGCGGCCGGCCTCCGCCGCCTCCGACATGGTGTGGGGTCTGGTGGCGCGTGCCGCCTTCTGGATGTGGCTTGGCCTGATCGTCTGGGGCTTCATGCATTACCATTGGTCCCAGCCGGTGGCCGCGGTGATGGTGTCGCTGGTCGTCAACGCCCTGATTGCGCTGCGCGGGCCGATGCGGACCTGGCCCGGCCTGTCGCTGCTGTTCTGCGTGGCCGGGCTGCTGTCCGGGACCGTCACGCTGCTGCAATAGCACCGCGCGGCCCCGGAGGCAGGCTTGCCGTCAAAGTGGCGACAGGTGAAGCGCGACGACCTCGCCGTCCTGGCCTGCCACGGCAGGGAATCGCGCGCGGACCGCGGGATCGTGGCCCGGGATGACGCGGCTATCGTCGCCGCCCGCGAGCTTCTTCGCCGTGCGCCAGCCAGCCGCCATGGCGCCGAGATCGAAGATGATCGGGAAGGGATTGCCCGACAGCGCATTGGCATAGAAATGCATGGCGTCCGAGGCGATGACCACCGGACCGCGCGCGGTTTCCACGCGGACCACCTGCAATCCGTCCGAATGGCCGCCGACGCGATGCACGGTGACGCCCGGTGCGACTTCCGCATCGCCATCATGGAATTCCACGCGGTCGGCATAGAGGGCGCGAACCATGGCCACGACGTGCTCGGCCTCGAAGGGCATGCGGATGGCATGGACGCACATATGGCGGCCCACCGCGAAGTGCATCTCCCGCTCCTGGAGATGGAACCGCGCCTTCGGAAAGATGCCGAGGCTGCCGGCATGGTCGTAGTGCAGGTGGGTGACGATCACGTCCTCGACCGTCGCCGGGTCGGTGCCCATCGAAGTCAGGGACTCGGCAACCGAACGTGACAGCTTCCGGCCGCGCTTGGCGGCCAGTTCGTGGTCGAAGCCGGTATCGACCACGATCTCCCGCCCGTCGGGCCCGCGCAGCAGCCAGACGTAGTAATCGAGCGGCATGGCTTCGTGCGGATCGGGCAACGGCAACAGATGGTTGGACTGCGCCGTGCGCTCATGCCGCCCATAGCGGATGGCATAGGCTTCCCAGGTCATTTTTCCACATTCCCTCCGAGCACCGTGCCGCTCATCTGTTCCGAGAGCTTCGCGACGGCTGTATGATCCGCGCCGGGCCCGAGCAGTGCCGCGGCGGAGGCCCACATCTCCCGGCACAGGGCCGCGAAGGGCGTGGGCGTGGTAGTCTCGCGGCCGACTTCCAGCGCGATGGACAGGTCCTTGACCATCAGGTCGAGGCCGAAGCCCGCGTCGAAGCGCCGCGACAGCACGTATTCCTTGAACTTCTTCTGGGTCGAGTTGTTCATCCCCGTCGACGCGTTCAGCACATCGACCATCTTGGCCGGGTCGAGGCCGAAGCGCTGGCCGATCAGCAGCGCCTCGATGCCGATCAGGTAGCCGCCGGCGGAAACCAGGTTGTTCAACGCCTTCATCGCCTGCCCCGCGCCGATCGGCCCGCAGCGATGGATGGAGGTGCCCATGGCCTTCAGCACGGCATCGGCGCGGTCGAGATCCGCCTCCTCGCCGCCGGCCATGATGGCGAGCTGGCCGGTCTTGGCCCGCGGCACGCCGCCGGAGACGGGGCAGTCGATCATCGCGACACCCTTCGCCGCGAGGCCCGCCGCGATCTCCCGCGTGCGGCCCGGCTGGCCGGACGTCATGTCGATGACCAGCATGCCGGCGGCGAGCGACGGGCCGACCGCTTCCACCGCCTCGGCCACCTGCTTGGAGGTCGGCACGATGGTGATGACGCAATCGGCACCCTTCGCCGCCTCGGCCGGGCTCGCCGCCGCCTTGCCGCCGGTCTCGGCCGCGAAGGCGTCCGCGCGGCCCGGCACCACGTCGGCGACCGTCACGTCGAAGCCCGCCTTCACCAGGTTGGCCGCCATCGGCCAGCCCATGTTGCCGATGCCGAGGAAGGCGACGCGCTTGATCGGCGCAGGCATCACTTCTTCCCCGGCAGCGCGCCTTCGGCGAGCAGCACCTCATGCGCCGCCTTGAAGGCGTCGAGGCCCGCGGGAATGCCGCAATAGGCGGTGGCGTGCAGCAGCGTCGCCTTGATCTCGTCGACCGTGATGCCGTTGTTGAGCGCGCCCTTCACATGCAGCTTCACCTCCGGGATCTTGCCCAGCGCGGTGAGCATGGCGAGGTTCAGCAGGGAGCGCGTCTTGCGGTCCAGCGTCGGGTCGCCCCAGGCCCAGCCCCAGGCCCAGGCGGTCGTCGCGCGCTGGAAGGACATCATGAAGTCGTCGGCCTTGGCCATGGAGCCATCGACGTACTCCGCCCCCAGCACGGCACGGCGGATCGGCATGCCCTTGTCGAACAGGGCCTGGTCATCGGACATCTTGCGTCTCTCCCTCAAGATGGTTGAGGGCGGCACGCTGGCCCGTCGCGGCGGGACGGTCAACTTGCCGGGGCGAGTTCCCGCAGCACCGCGCAGGTGGTTGCGAAGCGCTCCGCGCCGACCTGCGCCGACCATTCGGTGTGCAGCCCGCGCAGGCAGGCGAAGACGGCCTCATACAGCGCCCGGCCGCGGGCGGTGAGGAAGACCAGGCGCCGCGTCGCCCCCGCCTCGCTGCGCCGCTCGACATAGCCGAGGACTTCCATCTGCGCGATCAGGTGGTTCGCCGCCTGACGGGAGATGCGCGCGCGCCGCGCCAGTTCCGACGGGCGCACGCCACGTTCGGGCATGGGATAGGTGATCAGGGCCCAGTGTGCGTCCTGCAGGTCCGTGAAGCCGGCCTGGCGCGCGGCCGCACGCATGCGGGCACGGACGTCATCCAGGCACAGGCGCAGCAGCGCACCGATGAAGGGCGGGCCTTCGGTCATCGGCGATGATTTCGGCATTGACCCAAACGTAAAGCCATTTTACGCCTCCATTCGTAAAAGCATTTTACGTTCCGGAGAGTCCCCATGGAAGCGCGAAGACCACCCCGCCTCGTGCGCATCGGTGCGCTGGAGCTGCTCTTCCACGTCGATGAGACCGACGGCGCCGGTGATGTGGTGATGTTCGAATTCACCGTCCCGCCCGCCGCGCGCGTGCCCGCGCCGCACTACCACGAGGCCTGCGACGAGATCGTGCACGGCCTTGCCGGCGTCATGACGACGACGCTGGACGGCGTGGCGCAGGAGGTCCGCCCGGGCGATGTCGTCTTCATCCCGCGCGGCAAGGTGCATCACCACGCCAACCTGCATGACAGCACGGCCCGGGCGATGATCGTCATCGCCCCCGGCACGATCGGCCGCCGCTATTTCGAGGAGATGGCGGCCGCGGTCAGCCAGCCCGGCCCACCGGACATGGCACGGCTGCAGGAGATCATGCTGCGTCACGGGCTGGTGCCCGCCTGATCCGAATGGCTCCCGGACCTGGCCCCGAGAGGACCGGCGCCGCTCTCCTCCCGCTGGTATGACGCGCGCGCGGCGCCATGCCATCCTCACGGCCGGAGGGACCAGGCCCCATGTTCTTCGACGGCTTCACGCTCGAATTCCGGGAAGCGAATGGCAAGCGCTTCCGCCTGCGCCGCGGTGGCGAGGGTCCGCCGCTGCTGCTGCTGCACGGCAATCCGCAGACCCATGCGATGTGGCACAAGGTCGCGCCCGTGCTGGCGAAGCGCTTCACCGTGCATTGCCCGGACATCACCGGCTATGGCTTCTCCGCCAAGCCGCCCGTCAGCGCCGACCACGCGCCCTATTCCAAACGGGCCATGGCGGCTGATCTCGTGGCATTGATGGCAAGCTACGGGCATGACCGCTTCCAGGTCGTCGCGCATGACCGCGGCGCGCGCGTCGCCCATCGCATGGCGCTCGATCACGCCGATGTCGTCCAACAGCTCTGCACCATGGACATCATCCCCACGCTCGAGCATTTCGAGCGCGTCGATATGGCCTTCGCCATGGGATACTGGCACTGGTTCTTCCTCGCCCAGCGCCATCCGGGGCCGGAGGCGATGATCCGTGCCGAGATCGAGCCCTGGTTCGACTTCCACACCTCGCGCGAGCCGAAGCCGAAGGACTTCTTCCACCCCGAGGCCCGCGCCGACTACCTCGCCGCGCTGCATGAACCCGGCACGATCGAGGCGATCTGCGAGGATTACCGCGCCGCGACGGCGATCGACCTCGACCATGATCGGGCGTCGCGCGATGCGGGGCAGACGGTGCGCTGCCCGATGCTCGCCATCTGGGGAGCGAAGGGCAGCATCCCGAAATGGTACGATGCGCCGGGGATCTGGCGGCGCTATGCGTCCGGCCCGCTGGCCACCGGCGATGTCCCGTCAGGCCACTACCTGGCGGAGGAAGCGCCCGCCGAGGTGCTGGCGCATCTCGAGGGCTTCCTCAGCCGATAGCGGCCTCCTCGGCCGGCAGCACCAGATGCAGGCGGTTGCGCCCATCCGCCGTGCGCTCATAGGCGAGTTCCGCCGCGATACGGCGCAGCAGCGGCAGGCCGAGCCCACCGATCCGCGCTTCCTGCAGGTGGCGCGGCCTGGGAGGCATGGCGGCGGCGGTGGGGTCGAAGGGCGCGCCACGATCCTCAAGGTCGAGGCCGCAGCGCGCGCCGTCATGCCAGGCCATCACGGTCAGTTCCGGCGTACCGCCCTGGGCGAAGCCGTGGCGCAGCGTGTTCAGCGCCAGCTCTTCCAGCAGCAATTCGGCACGCGCGGCGGTATTCGGCCCGGCGCCGCGGCGGCGCAGGAAATCCGCAACGGCAAGCTGCGCCTCGCGCAGCGCCTCCGTGCCGTCGCGCAGGGTCAGGCGGAAGGTCTCGCCCGTCGCCATTCAGCCGCCGATGTGCCCGCGCGCCGTGGCTTCGTCCGGCAGCACCGGGATCAGCTCGTCGAGCGCGGTCGTGCTGAACACCTCGGCGACCGGAGCCTGGACGCCGAAGATCACCATCTTGCGCCCGGCCCGGTCGGCCGCGCGCGCCGCGGCGACCAGCATGCGCAGGCCGAGCGAGCCCACGAAGCTGACCGCCCGCATGTCGACCATGGCATGGCCCGACGCCGCACGGATCCGGGCGGCGAAGGCGACTTCCACCTGTTCAGTCCCCGCCGCGTCCAGGCGCCCCTTCAGCACCAGGCATAGCGGCCCGCTGCTCTCCACCACGACCAGTTCCATCAGCGGTTCTCCTCGTCTGTCCCGGCCCGGCGACGGCCGGTGATCGCAGCGGCGTGTGGCATGGGGATCAGGCGAAATCGAGTGCGACAAGTGACACGTCGTCATCGAGCGGCCCGGGCCGCGCGGCGGTGCGCACGGCACGCCAGAGCCGTTCGGGCTCGGCGATGCCCGGCATCGGCGCGGCGGTCAGTACCGGCAGGAAATCCCCGATGCCGAGTTCGCGACCATCGGCGGTGACGAGTTCGAAGGCACCGTCGCTGAACAGGTGCAGGCGGGCGCCGGGCGGGATCGTGACCTCGGCACGACGATAGGGCCAGTCGGGAGCCAGACCGATCGCCGGGTTCTTCACCCAGAGCGGCTGCGGCACGGCCTGGCCCGGCACCAGCAGGAAGGCGGGGTGCTGCCCGGCGCAGCCGAAGCCCAGGACGCGCGTGCGCGTGTCGAAGACGCCATACCAGATGGTGAAATACAGCCCGCCCTGGCGGTCCATCTGGAAACGATCGTTCAGCGCGGCGAGCACCGCCGAGGCATCCGCGAAATCCGTTCCCGGCAGGGAATGCACGCGCAGCAGATTCATCACCGAGGCGGCGAGCAGCGCCGAACCCACCCCATGTCCCGACACGTCGAGCAGCCACAGGGCGAAGCGATGCTGGTCGAGCCAGCCATAGCCGAAGCCGTCGCCGCCGATATTGGCCGAGGGCACGAAACGCCAATGCGCACACACAGGCCCGTCCGGAATGGGAGGGGGCAGCAGCGCCTCGACATAGCGGCCGGCGCGGGCGAGATCCTTCTCGACCTCCTCGGTCCGCGCGAAGTCGGCGGCGCGGCCACTGCGATAGACCAGGGTGAAGGGGCCGAGCACCAGCCGCGCGCCAGGGGTCAGGCGCGTGGGGCCGGCAATCCGCTGGCCATCGACGATGGTGCCGTTTGTGGAACCGAGATCGGTGGCGATCGCCGCCTCGTTCTCGACCGCGATGACGCAGTGGCTGCGCGACACGTCGCCCGAGGGCAGCACCAGCCCCGCCTGCGCCCCACGCCCGATGGTCAGGGGACCGGGACCGATGGTCACGCGCCGCGCCGGCTGGCCCTCGCCCGCCTCGATGTCGAGGAGATGCAGGATGGGTTCCGCCGCCGCCACCGGCGCGGCGCGGCGGACCATCGTCCGCTCCTCCTCCGGCGGGTGGCGTTCGGTCGCATCGCCGGTCATGACACCAGGCCCAGGCCGCGCAGATCCACGACCCAAGGCAGGTCGGTGTCCGCGGTGGCCGCCCCGGCGTGGGTGATCAGCGCGTGGGCCTGGCCACGATGATGCGTCTGGTGGTTGAGGAAATGCGTCGCCACGATCCAGAGCGGCATCGACACCTCCTTGCCCGAGATGCCGGAATACCAGACGAGCGGCCCGGCCAGGCGTTGTTCCGTCAGCCCGTCGGCCCAGGCTTCGATGCGGGCATCGGCGGCGGCACGCGCGTCCTTCAGCGCGGACCAGTCCTCCATCATCCGGGCGCTGTCCTTCTGGCCGACCGGCGGCTTCTGCCAGCCGTCGATGCGGCTCATCCACTGCGTGTCGCCCCACAGGATGTGCGACAGCGTTCCATGCAGCGAACCCCAGAAGGCGCCACGGTCGGCCCGGCGCGCAGCCTCGTCCAGCGTGTCGGCGGCGCGGATGAGACGGCGGTTCATCTCGGCGTTGTAGGCCGCCATCATGCGGCACCAATCCGGGCTGATCATCCGCTTCGCCGCCTCCGTATCAGAGCGCCTTCCAGAAGAAGACCGTGTCGCAGGGTCGGCGCTCGGCATCGATCTCGAAACGCGGAATGCGGCCGAGCTCGGTCCAGCCTTCGCCACGATAGAGCAATTCGGCCGCACTGCCGGCCCGGGCATCGAGGGTCAGGATGCCACGGCCATGCGCGCGCGTCGCCTGTTCGGCCCGACGCATCAGCGCCCGGCCGATGCCGCACCGGCGCAGCGACGGGTCGATGATCAGGGTTCGGATCGCGGCGACGTTCGGCGTGGCTTCCTCGGTGGCGAACTCGATGGTCACGCTACCGGCCAGCCGCCCGTCCAGCCACGCCGCGAGCAGGACGCGCGTCCCCGCCGCCACCGCCGCCGAATTCGCCTTCCAGAAGGCGATGGCGCGATCGCGCGACAGCGGCGGAAGGAAGGTGAGCGACGCACCGTCCGTCACACAGGCCATCAGCAGTTCGGACAGGCGCCGTTCGGCGCTGGCCGCGGCGGCGGCGTCCAGCGCCTCCACCACCAGCCCCGCCGCCGGCTTGGCGTAGCGGAATTCGAGCGAGTGGGAGACGTCGTCGAGGATGCGGATCGACCCATGCCGCACGTAGCCGAGCTTTTCATAGAAGCCATGGGCGCGCGTGAAGCGGGTGTCGGTCCAAAGGACCATCCGCTCGGCGCCCGATGCGCGGGCATGCGCTTCCGCCGTGTCGAGCAGCGCCGTCGCGAGGCCGCTGCCGCGCGCGGCGGCATCGACATACATGCGGCAGATCTCCCAGGCCTCGTCCTCCTTCAGCGGACGGGTGCCGACCATGCCGACCAGGCGGCCATCCTGCTCGGCCGCCCAGAGCTTGCCGCCCTGCTCGGCGAACCAGGTGGCAAGGGCGCGGAGCTCGGGGACTTCACCATCCACGTCGAGGACGCAGCCGGGATATTCGGCCCAGCAGGTGCCGATCAGGGCGATGAAGCCCTCGGCATCGTCGTCGCGGCCTTCGCGGATCATCGGGCGCAGCGGGAGGGGCGCTGCCCCTCCCGGACCCACCCCGCCAGGATGCCATGCATCCTGGACCGCCGGAACCTGGTGTTGGGCATTACGGGCACACTGCACCCTCTCCGCGCCATCCCGCACAATGGCAGGTTTCGGCGCTGATCCGGCAC
>JAYRJZ010000130.1:0-13696 GCA_041906015.1 Roseomonas sp.
CGCCGCGCGAACCATCGACGGCCTATGGTCTGCCATCGGCAACATCATCGACACCTTCAATCCAACCGAATGCACCAACTACTTCGCCGCCGCAGGCTACGACCCAGCATGATCGGAAAATGCTCTAGCTATTGGTGGTGCCGAAGTCTGTGGGGTCAGCAGCGTGAAGCGCCTAGCTGTTGCGACGTGCAGCCATTCTGATTTGGCCCACCGCACGAGCGGGGCCTCCACTACGCGCCGGAAATCGGAACGCTCGAACCGGATCGCCAGACGGAGGCAGCACTCCAAGAGCTCGGCCGGGGAGAGGCCTTCCCGCCCGACCAGCCCAGCGCAGTGCTCCACCGTCCTGCGGCCCAGCTCGGGCATCGGCTCAGATGGGAATAGCGCCTCAAGCATCTCTGTGCGCAAAGGCGCCGCAGACGTAGTGAGCAATTCACGCAGTCGTCCGTCAGCCTCGGCCTTGCCCGAAGCGGCAGCCACCACGCGAAACGCAAGGATGGCAGCAGATACGTAACCTGCTCCTGCCGGATCGTCGGGGTCAGCTCTTGGGACAGCTCCGCGCTCCCACTTGTCAAGCGGCCGAAGCGCACGCGTTTCCAAGAGCGAGCGGGCCGCTAGGGCTGCGTCGTACGCCGCCGGGAGCAGGGCCACGAATGCATCGGGATCAACCTCTGTGATCGCGCAGTCCAGGCGATGCCTGCTCAGCGCGATTTCCATCTCGGCGATCGGGCCTCCACTAATCATTGTTGCGGGGTCCGGCACAGCGCGGGGCAGCCCGGCGACCATGGCTATTTGGGCCAGGAAGTACCAGGCGATGTCCAAGTGCGTTAGGGGGAGGCTGAGGACTGCCTCGAGCGGATCCGGGTTGCTGCATGCGCCGGGGGGCAAGCTGGGAGGGGCTCCGTTCACCTCCATCGGATCCAGACCAGCCGCGTGGGCGAACCACAGTAGGGAGTGCCGCACGATCCTGTGGACATACCCGCACTGGAGGTCGACGTCGGGATCAACCCTTGCCAGGCGTTCCAGAACCGTCGCCAAACCTGAAAGGGCACCGGACCAGTCACCGGAGCGCCATTGCTCCGCTGCCGAGTCCGCTGCAAGGCCGGGCCTGACATTCATCCCCACGACGATATTCTGGGCCACTGTCCGGCTTGAGTCCAAACGGCGTTCGAACCGTCAGCTCCAGACCCTAGCGCAAGCTATTGAATCTAATGGTCTTTTCTCGACGTACTAAATCGGCCGAGTCAACAGGATCGGAGAGAAGAGGCCTCTGGAGAGCGAATTCCGGGCCTCGCCGGCTCGGGCCAGTCAACAGGTCTACCCCGAAAACCCCAGGAGACCTGACACTCAGCACGGTGGCCGGTCAGGCGGAGAGCGGGACGCGTAAGGGAACTGGCGGACAGGGAGGGATTCGAACCCTCGATACGCTTTTGACGTATACGCACTTTCCAGGCGCGCGCCTTCGACCGCTCGGCCACCTGTCCGGAGGGCGCGGAACATAGTCAGGCTGCGGCCGCAGGGCAACCCGCGAACCGCAGCCAGAACCAATCAATCTGCAAACTGCCCAGCAGCCTGGATCAGCGGCCGCCACTTGGCGATATCGGCCATCCAGAACTCCCGGTGAACCTGCGGCGTCGCACGCGCAGCCGCGACCGGTGCCGTACCCAGATCGGCGAATCGCCGTGCGATATCGCCATCCTGCAGCGCCTTCACCAGGGCCTGGTTCAGCCGCGCAATGACCGGCGCCGGCGTCCCCTTGGGCGCATACAGCCCATGCCACACCGACACCTCGAACCCCGGCAGGCCACCCTGGGCCGAGGTCGGCAGGTCCGGCAACGACGGCACACGCTCCGGCGTCGTTACCGCGAAGGCGCGCACCGTACCGGCGCGGATCTGCTCGGTGGTGTTGGTCGTCTGGTCGCACAGGATGTCGACCGTCCCGGCCACCAGGTCGTTCATGGCCGGTCCCGTGCCGCGATACGGCACCGTGGTCATGCGCGTATCAACCGCCTTCATCAGCAGCAGGCCGCACAGATGGCTCGCGGCACCGATGCCAGCATTGGCGTAGTTGAGCCCCTCCCCCCGCTGCCGGATCAGCGCGACCAGTTCCTGAAGGTTGTTCGCCTCGATGTTGCGGCGCGCGATGAGCGTCATCGGCACTTCGGTCACCAGGCCGATCGTCTCGAATCCGTTCACCGGATCATAGGCCAGGCGCCGGTACAGCGTCGGGATGGTCGCCATGCCGATATGGTGCAGCAGCACGGTATAACCGTCCGGCCGCGCCCCGGCCACGCGCTGCGCGCCGAGCGTGCCACCGGCGCCGCCCACATTCTCCACCACCACGGGCTGGCCGAGATCGTTGCTCATCGTCTGCGCGATCAGCCGCCCGACCGTGTCCGTCGGGCCACCCGCGGCAAAGGGGATGACAATGGTGACAGGCTTGTTGGGATAGGCGCCCTGGGCAGCAGCCGGCGCGGCAAGACCGGCACCGATGGCCGCAACGGCCCCCGAAAGTCCCCGGCGGGTGATCTGCGTCATGCGACGTCCTCCTGACTTCACAGGCCGTATCCATGACGGACCTGCAATCTTGCATTGCGCCAAATCAAGCTTGCGCATGGCCAAGTCAAGAGGACGCGGGTTCCCCCTCGCGATCCGGAGCGCGATTCGCCGCCTTATGAAATTGATCTATTTTCGAAATGAAAAGGCTTCAGGCGTCCATCTTGAGAGCGGCGATGAAGGCGCTCTGCGGGATCTCGACCTTGCCGAACTGCCGCATGCGCTTCTTGCCTTCCTTCTGCTTCTCCAGAAGCTTGCGCTTGCGGCTGATGTCGCCGCCGTAGCACTTGGCGGTGACGTCCTTCGACAAGGCGCCGATGGTTTCGCGCGCAATCACGCGCCCGCCGATCGCCGCCTGGATGGGGATCTTGAAGAGCTGGCGGGGGATCAGATCCTTCAGCTTCTCGCAGATCTGCCGGCCGCGACGCTCGGCCTGGCTGCGATGGGCCATGAAGGACAGCGCATCCACCGGCTCGTTGTTCACCAGGATCGAGATCTTCACGAGATCCCCATCCTCATACCCGTCCATCTGGTAGTCGAAGGAGGCATAGCCGCGGCTGACCGACTTCAGCCGGTCGTAGAAGTCGAAGACCACCTCGTTCAGCGGCAGCCGATAGACCAGCATCGCGCGGGCACCGACATAGGTCAGTTCCACCTGCTGGCCACGCCGCTCGTTGCACAGCGCCAGCACCGGGCCGAGATAGTCGTCCGGCAGCATGATGGTCGCCTTGATCCACGGCTCCTCGATGTGGTCGAGCACGCTGCCATCCGGCATGTCGGCCGGGTTGTGCAGTTCGAACATCTCGCCGTTCGTCTTGTGCACCTTGTAGACGACCGACGGGGCGGTCGCGATCAGGTCGAGGTCGAATTCGCGCGACAGCCGCTCCTGGATGATCTCCAGATGCAGCAGGCCGAGGAAGCCGCAGCGGAAGCCGAAGCCCAGCGCCGCCGAGGTCTCCGTCTCATAGTGGAAGGACGCATCGTTCAGCCGCAGCTTGCCGAGCGATTCGCGCAGCTTCTCGAAGTCGTCCGCATCGACCGGGTAAAGCCCGCACCACACCACGGGGATGGAGGGCTTGAAGCCCGCCAGCGGCTCGGCCGCCGGGTTGCGGTCATCGGTCAACGTGTCGCCGACATTCGTGTCCGCCACCGTCTTGATGGCGGCGGTGACATAGCCCATCTCGCCGGGCCCAAGGCTGTCGGTCGGCGTCAGCTTCGGCGCGAAGATGCCCACCTGCTCGATGGTGTGGACCGCGCCCGAGGACATCATGCGGATGCGCTGGCCCTTGCGCAGATGCCCGTCCTTCACCCGCACCAGGATGATCACGCCGAGATAGGCATCGTACCAGCTATCGACGAGCAGCGCCTTGGTCGTCGCCGAGGCATCCCCCTGCGGCGGCGGCAGGCGCGTGACGATGGCCTCCAGCACGCCTTCGATGTTCAGCCCCGTCTTGGCCGAGATCATCACCGCATCCGAGGCGTCGAGACCGATCACATCCTCGATCTGCTGCTTCACGCGGTCGGGCTCGGCGGCCGGCAGGTCGATCTTGTTGAGCACGGGCACGATCTCATGCCCCGCATCGATCGCCTGGTAGACATTGGCTAGCGTCTGCGCTTCGACCCCCTGGGAGGCATCGACGACCAGCAGCGAACCCTCGCAGGCGGCGAGCGAGCGGCTCACCTCATACGCGAAGTCCACATGGCCCGGCGTGTCCATCAGGTTCAGGACATAGGTCTTCCCGTCCTTCGCCGGATAGGTCAGCCGCACCGTCTGCGCCTTGATGGTGATGCCGCGCTCGCGCTCGATCTCCATGTTATCGAGCACCTGCTCCTTCATCTCGCGCGCGGTCAGCGCCCCGGTCTGCTGGATCAGGCGGTCGGCAAGCGTGGACTTCCCATGATCGATATGGGCGATGATCGAGAAGTTGCGGATGAGGTCGAGCGGCGTGTCGGTCATGGGAATCCGTGATGCGGGCGGCACTGGAACGGCGCGCCGGGCGCGATTGCAGGGGACATAAGGCAGGCAGCGGGGAAGTCCAAGGTTTCCCTGCAAAGGCTGGAGGGGCTCCGCCCCCAGACCGCCCCGCCAAAGGCCGGAAGGCCTTGGAAACCGATATCGGGCGCCGGGCAACCTGACCGAAACGATCGCGAGGGTGATGCCCCGCCTCAAAGATCGGCGAAAAAGGGGAGGATGACCTCGGCTCAGCGAGAGCTGGGCAGAAGCGGCGCCAGCTTCCACATCGCCACCGCGCCCAGCAACGGGCCGATGCCGAGCAACGCGAAGGCCGCTCCGCCCCCCAATGCCGCCATCAGGTATGGCAGCCCCCCGATCATGACGGCGGTCAGCAGGAAACCCATCGAGGTCTGCACGGTCAGCATGGTGCCCACATAATCCGGCGGCGACAGGCTCACGACACAGGCCGAAAACTGCGCCGAATCCGCCACCACGGTGAACCCCCACAGGAAGGCCAGCCCCAACGCCAGTGCGGGGCAGGCCGACGCCGCGCCGATCAGCAGGGCGCAGCTTCCCGACACCACCATGCACAGCGCCGCCACGCGCGCGCGGTTCCAACGATCCGCGGCAAGCCCAGCCAGCACACAGCCCGCCGACCCCGCCGCCATGACACCGAACACCCAGCCCCCGACCTGCGCCCGCCCCAGCACACCGGCCAGGAAGACGCCGATCCAGGCCCACATGGCGTAGAGTTCCCACATGTGTCCGAGATAGCCGAGGTTCGCGAGGCGCAGCCCCGGATTCCGCCACGCCTCCAGCATCTGGCTCGGGTGGAAGGGCGGGCGCACGCCGATGGCGGGGCCGGGCCTGAAGCCAAGCACCATCAGACCGCCGAGCGCCGCCAGCACCCCTGCCCCGCCATAGGCCACACGCCAGTCGACCGATCCCACCAGCCCGGGCAGCAGATGCGGCAACGCCGAGCCGAGGGTCAGCGCCCCCACCACGATGCCGATCAACAGCCCCAGGTCCCCCTTCGCCCAGGATGCTGCGAGTTTCATCCCGACCGGGTAGACGCCGGCCATGGTCGCGCCCGCCACGAAGCGCAGCAGCAGCGCCGCGGCGCCAGACGGCGCCACCACGGTCTGGGCCGCCGTTGCAGCGGCGGCGACCAGCGAGCAGACAAGGAACAGCCGCCGCCCATCCAGCCGGTCGGCGAGCGTCAGCGCCGCACTGACCAAGGTCCCGACCACAAAGCCAAGCTGCACCGCCGCCGTCAGCCATGCCGCCCGGCCGGGCGTGACCATCCCCGCGCGGATCAGCCCCGGCACCGCGACGGTGCCGGCGAACCAGACGGACAGCACGAGGACGAGCGCCGCGGCCAGCAGCGCCAGGTACAGGCGCTTGCCGGCCGCGGCGTCGGTCATGCGCGCAGTGTCGCGCCCGTCGCCTTCGCCACGGCGGCGACGACCCGGTCGGCGATGTCCTCGATCTGGGTGTCGGTCAGCGTCGCCTCCCGCGGCTGGATCGTCACCTGGATGGCGAGGCTCTTAGACCCTTCCGGCACGCCCTTGCCACGATAGACGTCGAACAGCGCGACATCGGCGATCAGCGCCTTGTCCGCGCCGCGCGCCGCACGCAGCAGCGCCTCGGCGGCGACCTTGTCCTCGACGATGAAGGCGAAGTCGCGCCGCAACGGTTGGAAGGCCGGCAGCTCGGGCGCGCCCTTCTTGCGGCGCTTCGGTTCGGGAATGGCATCGAGGAAAACCTCGAAGGCCACCGCCGGACCGGGCAGGTCGAGCGCCTCCAGCACCTTCGGATGCACCTCGCCGAAGGTGGCGAGCACCGTCTTCGGCCCCTGCCGCACCACACCCGAACGGCCGGGGTGGTAGAAGCCCGGCGCATCCGCGGTGACCTGCAGGGCCGCCATCGGCACGCCGAGCGCGGCCAGCACCGCGACGGCATCACCCTTCGTATCCATGGCATCGACGCCACGGGACGGTTCCGCCCAGTGGCGCGGTGTCGATCCATGCCGCACGCCGGCGGCGATGGCAGCCTGGCCCTCGGGCGTGATGTCGCGATAGGCGGCGCCGAGTTCGGCCAGCGCCACGTCCGGGAAGCCCCGCGCCGCATTGCGCGCGGCCGCCAGCAGCAGGGAGGCAACCGGCGTCGGGCGCATCTGGTCGAGATCCGCCGCGATCGGATTGACCAGCCGCAGCGCCTCCGGGGTCGCACCGAACAGCGCGGCTGTCTCCGATTCCATGAAGGCGAAGGTCACGCTTTCCTGCATGCCGCGCGCCGCCAGCACGCGCCGCGCCAGCGCCGCGCGCGACTGCTTCGCCGTGAAGGCGACCGGCGGGATGACACCCATCATCGGCAGCGAGACCGGCGGCACCGCATCCAGCCCGCCGAGGCGCAGCACTTCCTCGACCAGGTCGGCCTCCGGCTCGACCATGGCGCACCCTTCCGCGGCCTTGGCCGCGCGCGCCGGGTCCAGCCCCGCGAACTGCGTGAGCGCCCCGCCGCCGGCGCGATAGGCCGAGAGGTCCGAGGCGACGTCGTTGCGCCAGGACGGCACGGCGACGGTGACGGAGTCCGCATCGCGCTTCTGCACCGTGAAGCCCAGGCGCTCCAGCCGCGCGACGGCTTCATCGGCCGGCAGGTCGAGCCCGCCAAGGCCCGCGACGCGCTCGAAGCGCAGCGTCGCGCTACGCTGCCAGGCCGGTTCGGCACCGGCTTCCGACACCGTACTCGCCTCGCCACCGCACAGCTCCATGATCATGCGGGTCGCAGCTTCCAGCGCCTCCGGCAGGAAGGCAGGGTCGAGCCCGCGTTCGAAGCGCGCCCGCGCATCGCTGCGCAGATCGTGGCGCCGCCCGGACAGCGCGACGCGCACCGGATCGAACAGCGCGCATTCGATGAAGCATTCGGTCGTGGTCTCGTCGCAGCCTGAGGGCTCGCCGCCCATCACCCCGCCCAGCGCCTCGGCGCCGGCCTCATCCGCGATGATGCCGTCCTCGGCCGTCAGCGCGTATTCCTTGCCATTCAGCGCGTGCAGGGTCTCGCCCTCGCGCGCCATGCGCATCGCGAGCGTGTCGCCTTTCACCTTCGCCACATCGAAGACGTGCAGTGGGCGGCCGAGGTCGAAGGTGAAGTAGTTGGTGATGTCGACCAGCGCCGAGATCGGCCGCAGCCCGATCGCCGTCAGCCGGTCCTGTAGCCATTTGGGCGAGGGCCCGTTCGTCACGCCCCGCACCGCGCGGCCGAGCACCCAAAGGCACGCGCGCGGGTCCTCGATGGTCCAGTTGAGCGGCGCGTCATAAGCCGCCGCCACCTTCGGCGCCCACCACGGCTTCAGCCTGCCGAGGCCCGCTGCCGCGAGGTCCCGCGCCACGCCGCGCACCGACAGCGCATCGCCGCGGTTCGGGGTGATGCTGATCTCGATGATCGGATCATCCAGCCCCGCCCACTTCACGTAAGACCCACCCACCGGCGCATCCGCCGGCAGGTCGACGATGCCCGAATGGTCGTCGCCGAGGCCCATCTCCCGCATCGAGAGCATCATCGCCTCGGACTTCACGCCGCGGATCTCACCGACCTTCAGCGTGACGCCGGTGCCCGGCACGTATTCGCCCGGCAGCGCCGCGACGCCGACCAGACCGGTGCGCGCATTCGGCGCGCCGCAGACGACGGAGCGTTCGACGCCGTCGCCGATATCGACGCGGAGCTGGCGCAGCCGATCGGCGTTGGGGTGCTGCACGGCCTCGATGACGCGCGCGATGCGGAAGCTGGCGAGCGCGGCGCCGCGATCCTCGATGCCTTCGACCTCAAGGCCGATGGCGTTCAGCGTGCGGGCGATCTCATCGACCGAGGCGTCGGTCTCGAGATGATCCTTGAGCCAGGAGAGGGTGAACTTCATCGGATCAAACCCCCTCGTGCAGGGTCGCGGGCGCGAGCGGGCTCGCGGCGTAGTGGCGCAGCCAGCGGATATCCGCCTCGTAGAACGGCCGCAGGTCCGGGATGCCGTGCTTCAGCATGGTGATGCGTTCGATGCCCATGCCGAAGGCGAAGCCCTGCCACTCGCGCGGGTCGATGCCGCAATTGGCGAGCACCTTCGGATGCACCATCCCCGAGCCCAGGATTTCCAGCCAATCCCCGCCCTTGCCGAGCTCGCCGGTCTTCTTCGACCAGCCGATGTCCACTTCCATCGAGGGTTCGGTGAAGGGGAAGTAGGAGGAGCGGAAGCGCACCGGCAGGTCGGCGATGCCGAAGAAGGCGCGCAGGAAGTCGATCAGGCAGCCCTTGAGGTGCCCGAGCGTGATGCCGCGGTCGATGACCAGCCCCTCGACCTGGTGGAACATGGGCGAATGCGTCGCGTCGTGGTCGGCGCGATAGGTGCGGCCGGGCACGATGACGCGGATCGGCGGTTCCTGACCGATCATGGTGCGGATCTGCACGGGGGAGGTATGCGTGCGCAGCACCGGGCGCTTCCCGTCCACCTCCGGCAGGTAGAAGGTGTCGTGGTCCTGCCGCGCCGGATGATGGTCGGGGATGTTGAGCGCGCCGAAATTGTACCAGTCGCCCTCGATGTCCGGGCCTTCGGCGACCTTGAAGCCCATGGCGCCGAACAGGGCCGTCAGCTCTTCCATCGTGCGCGCGATGGGGTGGATGCCGCCCTCGGCCGCCGTGCCTGGCGCCGAAGCGCGCGGCGGCAGGGTGACGTCAATGCGCTCGGCTGCGAGCCGGGCATCCAGCGCCGCGGCATCGAGCACCACCCGGCGCGCCTCGATGGCGGCCTCGATGCTGCCCTTCAGCCGGTTCAGCGCGGCGCCGCGCTCCTTGCGCTGCTCGGCGGGCACGGCGCCCAGACCCTTCAGCAGCCCCGTGAGGCTGCCGGACTTACCGAGGATGCCGACGCGCACCGCATCCAGCGCGCGCAGGTCTGCGGCGGCAGAGAGGGCGGATTCGGTCTCGGCCTGCAGGGAAGCGAGGTCGTCGATCATGGGCACCATGTCCGGAAAGCACAGAGGGCCGCGCCCCGGTCACCCGGGATGCGGCCCTCTGCTAAACGCTGTTGTGGTCCCGGGGAACCCCCGGGACGGGGTTCAGGCGAGCTTCGCCTTCGCCTGCTCGACCAGCGCCGCGAAGGCCGCCGGTTCGTCAAAAGCGAGGGCCGCCATCACCTTGCGGTCCATCTCGATCCCCGCCGCCTTGATGCCGGCGATGAAGCGCGAATAGGTCAGACCGTGCTCACGGACCGCCGCGTTGATGCGCTGGATCCAGAGGCCACGGAACTCCCGCTTCTTGTTGCGGCGGTCGCGATAGGCGTACTGCAGCGCCTTCTCGACGCGCTCGAGCGCTGGGCGATAGGCGGTGGAGGACCGGCCGACATAGCCCTCGGCGAGCTTGAGGACCTTCTTGTGACGGGCGTGCTTGGTAACGCCGCGCTTTACACGAGCCATTGCTGCGCCCCCTCCTTACCGGTCCAGCCCATAGGGCAGCCACTGCTTCACGGTATCGCCGTCCTGCTTGTCGAGGACGAACATGCCGCGGTTCTGGCGCTTCATGGTGGTGGTCTTGGCGGTCAGCATGTGGCGCTTGTTGCCGGCGCCAGCCTTCACCTTGCCCGTGGCGGTCAGTCGGAAGCGCTTCTTCACGCTCGACTTCGTCTTCATCTTGGACATTTGGCCCTCCTTGCGGGGTCGGCGCGTCCGGCCATCGCACCATGCGACGGGGACGCGTGTTCCCGGCCGGGCATGTCCATGGGGCCACGACGCGGGAGGCGGGCGTATAGACCCCTGCCCCGCCCATGGCAACCGGACCTTCACGCTTCCCGGTGTTTCCTGTCGCTTCCCCGCCGATGCGACGGAAGGCCATGCCCTTGGACACCGCCCCCGCCCTGCCGACCGAAGCCCTCGACCAGGCCCTCGCCGCGCATTTCGCCTCGCTTCGTGCCTTCGTCGACCGCCGCATCGCCGAGCTCAGCGCCGAGGTCTCCTCCTCCGTCCAGCTCCTCGGCATGACCGAGGAAGCGCTCGGCAACCGTATCGCCGAGGTCCATGCCCAGATCGCCCGGCTGATCGCCATCCCCGCCTCGGGCGCCCGGAACTCCGGGCTGGAGCTGGAAGCCGTGGTGCAGGCCACGGAATCGGCCGCCGAAACCATCCTGGAGGCCGCCGAGGCCATCCAGACCTGGCTCGATGAAGGCGGCGGCGACGCCACCGCCCTGGCCGCCCTCACCGAGCGCGTGAACATCATCTTCCAGGCCTGTTCCTTCCAGGACCTGACCGGGCAACGCATCCGGCGCGCCATCAAGCAGTTGCAACAGGTCGAAAGCATGCTGGAAGGGCTGGTCCCCGGCATCGGCACCCCGGACGCGCCCCGCCTCGAGATCCACGGCCACGCCCCGACGGTGGAACCGGCCGCCATGGCCGGGCCGGACCTGGCCCAGGCCGAGATCGACCGGCTGCTCAACGGCTGACCTCTGGCAAATCCTGATCGATCGTTCCAGAATACGCCCCCGCAACCGGAGGAGCGGGGGCCAGCATGCGGGACTTCCGGGCCATCTTCGCCGAAGCGGCCGCGCGCAAGGGCGGCCCGGCGGCGCTTGAGGCGATGCTCGCCGAAACCGCCCCGCGCAGCCCGGCCGAGATCGCCGCCACTCCGGACGACCGCATCCTGGCCGAAATGACCCGCCGCATCTTCAATGCCGGCTTTTCCTCCAAGGTCATCGCCGAGAAATGGCCGGCCTTCGAAGCCGCCTTCGACGGCTTCGACCCCCGCGCCTGCGCCTTCATGACCGAGGAACGCTTCGACGCCCTGCTCAAGGACCGCGGCATCGTGCGCAACGCGGCCAAGATCCGCGCCGCGCAGGTGAATGCGCAGCTTCTGCTCGACCTCGCGGAACAGCATGGCAGCGCGGCGCGCTTCTTCGCCGACTGGCCGGACAGCGATCATGTCGGCCTGCTCGACCTGCTCCGCAAACGCGGCAGTCATCTGGGCGGGGACGCCGCCGGCCGCTTCCTGCGCGGCATCGGCAAGCCAGCCTTCATCGCCACGCCGGACATGGTCGCCGCCCTGATCCGCGAAGACGTCATCGACAAGCCGCCCAGCGCCAAGCGGGACTTCGCTGCGGTCCAGGCCGCCTTCAACCGTTGGTCCGGGGAATCCGGCCGCGACCTGACCACGATCAGCCGGGTCCTTGCGATGAGCCTCGATGGCCCCGGCCGTGGTCCGGCATCGTCGCGCAAGCCCCCTGCCCGCGCCCGCTGAAGCGAGCCGCCGGCCGCGTCAGTTGAGGCGTCGCACGCCGGACCCCGCCGTGAAGCTGGTACCGCGCGCTGTGGGCGAGAACCGCATGGGGACCGCGAGCAGCGCACCGCAGGCCTCGAAGATCCAGGTCTCGGCCCAAGGCTGGGTACGGCGCGGCGCGTCGGGTTCGCTGTCCCGGCCGTCGAACTCGGCAGCCTGGGGCCGCGGCTGGGGGCAGTTCGGCGCCGCGGTGCGCAGCGCCATCACCGCTGCCTGCATGGCATCCCGCTGCAGGACGGGGTCGGCGACGGTGGTACCGGGCAGGGTTTCGACCATCCGCCGCGTGCCATCCGGCAGGATGAGGGCCAGGTAGTTCCGCTGCATCCGCCGGCCGCAGCCCTCGATCAGGATGCGGTGGTAGGAGGCCTCGCGCACCGTCGCATCGGTCAGCGGGACGGGGGGAGCCGCGGGCCGGGCCGTGGCGGCGGGGCAGTTGCTCGACGCGATGAAGGCGCGGGCCTGCTGGAGCGCCGCGGCCCCAGCCTCCGGCCCCGGTGGCGCCTGGGCGAAGGCCGGCCCCGACACGAGCAGCAGAACGAGCATGCCGAAAGGGCCGCGGCGCATTTCTCAAATCTCCCGCTCGACGACATGGTCCGATTCGATTGAGCAACTATGACAGGAAGGCGGGCTGATGCAGCCCCCCCCCGTGAATGGCGCGCGTGCCGGGCCAAGTCGCACAGTTGCGGGCAGATCCGCGCTCACGGCGGGTTCCGGCGATGGCCCCGCCGCTCTATATGCGCTGGTGAGATGATCCCCTTCCGCAAGATGCACGGCCTGGGCAACGACTTCGTCGTGCTGGACGGGCGCGCGGCGCCGCTGCCGGTCACGCCCGCGCGCGCCGCGGCCGTGGCCAACCGGCATTTCGGCATCGGCTGCGACCAGTTCATCGTCATGGAACCCCCGCCGGCGGGTTCCGACGTGTTCATGCGCATCCTGAACCCGGACGGTTCCGAGGCTGGCGCCTGCGGCAATGCCACGCGCTGCATCGCCTCCCTGGTCGCGGAGGAACGCGGCGCCGACCGCGTCGTGGTGCGCACCATCGCCGGGGAGCTTCCGGTCGAGCGCCTGCCCGGCGGGTTGTGGCGCGCCGATATGGGCCCGGCCCGGCTCGGCTGGCGCGATGTCCCGCTGGCGCGGGAGGTGGACACGCTGCACGTGCCGCTCGCCCGCGGCACCGTGTCGGATGCCGCGGCCTGCTCCATGGGCAATCCGCACGCGACCTTCTTCGTGGACGACCTCGACGCCATTCCGGTGGCCGAGATCGGCCCAAAGCTGGAACACGACCCGATCTTCCCCGATCGCGCCAATATCGGCTTCGCCCAGGTGCTGGCCCCGGACCATATCCGCGTCATCATCTGGGAACGCGGGGCCGGGCTGACGCTCGCTTGCGGGTCGGGCGCCTGCGCGACCATCGTGAACGCGGTGCGGCGCGGGCTGACCGGACGGCGCGCGACCGTGTCCATGCCCGGCGGCGACCTCACCATGGAATGGCGCGAGAGCGACGGCCATGTGCTGATGACCGGCCCGGTGGCGACCGCCTTCACCGGGGCCCTGGACCTCGAGAGCTACGCCGCGTGAGCGTCGAGGTCCTCACCTTCGGCTGCCGGCTCAACACCTATGAGTCCGAGGCGATGCGCGATCTGGCGACCAAGGCCGGGCATGGCGGCGCCATCGTCGTCAACACCTGCGCCGTGACCGCCGAGGCCGAGCGCCAGGCGCGCCAGGCCATCCGCCGCGCGCATCGCGACAATCCCGGCGCGCGCATCATCGTCACCGGCTGCGCCGCCCAGATCGCCCCGGAGAAGTGGGCCGCCATCCCGGGTGTCGAGCGCGTCATCGGCAATGGCGACAAGCTGAAGCCCGAGACCTGGGCCGCGC
>JAYRJZ010000131.1:0-13626 GCA_041906015.1 Roseomonas sp.
GGGGGGGCCCTGCCCCTCCGGACCACCCCGCCAGGTCACCGTGTGGCCTGGACCGCCGGCACCTGGTACCGGGCGCGGGAATCGGCGATGTCTCCTCCAAGCGCCCGTTTTGCGCAAAGGCGGGTCGCGGCGCCGTGCCACCCGTGATGCGGGGCGCCAAATGGAGGTTTCCAAAGGCCTTTCGGCCTTTGGTGGGGTGGGGTTCGGGGAGGGGCAAAGCCCCTCTCCGATTCACACCCGCGCCGACAACGCCAATGCTGGCGGCGGCGCCGCATTGCGGGCCCCCGCCGGCGCATAGCCCTGCGGTGCGACGCGCGGCAGGGCGGCGGCCGCGATGGTCTCGATGACGCGCGACTGCAGCGACACGGCGCGTTCCAGCAGGCGGCGGTTCTCCTTTCCCAGTTCCTCGAGCCGTCGGGTCAGGATCTCTGTCGCCTGGCGCACCGGTCCTTCCGGCGCCACGCCGTGCTTCGCCTGGGCGGCATAGGCCGCGGCGAAGGCATCCGACGCCGCGATCTTGGTGCTCGCCAGCGTCGCGGCGCGTGGCAGGTCGAGCTTGGCCAGCGCCTCGTTCTCGGCGCGCAGGGCTTCGGCCAGGCGTTGCCCGGCCAGGATCAGGGCATCCATCATGGTGCGGTCTCTCCCGTGTTGGGGGTGGTCTGGGTGGCGCGCAGGCGCTGGAGTTCCCGCAGCACCGTGTCGGCCAGGCCGATTCCATGGCCCGAGCGCACGGCGGCGGCGGCATAGGCATCGACCAGCATGGGCCGCCATTGCGCCTCGGCCGCGCCGCCGCCGAAGGCGGAACGGCTGTGGTCGACTGTGGCGAAGATGGGTTGCAGCAGCATGCCCAGCGCCTGGGCCTCGAAATCCTGGGCGGCGCGGCGCAGGGCGGCGTCGGAGCCGCGGGCCGTTGGTGCGGACAGGGCGCGGGGCTGCGCCGGGGGCAGGGCGGAGGCGTCCATCAGCGCACCTCGAGCTCGGCCTGAAGCGCCCCGGCGGCCTTGATGGCCTGGAGGATGGTGATCAGGTCGCGCGGTCCGACGCCGAGGCTGTTCAGCCCGCGCACCAGTTCCTGCAGCGTCACGGCGCGGGGCAGCACGCCCATGCGGCGGTTGGACTGGTCGTCCACCTCGATCGAGGTGCGCGGGACGACCACCGTCTCCCCGCCCGCCAGCGCGTTGGGTTGGCTGACCTGGGGCGTTTCGGTCACGCGGATGGTAAGGTTGCCCTGGGCGATGGCAACCGTGGAGACGCGGACATTGGCGCCCATCACGATGGTCCCCGAGGCCTCGTCGATGACGACGCGGGCGATCTGGTCGGGCTCGACGCGGAGCTGTTCGATGCGGGAGAGGAAGTCCACCGGGCTGCGGCCGCCGAGGGCGACCGTGACCGTGCGCGAATCCGTCGCGGCCGCCACGTCACCGCGCATGGCCCCATTGATCGCCGCGGCGATGCGGCGCGCGGTGGTCAGGTCCGGGTTGCGGAGCGACAGGCGCACCCGGTCGCGCGCCGCGAGGGTGAAGGGGACTTCCCGTTCCACGATCGCGCCGTTCGCGATGCGCCCTGCGGTCGGCACGCCGCGCGTGACCGAAGCCCCGGCCCCCCGGGCGCTGACCGCCCCGGTCGCGATGGCCCCCTGGGCGACGGCGTAGACTTCCCCATCCGCGCCCAGCAGTGGCGTCACCAGCACCGTGCCGCCGGTGAGGTTGGTCGCATCGCCCAACGCCGAAACCGCGATGTCGATCCGGCTGCCGGGCCGGGCGAAAGGCGGCAGGTTGGCCGTGATCATCACCGCCGCGACGTTGCGGGTGTCGAGCTGGCGTTCGTTGTCCCGCGTGTTCACCCCGAGTCGTTCCAGCATCCCCACCAGGGATTGCCGGGTGAACACCGCCGAGCGCAGCCGGTCCCCCGTACCGTTCAGCCCCACCACCAGCCCATAGCCGACGAGCTGGTTGTCGCGGACGCCCTCGACATCCGCGATGTCCTTGATGCGGACCTGGCCGGCGGCCGGCAGGGTCAGCCCGAGGGCGAGCAGCACCCCCAGGAGAAGAGCCTTCGGTCTTGCGTAAGCATTGCGCGCCAAGATGCCTCTCCCGCGCGCCGCGTGGTCGGGGCGGCGCGCCTGTTGAACCCGGGCCCCCGCCCACCGATGCGGCGGGGTCTCACGGGTCCTGCGGGGTCTGGCGCAAGGGTCGTGCCAGGGCAGGGCAGGGGTTGGGCCGGCAGGGATTGCCGCGGACGGACCGGAACTTGCCGGCAGGCGGAAGGGAAGGGTCATGGTGGGCGTTCGTGGGGTTTCGGGCGGGGTGGTGGCGGGGCGGGGGCAGGCCCGGCGTGGCGGGGCCTCCGGCTTCAGCCTCTCCGGCGCGACCGCCGGCAGCGCTGCCGCGACGCAAGGGACAGGCGCGGCCTCGCCGATCGGTCTCCTCGCGCTTCAGGAAGGCGCCCCGGTCGGCGAACGCGAGGCCCGGGCCCGCCGGCGGGGGGAAGCCGCCCTGGAGGGGTTGCGCGACTTGCAGCTCGCCCTGCTCGCCGGGGGGGCGGAGCCGGCCCGACTCCGCGCCCTGGCGGCCGATCTTCCGGCGCCGGAGGAGGCCGCCGATCCCGCCCTCGCGGGGGTACTCGCGGCCATTCGCCTCCGGGTCCGGGTGGAACTGGCCCGCCACGGGCTGGACCCGGCTTCGTCATCGGACTGAAAAGGGCCGCTGTTTCAGGGATTTGTCGCTTTCTCCCCTCTTGGCTTTCGCCATGGCCCGCGTCTATGTTCCGCCCGCGCTAAAGGGGGGGGTGCCGGGACCGGTTGGACCGACACGCCTTTGGGCCGGGGAATGGATTGAGATGCTCGTGACGCTACCGCCCGACTACCGACCCTCTGATGACGAGGAGTTCATGAGCCCGCTTCAGCTGGAGTATTTCCGGCAGAAGCTGTTGAGATGGCGTCAGGATCTGTTGAGGGAAGCCGGCGAGACCCTCTCCTCGCTCTCCGAAGGCGGCATCGCCGAACCGGACCTCACCGACCGGGCCAGTGTCGAAACCGACCGCGCCCTCGAACTCCGCACCCGGGACCGGGCGCGCAAGCTGATCAGCAAGATCGACCAGGCGATCGATCGCATCGAAACCGGAACCTACGGATATTGCGAGGAAAGCGGCGAGCCGATCGGCCTCCGCCGACTCGAGGCCCGGCCCATCGCGACCATGAGCATCGAGGCGCAGGAACGCCACGAGCGCATGGAGCGCATCCACCGGGACGACTGAGCGTCAGCCTTCGAAACGTGGCGGGGCGTCGTCCAGCCCGGCTGGCGGGACCGCCAGCGCGTCGCGTTGCAGCAGCCCGGCATCGTCCTCGCTGACCCGGCCGACCCGCCCGCCCACCGGCCACACCGCGAGTCCCCGGCGCGGATAGGGCTTCAGCAGTGCCAGCAGCGCCGCCTCATCCGCCGGCGCCTCCCCCAGCCAGGCATCCCAGGACTCGGGCGGCAGGATCACCGGCATGCGTTCATGCAGGGGGGCGAGTTCCGGCACCGCTTCCGTCGTCAGGATGGTGAAGCTCCGCAGAATCGACCCGTCCGGCGCGCGCCAGCCCTCCCACAGCGCGGCGAGGGGCATGGGTGCGCCGTCTCGCATCGCGACCGCGAAGGGCTGCTTGCCGCCCCTGGGGCCGCTCTGCTGCCATTCATAGAAGCCATCCGCCACGGCGATGGCCCGGCGCTTATGGAAAGCGTCGCGGAAGGCCGGCTTCTCGGCGACCGATTCGCTGCGCGCATTGATCATGCGCGCCGCGCCGGAGGCGTCCTTCGCCCAGCGCGGCACCAGCCCCCAGCGCAGCGCGTCGAGGTGCCGCGCCCCGGTTTCCGGGTGGCGGCGGACCACCAGGCCATCCTGCGTCGGTGCGCGGTTGAAGGAGGGCGGCAGATTCGGGATCGCCCCCGTCACGCCGAAGTGCCGTGCGACCTCGCCCGCGGCGCGCTGCTGGAAATACCGCCCGCACATCGCTCCTGTCCCGTGCCTTGTTGAGGGACGCCGTTCGGAATCGCACAACGGCATCGCATCTATCATCGTATATACGACATCCCCACCAGCCGCGCCGCGCGGCGCCGGGCCCCCGCACGGGCAGGATCCCGACCAAGGAGCGATTGCGATGACCGAGACCGCTGCGGAATTCCTGGCGGCGACGCTGGAACAGGCCGGCGTGAAGCGGATCTATGGCGTGGTGGGCGACAGCCTGAATGGCGTGACGGACAGCCTGCGGCGGCGCGGGAAGATCGACTGGATCCACATGCGCCACGAGGAAGCCGCCGCCTTCGCCGCGGGCGCCGAGGCGCAGCTCACCGGCGAACTCGCCGTCTGCGCCGGAAGCTGCGGGCCGGGCAACCTGCATCTGATCAACGGGCTCTATGACTGCCAGCGCAGCGGCGCGCCGGTGCTGGCGCTGGCCGCGCATATCCCCAGCAGCGAGATCGGCATCGACTACTTCCAGGCGACGCATCCCGAGATCCTGTTCCGCGACTGCAGCCATTATGTCGAGCTGGTTTCGCATCCGCAGATGCTGCCGCAGGTGCTGCAGCGCGCGATGCGTGTCGCCATCGCGAAGAAGGGCGTCGCGGTCGTGGTGCTGCCGGGCGACGTCGCACTGCAGCCGCTGGCCGCGAAGCCCGCCGCCTGGGTGGCGCCGGCAGCGCCGCGCCTGCTGCCGCCGGTCGATGAGCTCGCGAAGTGCGCCGCGGTGCTGAACGGCGCGAGCAAGGTCACGCTGCTCTGCGGGGCAGGCTGCGCGGGTGCGCATGCCGAAGTGCTGGCGCTCGCCGAAAGGCTCAAGGCGCCGATCGTGCATGCGCTGCGCGGCAAGGAGCACATCGAATACGACAACCCCTACGATGTCGGCATGACCGGCTTCATCGGCTTCGCCTCAGGCTATGCCGCGATGAAGGAATGCGACACGCTGGTGGTCCTCGGCTCCGGCTTCCCCTACCGGCAATTCTATCCGGAGGGCGCGCAGGTGGTGCAGATCGACAACCGGCCGGAGGCGCTCGGCAATCGCTGCGCGCTGACGCTCGGCCTGCTCGGCGATCTGCGCGGCACGCTCGAGGCGGTGCTGCCGGCGATCCAGGACAAGTCGGATCGCCGCCATCTCGACCGCGCGGTGGCGCATTACGCGAAGTCGCGCCAGGACCTCGACGCGCTGGCCGAGAGCGGGCCGAACAGTGACGTGATCCACCCGCAATATGTCTCGCGCCTGGTCAGCGAGCTCGCCGCCGAGGATGCGATCTTCACCTGCGATGTCGGCACGCCGACGGTCTGGGCGGCACGCTATCTGAAGATGAACGGGAAACGGCGCCTGCTCGGGTCGTTCAATCACGGCTCCATGGCCAATGCGATGCTGCAGGCGATCGGCGCGCAGGCGGCGTGCCCGGGGCGGCAGGTGATCTCGATGTCCGGCGATGGCGGCTTCAGCATGATGATGGGGGATTTCATCACGCTGACCCAGGTCGGGCTGCCGGTGAAGATCGTGGTGCTGAACAACGGCACGCTCGGCTTCGTGGAGCTGGAGATGAAGGCGGGCGGCTTCCTCGATACGGGCGTCGAGCTGAAGAACCCCAACTTCGCGGCGATGGCGAACGCCATGGGCATCCGAGGCTTTCGCGTCGAGAAGCCGGGTGACCTGCGCGCCGCCCTGGCCGAGGCCCTCGCCCATGACGGCCCAGCCCTGGTCGATGTGGTCAGTGCCCGGCAGGAACTGGTCATGCCGCCCAAGACGAGCTTCGGCAATGTGCGCGATTTCGGGCTGTTCATGATCAAGGCGGTGATGGACGGCCGTGCGCACCAGCTCATCGACCTCGCCAAGGTCAACCTGACACGCTGACGCCTGGGTGCCCCGCCACCCGGGCCGGCGGCGGGGCAGGCAGGTCAGAAGGGCAGGATGATGTCGAGCAGCTCCTGGCCCGTCCGCGGCCGCTGCACGTCGCTGATCGTACCGCGCCCGCCGTAGGAGATGCGCGCCTCGGCCAGCCGATCGTGGCGGATCGTGTTGTCGGACGCGATGTCCTGCGGGCGGATCACGCCGCCGATGGTCAGGTCGCGCAGCTCGCTGTTCACCCGAAGCTGCTGCCGACCCATCAGCACCAGGTTTCCGTTGGGCAGCACCTGCGTCACCGTGGTGGCGACGCGCAGCGTCACCGTCTCATTGCGCCGGATCTGACCGGTGCCGTTCACGCCGCTGGTCGAGTTCGCCTCCACCAGGCGCGACGGATCGATACCCGCGGGGAAGAGCCGGCCATAGGAGGCCTGCAAGCCGAGCATCTGCGGAATGCCCATCCCCTCGCTGTTGTCGCGCGACCGTATGCTGCGGTTTTCGAGCTCGGCCTCGTCGGCGACGGAGACCAGCACGGTGACCAGGTCGCCCACCGTCGCGGCGCGCTGGTCGCGCAGGAAGGTCCGGCTGCCGGGCCGCCACAGGGAATTGTTGGCGAGCGGCGGGTCCTGCGGGTTCGGCATGGGCATCGACACGGGGCGCCAGCGCGGGTCGGCGGTCGGGTTGGTCACGCTCGCCATCTCCGGCGGGTCGCCCAGGCGCGACAGCCGCTCAGCCCCCGAACAGGCGATGGTCGCGAGCGGCATCATCATCAGCAGCAGCCTGCGCATGGCGGTCATCTCCGTGCGTTCTGAAGGGGCACGGCGCCGGGCGTCACGCGCACCCGGCCCGGGCCGATCGCCTCGGCCTCGACGATGCTGCGGGAGGCGAGGTTCATCACCGGGATGCGGTCGCCGCGTGCCGCATCGTCCATCGCGCGACCCTGGGCGGTCAGGGCGAGGCCCGGCCCTTCGAGGACCATCAGCACGAGCTGGTTCTTCCGCACGATCGACGGGGCGGTGAGGTCGACGAGCATGAAGGGCAGTTCCGCCCCGATCGGCCGGCGGAGCTGCTTGCCGCGCACATCCTCGGTCCGCTGCGCCGTGCCGGGGCGCACGCGTTCGGTACGCATGCGGACCTCGCGCAGGTCGCCGGGGCTGACGACCTCGCCGACCGCGAGGCGCCGCGTGGCGACCACCACCGGCACGGTGGTCAGCGCCCGTCCTGAGACGCGCCCGCGCCAGCTCGGCATGCCGTCGGCCGCGACCACCAGCGTCGCCGCGAAGCGCTTCGTCTGGGCCTCGAAATGCGCGGCCTCGATCATCGCCTGCGGCAGGGCGCCGAGCGGCACGACGGGCGGGGCGAAGCCCGGCAGCTCCATCTCGGCCTCGGGATCCATGCCGAGGCGCACCAGCTCCTCGCGCAGGAGGGATTCCACCTCCTCGCGCGGGATGGGGCGACCCGGGCGCTCGACGATGCTGCGCTCCTCGCCGGAGAGCGGCCGCCAGGCGAGGCCATGTCGCCGCGCGATGGCCGACAGCGTCGCGGCATCGAGCAGCATCCGCCGCCCCGGCGCGGGCGCGGCCCCGATGGTCGCCGCGCCGGCATCGCCGGCATTCTCGAAGATGTCGGCCAGGCGCAGCACCGGCTCCTCGACGAGAACCAGCGGGCGCGGGGCCGGCGGGACGCCCTGCGCCTTCGCCGCGCGCGCGGCGAAGGGCAGCAGCAGCAGAGCGCGCCTTCGCATCAGCGTAGCCTCGTCAGGGTGGAGAGCATTTCGTCGGATGTCGTGATGACGCGCGAATTCATCTCATAGGCGCGCTGGGCGGTGATCAGCGCGGTGATCTCCTGCACGACATTGACGTTGGACGTCTCGATGAAGCCCTGCATGGTCTGGCCGTAGCCGACCGCGCCGGGCGTGCCCTGCTGGGCCTCGCCGGAGGCCGGCGTGGCGAGGAAGAGGTTGTCGCCCACGGCTTCCAGCCCGCCCTCATTGGCGAAGATGGCGAGCTGGATCTGTCCGACATTCTGCGGGTTGGTCTGGCCGTCGATCTTGGCGAGCACCTCGCCATTCGCGTTGATGGTCACGTCGCGCGCATTGGCCGGGATGGTGATGCCCGGATTCACCACGAAGCCTTCCGCCGTGACGATGGTGCCTTCGGCCGAAAGCCCGAAGGTGCCGTCGCGCGTATAGGCGGTCTCGCCCGAGGGAAGCTGGATCTGGAAGTATCCGTTGCCGCGGATGGCGAGGTCGAAGCGGTTCTCGGTCTGCTGCAGGTTGCCCTGCTCGCTGATGCGGTAGATCGCGGCCGTCCGCACGCCGAGGCCGATCTGCGCGCCCGAGGGCAGCATGGTCCCGGTGTCGGCGGATTGCGATCCCGTGCGGCGGAGGTTCTGGTAGACGAGGTCCTGGAACTCCGCGCGGCGACGCTTGTAGCCGGTGGTGGACAGGTTCGCGATGTTGTTCGAGATGACCTCGACGTTGTTCTGTTGGGCCTGCATGCCCGTGGCGGCGGTGTGCAGCGATCGCATCGGGGGTGATCCTCAGAGCGTGATGGCCGCAGGTGCGCATGCACCGGAGGTCTGAAGCACGCGATCAAACAATGGGCTGGAGCGTGGTTGGTGGACGAAGGTGAACCAGTCACGCTCTAGGAGCGGCGGCGCAGGATGCGCTCGACGGCGGTGGACAGGCGCTCGCCCTCCTTTTCGGCGAACTGGGCGGCGAACTGGAATTCGCGCAGTTCCGCGGTAAGCCGGGTCATTTCCAGGACGGGGCGGACATTGCTGCCTTCGAGCGCACCCTGGACGACGGCGGGGCGTTCGATCGGCTGCGCCTGTTCGGCGCCGGCGTCGAACAGGCGGTCGCCCTCGGCGCGCAGGGATTGCGGATTGTTGAAGTTCACCACGCGCAGCCGGCCAAGCGTCCCGTTCTCGCTGCGGATGGTCCCATCGCCCTGGATGGTGATGCGCGTGTCATTGGGCGAGACGGCGATAGGCTGCTGCTGGTCGCTCATGACCGCGTTGCCCTCCATGTCCACGATGCGACCGCCCTCGCCGATGCTGAAGCGGCCGGCGCGGGTGTAGCGCTCGCCGCGCGGCGTCTCGACGGCGAAGAAGCCTTCACCGCTGATCGCGACGTCGAGCGGGTTGCCGGTGGATTGCAGGGGGCCGGCTTCCATCTCCCGCCAGGTGGCGCGGTCCTGCACGAAGGCGAGGTTGCGCCCGCCGGTGGGGGTGGCCGTGCCTTCCTGGCGCGAGACGAATTCGGCGAAGACCGGGCGCAGCGCCCGGAAGCCGGGCGTGTCGGCATTGGCGATGTTGTGGGCCAGCACCTCGGTGGCGCGGCTCTGCAGGGCCAGGCGCGACAGGATGATGTAGCCGGGGCTGTCCATGCGGTCCTCTCCGTTCGTGGCGGGCACAGCGCAACCGGCGTGCCAGCCCGGGACGGGGGAGGAGCCGGCAGTTGCTGCCGGTTGGCGGCAGGCCTCGCCCCGCTGGCCCGGCAGATCAGGACCTGCCGCAAGCCTTCCTTAACGGCGCTGGCGGAGGATGCCCCCGTGCAGGAGGCATGGCATGGCGACGGCGGCGACGGCCGAGGCGACTGAAGCGGCGGAAGGCAAGGGCGGTGGCGGCAGGAAGAAGCTGATCCTCATCGCCCTGCCGGTACTGCTGGCGGGCGCCGGGGCCGGGCTGTGGTTCACCGGCATCCTGCCGAAGCTGCTCGGCATGGGGCATCACGAGGCGCCAGCCGAGGCCGCCGCCCCGCAGGCCGAGGCAGCGCGTCCGCCCGCCTTCTTCGAGATGCCGGAGATCATCACCAACCTCAACGTCTCCGGCCGCCGAGCCGTCTATGTGCGGCTGCGCAGCAAGCTCGAGATCGCCCGGGCCGAGGATGCGGCGGCGATCCAGGCCGCCCTGCCGCGGCTGCTCGACCTGTTCCAGACCTATCTGCGCGAGACGCGGCCCGAGGAGCTGCGCGGTTCCGCCGGCACCCAGCGCCTGCGGGAAGAACTGATCGCGCGCGCGAACATCGCCGTCGCCCCGCCGCCGGGCAGCACGCAGGTGGCGCCGCGCGTCACCGACGTGCTCTTCCTGGAGATGCTGGTGCAATGAGCGGTTCGTCGGAGGAGGAAGACCTCGCCGCCGCCTGGGGTGCGGCGCTGGAGGAGGAAGACGGCGGCGACGGCAACCCGGCCACGCCCGACGCGACCCGTGTGCTGAACCAGGCCGAGATCGACAGTCTCCTTGGCTTCGACAGCAAGGGCGGGGAGGCGGGGGAGGAGAGCGGGATCCAGAAGATCATCTCCTCGGGGCTGGTGTCCTATGAACGCCTGCCCATGCTGGAGATCGTCTTCGACCGCATGGTGCGGCTGATGTCGACCACGCTGCGCAACTTCACCTCGGACAATGTCGAGGTGTCGATCGACGGCATCGTCTCCCTGCGCTTCGCGGATTATCTGAATTCCATCCCGCTGCCGGCGATGCTGGGCGTCACCCGGGCCGAGCAGTGGGACAATTACGGCCTGGTCGTCGTCGATTCCGCGCTGATCTATTCCGTGGTGGACGTGCTGCTGGGCGGGCGGCGCGGCACTGCCGCGATGCGTATCGAGGGTCGCCCCTACACCACCATCGAACGGACGCTGGTCGAACGGCTGATCGGCGTGGTGCTGGAAGACCTGACCGCCGCCTTCGAACCGCTCTGCCCCGTGGTCTTCGGCTTCGAGCGGCTGGAGGTGAACCCGCGCTTCGCCGCCATCTCGCGCCCCTCCAATGCCTGCGTGCTGGTGCGGCTGCGCATCGACATGGAGGATCGCGGCGGCAAGATCGAGCTGCTGCTGCCCTATGCCACGCTGGAGCCGGTGCGCGAGCTGCTGCTGCAGCAGTTCATGGGCGAGAAATTCGGCCGCGACAGCATCTGGGAAACCCATCTCGCCGAGGAGCTGCGCTCGACCGAGGTGTCGCTCGACGTGGTGCTGGATGAACAGGTGGTGCCGCTCTCCACCGTGATCGACCTGAAGGTGGGCGACCGGATCGCGCTCGGCGTGCCGCCCGGCGCGCCGGTGCGGCTGCGCTGCGGGGAGGTGCCGCTCTTCGAGGCCGAGCTCGGCCGCCAGGACCAGCGCCTCGCGGTACGCATCTCGCGCGAGCTGGAACGTGGCCGCGCCATGGCGGGAGGTGCCGCATGAGCCCGCTCGAATGGGGTCTGCAACTCGTGCTGCTGCTGATGTTGGCGGCGGCCATTCCCTTCGCGCTGCGCCTGGAGCGCGCGCTGCGGGAGATCCGGCGCGACCGCGCCGCGCTGGATGGCAGCGCGCAGGGGCTGGGCGAGGCTGCCCGCATGGCCGAGGCCGCGATGGTGCGGCTGCGCGCCTCGGCGGAACTCGCCGGCCGGCAGGTCGCCGAGCGCACGGCCACCGCCGAGCCCTTGCGCGACGACCTGCGCTACCTGGTCGAACGGGCCGAGGCGCTCGCCGATCGGCTCGAAGGGCTGGTGCGTGCGGGCCGTCCGCTGGCGAATGAAGCGCCCCGCATGGCGGAAGCGGCGCCGCTGCAAAGCCAGGCGGAACGCGACCTGCTGCGCGCCATCAGCCTCGGCGCCGCGCGGGCCGGCCGATGATGCCGCGCCTGCGCCCCCGACTGCTGCCCGCGGCCATCCTGGCCATGGCGGGGTTGTTCCTGGTGAAGGCGGAAAGCCTGTTCGCCGCGTTTCGCGCGCCGGCGCTGATGGTCGTCGCACCGGCGCGCGCGGCCGACCCGGCGCCCATTGCCACTCCGGCTCCCGTATCGGCCTCGACACCGCGCGCGGCACTGGCCGCCGCGCCGCCGGCGGCGACGCCCGTCGCCCTGCCGGCCGCGCCCGACCCGGCCGCCCAGGCGGAACGCGCATTGCTGGAACAGCTCCGCTCCCGCCGCACCGATGTCGAGGCCCGCGAACAGGCCATCGCCGCGCAGGAGGTGATGATGCAGGCGGCCGAGCAGCGCCTCTCCCGCCGCGTCGAGGAACTGGGCGCGCTGCAGCGCCGCCTCGAAACCCTGGAGCGCGGCCGGACGGAACGCGAGGAGGCCGGCTGGCGCGGCCTGGTGCGCACCTATGAGGCGATGCGTCCGCGCGATGCCGCGACAATCTTCAACGACCTCGAACTCCCGGTGCTGGTCGAGATCCTGGACCGGATGAACGAGCGCAAGGCCGCACCCGTGATCGGCGCCATGCGGCCCGAGAAGGCGCGGACGGTGACAGCGGAACTCGCGCGGTTCCGCGCCCAGCGCAACACCGCGGATTGACGACGGACCCCTGGCAGGAGGCAGACGACACCGATGGACCGGAATACCAATGTCCTGATCGTGGATGACTACCGGACGATGCTGCGCATCATCCGGAACCTGTTGAAGCAGCTCGACTTCAACAACGTGGATGAGGCGACCGACGGGCAGGAGGCGCTGGCCAAGCTGCGCGCGGGCAATTTCGGATTGGTCATCAGCGACTGGAACATGGCGCCGATGACGGGTCTCGACCTGTTGAAGGAGGTCCGCGCCGATGCGCGGCTGAAGAACCTGCCCTTCATCATGATCACCGCCGAGAGCAAGACCGAGAACGTCGTCGCGGCCAAGCAGGCGGGCGTGTCCAACTACATCGTCAAGCCCTTCAATGCCGAGACGCTGAAGGAGAAGATCGAGAAGGTGGCGGTCCATGCCTGACGGCACCCCAGGCGTCCCGGAGGACGAGCGGATCGAGGCCGCGGTGCGCGCGGTGCTGGGTTCCATGGCTGGCGACCTCACCGCGCGCGAGGCAGCGCTGCTCGCCGAGCTCGAGGCGCTGGGCCGCACCATCGCCCGTGCCAAGGCCGAGATCGCCGCGCTGTCGGTGGACGACATCACCGGCGCGCACATCCCCTCGGCGACCGATGAGCTCGACGCCATCGTCGGGCATACCGCCGAGGCGACGAACGAGATCCTCGACAGTTGCGAGATCCTCGAGAAGCTGCAGACGGAAGTGGCCGAACCGGCTGCCACCGCGCTGCAGGGCGCGGTGACACGCATCTACGAGGCGTGCTCCTTCCAGGACATCACCGGCCAGCGCATCAGCAAGGTGGTCACCGCGCTGAAGGCGATCGAATCCCGGGTCGAGGCGGCCGTCGCCAATGCTGCCGGCCGCGGGGCGCCGATACCGGCTCCGGCGCCCGTCGCAGCGAAGACCCAGGGGCAGGAGCTGGCGCACGGCCCGCAACTGCCCGGCGGCGGCACCTCGCAGGAGGAGATCGACCGCCTGTTGGCGAGCTTCGACTGATGCGCCTGCCGGGGCTGCTGCTGCTGTCGCTGATCGCCCTCGCGCCCGCCGCGCGGGGGCAGGAGGCGCCGCGCGTGCCGCTGCGCATTGGCAGCCATCCCGATTTCGGTCGGCTCGTCTTCGATTGGCCGGCCTCGGTCGGCTATGCGGTGGAGGAGCGGGAGGACCGGCTGGTCATACGCTTCGCCGTGCCGGGCCGTGTCGATATCGCCGCGGCGCGTCGGCCGCCGCGCAATGTGCTGGCGGTACAGCACGAGGACGGGGCGATCCTGGTGCGCATCGCGCCCGGGGCCCGGCCACGGCATTTCCGCCTCGGCAATCGCATCGTGCTGGATGTGCGCGATGCGGGGCCGCCGGCGGTGTCGGCGGCCGCGAACGGGCCCGCGCCGCGCCGCACGGAACCGGCGCGCCGCCCCACGGAACCGGCGGCGGCGGCGCGTATCGCTCCGGCCCCGCTGCCGGTGCCGGCGCCCGCCGCGGCACCCATGCCGCC
>JAYRJZ010000132.1:0-13499 GCA_041906015.1 Roseomonas sp.
TGGAACTCGCCCGTGGCGGGCGCTACATGTCGCAGAATGACGAGCCGGCGACCGGCATGTCGCTCTATCCCGACGCGGTGCTGCGCGCGGCCCCGCCGGTGGCGCCGCGGCCGCGCCTGTTCCTGCCGATCGGGGCCGACGGCGCGGGCTTCCGCGCGCAGGGCTTCGCCACCGTGGCCGCGCTCGCGGCCGACGACACGCCGCAGCGCCTGCGCTGCACCCACGAAGTGAAGGACGGCGAGGCCGTCCCCGTCATGTCGAAGGACTGAACCATGGCCAATGTCGCCGTGATCGGCGCCCAGTGGGGCGACGAGGGCAAGGGCAAGGTGGTGGACTGGCTCGCCAGCCGCGCCGACATCGTCGTCCGTTTCCAGGGTGGCCACAACGCCGGCCACACGCTGGTGGTGGGCAACGAGACCTACAAGCTGTCGCTGCTTCCGTCGGGCGTCGTGCGCGGCAAGCTCGGCGTCATCGGCAATGGCGTCGTGCTCGACCCCAATGCGCTGCTGAGCGAGATCGAGAAGGTCACCGCCCAGGGGCTGAAGGTCGGTCCCGAGAATCTCCGCATCGCCGAGAACGTCCCGCTGATCCTGCCGCTGCACCCCGCGCTGGACCGTGCGCGGGAGACGGCGCGCGGGCAGGACAAGATCGGCACCACCGGGCGCGGCATCGGCCCGGCCTATGAGGACAAGGTCGGTCGCCGCTCGATCCGCCTGTGCGACCTCGCCGAGCCGGAGACGCTGTCGGCCAAGCTCGACGAATTGCTGCTGCACCACAATTCGCTGCTGCGCGGCCTTGGCGCGCCGGAATTCCCCAAGAAGGAGCTGCTCGACGGGCTGCTGGCGCTGGCGCCGAAGCTGCTGCCCTATGCCGAGCCCGCCTGGGAACTGCTCGACGAGGCGCGGACCGCCGGCAAGCGCGTGCTGTTCGAAGGCGCGCAGGCGGTGATGCTCGATGTCGATCACGGCACCTATCCCTATGTCACCTCCTCCAACACCGTCGCGGGCAATGCGGCGGGTGGGGCGGGGATCGGGCCGGACGCAATCGGCTTCGTTCTCGGCATCGCCAAGGCCTATACGACCCGCGTCGGGTCGGGCCCGTTCCCGTCGGAACTCTTCGATGAGACGGGCAAGCTGCTGGGCGAGCGCGGGCGCGAATTCGGCACGGTGACGGGCCGCCCGCGCCGCTGCGGCTGGTTCGATGCCTGCATGGTCCGCCAGGCCGTGAAGGTCGGCGGCATCAACGGCCTGGTGCTGACCAAGCTCGACGTGCTGGACGGGCTGCCGGAGCTCAAGATCTGCACCGGCTACACGGTGAACGGCCAGCTCATGAAGCGCCTGCCCGCGGCCTTCCGCGCCCAGGCAGCCGCGCAGCCGGTCTATGAGACGATGCAGGGCTGGTCGGGCTCGACCAAGGGCGCCCGTTCCTATGCCGAGCTCCCCGCCGAGGCCGTGAAGTACATCCGCCGCATCGAGGAACTGGTCGAGGCGCCGGTCGTGCTGCTCTCGACCAGCCCGGAGCGCGACGACACCATCATGATGCGCGACCCCTTCGCCGGCTGAGAGTCCGTACGGGAAGCGCGCCATGCGGCGCGTTTCCGCGTGCGGTGCCTGAGGCGAGGGGCGGGAGACCGCCGCCCCGTGCCGCCGCAACGGGCGGAGTGTTCCATCGGACGGGGGTTTGCCAGAACGGCCGCATGTCCACGCTCGCCTGGTCGTTGCTCCTGCTGCTGTCCGTCCTGTGGGGCGGGTCCTTCTTCTTCGTCGGCATCGCCGTCGCGGAATTGCCGCCGCTCACCATCGTCGCCACGCGGGTCGGGCTCGCGGCGCTGTTCCTCTGGGCGGCGCTGCCGCTGCTGGGCGTCGCGGCGCCGCGCGGCGCGCGGGCCTGGCGGGCGATCGCGGTCATGGCGCTGCTCAACAACGCCATTCCCTTCTCGCTGATCGTCTGGTCGCAGCAGACCCTGCCGTCCGGCCTGGCCGCCATCCTGAACGCCACCACCCCGCTCTGGGGCGTGCTGGTCGCGCATGTCGCGACGCGCGAGGAACATGCCACGCCGGCGCGGCTCGGCGGGGCGATGCTCGGCTTCCTGGGTGTCGCGGTGATGAGCGGCGTCGACCTGCTGCGCGGGACGACCGGCGCCCTGCCGGCCACGGCGGCGATGCTGCTCGCGACCTTCTCCTATGCCTGCGCGGGGGTCTTCGGGCGCCGGCTCGGCCGGTTGGGGGTGGTGCCGATGCAGGCGGCGCTGGGGCAGCTGACGGCGGCGGCGCTTGTCATGGTCCCGCTCGCCCTGATGGTGGAAGCGCCCTGGCGCCTTGCCGCACCGTCGCCGGGCGTGCTCGCGGCGGTGGGCGGCCTCGCCCTGTTCTGCACGGCGGTCGCCTATGTCCTGTATTTCCGCATCCTCGCGCTCGCCGGGGCGGTGAACCTGCTGCTGGTCACCTTCCTGGTGCCGGTCAGCGCCATCCTGCTCGGCACGCTGGTGCTCGGCGAAAGGCTGGGGGTCCAGCACCTGGCCGGCATGGCGCTGATCGGGGCCGGGCTCGCCCTGATCGACGGGCGGCTCGCGGCCTGGCTGGGCCGCGCCCGCCACGCGCGAGGTTGACCCGGAGGGCGCGGGCGGCGAGGTAACGCCGCATGGCGCCTCCCCTTCTGCTCCTCACCGACATTCACCACGGCTTCGGCAGCGCGCGGCTGCTGGACGGAGCGACGCTGTCCGTCGCGCCGGGCGAGCGCCTGGCGCTGGTCGGGCGCAACGGCTCTGGCAAGTCCACCCTGCTGAAGATCGCCGCCGGCACCATCGAGGCCGAGGGCGGCACGCGCTTCGTCCAGCCCGGCGCGACCATGCGCTATCTGGAACAGGAACCGGACCTGTCGGCCTTCCCCGATGTGATGGCCTATGTGCAGGCCGGGCTGGGGCCGTCCGACGATCCGTACCGCGCGCGCTACCTGCTGGAACAGCTCGGCATGAGCGGGGCGGAGAAGCCCGCCGCGCTGTCGGGCGGCGAGACGCGCCGCGCGGCGCTCGCCCGCGCGCTGGCGCCGTCGCCGGACATCTTGCTGCTGGATGAGCCGACCAACCATCTCGACCTGCCGGCGATCGAGTGGCTGGAATCCGAACTGGCGTCGCTCGACTCCGCGCTGGTGCTGATCAGCCACGACCGGCGTTTCCTCGAACGCCTGTCGCGCGCGATGGTGTGGCTCGATCGCGGCACGACGCGGCGGCTCGAACGCGGCTTCGCGCATTTCGAGGAATGGCGCGACCAGGTGCTGGAGGATGAGGAGCGCGAGGCGCACAAGCTCGCCCGCAAGATCGTGCGGGAGGAGCATTGGCTGCGCTACGGCGTGACCGCGCGGCGCAAGCGCAATGTCCGGCGCCTCGAGAACCTGCACACGCTGCGCGCGAGGCGGCGCGAACGCGTGACCGCGCCGGGCCGCGTGACGATGAACGCCGCCGAGGCCGCCGGGTCGGGCAACCTCGTCGTGGCGGCGGATGGCATCGCCAAGGCCTTTGGCGAGCGCTTCGTGGTGCGGGATTTTTCCACGCGCATCATCCGGGGCGACCGCATCGGCATCGTCGGGCCGAATGGTGCCGGCAAGACCACGCTGCTGAACATGCTGACCGGCGTGCTGGCGCCCGACGCCGGCGAGGTGAAGCTCGGCACGGCGCTGGAGATGGTGGGTCTCGACCAGCGCCGCGCCAGCCTCGACCCGTCGATCAGCCTGTCGGAGGCGCTGACCGAGGGCCGTGGCGACCAGGTGCATGTGAACGGCCAGCCGCGCCACGTCATCGGCTACATGAAGGACTTCCTCTTCACGCCGGAACAGGCGCGCACGCCGCTGCTCGCCTTGTCGGGCGGGGAGCGCGGGCGGCTGATGCTGGCGCGTGCCTTCGCCAAGCCGTCCAACCTGCTGGTGCTGGACGAACCGACCAACGACCTCGATCTCGAAACCCTCGACCTGCTGCAGGAACTCGTCGCCGAGTATGCCGGCACGGTCATCCTGGTCAGCCACGACCGCGACTTCCTCGACCGCACCGTGACCAGCGTGATCGCCTGGGAGGGGGAAGGGCGCTGGCAGGAATATGCCGGCGGCTATTCCGACATGGTGGCGCAGCGCGGCCATGGCGTGCGCGCCCGCGCCGCCGAGCCCGCGGCGAAGTCCGCCGCCGCGTCGAAGGCCGAACCGGCCGAGCGCGCCGCGCCGCCGCCCAGGCGCGTGCGGATGAACGCCAAGGAACAGCACGAACTCAAGACGCTGCCCGCGCGCATGGAGGCGCTGACCAAGGAGATCGCGACGCTGGAGGCGAAGGTCGCCGACAGCACCTTCTACACGCGCGATCCGGCGGGATTCGCCAGGGCGACCGAGGCGTTGGGCACGGCGCAGGGGGCGCTCGCCGCCGCCGAGGAGCGCTGGCTGGAATTGGAGATGCTGCGCGAGGAAGCCGGCTGATCAGCGCGGCTGCTGTCGCGTCATCGTCAGTTCCAGCACCGTGGCGCGGCGGTCCAGCGCGCAGGCGAAGTCGATCCGCACCGGCCCCTGCACCATCTGCCCGTTCAGCGAGGCGCCGTCGCTGGTCCGGATATAGCGTGGATATTCCATCGCGAAGCCGCGCACGCCCTGCTGGCGCATCGCCTGCATGCATTCGCGGCGCGCGGCGGTCTCGCTCTGGCTCTGCGCGACCGCGGGTCCGGCGATCGCGATGGCGGCGGCCAGGGACAGGAGAAGCCTCATCATGGCGGTGTCCTCCCGCCATGACGCTACGCCTGCCCGTGCCGGAAAACCATCACGATGTCGAGACGGTCGCCTCGGCCAGCAGCGCGTTCAGGTCGAGCCGCCGCGTCACCATGGCGAGCTTCCCTTGCGCGTCGCGCGGCCAGTCCGCCGGGTCGCGGTCGCGATAGAGCTCCACCCCGTTGCCGTCCGGGTCGCGCAGGTAGAGCGCCTCGGACACGCCATGGTCGGAAGCCCCTTCCAGCGGCCAGCCGGCTTCGAGCAGGCGCAGCAGCGCCTGGGCCAGCGCCTGGCGGTCGGGGTAGAGCAGCGCGACATGGAACAGCCCCGTCGTGCCGGGCGGCGGCCAGGCGCCACCCTTGCTCTCCCAGGTGTTGAGCGCGATGTGGTGGTGATAGCCGCCGGCCGAGAGGAACACCGCCTGGTCGCCATAGCGCTGCTGTTCCTCCAGCCCGATCACGTCGCGCCAGAAATGCAGGGCGCGGTCGAGATCGGCGACCTTGAGGTGGACATGGCCGATGCGCGTCGCCGGATGAAGGGCGGGGCGGGTGGCGGGGGTGGCCTGGGGCAGGGTGTCGGGCATTGGAACGGATCCTTTCGGTGCCGCAAATCTGGTGCCCCGGCCGCTCCGATGCCAATGGGGAGCCGGGATCATCACCATCGGCGGGGCCAATGGCGGAATACGCGACGGATGTGCTCGTGCTCGGGTCGGGCTCGGCGGGGCTGACGGCGGCACTGACGGCCGCGGTGCGCGGCCTGTCGGTCACCGTGCTGGAGAAGACGGACCGGCTGGGCGGCACCACCGCCATGTCGGGCGCGGGCACCTGGATCCCGGCCAACCACCTGGCCGCCGCCGCGGGCATCGAGGACAGCGTGGAGGAGGCGCTGACCTATATCCGCGCCGCCGCGCCGGAAGGCTGGGCGGAGACCGAGGAACCGCTCTGGCGCGCCTTCGTCGAAGCCGCACCCGAGATGCTGCGCTTCGTCGAGGCGCATACGCCGCTGCGCTACGCCCTGACGCCCGAGCCCGACCCGTTGCGGAACCTGCCTGGCGCCAAGCCGCGCGGGCGGATGATGTCGCCCCTGCCGCTCAGCCGCTGGCGGGCGGGGCGCTTCGCCTTCCGCATCCGGCGCTCCACCATCCCCGAGATCTTCACCTATCACGAGGCGGTCACGACCGATCTCTACCACAAGCCCTACCGCACGGCCTTCGACCTCTGGCCGAAGCTGCTGTGGCGGCTGCTGACCAATACGCGCGGGAAGGGGACGGCGCTGGTCACGGGGTTGCTGCGGGGCTGCCTCGATGCCGGGGTGGATGTCGTGCTGAAGGCGCGTGCCGTGTCGCTCGCGCTGGACGGGATGGGCGCGGTGACCGGCGCCGTCGTCGAGCGGGACGGCAGGCGCGAGACCTGGACCGCGCGCGCCGGCGTGGTGATCGCGACCGGCGGTTTCGAATGGGATGCGGCCTTCATGGCGCGGCACTTCCCCGGGCCAGTCGATTATCGCGGCAGCCCCGGCGCGCATGAGGGCGACGGCCAGCGCATGGCCGAGGCCGCCGGCGCCGCGCTCGCGCATATGGACCAGGCGACGATCACGCCCTCCATCCCCGTGCGCTACGAAGGCCGGCTACTGGCCCAGCCCGTGCCCTTCCACACCGAGCCCTTCGCCATGCTGGTCAACCGCCAGGGCGAGCGCTTCATGAACGAGCTGACCTTCAACATCGGCGAGGCGCTGGACCGCCGCGATCCGGCGACCGGCGAGCCGGTGCATCTGCCCGCCTGGGTCATCACCGACTCCCGGATGCTGGTGGACGTGCCCCCGGTGCGCTGGGCAGCCAAGGCCGATCCGGCCTGGATGCGGCAATCCCCGGACCTGGCGGGCCTGGCCGCGCAGATCGGCGTGCCGGCCGGGGCGCTGGCGGCCAGCGTCGCCCGCTTCAACGGTTTCGCCGAGGCCGGCGAGGACCGCGATTTCGGCCGCCCCGCGCGGGCCGATGCGGCCTCGGCCGGAGACAAGCGGCGGCGGGCAGGGATCAAGCCGATCTGTCAGCCGCCCTTCCTGGCCATGCCCTTCAGCCGGTCGATCCTCGGCACCAAGGGGGGCGCGCGGACGAATGAGCATGCGGAAGTGCTGCGCCCGGATGGCAGCGTGATCCCGGGGCTCTTCGCGGCGGGGATCGCCATGGCGAGCCCGATCGGGACACGCAATGTCGGCACCGGGACGACGATCGGGCCGAACATGGCCTGGGGCTACATCGCGGGGCAGCGGCTGGCGCGGCGCAACTGATACCCGGCCAGGGCGGTGGAACCGAGAGGGGCGCCGCTCCTCTCGGGCTCCGTCCGCCACAGGCCGAAGGACCTTCCTGACCGTTCCGCTGTGGGAGTTGGAGGGGCTTTGCCCCTCCAAGCCACCCCAGCAAAGGCCGAAAGGCCTTTGCAAACCTCCACCTGGTGCCGTGCACCGCGGGCAGAATGGTGCCGAAGCCCGCTCTTGTGCCCGAAACGCGATGCAAAGGCTGGCATGGGCATGGCGCCGGGCGCCAAGTCGAGGTTTCCAAAGGCCTTTCGGCCTTTGGTCGGGAGGGGTCCGGGGAGGGGCAAAGCCCTTCCCCGGCCTGACCGTCGCCTCATCGTCGCGTTCATGGCGCGGTGCCCCTCCAATTCCCACCGCATCGGCCCAGGGCAGGGGGCCGTCAGGCCTTGCGGAACCGCGCGAGGCTCAACGCATCCTCGCGCAGCGCCGTGGCCACCTGGTCGCGTGCCGCGTCGCTGCCGATCACGGCGACGCGGTCGAACCACGGGTTGCGGCCGCGGGTGCGGCCCTGGAACAGGCGGTCGAGCGCCATGGCCGCGGCCGAGCGACCGGCGCAGCAGGCGCAGCCGAAGCGATGCACGGGGCGCGCGTCGAAGCGTTCGGTGGCCGCGAGCCCGGGGGCGGTGTGCGCGCGGTCGGTCAGCAGCGCTGCCGCGCCACCCCCGCCGAGCCAGTCCGGCAGGGCGGCCGGGTCGGGCAGGAAGGTCACGGGAATTCGCGGATCGGTCGGCATCGTCTGCTGGACATAATGATATCTTTATGTGATTGAAAGGGCCATGGATGAGCTGCTGACCCAACTCCGCGCCGCGGCCGAGCCCACGCGGCTGCGCCTGCTCGCGCTCTGCGCGCGCGGGGCCTGGTGCGTGTCGGACCTGGTGGCGATCCTCGGCCAGTCCCAGCCGCGACTGTCGCGCCATCTGAAGCTGCTGGTCGAGGCCGGATTGCTCGTCCGCACGCCCGAGGGCGCGAATGCCTGGTTCCAGCTCGCGCCGGATGCCGCTCTCGTGCGGACGTTGCTGGCGCGGCTGCCGGAGGAGGATCCGCTGCTCGCGGCCGACCGGCGCGCCGCGGCGCGGCTTGCCGCCGAGCGCGCGCGCGCGGCCTCGGATTCCTTTCGCCGCCATGGCGCGGATTGGGACGAGATGCGCGCGCTGAACCTGCCCGGCCGGGCCATCGAGGCCGCCCTGCTGGAGGCGCTGCCCGATCGGGTCGCGCGGCTGCTCGATATCGGCTGCGGCACCGGCGGGCTGCTGGAACTGCTGGCCCCGCGCATCGAGGAGGGCCTCGGCGTCGATGCCTCGCGCGACATGCTGGCGCTGGCGCGCACGCGGCTTGCCGAGCGTGGCCTGTCGCACATCGCCGTCCGCCAGGCCGACATGTATCGCCTGCCGCTGCCCGATGGCGGCTTCGACGCGGTGACGCTGCAGATGGTGCTGCACTACGCGGAGGACCCCGCCGTTGCGCTGGCCGAGGCCGCGCGCGTGCTGCGGCCCGGCGGGGCGCTGCTGATCGTCGATCTCGCCCCGCATCAGCGCGCCGACCTGCTCGGCGCCTATGCTCATCGCTGGCCCGGTTTCGACGATGCCGAGATCGCCGGCTGGCTCGGTGAGGCCGGCTGTGCCGCCCCGCACGCCACCACCATTCCCGGCGCGCTGCCGGTGCGCCTGTGGCGTGCCGAACGCCTCGCGCTTTCCGTTTCCGCCTGAAGGACGACTGTCATGTCCCGCCCGCATCTTCTCGACGCCCTTCGTGACCGGGTCCTGCTGTGCGACGGCGGCATGGGCAGCCGCGTGCAGGTGATGGACCTCGACGTGGATCGCGACTTCTGGGGCAAGGAGAACTGCACGGATGTGCTGGTGCTCTCCCGCCCCGACGTGGTGCGCGAGATCCATCGCGGCTATTACGAGGCCGGCGCCGACATGGTGCTGACCAACACCTTCGGCGGGTCGCCGGTCACGCTCGGAGAGTTCGAGCTGGAGGACCGGGCGTTCGAATTGAACAAGAACGCGGTCGAGATCGCGCGCGAGGCGGCGGAGAGCTTCGCCGATGGCCGCCATCGCTGGGTGATCGGCGATATCGGGCCGGGGACGAAGCTGCCCTCGCTCGGCAACATCGCCTATGACGCGCTGGAAGCCGCGCTGGTGGTGCAGTGCCGCGGGCTGATCGCCGGCGGCGCGGATGCGCTGCTGACCGAGACCAACCAGGACACGCTGTTCATCAAGGCCGCCGTCAACGCCGCGAAGATCGCGCGCGCCGAGGCGAAATCCTCCATCCCCATCTTCGTGCAGGTGACGGTGGAGACGACCGGCACGCTGCTGGTCGGCCCCGATATCGGCGCGGCGGCGACCGTTGCCCACGCGCTCGATGTGGATCTGATGGGGCTGAACTGCGCGACCGGCCCGCAGGAAATGGCCGAGCATGTGCGCTGGCTCTCGCAGAACTGGCCGCGCCTGGTCTCCTGCCAGCCCAATGCCGGCCTGCCGGAGCTCGTGGATGGCAAGACGCATTACCCGCTCGCCGCGGCGGAACTCGCGAGCTGGATGGAGCGCTTCGTCACCGAGGATGGGGTGAACCTGATCGGCGGCTGCTGCGGCACCTCGACGCCGCATATCGCCGCGCTGGATGCGATGCTGCGCAAGGTGAGCGGAGCGGCGTATCGCCCCGCGCCGATCGCGCGCAAGTCGTACTGGGTGCCGTCCGTCGCCTCGCTCTATACCTCGGTGTCGCTGCGGCAGGAGAATTCGTACTTCTCCATCGGCGAACGCTGCAACGCCAACGGGTCGAAGGCGTGGCGCGAACGCCAGGCGGCGCATGACTGGGATGGCTGCGTCGCCATCGGGCGCGAGCAGGTCGGCGAAGGATCGAACTCGCTGGACGTCTGCACCGCCTTCGTCGGCCGCGACGAGATGGCGGAGATGAACGAGGTGATCCGCCGCTTCACCAGCAGCGTGAACGCGCCGCTGGTGATCGACAGCACCGAGACGCCGGTGATCGAGGCCGCGCTGAAGCTGCATGGCGGCAAGCCGATCATCAACTCGATCAACTTCGAGGATGGCGAGGGCCATGCGACGGACCGCATGATCCTCGCCAAGAAGTTCGGCGCCGCGGTCATCGCGCTGACCATCGACGAGGTGGGCATGGCCAAGACCGCGGAGGACAAGCTGCGCATCGCGACGCGGCTGGTGGAATTCGCCTGCGACAAGCATGGCCTGCCGCAATCCGACCTGATGATCGACCCGCTGACCTTCACCATCGCGACGGGCAATGAGGACGATCGCAAGCTCGGCCTGTGGACGCTGGATGGCATCCGCATGATCCGGGAGAAGTTCCCGGACATCCAGATCATCCTCGGACTGTCCAACATCTCCTTCGGCCTGAACCCGGCGGCGCGGCATGTGCTGAATTCCGTGTTCCTCGACCATGCCGTGAAGGCCGGCATGACTGGCGCGATCGTGCATGTCAGCAAGATCAAGCCGCTGCACCAGATCCCGCCCGAGGAGGTGAAGGTCGCCGAGGACCTGATCTTCGATCGCCGCGCGGAGGGCTACGATCCGCTGCAGAAGATGCTGGAGATCTTCGCCGGCCGTAAGGCCGCGGATGCGACGAAGAAGCAGAAGGCGGAGACGGTCGAAGGACGCCTCAAGGACCGCATCGTCGATGGCGACCGCAAGGGGCTGGACGACGAGCTGGCGGACGCGCTCGCCAAGGGCATCGCGCCGCTGTCCATCATCAACGACATCCTGCTCGACGGGATGAAGGTGGTGGGCGAGCTGTTCGGCGCGGGCAAGATGCAGCTTCCCTTCGTGCTGCAATCCGCCGAGACCATGAAGGCCGCCGTCGCCTATCTCGAACCCCACATGGAACGCGTGGCGGGGCAGGAGAAGGGGACGATCGTGCTCGCCACCGTGAAGGGCGACGTGCATGACATCGGCAAGAACCTGGTCGACATCATCCTCACCAACAACGGCTACAAGGTCGTCAACCTCGGCATCAAGGTGCCGCTGGCCGACATGGTCACCGCCGCGCAGGAACACCGCGCGCATGCGATCGGCATGTCCGGCCTGCTGGTGAAGTCCACCGTGGTGATGCGCGAGAACCTCGAGGAGATGGCGCGCATCGGGCTCGACATTCCCGTGCTGCTCGGCGGCGCGGCGCTGACGCGCAACTATGTCGAGGACGACTGCACCCGCGCCTATGCCAAGGACGGCACGACGGGCCGCGTCGCCTATGCGCGCGATGCCTTCGACGGGCTGCACCTGATGGACAAGGTCGTCGGCAACGGCTTCGACGACTACCTCGCCGCCCTGCAGGCCAAGCGCGCGGGCAAGTCGCGCAACGAGCGCCGCACCCTGGGCACCGCCGATCCGCGTGGCTTCGCGCCGGTCGATGTCGCCTATGCCCAGACACGCCGCCGCCGCGTGAATGCGGAGACGACGACGCCGACCCCGCCCTTCTGGGGTGCCCGCGTCATCGAGGCCGCGCCCAAGGCCATCGTGCCCTTCATCAACGAGCGCAGCCTGTACCAGTTCCAATGGGGCTTCCGGAAGCAAGGCCGCTCGCTCGACGACTTCCTCGGCTGGGCGAAGCAGGAGCTGCGCCCGGTGCTGCAACGCATGCTGCGCATCACCGGGGAGCAGGAGATACTCAAACCCCAGGCGATCTACGGCTATTGGAAGTGCGCAGGGCAGGGCAACGACCTGATCCTCTTCGAGGAGGACGGCGTTACCGAAGCCGCCCGCTTCACCCTGCCGCGCCAGCCCAAGGACGACGGCGAGTGCATCGCCGACTTCGTGACGGACATCGACGATGGCCGCGACGTGATCGGGCTGCAGGTGGTCACGGTCGGCCAGAAGGCATCGGATGTGGCGCGGGAATGGTTCGAGGAGAACCGCTACCAGGACTACCTCTACCTGCACGGCCTGTCGGTCGAGATGGCGGAGGCCATGGCCGAATACGTCCACAAGCGCATCCGCGCCGAATGGGGCTTCGCCGGCGAGGATGACCGCGACATGGATAAGATGTTGCAGCAGGGCTATCGCGGCGGCCGCTATTCCTTCGGCTATCCGGCCTGCCCGCGGCTCGAGGACCAGGCGCCGCTGCTGAAGCTGCTGAAGGCCGAGCGTGTCGGCGTGTCGATCAGTGACGAATGGCAACTCCATCCGGAACAATCGACCAGCGCCATCGTGCTGCATCACCCGCGCGCGAAGTACTTCTCCGTCTAGGCCGGGGGCGGTAAACCCCGCCTATGACGGAAATGCGGTCCAGCCGGGCCACGACGCTCGCCATCGGCAGTGTCGTGGTGGCCCTCGTGGTGCTTGCGCTGAAGGCGGTGGCCTGGTGGCTGACCGGCAGCGTGGCGCTGCTCGCCGACGCGCTCGAGAGCATCGTGAACGTGGCCGCCGCCATGGCCGCGCTGGTGGCCATCGCCTATTCGTCGCTGCCGGCGGACAACAACCATCCCTATGGCCATGCCAAGGCCGAGTATTTCTCCGCCGTTCTGGAAGGTGCGCTGATCATCGTCGCGGCGCTGCTGATCCTGCATGAGGCCTGGGGCGCCTTCCTTCGCCCGCGCGCGCCCGAACAGGCGGGGATCGGCTTGGCCATCTCCGCGGTCGCGAGCGGCGTGAATGCCGCCTGGGCCGCCCATATCGGGCGCCGGGGGCGGGCGCTGCGCTCGCCCGCGCTGATCGCCGATGCGAAGCATCTGTGGTCGGACGTCATCACCTCGGTCGGTGTCATCGTCGGCGTCGGGCTCGTTGCGCTGACGGGCGTGCTGTGGCTCGACCCGTTGCTCGCCGCGCTCACGGCGGGCAACATCCTCTTCTCCGGCTTCGGCCTGCTGCGCGAGAGCGTGGGCGGGTTGATGGACGAGGCCGTGCCCCCGCCCACCATGGAGCGTATCCGGGCCATCGTCGCCGAGCAGGCGGAAGGGGCGATCGAGGCCCATGACCTGCGTTCCCGCCATGCCGGTCGCTTCACCTTCCTGGAGTTCCACCTGGTGGTGCCGGGCGACATGACGGTGCGCGAATCCCACGAGATCTGCGACCGGATCGAGGCCGCGCTGAAGGCCGAGCTGGAGACCGCCGTCATCACCATCCATGTCGAACCCGAGGGCAAGGCCAAGCAGAAGGGCGTGCCGGTGCTGTGAAGGCGCCCGAACGCAGCCCGGCCTCCCGCCCGCGCCGTTCCGCGGCCTGGTGGCTGGGCGTCGCGCTGCTCGGCTCCGCGCTGGTCCATGGCGCGCTGATGGCCGCGCTGGTCCTGTGGCCACTGCACGACCCGATCGAGGAGCCGGGCGAGGGGGGCACGGTCGCCCTGGTCTTCGCCGATACCGTTGCCCAGGCGGGCGGCGCCACGCCCGAATCCGGCGACCCGGCCGAGCCCACCGAGGAGACCGCGCCACCCGCCCCGCCGGCGCCGCCCGCCCCGGCGGTGCCGCCCTCCGAACC
>JAYRJZ010000133.1:0-13217 GCA_041906015.1 Roseomonas sp.
CGAATGACCCAAGCCGAGGACGAGAAGCATGACAGCCTGCATGCAGGTGATCTGGCACGGTCGCCGAGCGGGCACTAGATTGCATCGCATGATGCCCCTTCGCCTCATGCTGGCAGGCGCCGCGATCGTGCTGCTCGCGGCAGGGGGGGGCGCGTTGTGGTTCCTGTCCGGCCCCGATGCCGAGGAGTTCCTGCCCACGCCGCCCGACCCGCCCCGGCTGGTCGATGTGCCGGAATACGAACGCTGCCTGCAGATGCTCGACGAGGATCCGGAAGGCGCGCGCAGCTTCGCCGATTCCTGGGCCATGCAGGGCGGCGGCGAGGGTGCGGCCCATTGCGCCGCGCTGGCCCTGTTGAACCTGGGGGAAGCCGAACGCGCCGCCGAGGCGCTCGAACGCATCGCCGCGCGCAGCGAGGCCGGCATCGCCGCCCGCGCGGCTGTCTTCGGCCAAGCCGGCGAGGCCTGGATCGCCGCGGGCCGCCCTCAGCAGGCCCATGCGGCGCTGACCCTGGCCCTCGCCCTGACGCCGACGGATTCCGACCTGCTGACCGAACGGGCGATGGCCTCGCTGGCGCTGAACCGGCCGGCCGCGGCACTGACGGATATCGAGATCGTGGTGGCGGCCGATGCCTCGCGCGCCGAGGCGTGGATCCTGCACGCCGCGGCCCTGCGGCGGCTTGAACGCCTGCCGCCCGCGGCGGAGAGCGTGGACCAGGCGCTCCGGCTGGAGCCCGACAATGTCGAAGGGCTGCTCGAACGCGGCATCATCCGCCAGGCGCAGGGCGATGCCATGGGCGCGCGGGCGGATTGGGAACGGGTGATGGAACTCGCGCCGGACAGCGCGGCGGCGGACCTCGCGGCGCAGAACATGGCGCTCATCGAGGCAGGGCCGGCGCGGCGGTAGGCTTGTCGGGGCGCAGCGCGCCGTAAGCGAGGCCGCCGCTTTCCAGATGCCGTCGCCGCGATGGAACCGGCTACGGCCTTCGGCCGCTCAGAAATCGAGATCCGCGTAGTGCGGTGGCGGCGTGACGCCACTGACGCGATCGGTCAGCAGCGGGCGGAAGGACGGGCGCGACTTCATCCGCGCGTACCAGTCCTTGGCCGCTTCATTCAGCGACCAGTCGATATCGCCGATGAAATCCAGCACCGAGAGATGCGCCGCCGCGGCGAGGTCCGCCAGCGTCAGCGACGTACCGGCGAGCCAGGGCCGCGTCTCGGCCAGCCAGCCGATGTATTCGAGGTGCGGGCGCAGATTGGCGTAGCCCGCGCGGATCGCCGTCGCATCCGGGTTGCCGCGGCCCATCAGCCGCTTCATCTGCTTCTCATAATGCAGGTTGGCGCCGACCTCGGCGTGGAACTTGCCGTCGAACCAGGCGACCAGGCGCCGAACCTCGACCCGCTCCGCGAGCGTGCGGCCGAGCAGCGGCATGTCCGGATAGGCCTCATCGAGATATTCGCAGATCGCATTGGAATCCGCGATGGTCAGCCCGTTGTCCTCGACCAGCACCGGCACGGTGCAGGCGGGGTTCATGGCCAGGAAGTCGTCCCGCCTCTCCCAGACTCGCTCGACGCGCATGTCAAAGGGGATGCGCTTCTCGGCCAGGGCGAGCCGCACCTTGCGGGAGAATGGCGAGAGGGGAAGGTGGAACAGAAGTCTCACAACCCGCCGGTTATGCCACCCACCCCGTCGCGAGGCCAGGGCTTGGGAGCGATGTTTCGCCCCCTTCCCGGTAAAGTCAGATCCGGCGGACGCAGGCCAGGAAGGCTTCGGTCACCGCCCGGGTGCCGCGCAGATCCGCCGACCAGGGGTTGACGTTCTCACCCGGGAAGCTGACCTGCATGCGATAGCCGCCGGCGAAGGCCTCGACGAAGTTCAGGAAGTTGTCGAAGGCGCCGCGATAGGAAGCCTCGATCATGTCGGGCCGATTGGTGCCGGTGTAGTTGAGTTCGGCGCGCTGGCGATCGATGCCGACCACGATGCGGCCGGTCGCGCCCTGGCGGACGTTCCAGCTCCGGTCGCCCACCTGGATGAAGCCGTGCAGGTCGCCATTCAGCCGTTCGAGCTTGATCCAGAAGAACCGGCCGACGGAATTCGCCTCGGTGCCCATGCCGCAGAGCGGGCCGGCATTGCTCTGCGCGATATAGGCGACCCAGCCATTGATCGCGGCGAGGTTGCGGACCTGCTGCGCCGAGGCCGGCGCGGCCAGGGCAAGGATGGTCCCGAGGGTCAGGATGAAACGGCGCATGGTGAACTCCCCCTCCTGCGATGCGGCGGCGGCACGCATCCGAATGGGGCAAGATTACCGCGTGGTTATCGAAACGGAAGCAGCCAGGTCACGGCCCGGTGAATCACTTCACCGGGCCGTAACGCAGATCATTCCGCCGCCGCGCGCGCCTCGGACATCGGCACCGGCAGGTACTTCGCGTATTCCTTCGGCACGACGTGCCAGAAGCGCGTCCGTTCCACCGCCCATTCGTTCAGCAGGCGGGCGGCGAAGCGGCTGCCGGTCTCGGCCACGTGCCGCGCGATCAGGTCGCACAGCACGCTTTCCCAATGCGGATGCGCGAGGCGATCCCACAGCAGGGTTTCAGGGTTGATGCGCAGGCCGAAGGTGTCGTCGGCGTCGTAGACGAAGGCGTGGCCGCCGGTGAAGCCGGCGCCGAAATTGTCGCCCACGGCGCCGAGGATCGCGACGGTGCCGCCGGTCATGTACTCGCAGCCATTGGCGCCGCAGCCTTCCACCACCGCGGTCGCGCCGGAATTGCGCACCGCGAAGCGCTCACCCGCCTGCCCGGCCGCGAACAGCTCACCGGCCGTCGCGCCGTAGAGGCAGGTGTTGCCGATGATGGTGTTGTCGTTCCAGACCAGCGGCGAGGAGGGTGCGGGGCGCACCACGATCGAGGCCCCGGACAGGCCCTTGCCGACATAGTCGTTGGCGTCGCCGAACACCTCGAGCTTCAGCCCGCGCACCGCGAAGGCGCCGAGCGACTGGCCCGCCGTGCCGCGCAGCCGCACCGTCAGATGGCCGGGCTGGAGGCCCGACATGCCGAATTGGCGCGTGATGCGCGACGACACCTTGGTGCCGATGGCGCGATGCGTGTTCCGGATGTTGTAGGCGAGCTGCATCTTCTCGCCGTGGCGGAACAGCGCGTCCGCGTCGCGGATCATCTCCGCGTCCAGCGTCTCCGGCACCTCGTTGCGGCCGTCCATGGTCCAGTAGGAGGCATGCGGGCCGGCATCGGCCTGCACCAGCAGCGGGTTGAGGTCGAGGTCGTCGAGATCCTCCGACCCGCGGCTGACCTGCTGGAGCAGGTCGGTGCGGCCGATGATGTCGGTCAGCTTGCGGAAGCCCAGCGAGGCCAGGATCTCGCGCACCTCCTCCGCCACGAAGGAGAAGAGGTTGATGACCTTCTCCGGCGTGCCGGTGAACTTCTGGCGCAGGGCTTCGTCCTGCACGCAGACGCCCACCGGGCAGGTGTTGGAATGGCACTGGCGGACCATGATGCAGCCCATGGCGACCAGGGAGGCGGTGCCGATGCCGAATTCCTCGGCGCCCAGCATCGCGGCGATCACCACGTCGCGCCCGGTCTTGAGCCCGCCATCCGTGCGCAGCTTCACCCGATGCCGCAGCCGGTTGAGCTGCAGCACCTGATGCGTCTCGGACAGCCCCATTTCCCAGGGCAGGCCGGCATACTTGATCGATGATTGCGGGGAGGCACCCGTGCCCCCGGAATGGCCGGAGACCAGGATCGCATCCGCCTTCGCCTTCGCGACACCGGCCGCGATGGTGCCGATGCCCGAGCGGCTGACCAGCTTCACGCAGACCGAGGCATCCGGGTTGATCTGCTTGAGGTCGTAGATGAGCTGCGCCAGGTCCTCGATCGAGTAGATGTCGTGATGCGGCGGCGGGGAGATCAGCGTCACCCCCGGCGTCGAGTGCCGCAGCTTCGCGATCAGCCCCGTGACCTTGAAGCCCGGAAGCTGGCCGCCCTCGCCGGGCTTGGCACCCTGGGCGACCTTGATCTCGATCTCGCGGCAGTTGTTGAGGTATTCGGCGGTGACGCCGAAGCGACCGCTCGCAATCTGCTTGATCGCGGAATTCGCATTGTCGCCATTGGCGCGCGGCTTGGCACGCGACGGGTCCTCGCCACCCTCGCCGCTGTCGGACTTGGCGCCGATGCGGTTCATGGCGATGGACAGCGTCTCATGCGCTTCGGGCGACAGGGCGCCGAGCGAGATGCCAGGCGCGACCAGGCGCTTGCGGATCTCGGTGATGCTCTCGACTTCCTCGATCGCGACCGGCGTGCGGCCTTCCAGGCGGAAGTCGAGCAGGTCGCGCAGCGCGACGGGCGGCAGCTTCCGCACGGCATCCGAATACCGCTTGAAGGTCATGTAGCTGTCCGTCTCCACCGCCTTCTGCAGCGTATGGATCAGGGAGCCGTCGAAAGCATGGACCTCGCCGCGCCGGCGCAGCTTGTATAGGCCGCCGACCGGCAGGGCGACCGCGCCCTCGGCCCAGGCCTTCTCGTGCAAGGCCAGCACGCGCCGGGCGATGCCCGACAGGCCGATGCCCGAGATGCGCGACGGCGTGCCGGGGAAGAATTCCGCGATCAGCGCGCGCGACAGCCCGATGGCCTCGAAGTTCATGCCCCCGCGATAGGACGACAGCACGCCGATGCCCATCTTGGACATGACCTTCAGCAGGCCCTTGTCCACCGCCTTCTTGTACTTCGCGACCGCGTCGCCCAGGCCGACATTGCCGAACAATCCGCGGCGATGGCGGTCGGCGATGCTCTCCTGCGCCAGGTAGGCGTTCACCGTGGTGGCACCCGCGCCGATCAGCACGGCGAAGTAGTGCACGTCCATGCACTCGGCGGCGCGCACGTTCAGCGAGGTGAAGGTGCGCAGCCCGTGCCTGATCAGATGCGTCTGCACCGCACCGACCGCGAGGATCATCGGGATCGCCGCGCGGTCGAAGCCTTGCGCCTCATCGGTGAGGATGACGTGGGCGCAGCCGGAGCGCACGCCTTCCTCCGCCTCGCGGCGGATGCGCTCGATGGCGCGGCGCAGACCGTGCTCGCCTTCCCTGGTGGGCCAGGTGCAGTCCACCGAGCAGACCGTGCTGCCCATGTAGTGGCGCATGGCTTCGAACTGCGCGTTCGACAGCACGGGGCTTTCCAGCATCAGCATGTCGCACTGCGCCGGATCTTCCTCGAGGATGTTCCCGAGATTCCCGAGCCTTGTCTTCAGCGTCATCACCCGCGTCTCGCGCAGCGAGTCGATGGGCGGGTTGGTCACCTGGCTGAAGGTCTGGCGGAAATAGTGATGCAGGCCGCGATACTGGTTGGACAGGACCGCGATCGGCGTGTCGTCGCCCATCGAGCCGATCGCCTCGGCGGCATCCTCGGCCATCGGGTGCAGGATCTGCTCCAGCTCCTCGAGCGTGTAGCCCATGGCGAGCTGGCGGCGACGCAGTTCCTCGATGCCGAAATGGGCCCGTTCGTCGGCCTCGGCCTTGACGATCTCATCGATGCGGGTGGTCAGCGCCGTCCACTTGCCGAAGGGCTTGCGCGCGGCGAGCATGTCCTTCAGCGGCGCATCTTCATAGAAGCGCGCCTCCTCCAGATCCACGCCGATGCACTGCCCGGGCCCGAGCCGGCCCTTGCGTACCACGCGATCCTCCGCGACCTTCACCATGCCGGTCTCGGAGCCGACGATCAGCAGCCCGTCATCGGTGATGGTGTAGCGCATCGGGCGCAGCCCGTTGCGGTCGAGCCCGCCAACCACCCAGCGGCCATCCGTCGCGGCGATCGCGGCCGGCCCGTCCCACGGTTCCATCACCGCGTTGCAGTACATGAAGAGCTCGCGATGGCTCTCCGGCATGGTGGCGTTGTTGCCGACGCTTTCGGGGATCAGCAGCGCCTTGGCCATCGGCGCGTCGCGGCCCGCGCGCACCAGCAGCTCGAAGACGTTGTCGAGCGTCGCGGTGTCCGACCCGCCTGCCTGCACGATGGGCTTGAGGTCGTCCATATGCGCGTCGAGCAGCGGATGGGCGAGCCGCGTCTCGTGGCTCTTCATCCAGTTGGCGTTGCCGTGCAGCGTGTTGATCTCGCCATTGTGGGCGAGCATGCGGAAGGGCTGCGCCAGGCGCCAGGTCGGGAAGGTGTTGGTCGAATAGCGCTGGTGGTAGATCGCGAAGCGCGAGACGAAGCGCACATCGAGCAGGTCCGGATAGAACTGCGTCAGGCTCTCGGCGAGGAACATGCCCTTGTAGATGAGCGAGCGCACCGACAGCGAGCAGAGATAGAGCTCGGGGATCTGCGCGGCGATCGCCTGCTTCTCGATGCGCCGGCGGATGACGAACATGTCGCGTTCGGCAGTGGCGATGTCGCGCTGCTCGGGGTCCCAGATCAGGATCTGCTCGATCTCGGGCCGGGTGGCGTTCGCCTTCTCGCCGATGCAGGTCACGTCGATCGGCACCTGGCGCCAGCCGTAGATGTGGTAGCCGGCGTTCAGGATCTCGGTCTCGATGATCTGGCGGCAGCGTTCCTGCGCGCCCAGGTCGGTCTTGGGCAGGAAGACCATGCCGACGGCGATGCGGCCCGGGCGCACGCGGTCGCCGCCGCGCTGCACGACCTCGGCGAAGAAGTCCTGCGGGATCTCGATGTGGATGCCCGCACCATCGCCGGTCTTGCCGTCCGCATCGACCGCGCCGCGGTGCCAGACGGCCTTCAGCGCGTCGATGCCGGCCTGCACCACCTGGCGCGAGGGCTTGCCGTCCAGCGCGGCCACCAGGCCGACGCCGCAGGCGTCATGCTCGGTCAGGTCCAGATGGGCGGCGGATTCCAGCGCCGCGCGACCCGCGGTGAAGGACTCGACGAAGTCGGAACCGGATTCAATCTGCGACATGGTGGCTTCACTCCGCCGCGATGGCCGGGCTCTCGGCCTTGGCCTGGATGTAGCTGTGGATCTGTTCGGCAACGTCACGCCCGTCGCGGATGCCCCAGACGACGAGGGAGGCACCACGCACGATGTCGCCCGCCGCGAACACGCCCGGCAACGCCGTCATCATGGTGCGGTAGTCGACCTTCAGCGTGCCCCAGCGCGTGACGGACAGCGCCGGCTCGTCGAAGGCCTGGGGCAGGTCCTCGGGGTCGAAACCCAGTGCCTTGATCACCAGGTCCGCCTTCAGGTCGAAGGTCGCGCCGGGGATCGGCTCGATCTGCTGGCGGCCGGTCGCGTCCGGCAGGCCCAGATGCATGCGCTGGGCGCGGACGCCCTCGACCTTGCCGGTGCCGAGGAAAGCCTCCGGCGCGCCGAGCCATTCGAAGACCACGCCTTCTTCCTCGGCGTTCTTCACCTCGCGCATCGAGCCCGGCATGTTCGCCTTGTCGCGGCGATAGAGGCAGGTGACCGAGGCCGCGCCCTGGCGCACCGCGGTGCGCACGCAGTCCATCGCGGTGTCGCCGCCACCGACCACGACGACATGCTTGCCCGCCGCATCCAGCGCCCCGGAATCGAAGTCCGGCACCGCGTCGCCAAGGCCCTTGCGGTTGGACGCGATGAGGTAGTCGAGCGCCGGCACCACGCCATCGAGATCGCTGCCCGGGTTGGTGATGTCACGGGCCTTGTAGACGCCGGTCGCGACCAGCAGCGCCTGGTGCTTCGCGCGCAGCTCGGCGAGCGGGACATCCTGCCCGACCGCGACATTCAGCGCGAAGGCGATGCCGCCATCCTCGTACTGCTTCTGGCGGCGGAGGACGACTTCCTTCTCCAGCTTGAAGTTCGGGATGCCATAGATCATCAGCCCGCCGGCGCGGTCATGCCGGTCATAGACGGTGACCTGGTAGCCCATGGTGCGCAGGCGCTCGGCCGCGGCCATGCCGGCGGGGCCGGCGCCGATGATGCCGACGCTCTCGGCACGCTCCTTCACCGGCTTGGGCGGCTTGACCCAGCCCTTCTCCCAGGCGGTGTCGGTGATGTACTTCTCGACCGCGCCGATGGTGACGGAATCGAAGCCCTTCTCGATGACGCAATTGCCTTCGCAGAGCCTGTCCTGCGGGCAGACGCGGCCGCAGATCTCCGGGAAGGTGTTGGTCGCCGCGGCGATCTCATAGGCCTCCTCGATCCGGCCCTCGGCGGTCAGCTTCAGCCAGTCGGGGATGTTGTTGTTCAGCGGGCAATGCACCTGGCAGAAGGGCACGCCGCATTGCGAGCAACGCGAGGCCTGCGCCGACGCGGCCTCCTTCGCGAAGGGCTGGTAGACCTCGCCCCAATCGGCCCGTCGGGCCGCCGCGTCGCGCTTGTCGGGCTGACGCTGCTGCAGGCGAACGAACTGGAGCATCTTCTCGGCCATGCGAACCCCCGCGGCGGCATCGGTCTTGCATCAAAACGGTTTGCGTCCGGCCAGGACGCGACCGCACCACGGGCCGCCACGCCACAGGCATGATCGGTCATCACAGGCTCGGCCTCGCGTCACATACGGCATGCCAAACGGCCGCGCGAGTCCTTTCTGCGCCGATTGGTCAGTTTTCTTGTCCTAAAAACTCCATCGCGCGGCTCACCACGATGCCGCATCGCATCATTGCGAGCAATAAAGGTCCGATATGGACCTATGGCGTCGTACGCCGCCGCACCGGCCGGAATCGCGCCAGATAGGACGGCGCGATCGCCTCCGCCGCCTTGGGCACGATACCGAGCGCCGGGAGCCCATCCGCCGTCTCGCCCACCACATTGTCGCGCGAGAGCAGCAGAAGCTGGTCTCGCGTCAGCGGCGGGTTCGGCAGGCATTCGCCAAGCCATGCCTGCAGCGCGACCAGCCCATGCGGCAGCGGGACCAGCCGGCGTCGGCGCTGCGTCTGCTCCAACACGAAGTCCAGCACCTCGCGCATCGTCATCACGCGCGGGCCGCCGAGTTCATAGGTGCGCCCCCGCGCCTCCTCCCGCTCGATGGCGGCCATCACCGCATCAGCGACATCCCCGACATAGACCGGTTGGAAGCGCGTTCCGCCCTCGATCACCGGCATCACCGGCAGCAGCGCGGCGAGGCCCGCGAAGCGATTGAAGAACTGGTCGTCCGGCCCGAAGACCACCGAGGGCCGCAGGATGGTCGCCGAGGGAAAGGCCTCCCGCACCGCCGCCTCGCCTTCTCCCTTGGTCCGGGCATAGAGACTCGGACTGGCCGCATCCGCCCCGAGGGCCGAGATGTGGACCAGGCGCTGGGCGCCGGCCGCGGCGGCCTGCCGGGCGACGCGGCCGGCGCCCTCGGCATGGATGCGCTGGAAGTCGCCTTTCTTCCGCTCGAACAGGATGCCGACCAGGCTCACCACGACATCGGCCCCGGCGATCGCGCGGGCCACCGACGCATCGTCGGTGACCGAGGCCGCAACCGGCAGGATCTGGCCCACATCGCCGAGAGGGCGCAGCCGGCCAGCCTTCTCCGTATCGCGCCCGGCGATTCGCACGGTGAATCCCTGCCGCGCCAGGCGCTGCACGACATGCCGGCCGATGAAGCCCGCCCCCCCGAAGACCGTCGCGACGTCGTTGCCGATCATGCCCGCCTCCATTCTGAAGCCCCGGCGGAACCTGGGGTCCGCGCCGTCCTTTCCCCATATTGGCGGTGCCGCCGCCACTCAACCATCACACCCCCGCTTGACGCCCCGCGCGACCCCGCGTAAACGCCCGGCCTCGCCGCGAGGCGCCGACCTCCTTGCCCAGGTGGCGGAATTGGTAGACGCGCAGGTTTCAGGTACCTGTGGCCGCAAGGCTGTGAAGGTTCGAGTCCTTTCCTGGGCACCATCTCGCAACAGCCGAACTGGCTGGCTCGTTGCGGAATCGGCACTAAACTTGATATGGCGCAATCGCCTCTCGCGATGACCAGACTAGGCTTCCGATAGAAATAATCGGGAGGAGTCACGGTCATGGACCGACGCAAGCTTGTGCTGGGCGTGCTCGCTGTGGCGGCATGCTCGCCGACGACACCCCCACCCACAATGCCTGCCGCCGCGCCCGGCTCCGTCACCGCGGACCCGATCCGCAGCGCGATGTTGGAGGCCGCCGGCTATTTCCGGCGCCCCCAGCCGAACCAGCCCGCGGCGACAGCGCGCGCCATCGCGGATATCGAGTTCCTCGCTGAGGCCGTGCCGCGCGACCCGCGCTGGCAGGCGTCGCCCGCACAGGCGCTGACGCAATTGCAGCAGGCGCGCAGCGAAGGCCGCCGCGCGCTCGGCATCCCGGCATCCGCGCCGCCGCAATCCGTCATCGATGGGCTCCAAGCCGCCGCCACAGCGCTCGACGCCAACGACCGCGCGGCGCTGGCGCCGGCCCTGCCCCGATCGATCTTCAGCGCGGGCCCCGACGCCACCGTGCAGCGCCTGTCGGCTCCCCCGCGCATCCCGAGCGCCGGCGCCGCCCTCGCCAGCCTCGGCGGGGGCAGCAACACGCAGCGGTAAGCACCGGCGTGGGGCGGCTGACGGGAGCCGCCCCCGTCACCGCACCCGTCATTGGGACCGGGTGGTGAGGATGGGATGCTCGTTTCATGGCGCGACGCCCGGCCCCGGGCGTGCTTGCGCCGCTGCATCCCTCGCCGTAAGAGCATCAGGAAATCCGTGGGATTGAGGCGTGTTCGACCGGCGCGGCGGAAGCCGATCCCGGGACGATCCCTCGCCGCATTCCCGTTCACTTCCGTCACGACGAGGCTCCGCGCATTCCGTGGGTACAACCCTTTTCACCCATGCCGGCGTGACCATCCGGCTGCACCGCAACGACCTGCCGGACGGGCTCGACCTCGGCCGCATCGTCGCCATCGACACCGAGACGATGGGCCTCAACCCGCATCGCGACCGGCTCTGCCTCGTGCAGCTCTCCTCGGGCGACGGGTCGGCGCATCTGGTCCAGCTCATTCCCGAAGCGCTCGGCGGCCAGGGCTATGCGGCACCGAACCTGAAGAAGCTGCTGACCGACCCGGCGGTGACGAAGCTGTTCCACTTCGCCCGCTTCGATGTCGCGGCGCTGTACCAGTATCTCGGCGTCACCGTCGCGCCCGTGGTCTGCACCAAGGTCGCGGCGAAGCTGGTGCGCACCTTCACCGACCGCCATGGGCTGAAGGATCTGTGCAAGGAACTGCTCGGCGTCGATCTGTCCAAGCAGCAGCAGACCTCCGATTGGGGGGCGCCGGAACTCACCACGGAGCAGCTCGCCTACGCCGCTTCCGACGTGCTGCACCTGCATGCGCTGTGGGCGAAGCTCGAAGGGCTGCTGAAGCGCGAAGGCCGGCTTGACCTCGCCGAGGCCTGCTTCCGCTTCCTCCCCGCCCGCGGGAAGCTCGACCTGCTGGGCTACGAGGACCCCGACATCCTCAGCCACTGACGATGGCCGCCGAGGAAACCTGCCCATGAGCGCGAGCCTGCGAGGCCCCGTGCTGGGCCTCGAGAGCAGTTGCGACGAGACCGCCGCGGCGGTGCTCGCCCCCGACGGCACCATCCTCGCCGAGGCGGTGCTGAGCCAGGAGAAGGAGCACGCCGCCTTCGGGGGCGTGGTCCCCGAGATCGCCGCGCGGGCACATCTCGCCGCCCTGCCCGGCCTGGCGGAGACGGTGCTCCGGCGCGCGGGGCTGCGGGCGTCGGATCTCGGTGCGGTGGCCGCGACCTCCGGCCCCGGGCTGATCGGCGGGCTCATCGTCGGGGCCTGCTTCGGCAAGGGCGTCGCCATCGCCCAGGGCCTGCCCTTCGTCGCGGTGAACCACCTCGAGGCCCATGCGCTGACGGCCCGGCTGCCCGGCCTGCTGCCCGAAGGGGCTCCGGCCTTCCCCTACCTGCTGCTGCTGGTCTCGGGCGGGCATTGCCAATGCGTCGCGGTGGATGGGCTCGGCCACTACCGCCGGCTCGGCACCACGCTCGACGACGCGGTGGGCGAGGCCTTCGACAAGGCCGCCAAGCTGATGGGCCTGCCCTGGCCCGGCGGACCGCATCTGGAGCGTCTGGCCGCGCAGGGCGATGCGCGGGCGGTGCCGCTGCCGCGCCCGCTGCTCGGCCGGCCGGGCTGCGACTTCTCCTTCTCCGGCCTCAAGACCGCCGTCGCACGCGCCCTCGCCCAAGGCGGGCGGCGAGAGGATGTGGCGGCCTCCTTCCAGGCCTCCGTCGCCGCGGTGCTGGCCGACCGGGCGCGCCACGCGCTCGCGATGCTGCCGCAGGCGACGGCGGTGGTCGTCGCCGGCGGCGTCGCGGCGAATGGCGCGGTGCGCGCGGCGCTGGCCGGGGCCGCCGCGGGCGCGGGCGTGCCCATGCTCGCCCCGCCGCTGCGGCTGTGCACCGACAATGCCGTGATGGTGGCCTGGGCGGGCATCGAGCGCCTGCGCGCGGGCCTCACGGACCCGCTCGACCACAGCCCGCGCCCGCGCTGGCCGCTCGCGGAGCTGGCCGGGGCATGACCGGCACCGTCATCGCGGGCGAGGGCATCCGGCTGGACCGTCCGGCACGGCAGGACGCCGCCGCGCTGATCGCCGCGCATCTCTCAAGCCGCGACCTGCACCTTCCCTGGGTCGAGCCCTTCACCGACCAAGCCGGCTTCGATGCCTGGTTCCTGCGCGGCCTGACCGGGCCGAACCTCTCCCTGATCGCGCGCCGCGGCGACGACACGGCACCGATCGGGATCATCAATCTCAACGAGATCGTCGGCGGCGCCTTCCTCAGCGCCTATCTCGGCTACTGGGCCATGGCCGGGCAGGATGGGCGGGGGCTGATGCGCGTCGCCCTCGGCCTGGCCATCGCCCATGCCTTCGGCCCGCTCGGGCTGCATCGGCTCGAAGCCAACATCCAGCCGGGCAATGCGCGCTCCATCGCGCTGGTGCGGCGGCTTGGCTTCCGGCAGGAAGGGTTCTCGCCCCGCTACCTGCGCATCGGGGGCGAATGGCGCGACCATGAGCGCTGGGCGATCCTCGCCGACGAAGCCCCATGAACTACCGCCACGCCTTCCACGCCGGAAACCACGCGGACAGCCTGAAGCACGCGCTGCTGCTGCGGCTGCTCGATGCGCTGAAGCGCAAGGAGACGCCCTTCGCGGTGCTCGACACCCATGCCGGGCGCGGGCTCTATGACCTCTCGGCCGAGGAGGCGCAGCGCACCGGTGAAGCGGCGCAGGGCGCCCTGCGCCTGCAGGGCATCACGGAAGGCCCCCTTGCCCCCTTCGTCGCGGCGCTGGCCGCGCCGGGCTTCCCGGC
>JAYRJZ010000134.1:0-13156 GCA_041906015.1 Roseomonas sp.
GAAGGCCTCCGTCGCCGACACGGGCGCCGTGCGCATCGGCGCCGGCATGCGCACCCCGGCTTCCGTCGCCGACAAGGGCGCGGTTCGCACCGGCGCCGGCATGCGCACCCCCAAGGCCTCCGTCGCCGACAAGGGCACCGTGCGCATCGGCGCCGGCATGCGCACCCCGGCTTCCGTCGCCGACAAGGGCGCCGTCCGTACCGGCGCCGGCATGCGCACCCCGAAGGCTTCCGTCGCCGACAAGGGCGCCGTCCGCATCGGCGCCGGCATGCGCCGCGCCTGATCCCCGGAGCAGGGGGCTCCCCGGTGGAGCCCCCGCCCCTGGTTCCCTGCCGCGCGCCACCAAGGACCCACCCGAGACATGTCCCAGGACCGCACCCCGATCGTCGCCTTCCATCGCCTGATCCCCGGGATCCCGGCGCCCGAACGTGCGGACCGATCGGCCCTCGGCGGCCTGCCCACGCGCGCCTTCCGCTATTGTGACGCGGTCACCACGGCCTCCGGCTACGGCTGGCACATCACCGCGCCGCTCGACTTCTCCCTGATGTGGGATGGGCACGAGATCCTCTGGACCTGCGAGGAGCTCGAGCATGAATGGATGCCGCTCGGCCTCGGCGCCGTGCAGTATCCGCATTTCCGCGCCCGCTTCGACGAGAGCGTGCCGGAGGACATCCGCGGCTTCTCCCCGCCCTTCCTGACCGGCCTGCCCGAACCGGGCGTGGTGCAGATGTGGACGGGCCTCTTCGTGCGCTGCGCGCCCGGCTGGTCGCTGCTGACCCGGGCGCCTGCCAACCTGCCGCGCCCCGCCGCCTATGAGCAGTTCGAGGGCATCGTCGAATTCGACAAGTGGTTCGGTCCGCTCTTCACCAACATCCGCATGACCCGTACCGACACGCCGGTCGAGATCAATCAGCTCCGCCCCATCCTGCAGGTCACGCCCGTCCCGCAATTCGCCTATGCCGATGCGGTGATGAATGCCTCGACCACCACCGACGCCTTCACCCAGTGGGGCGATGCGGAATGGGATGCGTATCGCGAGAGCATCGTCATTCCCTCCAGCGCCGAAGAGCATCAGCCCGGCCGCTACGCCGCCGAGGTGCGCCGCCAGCGCCGCGGCCAGGGATGCCCCTTCGCGGCCATGGCCGCGGCCCAGGAGGCCGCGCCGGCCGTCTGATCCCCTAGTGCCGGCATGGTCGGAAGCCGTCGGTTCGCGCGGACCGGCGGCTTCAGCCGTTCTTGCCTCCTGCCCGCATCGGCGCATCATCCGGCGTCAGGAGGAACAACGACCATGAATGATGATGTCGCCGCCGTCGCGGATGCCCCCGCGCTCGACGCGAAACACATCGCGGAACTCGGGCGCCAGCTCACCGAGTTGCTGCGCCTGCGCACCCTGCCGATCGGCATGAAGCTTTTCGCCGACGAGGCGGAGATGGCGAAGGTCCCGGGCCTGCGCCGCCCGGCCGAAGGCAAGACCTTCTCCACCTGCCAGCTCGTCACCCAGGCGCGCATCGCGGGCTTCACCCTCGGCATCACCACCGCCAACGTGCCGGGATTCTCGAATTGCGGCGGCGTGATCGGCCTGAACGAACCGTCCGAGCTCTATCTCTCCGGCCGCAAATTCGAAGGCGTCTGGTTCCAGAACCGCGAAGCCGCTGCGAAGCACCAGGCGGAAATGCCCCGCGTGCCGCCACGCTATGCGGGGCTGGTGGTCTCCCCGCTGCGCAGCGCGCGGCTCGATCCACCCGACATCTGCCTGTTCTATGCGAACCCGGCGCAGATGATCCTCTTCGTCAACGGGCTGCAGTGGAAGACCTACAAGCGCTTCGAATTCTCCATCACCGGGGAGAGCGCCTGCGCCGATTCCTGGGGCCGCGCGCTGCGCGACCGCGCGCCATCGCTGTCCATCCCCTGCTACGCCGAACGCCGCTATGGCGGCGTCGCCGATGACGAGATGCTGATGGCGCTGCCGCCAGCGGACCTCGCCATCGCGGTCGAAGGATTGCTGGGTCTGTCGAAGGCCGGGCTGCGCTACCCGATCATGCCCTATGGCCCGCAGGCCGATCCGGGCGATGGCATGGCGAAATCCTACGCCGGCAAGGTCTGACGCGGACACCTGGCGCCAGGTTCCGGCGGTCCAGGCTGCATCGCAGCCTGGAGCATTTCCGGTGAACTTGCGTTCACCTCCAAAGCTCTGGACTCTTGTTTTTGCGAGCATCTTCACCTGTCCGGATGAGTTCATCCGGACAGGATCTGCTCTAACGGGGTGGCTTGGAGGGGCGGCGCCCCTCCAACCTGTCGTCACACCGCCCGGGTGATCCCGCCATCCACCCGGATATTCTGCCCGGTGATGTACCCGCCGCCTTCCGACGCCAGGAACGCCACCGTCGCCGCGATCTCCTCCATGCGCCCGTACCGGCCCATGGGGATGCTCGGCAGCCGTTCCTGCCGCACCGGCAGACTGTCGATGAAGCCGGGCAGCACGTTGTTCATGCGCACATTGTCCGCCGCGTACTTGTCGGCGAACAGCTTCGCATAGGCCGCGAGCCCGGCGCGGAACACGCCCGAGGTCGGAAACGCCGGATCGGGTTCGAAGGCCGCGAAGGTCGAGATGTTGATGATCGCCCCACCCTTCTGCGCGACCATCACCGGTGCAACCAGCCGCGTCGGCCGCACCACGTTCATGAAGTAGACATCGAGCCCGCGGTGCCAATCCTCATCGGTCAGGTCGAGGATCGGCCCGCGCGGCCCGTGCCCCGCGCTGTTGACCAGCACGTCGATGCGACCCCAGCGCGCCATGGCCCCATCGACCAGGCGCTTGAGGTCGTCGTTCGACTGGTTCGACCCGGTCACGCCGATCCCGCCGAGTTCGGCGGCCAGCGCCTCCCCCTTGCCGGAGGAGGACAGCACGCCGACGGCGAAGCCGTCCGCCGCCAGGCGCCGCGCGGCGGCGGCGCCCATGCCGGACCCGCCGGCGGTGATCAGCGCGACCCTGGTCATCACTCGCCCGACATCTTGATCGGCGGCTGCACATCCGGCGGCAGCGGGCAGACATAGGGGTGCGCATCCGTGCGCGCCTTGTGGTCCGCCTTCGCCGCGGCGAGCAGCTCCGGCTTCATGATCGCGTCCACGGCGGTGCCCGCCATGATCTTCGCGACATGCACCAGGCCCTTATGCGCGATGCCCGACTTGCCCTGCGCGGTGAGCTGCCAGGAATGCCCCGGCGTGCCGATCGCATAGGTCGCGCCGCGCGCCTGGACCATCGGCACCGCCCAGGAGACGTCGCCGACATCGGTCGAACCCACGCCACCGCTGCCCTTCGCATCCAGCGGCACGATCTGGTCGCAGAGCGGCTTGTCGCGCTCGATCTTCAGCCCGTGGCGACGGAAGGCGGTCGCGATGTCCTCATCGGACAGCGTGCCCTGGATCTCGCGCGCATAGGCGCGGTCGGCCTCGTCGAACTGTGGCGGACCGAGGCGCAGCATGTTGTCGTACATCGCCTGTTCGAGCGGCGTGTTGGCGAGCAGATTCGACACGGCGGAGACGACCTTGGTGGACACCGTCGTCTCGGTCATCAGCGCCGCACCGTCACCGATCTTGCGCACGCGGGCGACCAGCGCGTTCAGCCCCACCAGGTCCTTCGCACGGATCAGGTAGCGCACGGTGGCACGCCCCTGCACCACGTTCGGCGCGATCCCGCCGGCGTCGAGATAGGCGTAGTGGATGCGCGCGTCGGAGGGCATGTGCTCGCGCATGTAGTTCACGCCGACATTCATCAGCTCGACCGCGTCGAGCGCCGAGCGCCCCAGCTCCGGCGCCGCGGCCGCATGCGACGACCGGCCTGTGAAGGTGAAGTCGATGCGCGTATTGGCGAGCGACACCGCCTCGTTCACGCCGGTGAAGGCAGCCGGGTGCCAGCAGATCGCCATGTCGACATCGTTGAAGACGCCGGCGCGGACCATGAAGCCCTTCGCCGCGCCGCCTTCCTCGGCCGGGCAGCCGTAATAGCGCACGCGCGCCTTCACGCCGTTCTCGGCCAGCCAGTCCTTCACCGCCGAGGCGGCGAGCAGCGAGGCAGCGCCGAGCAGGTTGTGCCCGCAGCCATGGCCCGAGCCATCGCCCGGCAGCGGCTTGTGATCGGCGATGCCGGCCTCGTTGGAAAGCCCCGGCAGCGCATCGTATTCGCCGAGGATGGCGATGACCGGGCCGTCCTCGCCCGCCTCGCCCATCACGGCGGTCGGGATGCCGGCGACGTTCTTCGTGACGCGGAAGCCGTGCTGTTCCAGCAGCTCGGTATGCGCGGCGCAGGATTTGAATTCGGCGTAGCAGAGCTCGGGCGTGCCCCAGACCCGGTCGGCAAGCTCAATGGCATCCGGCGCCTTGGCATCGACCAGGCGCCAGATCTCTTCCGTATTCTGCATGGGGCAGTTCCTTCAGCGGCTGCGAGGGACCGATTACTGGCCCCTCCCGGCCGCCCCGTCCAGCGCCCCCGCCGGGATGGCGGGTCAGCGCCGCGCGCGCACCGGCACCGTGACGGGAACCGGCACGGGCTGGAGGCGCTGGCGCCGGCCGCGCGGTGCCTCGCCGGAGCCGTCATTCAGCATGATGGCCGCGCCGATCTGCACCGAACCGAAGGTCAGGCCCGAGAAGAACCACAGCATGGCCACGACCGGTGCCCCGCCATGCTTGAGGATCAGGCTGCCCACTCCGCCCGGATCCGCCCAGAGCACGGCCGCCACGAACAGCGCCGAGAGGCCGAAACCGATCAGCCCATGCATGATCATGAAACGAACGGCGACGGGGATGCGGTGCAGGGACATGGGGGTCCTCCTTGACCTGCCGGAAAAGATAAGCTCGCCGGCCGGGGCCTGCAAACGCGATCAGCCGCCTTTCACGCCGCCCGCGGTCAGCCCCTCGACGATCTGCTTCTGCGCCAGCAGCGTCAGCAGCAGCACCGGCGCCGTCACCAGCAGCGCGGCCGCCGAGAGCGGTCCCCAGGAAATCTGCTCGAAGGTCAGCATGTTGTTCACGGCCACGGGCAGCGTCCGCGTCTCCCGCCCGGCCAGCACCATCGCGAAGATGAAGTTGTTCCAGGAGAAGATGAAGGCAAGGATCGTGGCCACCGTGATTCCCGGTTTGGCCAGCGGCATCGCCACATGGCGGAAGGCCTGCCAGATGGTCGCGCCATCCACCAGCGCCGCTTCCTCGAGCTCGGCCGGCAGCCCCTCGAAGAAGCCCATCATGATCCACACCACGATGGGCACGGTGATGACGAGATGCGTGATGACGATGGGCGCGAGCGTGCCCGTCAGCCCGATCCACTGGAACAGCAGGAACAGCGGGATCAGGTAGGACAGCCCCGGCGTGATGCGCGCGATCAGGATGACCACCGCCGCCTTGGTCGCCCGCATCTTCGCGATGCCATACCCCGCCGGCACGCCGAGCAGGATGGCGAGCCCCGTCGCGCTGAAGGACACGATCACCGAGTTGATCGCGTATTTCAGGAAGTCGTTGCGCTGGAACACCGCGACGAAATTGTCGAACACCGGCGGGTTCGGAATGAAGACCGGCGGATAGTCGGTGTTGTCGAGCTCGGTCTTGAGCGACAGCGACAGCATCCACAGGAAGACCATGATGGCGGGGGCGACCAGCACCACCACGCCGAAGCCGAAGCCGATATTCTCGGCGAGGCGCTTCACCTTGCGCATCACGCGTCCTTCACCCGCGCGCGGGTCCAGAGCAGCACCATCGCGAGCAGGATGATGATGGCGAAGAACACCACCACCACGGCCGAAGCGTAGCCGAGGTTGTAGTAGGCGAAGGCCTGCAGATAGAGGAAGATGTTGATGGTCTCGCTGGCCGTGCCCGGCCCGCCCTGCGTGATCACATAGATCGTGTCGAAGGCCTTCAGCGCGTCGATGGTGCGGATGATCAGCGCGACGACCAGGAAGGGGGCGAGCAGCGGCAGGGTGATGTGGCGGAAGGACTGCCAGGCATTGGCGCCGTCGATCTTCGCCGCCTCATAGGGATCGACCGGCAGCGACGCCAGGCCGCCGAGCAGGATGAGCATCACGAGCGGCGTCCAGTGCCACACCTCCACCATCACCAGCGTCGGGATGACGGTATCGGGCGCATAGACCCACATCGAGGGCGGCAGCCCCACCTGCTGCAGCAGCCAGTTCAGCACGCCGAGCTGCGGATGGAACATCATCGTCCAGACCAGCGCGACGGCAACGGGCGTGGCCATCATCGGCAGGATGAAGATGGTGCGGGCGAGCCCGCGCAGCGGGAATTTCCGTGCGAAGGCCAGTGCGGCGAGCAGCCCCAGCACCATCGGGATCACCACGGCGAGCGCGGTGAAGTACAGCGTGCGCAGGATCGACAGCAGGAAGCGCTCATCCGAAACGAGCTTGCGGTAGTTGGCGAAGCCGACCCATTCCTGCCCGCCGCCGAGCTTGTAGTCGTGCATCGCCATGTAGAGGGTGAAGACCCAGGGAAAGACGATGGTGCCGAGCACCACCGCCCCGCAGGGCACCACGAACCACCAGTAGCGGCGCGCGTAGTTGTGCCGGCGGCGGGGTGTTGCCCCCGCCGCCGCGCTGTCCAAGGTGGCCGTGCCGCCCGACATGGATCTCAGCTCTCGCGTTCGGACTGTTCGAGCACCGGTCGGAAGGCCTCCGTCGCGCGCTTCAGCTCCGTCGCGACGTCGGCGCCGCCGATGGTGCTGGTCAGCGCCGCGCCGATCGTGTCGCGGAACTCGGTGACGGGCACGATCTCCGGCAGGCCCGGGCGGCTGACGCGCGCGCTCTCGATCAGCGTCGTGAAGTACTCGCGCGGGAAGCGCGCCTGGGCCATCGCCTCCTCATTGCGATAGGGCGAGGTGCGCGCCGGCGACCCCGCGCCCGAGGTCAGGTAGCGAAGCTGGTTCTGCTTGCCGGACGCCCATTGCAGATACATCCAGGCCGCGCCCTTCTTGCGCGACTGCTCGGCGATGCCGAAGGCGGTGCCGAACATGGCGCAGTGATGATGCGCCGGCCCGCGCGGCACGACCGCATACCCGACCTTGCCGGCCACACGCGACCGCGTGCGGTCCTCGAGCGGCGCGGCGAAGCCGACGCCATCGAGCCAGAAGCCCGCGCGGCCCTGCATGAAGCTCGTCTGGCTCTCATTCCAGTTGAAGCCCGACACACCCGGCGGCGAGCAGTCGCGCAGCAGCTTCTTATAGAATTCGCCGGCCCAGATAGCATCGGCGCTGTCGGTGATCAGCCGGCGCTGTGCATCGAGGCAGTCGCGCTGCTGCGTGCCGAGCAGGAAGGACGACCACAGCACGACATTCGCGTTGCGCAGGCCGCGCCCGACATTGCCGTAGATCTGGCGCGACGGATCGTTCAGCCGCCGCGCGCTTTCGTACATCTCGTCGAAGGTCGTGGGCGGGGCGATGTTCTTCGCCGCCAGCAATTCCTTGTTGTAGTAGAGGATGAAGTAGTCGGTGAACTCCGGCAGCGTATCCATCCGCCCATCGGACTGGGTGGAATAGGCGACGGCCCCTTCGCCGAAATCCGCGAAGTCGAAATCGGGCGAGGTGATGGTCGGGTCCGCCATCAAGGCACGGATGTCGGTGCACCAGCGCGCCTTGCCGACCTGGCGCTTGTTCACGTGCAGGCTGATGCCCACCACGTCGAAGGACGGCCGGCCGGAGGCGAATTCGATCGCGAATTTCTGGCGGTGCTGCTGCTCGGGGATCTGCTCGGCGCCCACGCGGATGCCGGTCATGTCCTCGAATTCGCGCTGGTTCTGGATCAGGATGGTGCTGCGGGGGTTCGCGGTCAGGCTGACTTCGATCCGCTCGCCGGCGAATCGCTTCCAGTCGAATTGCGACTGCGCATTGGCCTGCCGGACGATCGGCGGCGCCGCCAACAGCCCAGCACCAGACATCAACGCCGCCCGGCGCGTGAAGCCGTAATTCATGTCGTTTCCTCCGCCTGCATGGCGGGTCATGGCGCCCGCCTTCGGTCAGGCAGGCATGATCCGCCCGAAGCGCAGGATCAGGCAAGCCCAACCGCGCGGAAGCCGGAGCGGGGTGCAGCCCTCTCCCGTCACCCCATCGCCGGGATCGCCCGCCCGCCGATCAGCCGCAGGATGCGCGTGGGCCGTTCCACGCCGATCAACCGGTGCAGGATCAGGATCACGCTCCGCCCTGCCGTCGCCTCGTCCAGCGTCGCGAGGAAGGCGCGCTCCGTATCCGCATCCAGCCCCGCCGCCGGCTCGTCGAGGATCAGCACCGAGGCGGGCGAGAGCAGCGTGCGCGCCAGCGCGATGCGCCGCGCCTGCCCGCCCGAGAAGCGCGACCCGCCCTCCCCGCAGGGTGTCTCGAGCCCCTCCGGCAGGCCCCGCACCAGCTCGCCGATCTGCGCGCGGTCCAGGGCGCGCCATAGTTCCGCATCGCTCGCCTCCGGCGCGGCGAGCCGCAGATTGGCCGCGATGCTGTCGTCGAACAGCCGGGCATCCTGGGTCAGCCAGGCGACGCGGCGGCGCAGATCGGCGGCCGCCAGTGTCGCGATGTCCGTCCCGCCCAGGGTGATGGTCCCCGCCTGCGGCGCGGCGAATTTCAGCAGCAGCGCGGCCAGGGTGGACTTTCCCGTCCCCGACGGCCCCAGCAGCGCCACCCGCGCGCCCTCGGGCACGTCGAGATCGAGGCCCTCGAAGACCGGCGCGCGGTCCGGCGCCCAGGCGAAGGTCACGCCCGACAGGCGCAGCGCGTGGCCCTTCGGCAGCGCTGCCGGCGCGACGGGATCGGGCACCGGCTCGGGCGTGTCGGCGGCCTCGAAGAGCCGGCGCGCCCCGGCGGCGGCGGCGGCCAGCACCGCCCCGGCCCGGGGCAGCAGCCCGAACACCTCGGCGGCTGCGATGGCGAGGAACACCGCCACCAGACCCGTCGCCGCCGCGCCGTCGCGGGCCGCCAGCGCCCAGGCCAGCGCGCCGAGCAGGGCCGCCTGCGTCAGCAGAGACCCCATCGCCCCGCCCAACGCACCACGCCGCGCGAGGCGCGATTGCGCCACGGCCAGCGCCTGCCCCTCGGCGGCGACGCGCGCGGCTGCGCGGGCCTCGCCATTGGCCGCTAGCGTATCCTCCATGCCGGTGAAGGGCTCCACCGCGGCATGGCGCAGCGCGCCCTGGGCTTCCGCGACCACCGCCCCTTCACGCGCCGCGCCGGGCGCGAGCAGCGGCGGCAGCACCAGCGCCACCAGCAGCGGGACGACCAGGATGGCCGCGAGCCCCGGCGCCGCGGCACCGACCACCAGCGCCATGACCACGATCACCGCCAGCGCCGCCGCCCCCGGCACGATCACGCGCAGATAGAGACCGTCCAGCGCCTCGACATCCGCGACGAGACGCCCCAGCAGATCCCCCGCCCGCCGCAGCCCGAGCCCCGCCGGCAGGCGCGCGGCCAGGCGCCGGAAGAACCAGATCCGCGTCTCGGCCAACGCCCGGAACGTCGCCTCATGCGTCACCAGCCGTTCGAGGTAGCGCGCGAGCGGACGGAACAGCATCACGGGCCGCAGCCAGATCAGCGCGGCGAGCCCGAAGCCCGCCGCCAGCACCGGCGCGCCCGCCCCCTGCGCCACGGCCGCGGAGATGACCCGCGCCGCCAGCACCAGCAACGCCACGCCCGCCAGGGCCGAGAGCACCGCGACGACGACCCCCGCCGCCAGCCAACCGGCATGGCCGCGCCACAGGCCCAGGACGCGCATCAGGTCAGCCCGCATCAGTCACCTGCCATGCGGGCGCCGGCGGCGCGGCCCGCGTCGAGTTCCAGCACGCGGCCGAAGGCGTTGCGTGCCGCGCGCGCATGCGTCGCGACGATCGCCGTGCGGCCGACGCACAGCCGCCGGATCGCATCCAGCACCACCGCCTCCGTGCCAGGGTCGAGATGCGCGGTGGGCTCGTCCAGCAGCACCAATGGGCTGTCGCGCAGGAAGGCGCGCGCCACCGCCACCCGCTGCGCCTGGCCGCCCGACAGGCCGAAGCCGCCCTCCCCCACCAGCGTGTCGAGGCCCTGCGGCAGCGTGGCGGCGAAGGCCATGACCTGCGCGTTGCGCGCGGCGGCCTCGATGGCGGCGTCGTCGGCATCGGGGCGGGCGAAGCGGATGTTCTCGCGGATCGTGCCGCGGAAGATGAAGGCGCGCTGCCCGACATAGGAGGAGAGGCGGCGAAGCTCCGCCGGCTTCAGCAACATCGCATCGCGGCCGTTGATCGCGACGCGCCCGGCATCGGGGCGGCGGAAGCCCATCAGGATGCGCAGCACCGAGGTCTTGCCCGCGCCCGAGGCGCCGGCCAGCAGCAGCGCTTCGCCCGGCACGGCGCGGAAGGACAGCCCATCCAGCGCCGGCGGCCGGTCCGGCGCGTAGCGCAGCACGACATCCTGGAAGGTGACGGTGACCCTGGGGGGCACCTCCTCCAGCAGCAGCCCCTCGGGTTCCGGCGCCTCCAGCAGCGGCGCGAGGTCCGCCGCCGCGCCGCGCGCCGCGAACTGGTCCTGATAGGCGGCGGAGAAGGCGCGCAGCGGCGCGAAGAAGGCCGGCACCAGCAGCAGCGTGAACAGCGCGGTCACCGGGGCCGGATGCGTACCATGCACCAGCGCGCCGTGTTGGTAGGCGAGCGAGGCCAGCGCCACGGCGATGATCAGCTCCATCGCGCCATTGGCGATGAAGGCGACGCGCAGCACGCGCATGGTCCGCCGCCGCAATTCCTCCGCCGCGGCGCCGAGGCGGCCGGCCTCGGCCTCCTGCTGGTTGAACAGCACCAGCACCGGCAGCCCGCGCATGCGGTCGAGGAAGCGGCCCGACAGGCGCTGCAGCGCGGCGAATTGCCGGCGGCTCGCCTGCGCCGCGCCGATGCCCGCCACCGCCTGTACCAGCGGCACCAGCAGCCCGCAGCCGAGCAGGATCGCCCCGCTCAGCGGGTCCGCGATGGCCGCGGCAAGGGCGACGAGCAGCGGCCCCAGCACGGCGAGGATTGCGGCCGGCCGCCAGCGGGCGAAATAGCCCTCCATCGCCTCGATGCTCTCAACCACCAGGGCGCTCTTCCGGCCTACGGCGCGGTCGTCGGCCGGGCCGGCTTCCAGCAGCCGTCCGAAGACGGCGGCGCGCAGCCGCGCCTTGATCCCCTCCCCCGCCGCGACCTGCGCGCGTTCCTGCGCCATGCCGAGTCCCGCCGCCAGCAGCGCCAGCGCCGCGGCGGCCGCGAGATCCGCCGCGCCGGCATCGCCGCGCCCCAGCACGGCCGCAAGCAGCCGCGCGAGGAGCAGTGCCTGGCCGATGGCGCAGGCGACGATGCCAAGGCCGATCAGCACGGGCGGGAGCAGCCGGCTGCGCTCGGCGCGCGCCTCGCGTCTCAGGAAGGCGGCGGCGCCAGCCTCGGCAGCCGGGTCGGAAGAGGACATGGGCGCCTTCTAGCCGAGATGTTCGCGCGCCGAAATCGAGAGCGCACGACTTGCCGGCGCCGTGGCCCGCCGGCATCACGACCGGGCAGGAGGTGCCCGATGCTCCCGACCCATGGCCGCTACGACTACCACCCCTGGCCGGAACGCCGGCCCTATGATTGGCCCGGCGGGCGGAAGCTCGCCGTCTATCTGGGTGTGAACCTCGAGCATTTCGCCTTCGGCGAGGGGCTGGGGGCGGAGCTGGCACCGGGCGGACCGCAGCCGGATGTGCTGAACTTCGCCTGGCGGGACTATGGCAACCGCGTCGGCGCCTGGCGCCTGATCGAGCTGCTGGAGGAGGCCGGCTTCCCCGCCACCGTCCTGCTGAACAGCGCGATGTACGACTATGCCCCGTCCCTGGTGGCCGCGCATCGCGCCCGGGGCGACGAGATCGCCGGCCATGGCCGGACCAATTCCGAACGGCAATCGGTGCTGCCCGAGGCCGAGGAACGCGCCCTGATCGCCGAGAGCACCGCGGCGATCGTCACCCATGAGGGCCAGGCGCCGCGCGGCTGGCTCTCCCCCTGGATTGCCGAGTCGCACATCACCCCCGACCTGCTGGCCGAAGCGGGCTATGCCTATTCGCTGAACTGGGCCGCCGACGACGCGCCGGTGTGGAAGCGCACGCGGGCGGGGCGGCTGCTCGCCATTCCCTACCCGCAGGAGGTGAACGACATCCCCTCGATCGTCGGCCGCAAGGACAGCGCCGAGCAGTTCGCCGAGATGATCATCGACGATTTCGACGAGCGGCTGCACCAGACCCGCGACGGCCTGCCGCAGGTGATGGGCGTCGCGCTGCATCCCTATCTGGTGGGGCAGCCCTATCGCCTGCGGCAGTTGCGCCGCGCGCTGATGCATCTCGCCGCCCATCGCGACGTTGTGTGGGTGACGACCGCCGGCGGCATCCTCGATCACGTGCGGGGATTGCCGGCGGGAACCATTCCCGGAGAGTGACGATGCGCCGTTCCCTGCTTGCCCTGGCCCTGCTCGGCCTGGCCGCCTGCGTCCCGCAGCCGAGCCCCGAGACGCCGAAGACCGTCGGCCAGGTGGATCTCGGCCGCTATGTCGGCAGCTGGTACGAGATCGCCCGCTTCCCGAACCGGTTCCAGGATTCCTCGCGCATCCGCTGCGAGAACACCACCGCCACCTACGCGGCGCGGCCGGACGGCAAGATCAGCGTCGTGAACCGCTGCCGCAACGCGCTGGCGAATGGGCGGGAGGATGTGGCGGAGGGGACGGCCTACAGCGCCTCGCCCGGCAATGACCGGCTGCGGGTGACGTTCTTCTGGCCGTTCTACGGCGATTACTGGGTGATCGGCCTCGATCCGGATTATCGCTGGGCCGTGGTGGGCGCGCCGGGGCGGGACTACCTGTGGGTCCTGTCGCGCACGCCGCAGATGACGCCGGCGGATTACGAGGCGGCGGTCGCGATCGCGCGGCGCGAAGGGTTCGACATCGCAAAGCTGCAGCGGACCCCGCAGTAGCGGCGCGGCTTGGCGATGACGGCCGGGGAAGGGCTTCGCCCCTCCCCGGACCCCACCCCACCAAAGGCCACAGGGCCTTTGGAAACCGTCACTTGGTGCCGGTTCTGTCGCGTCGGGCACTGGGCAACCATCGGCGCTGCGGGCACCTGGTCTGCTCGACGCCAGGTATCGGTTTCCAAAGGCCCTGTGGCCT
>JAYRJZ010000135.1:0-13039 GCA_041906015.1 Roseomonas sp.
TGGCCGGGCGGGGGTGCGGGCCGGTGCCGGCTTTCTCGAACGACTTCTCACCCCTCCCGCGCCCGGCGCAGCGCCGCCTGCGCCATGGTGTCGAGCGCGCTGAGGAAGCGCGACCGGTCGGCCGGCGTCATCGGTGCCGGCCCACCGGTCATGGCCCCGACCTCCCGCAGGTGCCGCGACAATTCGCGCCCGGCGAGCGCGCTGCCGATATTGTCCTCCGTCCAGGGCTTGCCCTTGAAGGAGAGGGCGAAGGCGCTCTTGGCAAGGCAGCGCGAGGCCAGAGGAATATCCGCCGTCACGCAGACATCGATCGGCCGCGCTTCCTCGGCGATCCAGTCATCGGCCTTGTCCGCCCCCTCCGAGACGATGACGAGACGCACCAGCGGCTGTGGCGGCGGGCGGATCGGGCGCGAGCCGTTCGTCACCAGCACGACCGGCAGCCCGAGCCGCCCGGCGACGCGCAGGATCTCCTCGCGCACCGGGCAGGCATCGGCATCGACGAGGAAGCGGGGAAGGGTATCCATGCGCGAGGCGTAACGCCTGCCGCGCGGTTTGGCGACGCCCGGCACCTTGGCGGGTGCGGCATGCGGTGCAATACCGGGCCGCACCGCGAGGAGACCTCCGCACCATGACGAGCGCGACAGAAGCGCCACCCACCACCTGGCACGGCATCTTCCGCCAGGCCCTCAAGGACAATGACGTCCGCCTGGTCACCTATGTGCCGGACAACGTCCTGCGGCCGTTGATCGACGGCTGTCACGCCGATCCCTACTTCACCACCTTCCCCTGCGCGCGGGAGGAAGAGGCGGTGGGCATCGTCACCGGCGCCACCATGGCCGGGATGCGCGGCATCGTGATGATGCAGACCTCGGGCTTCGCCACGCTGCCGAACGTGCTGGCCTCGCTGCCCGTCGCCTTCCAGGTGCCGGTGCTGATGGTGGTTTCCGAGCGCGGCACGATGGGTGAGTTCAACCCGGGCCAGGCGATCGTCTGCCGCACCATGCGCCCCATCCTCGATTCCATGGGCATCGAGCACCACACGGTCTCGCGTCTCGACGAGGCCGCCTTCATGATCGACCGCACCATCCGCCAGGCCTTCGCCACGCGCTGGCCGGCCTGCCTGATCATCTCGCCGTTGCTGAGCGGAGGCCGCAAGTGAGCACCAACCTCCATGTGATGAATCGCGCCGCGCTGACCAAGCGGCTGGTCGGCAAGCTGACCAACCGCGAGGCGGTGATCGGCGGCATCGGCAATTCCAACTGGGACCTGTGGGGCGCCGACAAGAACCGGAGCGAGAATTTCTACATGCTCGGCTCGATGGGCCTCGCCGCGCCGATCGCCTTCGGCGTCGCGCTCGCCCAGCCCGCACGCCGAGTCTTCGCGCTGGAAGGGGACGGGTCGTTGCTGATGCAGCTCGGCTGCCTGTCCACCATCGCGGCGCAGAAGCCGAAGAACCTCGCCATCATCGTGTGGGACAACGGCATCTACCAGATCACGGGCGGGCAGGGGACGCCGGCGGCGAGTGCCGGGACCGACATGGTCGCCATCGCGCGCGCCTCGGGCATCGCGAGCGCGGCCTGGGCGGCGGATGAAGCCGAGTTCGACGCGCTGGTCGCGAAGGCGCTGACGACCGACGGGCCGCATGTGATCGGCGTGAAGATCGACAACGAACCGGGACGCGACCAGACGGATCGCGACCCGATCCGGTTCCGCGAGGTCTTCATGCGGGCGATGGCGCAGGCGGTGTGAGGGAATTGAAGGGGCTTTGCCCCTCCAAACCACCCCACCACCGGGGTCCCATCGACGTTGCTGCGCAACGCCGATGGGTGCCCCTCGTGCTTGGAGCACTTGGAACGCAATCTGTTGGTATCGGGCAGGACAGCCACGAAGCACCGCTTCAGCGCGCATCGTGCGCAAGGGCGGGTTTCGGCATCATTCTGACCAGAGTGCCAGGCGCCAGGTCGAGGTTTCCAAAGGCCTTTCGGCCTTTGGTGGGGTGAGGTCCGGAGAGGGGCAAAGCCCCTCTCTGGCCCCCCGTCACCCCAGCCGCTGGACATCTCCATCCACCGCCAGCGCCTGCCCGCTGATCGTCGCCCCGAAGGGCGAGCACAGGTACAGCGCCATGTTCGTGATGTCGTGCTGCGTCACGTAGCAGCGCATCGACACATCCTTCAGCAGTTCCGCCTCCTTCTCCTTGAACGGCACGCCCTGCGCCTGGGCCTTCGCCTCGATGACGCGGCGGATGCGGTCGCCGGCGACGAGGCCCGGCAGGATCGCGTTCACCCGGATGCGGTCGGGGCCGAGTTCGATCGACAGCGACTTGGTGAAGCCCACCACGCCCCATTTCGCCGCGGCATAGGGGCTGCGCAGCGGGAAGCCGAAGCGCCCGGCGGCGGAGGAGAGGTTGACGATCGACCCGCCGCCGGCCGCGCGCAGATGCGGCACGGCGCGCCGCGCGCAATGGAACATGGCGGCGAGGTCGATGCGCAGCGTGGCTTCCAGCGCCTCGGGCGTCACGTCCTCGACGCGGGCGGTGGGGCCGGCGATGCCGGCATTGTTCACCAGCACGTCGAGCCCGCCGAGATGGGCCGCCGCGGCCTCGACGAAGCCCTCGCATTCGGCGGTCTCGCCCATGTCCGCGCGCATCTTCGGGTGGGGGCAGTCGGCCAGCGCCTCGGCGTCGATGTCGCTGACGAAGACCCGCGCGCCGCGCGCGGCGAAGCTGTCGGCCATGACGCGGCCGATGCCGCCAGCACCCGCGCTGATCGCGACGCGCAACCCGGTGAGGTCGACCGTCAAGGGATGGCTGCTGCCCTGCATTCCGTTTCCTCCTGGAGCCTGAACGGCTTCAGCCATCGTCCCGCCGGCCGCGGCGCCGGGCAAGGGCGGCGTTCCGTTCCGGGGGCAGTCCGGGCTATCCTGCCGGCATGAGCCCTTTCGAGATCATCTCCTTCTCCACCATCGTGCTGATCGTGCTGCTGGCGGTCGCCATCCTGACGGCGACGCGCGGCATCCGCACCGTGCCCCAGGGCGAGGTCTGGACCGTCGAGCGCTTCGGCGCCTTCACCCGGATGCTGTCGCCGGGGCTGAATTTCATCATCCCCTTCATCGACACGATCGGCCGGCGCGTGAACGTGCAGGAACAGGTGCTCGACATCCCCGAGCAATCGGTGATCACGCGCGACAATGCGACCGTCGCGGTGGACGGCATCGTCTATTACCGCGTGATGGACCCGGCCAAGGCGGCCTATGCGGTCCAGGACCTTGGCGTGGCGCTGACCGCGCTGACCATGACCAACATCCGCGCCGTGATCGGCGAGATGGAACTCGACGCCACGCTGTCGGGGCGGGAGCGCATCAACTCCTCGCTGCTCGCCATCCTCGATGGCGCGACCGATCCCTGGGGCGTGAAGATCGCCCGCGTCGAGATCCGCAAGATCGAGCCGCCCGAGAACCTGATCCGCGCCATGAACCTGCAGATGACGGCCGAGCGCGAACGCCGCGCGACCGTCGCCAAGGCCGAGGGCGAACGCGAGGCCGAGATCAAGCGCGCCGAGGGCGAGAAGCAGGCGCTCATCCTGTCGGCGGAGGGCCGCCGCGAAGCCGCCTTCCGCGACGCCGAGGCGCGCGAGCGCCTGGCCCAGGCCGAAGCCGCGGCGACGCGCATGGTGGCCGAGGTCGCCGCCGGGGCGGGCACGGATGCGCTGCGCTACTTCATCGCGGACAAGTATGTGAAGGCGTTCGACACGCTGGCCGGCAATACCGCCCAGAAGCTGGTGATCGTGCCGATGGAAAGCAGCGCGCTGGCCGGTGGCATCGCCCAGGCGATGGAATTGCTGCGCGCCCCGGATGGCGGCGTGCCGCCGCGCCCGCCCCGGCCGTCGGCGCCGCCGGAGCCCGCTTCCCCCTGGACCCCGCGTTGAACCGGGCGCGGCCATGATGCTGGACGGGTCAATGCCCGCTTACCTCTGGATCCTCGCGGGCCTGCTGCTGCTGGGTGCCGAGATCCTGCTACCGGGTGTCTTCCTGCTGTGGGTCGGCCTGGCCGCGATCGGCACGGGGCTGGTGCTGCTGATCGTCGTGCCGCCCTTCGTGGTGGTGGCGGCGGTGTTCATCCTGCTGCTCGCCGCGGGCATTGCCGTGGCGCTGCGGTTGCGGCGGAGCCACCCGACGCGCCCGCAGGTGAATGCGCCGACCTCGGGCCTGGTCGGGCGTGCCGGTGTGCTGATCGAGGCCGGCGCCACCGGCCCGCGCGTGCGGGTCGGCGATTCCGACTGGGCTGCGCGGCTGCCGCGCGACGTGGCGGAAAGCCCCGCCGGCACCCGCGTCCGCGTCGAAGGGGTGGACGGCACCACCCTGATCGTGCGGCCGGAATAGACCGGGCAATCTTGTCGCGGATCAAGGCGGGGCAGGGGCCCGGCGGCTAGGATGCTGCCGTTCTCCAAGGAGGAACCCCATGCGCAGCACCGCGGCCAGCATCGAGGGCGGGCATGCCCGCCGGCTTTTCGTCGTCGCCAATGGCAGCCATGGCCGGGCCTATGCCAAGCGGCTTGGCGAGAGCGGCTATGATGCCCTGTTGGAATGGGATGCCCCGGATGCCCGGCGCAAGGACGCCGACCAGGGTGAGGACCGCCCCGGCCGCGCCTTCCCGGCGGCCGGCGCCACCGCGCGCAGCGGCATGGAATGGGACGACAAGGATGCGACTCCGAAGGGGCATGCGCGCCGGGACCTCGCCCATCGCATGGCCGAGGACCTCGCCGCCGCGCTGCGCGCGGGCCAGGCCGACAGCTTGGCGCTGATCGCGCCGGCCCCGGTCGCGGCGGCCGTGCGGGAGCATTTGCCGCACGACCTGCGGCCGGCCCTGGCCGGGGAGGATCATCATGACCTCACCAGCCTGCCGGCGGCGGAGCTCTTCGCGCGGCTCGACGCCTTGCGTCACGCGGAGTGACGTCCGGCGCGCGGCCGGTCTGAGGGGCTCGCCCCGCCCGGAGCGGCGAGGGCGATCACGTATGGCGCTGGTCGGCGGCGATCGTGTCGCTGATCGACCTCATGTGGGGCGAGGACGTCTGCGGAAACAGCGCGGCCATGCAGGTCCGTACGAGCGCGGCCGCCTCGTTCGGCGAATGGGGCCGGTGGCTGGCCGCGATCAGGCTCGCGGCGACCGTTGCGGCTGTATTCTGATTCACTGCCTGGAGCAGTCGATCCCATAATTCGGGATCTGTGGTGCTGACCATCTTGGATATCCCACCGCGTGACCGGGCTGCCGAGCGTCAGTTCACGTGACGGCAGCATCCGGCAGATCGAAAAAATCTGACTCCTGATATCAGTTCATGCAATGGTTTCGGAATTGGCAGTGCGTTGTCATGAATTCCCACTTATGAGCCGGCGATGCCATGGTGGCTTCCGGGTTCCGATAACCGCTGACGCGAACGGCGGGGCGTGCGGCCGGGTCACGGATCGTAACGGCCCTTGATCCCAGGCCCCGCATGGGCCACGTCTTGTACGCTATGGAAACGCAGCATCGTCGCCCGCCCGTGATCGACATGACGCCGGAAGGCGAGTTCCGGGACCCCGTGCCGCCGCAGGCCAGGACAGGCTTCGACGGCATTCTCGCGCGCCTCGGCGGCGTCGCCATGCTGGTCGCGATCGGCGCGACCGCGCTGGTGCTGGCGGGGCTTGCCGTCCTGGCGATCGGCGTGCTGGTGCCGGTGGCGATCATCGCCGGCGGGATCGGCGCGGTGTCGCTGTGGTGGCGCGCCCGCCGCGGCGGCGGCCGGCCGGTCCGCTTCGTCATCATCCGGCGGTAGGCCCGCGGAGGCGGGAACCCGGCCAGCGGCTCAGGCGGCAATCGCCGCGCCGCCGGCCTTCAGCCCGAACACCTCGGCGAGCAACGTGTAGGACCGGCGCCGCGCCTCCGGGTCGTGGCAATGGGTAATGACGGCGAATTCGGCGATGCCGCCATGCGCGGCCGACAGCGCCTCGAGCTTCGCCTTCACCTGTTCCGGCGCGCCGACCATCGCCGCGTCGCGCATCTTGGCCACCCGGGCGAGCTCAAGGTCGGAATAGGCATACTCCTCCGCCTCCTCGACGCTCGGCAGCGGCAGGTACAGGCCGCGGTCACGCTTCAGCCGCCACAACTCGCGGGATCGGAACAGCCGCTTCGCCTCGGCCTCGGTATCCGCGACCAGGCAATAGACGCCGAGCGCCGGATGCGGCGCGGCGAGCCGGCCGGGCATGTCCGGCTTGGGCTGGAAGCTCTCGCGATAGACGGCGATGGCCTGCTCCGACCCGCCGCCATCGCTGAAGAAATGCGCGAAGCAATAGGGTAGGCCGAAATACCCCGCGACCTGCGCGCCGTAGTCGGACGATCCCAGGATCCACATCTCCGGCCGTGTCTCGACCGCCGGCTGCGCGATGATGGCGGCGAAGGGGTGGTTTTCCGGCAGGCCGTCGCCGAGCCAGCCGAGCACTTCCATCACCTGCGCCGGGAAGCGATCGGCTGCCTGGTTGGCGTTGGGGTTCAGCGCATAGGCGGTGCGTCCGTCCGACCCCGGCGCACGCCCCACGCCGAGATCGACGCGGCCGGGCGCGATCGCTTCCAGGACGCGGAACTGCTCGGCGACCTTCAGGGACGCGTAATGCGGCAGCATCACCCCGGCCGAGCCGATCCGGATGCGCTTCGTCACCGCGCCGATCGCGGCCAGCAGCACCTCGGGCGCCGTGCCGGCATGGGAGGCGGAGTTGTGGTGCTCCGCGCACCAGTAGCGACGGAAGCCGAGCGCGTCGCAATGCTGGGCGAGGGCAATGGTCTCGCGGATGGCTTCGCCCGGCGTGCGGCCGGAGGCGACGGAGGATTGGTCGAGGGCGGAGAGCGTGAACCCGGTCATGGGACCGGAGCCTAGCGCCATCCGGCGCGGTCAGGCCACGTTGCGCGGGCCGGGCAGGGGGATGACGCCGATGGCCCCGGACCGCGGGCGCTGCGGCGCCCCACCCAGTGCGGCGTCCAGATCGGCACCGATCGGCAGGGCCTCGTGCAGCATCCGGCGCAGCACTTCGAGCCGGCGGAAGGAGGCGTTGCCGTGCAACTCGCCCAGAATCACGGCTTCCTCGCGTCGCAACGCATCGATCAGGCGGTCGTCCATGCAGATCCTCCAGGTGGCGTTTCGCGGGGCTTCCCGATGCGTCGCCACTGCGGGCCACTATGAGTCGCGCGCAGGCGGCCCGCAAGAATCAACCGGTGCGGGTATTGCCGCAATCCGTGCGTCAGGAGGGCGGGCTGGCTGCGATTCGCCCGCGACAGGACCCTCGCACCGGCCTGTGGGATCGGGCGAGAATGGCCGCGACGGTCAGGCGGAGGATGAATGGACGAGGCGGAGTTCACGCGGCACGCAATCGCCCCGTCCGGCGAGGGCATGGCCGGGGGCGGCCCGATGCCGCGCCACGTCCCCGCCGGGCAGGCCATGGGCGGCTTCCGCCGGCGGCCTGCCGGGTCTGGCGCGGTGCCCCGATGAGCGCGCCACCACCCGGCGCGGTGGTGCTCGCCATCACGGGCGTCGAGGGCCCGGCCGATGCGGTCGCGGTGCAGGCGGCGCTGCTGCGCTGTGATCCGGCGGCGCGGCTCTGGACCGATTGGCCGCAGGGGCTGGTCGCGGTGGAATCGGGCGCGCCGGCGGCGATGCTGCGCGCGGCCGTGCAGGGTGCGGGCTATGGCGTGCTGCAACGCTCGGGGCCGGGGGCGCCGCGTGCAGGCGCCGGCGGGGTGCTCGGCCGGATGCTGCTCTATGCGGTGCTTGGCGCGGTGCTGGGGGTGGCGCTGGGCGTCGGGCTGGGCCTGGCCAACAGCATGCTGAACCCGGACTGCACGCGGCCCGGCAGCAGCGGTGGCTGCGCCATCGGCGTCGGGTTGTTCGGCATGTTGTTCGGCGCCCTGGGCCTGCCCGTCGGGGCGATCGCCGGGCTGGTCCATGGGCTGGTGCGGTTGCGGGCCTGACCGTGGCGATGCCGCGCCCCGCCGATCGCCGGCGGGACGCGGGCGGGCGATGTCAGATCCGGGCCTGCAGTCCGAAATGGACCGTGCGCCCCTGGCCGGTGCCGTAGGTGCTCAGCCAGGGCGTATAGGCCGTGTCGAACAGGTTGGTGACGCGCATGTTGAGGTCGAGGTTGTCCGTCACCCGCACGCTCGCGAAGAGGTCGAAGAGGTTGTAGGGCTTGCCCCCCTCGCTCGCGAGCCCGGCGGTGCCGGTGCTGTTCGTGCCCGCGACCAGGCCGCCGGAGGTGTAGGTATAGCGCGCCCCGAGCGTCAGCCGTTGGTCGAACAGACGCGCGCCGGCTGTCACCGCGACCACATCGTCCGGCGTGTACTGGCTGGCCCCGAGACCGGGGACCTGCGAGGACAGGTTGGAATGCGTGTGGGTGTAGTTGATCGAGCCGAAGGCAACGCGGGCGTCGTAGTTGGCCTCGAACTCGAAGCCGTCCACCTGCGAGGTGCCTTCGACGTTCACGAACTGGTAGGCGCGAAGGGTCGGGCTATAGGCTGCGGCGATGTAGTCATCGACATTCATGGTGAAGTAGTTGGCGCGCAGGCGCAGGCTGTCGTTGTCGGTCAGCATCTGGCGCGTCTGGATGTTCACGCCGAATTCCCAGCCCTGCTGCGTTTCCGGCCGTAGGTCGGGGTTCGGCACCATGCTGGCGCTGGTGGTGCCGGGATGGTCGCCGCCCAGCATCGTCTCCTGCAGCGTCGGGGCCCGCATCGAGCGGCTCCAGGTGACATAGGGCTGCAGCCAGTCGGTCACATTGACGGCCACCGTGATGCGCGGATCGAGCGAGCCTTCGGTGTTGTCGACGCTGTAGGTGCCATAGCGCGTGCTCGGCGTGGCACTGCCGCTCAGCGTGTACCAGTTGTAGCGCAGGCCCGGGGTGAAGCTGACGATGTTGTAGTTGAAGGTGGTGTTCGTGAAGACGCCGAGCAGCGCGCTGCTGCCATCGGCCGGATTGACGCCGCCGCTGCTGGACGTGACGTCATCGTGGAAATACTCGACGCCGTTGTTGCTGATGACCTGGACGTCGCCGATCGAGAAGCGCGAGATGTTCGATACGTCGAAGCCGACGCCCTCATCGACGATGGTACGGTTGACATAGGACCCCGTACCGCCGGTGTATTTCATCGTGAGGTCGTTGTAGTAGGCATTGGCCGCGAGGTTGATCAGCGGATCACCCGGATTGTAGCGATAATTGGCCGTGTAGGTGCGGTTGTTGACCGTCTGGTAATAGGAATTGGCGTAGAAGTCGTTGTCGTAGAGCACAGCACCCAAGCCGAGGGTATGGCCCTGGCCGAAGGCGAAGTTCAGCCTCGCGAGGCCCGAAGTCAGGTCCTGCCCCGTGCCCGCGACACTCTGGCCGTACCCGTCCTGATAGTTGCGCGAATTCCGGTTGCTGATCGCCACCGCGCCGCCGACATGTTCGGTTCGGAAGGCTGCCGCGCCCATCTCGGAGAAGTCGACGCCGTTGGTGCCCCAGCCGAGGCGCACCAGGCCGCCCACGGTCTGCCCGTCGCGCAGGATGTCGTCCACGTTGAGGGTGCGGAAATTCGCCGTGCCGGCGAGCGCGCCGCCGCCCACGCCGATCACCGCGCCGCGCATGATATCGACGCCGGCGAGCAGCGCCGGATCGACATAGGTGAAGCCGGCGGCCTCATGGCCCGTGAAGCGGAAGTTCTGCCGCACGCCGTCGATCGACATGTTGACGCGGCCCGAACCCTCGAAGCCGCGGATGTTCACGGCGACGCCGGGCTGCTGGGCGTTTTCCCGCGTGAAGACGCCGGGCAGGGTGCGCAGCAGGTCGTCCATCCGGTTGCCACCCTCAAGGCGGATCTGCTCGCCATCGATGGTGCTGGCATTCTCCGAAGCACCCTGGCCGCTCACCTGGATGGGGTTCAGTTGCACCGTGCCGTCGGACCGTGCCGGCGGCTGGGCTGTCCCGGCCTGGCCGGTGGCGGCGGCCGGATCGGCGGCCGTCGTGCCCTGGGCGAGGGCAGCGGAGCCCAGCGCCAGCCACACCACGCCCATGGCGGAGCCCGCCATCAGCCTGTGTCGAATGCGAAGCATGAAATAATCCCCTCAGTGTCACGCGCCAGATGGTCGAATCTGGAAAATTCGTTCTCGAATGACGTCGTAAAATGCGCAGATGAACGGATAGTCATTCCTCAGATTCCGCAATAGAGGCGGAATTGGAGGGCACTTATTGGCGGTATAGTGACCGTAATATTCCGGAATAGACGCTTATTGGTCCGTGGCGATGGGCGATATTCAGGGCGCTGTCAGCATCTCCATTCCCTCCTCGATTCACATGCGGCGGGCGAGGCATACTGAGATTGCGAGTCATTTGCAAGTACGCTCGCATCGACGCGATCGCCCCGGTGCCTGGTCCGTGCCGTGCCGTGCCGTGCCGTGCCGTGCCGTGCCGTGCCGTGCCGGGCGCGGGCGGGACGCGCCGCCGCAACCGCAGCCCGGTGAACCGGTCCGCGCCCTTGTCGGGTGATGTCAGGCAGGGAGATGCCGCGTCAGGTGCGGCCGGCCGCTGTCGGGGGCTCCGGGCGGGGATGCCGGGGCCCGCGCGATCAGCTCGCCACGCGTCCGAAGACCGCCGTCAGCAGCGCGAACAGCACCCCGCCGGCGAGGAAGCCCACCAGCGTCCCGTTCATGCGCACATATTGCAGGTCGCGCCCGACCCGCAGCTCGATCTTGTCGGCCGCCGCCTGCGCATCCCAGTTCCCGACCACGCGGGCGATGAAGTCCGACAGCTGCGTCTGGGCGCTGGGCAGCAGCGTCATCAGCACGCGCTCCACCCCCTGGTTCAGCCGTTCGCGCGCCGCCGGGTCCTCGGCCAGCAGCGTGCCGGCATTGGCGAAGACGCCGGTCAGCAGCGCGACCGTGCGGCCCTCGGGCCGGGCGGCATCGGCCACCAACGCGGCGCGCAGCCGGGCCCAGACATCCAGCAGCCAGGCGGCGACGGCGGGCTGGGCCAGCGCCTCCCGCAGCACCCGCCCGATCGCCTCGGCGCGTTCCGGGTCGGTCTCGAGCTTCTCGATCTCGTGCCCCAGCCAGACGGCGAAGGCGGCGCGCAGGTCGGAATCCCCGGGCTCGACCTTGTCCAGTTCCGCATTCACCGCGCCGAGGATCCGGTTCGCCACCCGCGCCCCGGCGAGCCAGCCGATCACGGCCCCGCCCTCGGCGCGGATGCGCGCGGCGATGGCCGTGCGCAACGCCTCCTCCCGCGCGGCCAGCAGCACCTTCAACTGGCCGATCGCCAGGCTGAAGACCTCCTGGTGCCGGCCCGAGGCCACGAAGGCGCGCAGCACGCGCGCGACCAGCCGCGCCGCCGCGGGGCCCGAGACGATGCGCGGCAGCAGCCGTACCAGTAGCTTCTTGGCCCGCCCGTCCTCGAGGCTTGCCACCAGCTTGGGCAGGCTGCGCGCCAGCGCCGCTGCCGCGGGGCGCGAGGCTTCCGGATCGGCCAGGAAACGCTGCAGGATGCGCGCGAGGTCAAGCTGCGCGATGACCCGCCGCACCTCGCCCTCGGTGAAGACATGGGAGGAGACGAAGCGGCCCAGCGCCCGCCCCAGCCTTTCCTTCTGGTTCGGCACGATGGCGGTGTGCGGGATGGGGATGCCGAGCGGATGGCGGAACAGCGCCGTCACCGCGAACCAGTCGGCGAGCCCACCGACCACCCCCGCCTTGGCCGCGGCCTGCAGCATGTCCGTCCAATAGCTCGCCGGCATGGCATAGGTGCCCACCAACAGGGCGCCCATCCCGGCGAGCATCGAGGTGGCGAGCAGCCGATGGCGCCGCAGGCCGCGGCGCAGATCGGCATCGGGATCGGGGATCGAGGGGCTGCCTTGCATCAGACGCGGAGATAGGCCCCCGGGCCGCCCTTGCCCAGCGGGGAGCGTATGTTACATCATAACAGCATGATCGCTGGCCTGACCGATCCGCTCGCGCTGTCCGCTTCCGCCCTGTCGCGCCTGGCGCTGGTGGGTGGCGTCGTCGCCGTGCTGTGGGCGGGCGTCGTCTGGGCGCTGGCGGCATGAGCACGCCACGCCATCCCGCCACGATCCGCCTGCGGGACCTGACCCTGACGCATGGGCGGCGCCCGGCGGTGCATCACGTCTCGGGCTGCTTCGCCCCGGGGAGCCTGACCGCCGTGGTCGGGCCGAACGGCGCGGGCAAGACCACGCTGCTGCGCGCGCTGGCCGGGCTGCACAAGCCCGAGAGCGGCGCCATCACCCATGAGGGGCAGGCCCGCATCGCCCTGCTGCCGCAGCTCGCCGCGCTGGACCGGGCCTTCCCGATCTGCTGCCGGGACGTGGTGATGCAGGGCTTGTGGCCGCGCCTCGGCGCCTTCCGCGGGGCATCGCGCGAGGACCGTGCGCGGGCCGAACAGGCGCTCGCCGCCGTCGGGCTGACGGGCTTCGAGGAACGGCCCGTCGGGTCGCTCTCCGCCGGCCAGACGCAGCGGCTGCTCTTCGCGCGGCTGCTGGTGCAGGACGCCGATATCCTGCTGCTCGACGAACCTTTCAACGCGGTGGATGCGCGGACCTCGGCGGACCTGCTGCGGCTGGTGCGGGAATGGTACGGGGAAGGGCGCACAGTGATCGCCGTGCTGCACGACCTCGACCTCGTCGCGCGGGAGTTTCCGCAGACCCTGATGCTGGCGCGCGACCCGATTGCCTGGGGAGCGACCGACCAGGCGCTGAGCGCCGCCAACCGACTGAAGGCGCGGATGATGGCGGAAGCCTGGGACGAAGGCGCCGAAGCCTGCGCGGCCTGACCAGGGAGGGGCGTCGCCCCTCCCCGGACCCCACCCCACCAAAGGCCGAAGGGCCTTTGGAAACCTCAATCTGGCGCCGGGCGCCGCTGATGTCCTTCATGCTCCAGACTGCCCCTACGCATGCAGCGCGCCCGTTCTGCCCGGCGCCAAAAGACGGCTTTCCAAAGGACACTGTCATTTGGTGGGGGAGGTTCGGAGGGGGCAAAGCCCCCTC
>JAYRJZ010000007.1:0-84416 GCA_041906015.1 Roseomonas sp.
GGCGGCGCCCAGCTCGCCATCCTGGGCTCCGGCGAACCCGGCCTCGAACACGCCTGCCGCAGCGTCGCGGAGGCCTGGCCCGGTCGCGCCGGCACCTTCATCGGCTTCGATGAGGGCCTCGCACGACTGGTCTATGGCGGCAGCGATACGCTCGTCGTGCCCTCGCGCTTCGAGCCCTGCGGCCTCGCGCAGCTCGCCGCCCTGCGCTACGGCGCCCCGCCGATCGTCGCGCGCACCGGCGGCCTGGCCGATACGGTGATCGACACCAACCACGCCGCGCGCGCCGCGGGATGCGGCACCGGGCTGCAGGTGGCGCCCGGCAGCACGGATGCCCTGGCGGCCGGGCTGCGCCGGGCCCTGGCGCTCTTCGCGGACAGCAAGACCTGGCGCGGGATGCAGCGGCGCGGCATGGCCACGGACGTCTCCTGGGGGCCCTCGGCCGCACGCTACGCGGCGCTGCTGAAGGGGCTGGCGGCGCAGCATGGATGAGGGCGCACCGTCGCCGCTCGGCGTGCATGGCATCGCGGGCGGTGCGACGGTGGCGATCCCGGCACCGGGGGCCGAGGCGGTCGATCTCTGCCTTTTCGACGGGGAGCGCGAGACGCGCTTCCGCCTGCCCGGCCGCGCCGGCGCGGTGTTCCACGGCGTCCTGCCCGGCCTGACGGCCGGCGCACGCTATGGCCTGCGCGCGCACGGCCCGCGCGCGCTGCGCTTCAATCCGGACAAGTTGCTGCTCGATCCCTGGGCGCGGGCGATCGACCGGCCCTTCGCGACGCATCCCGCGCTGTTCGACAGCGATCCCAGGGATAGCGCGCCCTTCATGCCCAAGGCCGTGCTGGCGGCACCCTTGCCGCCGGCTCCGCCACCGCCCCCGCATCACGGCAGTCGCGTGGTGTACGAGTTGCACGTCCGCGGCTTCAGCATGCGCAACCCGGCGATCCCGGAAGCGATGCGCGGGACCTTCGCCGCGCTCGGGCATCCGGCCTCGGTCGACTATCTTCGCCGTCTCGGCGTCACGCATGTCGAGATCATGCCTGCCGCCGCCTGGGCGGATGAACGCCACCTCGCCCCGCTCGGGCTGGCCAACTACTGGGGCTACAACACGGTCGGCTGGCTCGCGCCCGATCCGCGCCTCGCCCCGGGTGGCATGGCGGAGGTGCGCGCCGCCGTCGCCGCGCTGGCCGAGGCCGGCATCGGGACCATTCTCGACGTGGTGCTGAACCACAGCGGCGAGGGCGATGCGGAAGGGCCGACGCTCTCCCTGCGCGGCCTCGGCGATGCAACGTGGTACCGCGTCGTCGATGGCCGCTATGCGAACGAGACGGGCTGCGGCAACAGCCTGGCCCTCGACCGGCCCTTTCCACTGCGCCTCGCCATGGATGCGATGCGTCATTGGGTGGAACAGGCCGGGCTGGCGGGGTTGCGGCTCGATCTCGCCACGACGCTGGGGCGCCGCGACGGGGGATTCGACCCCGACGCGCCGCTGCTCCAGGCAATGCGTCAGGATCCGGTGCTCTCACGCTGCTGGATCATCGCCGAGCCCTGGGATGTCGGCCCGGGCGGCTATCGCCTCGGCGGCTTCGCGCCCGGCTGGGGCGAATGGAACGACCGCTTCCGCGACGGGGTGCGGCGCTTCTGGCGGGGCGATGCAGGCACGTTGGGGGAACTCGCCACGCGGCTCGCCGGGTCGCGCGATGTCTTCGGCTCGCGCCCGGCGACGGATTCCGTGAACTTCGTCACCGCCCATGACGGCTTCACCATGGCCGATCTCGTCAGCCACGCGCACAAGCACAACGGCGCGAATGGCGAAGAAAACCGCGATGGCACGGACGCCAATCATTCCTGGAACCATGGCGTCGAAGGACCTTCCGCGACGCTGCGCGCGCGCCGCGCGGCCGATATGCGCGCCCTGTTCGCCACGCTGCTCGCCGCTCGCGGCACGCCGATGCTCTCCATGGGCGACGAGGCCGGCCGCAGCCAGCAGGGGAACAACAATGCCTGGTGCCAGGACAACGCGCTGTCCTGGTTCGATTGGCCCGGCGCGGATGCCGAGCTGATCGATTTCGTCGCCCGTCTCGTCGCCGCGCGCCGCGCGCATCCGGCACTGCATGCGGCTGCACCGTTGCTGGGGGCCGAGGATGCCTCGGGGGAGGCGGATGTCCGCTGGCTGCGGCTGGACGGTGGGCCGATGACCGACACCGACTGGACGCAACCCGAGGTGCGCGGCGTCGCGATGCTGCTGCATGCGGCGGGAGAGCGCATGCTGATCGCGGTTCACCGCGGCGACGAGCCCGCGGCGTTGCGCCTGCCGTCCCCACGGTCCGGCCACGCCTGGCACATCCTGGCCGACAGCGGCGACCCTGCGCGCCAGGGCGCGGCGGGCGACCTCATGCAGCTCGCACCGCGTTCCGTGCTGTGGTGCGCGGAACAGGCCCATAAGGCCCGCCCGGCCACCGCGGCCGATCCCGCACTGCTGGCCGAACTGTCGCGGGCCGCCGGCATCGACACGGCCTGGCACGACATCGACGGGCGCCGCCATACCGTCCCCGAGGATACGCTGCGCGCCGTCCTCGCCGCGCTCGACCTGCCGGCCGGGACTGCGGCCCAGGCGCGCGACAGCCTCGCCCGGCGCCGCGCCGCGCCGCGCCGCGCCGCACCTGCCCCGGGCCTGTGCCATCCGGCGCCGGCAGGGCGGCGCTGGGGCATCATGGCGCAGACCTTCTCGCTGCGCCGCGCCGCCGATCAGGGCATCGGCGACTATGTGGCGCTGGCGGAACTCGCCGCGCGGGCGCCGGGGGCAGCTCTGATCGGCCTCAGCCCGCCCCATGCGCTGATGCCGGCGGAACGCGACCGGGCGAGCCCCTACCAGCCTTCCGACCGGCGCTTCCTGGAACCAGCACTGCTCGATGTGGCCCAGTTGGCCCCGCTGGACGAGGCGGTGCGCCGCGCTCTGAACGCGGCCGAGCCCGTCTTTGCCGCCCTGCGGGGCAGGCGCTTCGTCGACTATCCCGCCGTCTGGGCCGCGAAGCGGCCGGTGCTGCAGGCCGCCTGCCGCGCGGTGCCCGCGGCCGACCTCGCCGCCTTTCGCCGCGCCGGTGGCCGGGCGCTGGAGGATTTCGCCACCTTCGCCGCGCTCTCCGAACGCTTTGGCCCGCGCCATGGCTGGCCCGCCGGCTTCGGATCCCCCTCCGATGCCGGCCTGCCCGCCTTCCGCGCGGCCGCCGAGGAGGACATCCGCTTTCACGTCGCGCTGCAATGGCTGTGCGACCGCCAGCTTGCCGCCGCCGCGGCCGCCGGGCCGGGGCTGTATCGCGACCTGGCGGTCGGCGCGGCACCCGACGGTGCCGAGGTGTGGTCGCAGCCCGGCGCCTTCCTGCCGGGCTTTTCCATCGGTGCGCCGCCCGATCCCTTCGCGGCCGGCGGCCAGGTCTGGGGTCTGCCCGTGCCCAGCCCACACCGCGCCGAGGCCGAGGACCATGCGGGCTTCGCCGCGCTGCTCCGGGCGAACATGCGGCATGCCCGCGCGCTGCGGCTCGATCACGCCATGGGCCTCGAACGGCTCTTCGTGGTGCCGGCGGGTGCCCCGGCGCGCGACGGGTGCTACCTCCGCTACGATGGACCCGGCATGCTCGCCGCCCTCGCGCGCGAAAGCCGGGCGGCGGCATGCAGCGTGGTGGGCGAGGCGCTCGGCACCGTCCCGGCGGGCTTCCCCGAACGCCTCGCCGAGGCCGGCGTGCTCGCCTATCGCGTCCTGTGGTTCGAGCGGGACGGGCCGGGATTCCGTCCGCCGCAGGACTGGCCCGCCCAGGCGGCCTGCTGTGTCTCGACCCACGACCTGCCCCCGCTCGCCGGCTGGTGGCAAGGTGCGGACATCGAGGAGGCAGCGGCGCTCGGGCTGCTCGGCGCCGCCGAAGCCGCCCAGGCACGCGCCCAGCGCGCCATGGACCGCGCCGCGCTGGCCGCGGCCTGCGGCGTGCCGGACGACGGCTATGGGCCCGGCACGGCGGCGGCCGTGTACGGCCATGTCTCGCAGGCACCCAGCGCCCTGCTGCTGCTCCAGGCCGAAGACCTGTGCGGCGAGACGATCGGGGTGAACCTGCCTGGAACCGACCGCGAGCGGCCCAATTGGCGCTTGCGGCATCCGGTGACGGTCGAGGCCCTGTTCGAGACGGCGTATGCCTCGGCCATTCTTCCGAAGCTCGGGCGATCCGGCTGCGGCCCTGGCGCCTGATGCGCGACGCCGATGCGGGCGTCGCATGCCCGGTCACGCCGCCCCGCCGATCTCCTCCACCATCACCCGGTTCCGTCCCTGCTGCTTCGCCCGGTACAGCAGCGCGTCGGCGCGCGCGACCAACGCCGCGGACGAGTCCGGGTTGGCGCCATGCACGATGACCCCGCCGATGCTCACGGTCAGCGTCGCGGCGGTGGCCGATCGCTCGTGCGGGATCCGAAGGGCCTCCACGCCGCAGCGGAGCTCTTCGAGCCGTGACGCCATATCATCGGCAGGCAACAGCAGCAGGGAGAACTCCTCACCGCCATAGCGTGCCGCCACATCCTGCGATCGCCGTGCCATCCCGCCGACAACGCCGGCCACGCGCCGCAGCGCGTCGTCCCCGGCGACATGGCCATAATGGTCATTGTACCGCTTGAAATGATCGACATCGATCATCACGACACCGAGCGGCCCCCCGCCGCGAGCCTGGCCGCGGCAGGCCCGCACGATCGCCTCGTCGAAATGCCGGCGATTGGCGATGCCGGTCAGCCCGTCCTGCATGGACAGCGCGGCAAGCTGCCGCCGCAACATCGCGGAGCGCAGATGCGCCCGCACCCGCGCGCGCACGATGGCCGGGCGGATCGGCTTCGAGACATAGTCGTCCGCGCCGAGCAGCAGGCCGCGTTCCTCGTCGATCTCCTGCGTCTGGCCGGTGATGAAGATGACGCTGACATCGGCCGTCCGGCTGTCCTCGCGGATCCGCCGCAGCACCTCGTAGCCGTCCATCTCCGGCATGGTGATGTCGAGCAGGACGAGGCTCACATCCTCCTCGACCAGGCGCTGCAGGGCGGTGCCGCCATCCTTGGCCATCAGCAGATGGCATTCGGGTTCCAGAAGGGTGGCGAGGGCAGCGCGGTTGATGCGATCGTCATCCACGATCAGCACTGTCGGCAGACCGTTATCCATCATCACATGGCGGGCCCGTCAACGCGGCGCGTCTCGGCCAGGCGGGCCCGCAGGGCCTGCAACACCGTCCCGGCCTGTTCCAGTTCAAGATCGTCGAACAGCGTGCGGGCCTGCTCGGCGAGGTGCCGCTCCCCCGGCGGCAGCGCGGCGACGATGCGATCGAGCCAGCCCTGGGCGGAGAAGCTGCCGCGTGCGACGAGCGGCAGCGCATCGGCGATCATCCGCTCGACCATCGACAGATCGGCCTCCGCCCGTGCCTCTTCGGCCTGGGCCTGCAGTTCCTCCCGCACCGCGCTCAGCAGCTCACCAAGCTGCTCCCCAAAGGACGGGACCGTCGCGGTGGCGAGGGTGAGGTCGCCAAGATGTCCGGCGGTCTCCAGCCGCTCGGCCGTGCGGGACAGCGCCTCGGCCTGGAGGTAGCCCGCGCAGCCCTTGACCGTATGGGCGAGGCTGCCGAGCGCCTCCAGATCGCAGGCTGCCAGCAGCCCCGCCGCCCGCTGCGGGCCATCGCCGAAGTCGCGCAGGAAGCCCATGAGGAGCTGGCGCGCCCTGGCTGGCCGCCCCTGCGCCGCGCGGTGCGTGAAAGTCGCGATGTCGAAACGGAACGGTCCTTCCGATACCGCCTGCGGCGCCGCGCGCGCCCCAGCCGAGGAAGACCCGGACGGGCCGCCAATCACGCTCGCCAGGGTGCGGTAGAGCTCGGCATCGTCGATCGGCTTGGACAGATGCGCCGTCATGCCCGCATCGATGCTCGCATCGCGATCCTCGCGCCGGGCCTGCGCCGTCAGCGCGATCACGGGCAGCCCGGCGAGGTGCGGATCACGACGGATCGCGCGCACCGCCTCGAACCCATCCATGCGTGGCATGCGGACATCCATCAGCACGACGTCGAAGGATTGCTGCTCGAGCCTGTCCAGCGCATCGATGCCATCCACCGCCGTTGCCACCTGCATGCCCGCCGCCAGCAGGAACTCGCTCGCGACCTCCCGGTTGAGCTCATTGTCGTCGACGACCAGGACGCGCCGCCCCTGCAGGGCCGCGATATGTGGACCGGTCCCATCAGGCGAGTCGCGACGCGCGGAGGCGGGAGCGGGGCGCTCCGGATCGCGCTGGTCGAGGATCTCCGAGACGGTGTTGAACAACGTCGATTCGGTGATCGGCTTGATCAGCAAGCCCTGCAGGTTGAGCTGCTCGACATCGCGCAGCACCTCGTCGCGGCCGAAGGCGGTAACCATCAGCAGGGCCGGCATCTGTTCGAGCTGCGTCTCCGAACGCACCCGCCGCGCGGTCTCGATGCCGTCCATCACCGGCATGCGCCAATCCATCAGCACGATGTCATAGGGCCGGCCCACCGCCGCCGCCGCCGTCAGCGCCGGCACGCAGTCGAGACCCGAAGCGAGCCCCTCGGCCTCCATTCCGAAATCGCGCACCATGCCGAGCAGGATCTCGCGGGCGCTGGCATTGTCATCGACGATCAGCGCGCGGCGTCCCTGCAGGCCCTGCGGGTGGCGCCGCTCGATACGCCGCGCCGTCTCCTCCGCCTCACCGACCGACACGGTGAAGAAGAAGGTGCTGCCGCGGCCCGGCTCGCTCTCTACCCGGATCTCGCCGCCCATCATGCCCACCAGCCGGCGGCAGATGGCGAGGCCAAGGCCGGTGCCGCCGAAGCGCCGTGCCGTGTCGATCCCCGCCTGCACGAAGGGCTGGAACAGGCCGCGGATCTGTTCGCCGCTGAGGCCGATGCCGGTGTCGCGCACCGCGAAGCGCAGCATCCGCCGGCCGTCCCGCGGCGGCGCGGTCTCGACCGAGACGACGACCTCGCCCTTCTCGGTGAACTTGACGGCGTTGCTGACCAGGTTGGTCAGCACCTGGCCGATGCGCAGCGGATCGCCGCGCAGCGCGCGCGGTACGTCAGAGGCGACCACATAGGCGATCTCCAGCCCTTTCTCCTCCGCCCGCAGCGCGGTGACGGCGGAAACCGAGTCCAGCATGCTCTCCAGGGTGAAGCTGGTATCCTCCAGCTCCATCCCGCCGGCCTCGATCTTCGAAAAATCCAGGATGTCGTTGATGATGCCGAGCAACGTCCTGGCCGCGCCGTTGACCTTCTCCAGATAGTTGCGCTGCTTGGGCAGCAGTTCGGTCTGCAGCACCAGCCGCGTCATGCCGATCACGGTGTTCATCGGCGTGCGGATCTCGTGGCTCATCGCGGCGAGGAAGTCGCTCTTGGCGCGCTCGGCCCGCTCGGCTTCCTCCTTCGCCTGCCGCAGCATCGCCGCCGTCTCCTTCTCGGCGGTGATGTCGCGCATGATGCCGTCCCAGGTGGTCACCCCACCCGCCATCCGCCTCGGCCGGGACCGGCAATGCATCCAGATGTTCCGGCCATCGCGCGTGCGGACGCGAAACTCGTGGTCGAAGATGCTCCCGTCGCGGGAGGACGCGGCATTCGCTTCGTCGAAGCCGGGCCTGTCGCGCGGGTCGATCACGTCGAGAAAGGCTTGGCGGTCGGCCATGATCTCCTCGGCCGGCACGCCGATCAGCCGCAGGATCCCCGCGCTGATATAGGTGAGTCGGGCGGGCCCGACGGGCGCCGTCTCGAGACGGTAGAGTGCGCCGCTCGGCAGGTTGTCGGCCAGCACGGCGAGCCGGTCCTCAAGCTCCATGCGTTCGGTGACGTCCTGCACGGTGCCGCTCAGGCCGATGATGCGGCCCGAGGCGTCGCGCATCGCCTGGCCCCGCACCTCGGCGGGGAAATGGCCTTCGCCGCCCGGAACCAGATGCTCCACCATGACGGCATAGGGCGTGCCCTGGCTGATGCAGCGCTCGACCGCCGCCCGCATCCGCGCCACGCTTTCGGGCGACACCAGCCGGGCCAGATCGTTCCGCGTCAAGGGCGGCCCTGACGGGTCCCAGCCATTGATCTCGTACATCATGTCCGAGCAGGAGAAGTGGCCGCCTTCGAGATCGAGCGTCCAACTGCCGATCCGCGCGAGACGCTCGGCGCGCCGCAGAGAATCGTAGCTCTGCTGCAATGCCTGCTCGATCGCGCGCCGCGCGGTGACATCCTCCGCCACCCCGACCCATTGGCCAGACGCCCCGCTCTCCATCGCAAGGGGCGCACCGCGCGAACGCAGCCAGCGCCAGGGGCCCGTGGCCTCGGCGCGGTGCCGGAACTCGACGTCGAGCGGCGCCAGGCTCGCCCGCGCCGCAGCCCAGGCGGCATCGACGCGCGGGCGGTCCTCCGGATGGATCTCGCCCCGCTCGCCACCCGGCCTCGCCATGCCGGCGTCCACCTCTGCGGTCGAACCGAGCGACCAGAAGCCGACGGCACCGATGCCGGCGATGGTGCGGTAGCGCTGCTCGCTCTCGGCCAGCGACCGGGCGGCGTTCCGCTCGATCTCGGCGCTGCGCCGCAAGGCGGTCTCGGCCTCGTCGAGGCTTTCCTGCAGCGCCTCGAACTCCGTCACCGCCAGCCGGCCCATGACGGCGTTGCTGCGCCGGAGGGGTGCCTCGCCGGCAGCAACGAGCGTCGCGTGACGCGTCAGTTCCGCCAGGGGGCGGCGGATCCGCCCCGCGAAGAGCAGGGCCAGCGCCAGCGCCGCGAGGATGGTAAGCCCGGAGGCGACGACCATCGTCAGCAACGGCCTGACCCAACGATCCTGGAAGGCTGAATAGGGCTCGCCCACCACGGCGACCCATCCGGGCGTCCCCTCGATCCGCTGGAAACCGAAAATAACGCTGGGCCCCTCCAGCGTTCGGGCCTCGAAGACGCCTTCGGGCTGGCCGACAGCCTGCAGCGCCGCCCAGTCCGGCACCATGCGGCCGAGGAAGGTCTCGCCGTCGATCGAGCGCGCGATGACGCGTCCGGTTCCGTCCGTCACGGCCATGACAACGGTCGGCGCGACACCGTTGCGGTTCTCCCGCCCGAAGCGCAGGGACTGGATCAGCAGGGTCGGGCTGACGAGCAAGGTGGTGACCGCCGTCCCTTGCTGGCTCGGGGATCTGGGTACCGCCATCGCGAGCTTCGGGCTGCCGCCCTCCTCCCGCAGCAGGTTGGAGACGGCGAAGCGGCCCCGGGCAGCGCTCTCGGCGGCGAGGGCGCGCAACGGATCGCCCGCAGCCGCCGGCTGTGCCCCCGGCGCGACGAGATGCGTCCCGAGGCGCCCCGCGATCGGGCCAGCTTCACCGGGGGGCAGAGCAATATGCGCGTATTCCGCCAGCAGACGCGCCGTGGCCTCCAGTTCGCTGGTGACGGAATGCGCAACAACATTGGCGGTTGCGAGCAGATTGCGGCTCGACGCATCGCGATAAGACAGGCCTGCCCAGAGAAGCGAGGCGGCGATCACGCCGAAGGCGGGCAGGAAGACGAGCAGGACCAGCGCGATGAGCCACACCCGCAGGGACGCCGCGTGGGTTCCGCTGCCGCCGACTCGCCGGCTCACTGTCATTCTACCTCGAATGGGATACGTCCCAGGTAAATCAATCCATGATTGATTTCTGAGCGTCAGTTACAACCACGATGGGCATCAATCATCATACATTTGAGAGGTCAAGAACTCCTGCACATCCGGCCACCGCAGGGCGCGTCCAGCGCGAGCAACCTCGCCACGGAAGCGACGGCATCGCATCCCGGCACCGCGAACAGGCCATCCGCTCGAATCCCCGAGCCTGACACGCTGCGCCCGGCATCCGGTCGCCCGTGCCACCGGGACCTAGTGTCCCGATTCCGAAGTCCTGCGGACTCCGTTCTCGCGCGACCAGCCATTGCTTTCAGTGGCCTGCTGATCCGCCAAGCTCGATGGAGATCCAACGAACGTGACGGGCGGGGCCGGCGACACACGTTCCGCCACGACGCGCCCATCCTCCATCTCGATGACCCGATCGAAGAGATCCACGGAACGAGGATCATGCGTCACCACCGCCACCGCGGCGTGGCGCTGCCGCGCGATGGCCAGCAGCAATTCCATCACCTGCCGCCCGCGCCGGCTGTCGAGGGCCGCGGTCGGCTCATCGGCCAGCACCAGCATCGGGTCATTCGCCAGCGCGCGCGCCACGGCCACACGCTGCTGTTCCCCGCCCGACAGGCGCGCGGGGCGATTGCCGGCGCGATGCGCGATGTCGAGCGTGGCGAGCAGGCCCATCGCCCGCCGTTCGGCCACCGCCTGCGCCACGCCGTCGATCACCATGGCGAGCGCGACATTCTCCACCGCCGTAAGAAAGGGCACGAGGTTCGGCTTCTGGAAGACGAAGCCGATATGGCGGCGACGGAAGTCGCGCAGCGCGGCTTCGTCGGTCAGGGTCGCGACGGGCGTGTCGGCGAAGCGCACCGTGCCGCTGGTCGGCGTCTCCAGCAGGCCGGCGGCCATCAGCAGCGTGGTCTTGCCGCAGCCCGACGGGCCGAAGATGCCCAGCATCTCGCCCGCCGTCAGATCCAGCGTCACATCCGCCAGCGCATCCACCAGCGCCCCGTCGCCGCCGCGATAGCGCACGCCGAGATCGCGCAGCGACAGCACCGGCGCGCCGGGGCGCGGCATCACGCCAGAACCTCCTTCGCGCGCACCCGCATCGCCCGTGCGATGCCGATCCAGCTTCCCAGGGCACAGGCCAGCAGCAGCCCGCCGAAGACGAGGGCGAGATCCTCGGGCAGCAGCACGACGCGGCGCGGGAAGTACGGGAAGATCGCCAGCGAAAGCCCCAACGCCAAACCATAGGCGAGCAGCCCGATCAGCACCGCCTGCTCCAGGATCATGGCCAGGATGAAGCCGTCGCGCGCGCCGATCAGCTTCAGCATGGCGATTTCGTGCAGCTTCTCGACCGTGCTGTTGTAGATGGTCATGGCGACGACGACGCCGGTCACGGCCAGCAGCAGGATGGTGAAGAACAGGATCTGCAGCCGCAGCCGCCACAACCTGCCATCCACCAGCACCGATCGCTGCTCGTCGCGGCTCAGCACCGCGACATCGCCCCAGGCGGCGATGCTGCGCGCCACCGCTTCCTGCATGCCGGGTTCGGTCGTGACGATCACCGCGGCGATGCGGCTTGGCCGGTCCGCACTGACGCCGAGGCCCTGGGCGCGGTCGAGCAGCACCTGTTCGGGCGTGCGGCTGTCGGCGATGTCCATCGCGTCGGGGACCGTGACGAAGAGCTGCCCGTCGCCCGACATGTCCACCTGCCCGCTGGTAATGCCGACGATGCGGTAGGGGTCGCGCCCCAGCCGGACCTCCCGCCCCAGCGCCAGGCCGAGGCTGGCATCGGCGATCGCCTCCCCGCGCGCCTGCTGGATCAGCCGGCCCTCGGTGAGCGACAGCCATGCCCCCTGGTCCTTGGGAAAGTCGAGTCCGGTGATCGCGATGCGCCGGCGTTGCCCGTCGATCTCGAATTGCAGGTTGTTCTGCACGAAGCGGCGCACATGGCTCGCCCCCGCGACGCCCTCCACGCGCCGGTCGAGCGTGGCGGACACGGTCGATCCCTCGGCGAAGGGCCCGGCGCGGCCGCCCTGCACGACCCACAGATCGGCACCGATATCCTCGATCGTCATCAGTGCGTCATGCAGCACGCCGCGATAGAGGCCCATGATCCCCATGCAGCCGGTCAGCAGGAAGCCGACGCCCGCCGCGGCGAGGACGAAGCGCAGCACATTCGCGGCGATGTCCCGCCAGGCGAGGTAGTTCACGGCAGCACCGGCGTGACGGGCTTGAAGGCATAGAGATCGCGCGGACGGCGCAGCACCACCTCGCCTTCCTCCAGGCCATCCGGTACCGCGATGCGGCCATCGGCGGCCGCCCCGACCTGCACGGGCCGCCAGCGCGCGCGGCGCCCGCCTTCGGCGACCCACAACCCCGCCTGGCCGGCGCGCGGCGCGAGCGCATCCTGCGGCACGGTGATGACGGCGGGCGCCACGCCGGTCGCCAGCGTGACCGTCGCGCGCTGGCCGATCGCCCAGTGCGGCGGTGCCTCATCGGGCGTCACCTCCACGGTGAATTCGCGCGTCGTGGTGTCCACGCTGCGGCCCAGGCGCAGCACCTGCCCCCGGAACACACGTCCCGGATAGGAGACGTAGCGCAGTTCCGCCGCCTGGCCTGGCGCGACCTGCGCCATGACGGATTCATCGAGCCGCGCGGTGAGCACCAGGCTCGATGGATCGACCAGCCGCAGGATGGGCGAGCCGGCAGCGACCACGTCGCCGACGCTGTGCAGCCGCTCGGTGACGAGGCCATCCACCGGCGCGGCAATGCTGGTGTCCTCAAGGCGCACGCCCGCGCTGCGCTGCCCCGCTTCGGCGGCGGCGAGCTGGTCGCGCGCCCGCATCACGCCGCTGCGGCTGCGTTCCGCGACGGCCTGGGCCTGGTCGAGCGTGGCGCGGGCCGCGTCGAATTCCGCGCGCGTCGCGAAGCCGCGCGGCAGGAGTTCCTCCTTGCGGCGGAAATCGGCCTGGGCCCGCAGCAGCGCGGCCTCGGCGCCGTCCCGATCGGCCTCGGCCTCGGTCACGGCACGCCGGGCGGCCGCGCTCTGCGCCTCGGCCTGGGCCAGGAGATGCGCCGCATCCCCGGCATCGAGCCGCGCCAGGACCGTGCCGGCAGCGACGCGATCGCCCTCCTCCACCGGCAACGCGGCGATGCGGCCGGCGATGCGCGCGCCCAGATCCACCTTCACCAGCGCATCGAGCAGCGCGGGGCCGGTCACGGTGCGCGTGAACGGCGCGGCGCGAGCCTCGATGGCCTCGGCACGCGCCGGCACCGCGTAGCGCCAGCCCAGCAGCGCCACGACGCCCGAGGCGGCGAGCAGGAGCCAGCGCCGCCCGCCGCGGCGCCGGGGCGCCGGCGGCGGCGCATCGGCCTGCGACAGACCTGGCACCATGCCCTGACGGATGGCGGGGCCATCATCCATGGCGAGCCTCTCCTTCGGCCCAGAGGTTCCGGGCGGGACCACCCCCGCCCGGACACGGCGTCACCAGCCGCGCTGCACGCTGCCCGAGCGCGTGACCGTGCCGCCGCGCGGGCCCGTGGCGGTGCTCTGCGCCGTCCACTGACCCGGTGCGGCGCGCGACACGGTGCGGTTGCGCGTGGCGGTCTGGCCCTGCGGCCCGGTGACCGAGCCCGACCGGGTGCAACTGCCATCGGCGCAATTCATGGAGCCGGACCGCGTGACGGTCTGACCCTGCGGGCCGGTCACGGTGCCCGAGCGGGTGCAGTCCCCGCCCGAGCAACTGCCGGAGGCGGAGCGGGTGACGCTCTGCCCCTGCGGCCCCGTGACCGTGCTCTGCGCCTCCCAGGCGAAGGCGGCGGGAGCGGCGACGACGACGCCGAGCGTCGCCGCGGTGAGGAGGAGTCTGCGCATCGATTGGTTCTCCGTATGCGGGGGAGGAAGATTGGGAGGGGGATTCAGCGCTGCAGGCTGCTGAGCGCCTGCCGGCAATTGGGCGACAGTCGCTCACTGTTCTGCCGCAGGCAGGCGATGATGCGGCCACCGCCGCGCTCGACGCCCGAGCAATAGGCCCGCATGTCGGGCATGCAGGCCTGCGCCGCCTGGCGCTGCGCCGCCGACATGCCACCCTGCGCGGATGCCGGGCTCGCGATGAGCAGCGGCAGGGCGGCCAGGGCCAGCAATTTGGCACGACCGATCGACGTCATGGACATCGGAGCATCTCCTGTCGGAAGGGGCGGGCGGATCATCCGCGCCGCGGGGCCTCGGCGGCGGGCGCGGCCACGGCCGTTCCGCCATCGGGGTAGGACAGCGGCGCGGCCTGGGGTCCCCAGCCGGCCTGCCGGTAGAAGGTGGCGGTGCGTTCGGCGACCGCCTCGGCCAGATCGCTGACATCGCGGCTGGGGCCGCGGCCGCGCAGTTCCGTCACGCCGATCCCGGCGGCGCCGACCAGCGCCATCGCACTCTGCGCGCCCAGCCCGACGCCGAGCGGCATGACGAGGCCGGGCCGATAGCCGCTATGCGCCGCGCCCTGGAAAGCGAGCAGATCCTGCGGCGCGCCGCCGGGCGGCCGCAGCCTGGCCGCGACCTCGATACGCGATTGGCCAAGGCCAAAGCCGAGCGCGACGCGCTGGAAGCGGCTGCCTTCCTCGACCCGCCGCAGGGACAGCGACAGCCGGGCGGCATCCGGCCCGGCGCTCTCGATGCTGGCGATCTCGGCGGGGATGCCGCGCTCGGCCAGCCCCTGGACGATGGCCTCGCTCAGGCTGCTCGCCGTGCGGCTGGCCAGGGCGGGGTCGGCGCCTTCGACGATGGCCGCGCCGCCATCGGTCACCACCAGCAACCGCGCCGGCGGCGGGCCTGCGGCCGGGGCGCTCGCCTCCTCGCTGAGCCGCGCCCCGCCGCAACCGGCCAGCAGCGGCAGGAGGACCAGCAGGGCGAATGCCGGCGGTCCCGCGGCGGTTCTGTCGATATGGGCCTCAGCCGCGCCTGTCATGCATCCGCATCCCGATCTCTGCGGCCTGATACGGGGCGGCCCCGGCGATGTTCTCGCGATCGGGACTGACTTTTTTGTGCGGCGCCGGCGAGGACTCCCCCCGGCCCGGCCCGTAGCATGGGCGTGATGCGACGACCCCTGCCATGCGCGCCGTGCTGAACGCCGCCCCCGCCGAAGCGGAGGATGCCGTGCTGATGGCGCGCATCGCCGGGGGCGACGAGGCCGCCTTCCGCCGCTTCGCCGACCGCCATGTCGGGCGGATGCTGCGGCTCGCCCAGTCGGTGCTGGGTTCGGCCGCCGAGGCCGATGAGGTGGCGCAGGAAGCGCTGCTGCGCATCTGGCGCCACGCCGCACGCTGGGACCCGGCGCGGGCCCAGCCCGGGACCTGGGTGCACACCATCGTGGTGCGGCTCTGCGTCGACCGGTTGCGCCGGCGTCGCCACGAGCCGATCGAGGCGGCGCTCGAAGTGCCCGACCCGGCACCGAGCGCGCTCGACACCCTGTCGTCACGGCACGAGGCGCAGGCTCTGCGCGCCGCGATGGCAGGCCTGCCCGAACGCCAGCGCGCGGCGCTGGTCCTCTTCTACCAGGAGGAACTCGCGGGCACGGAGGCGGCGGAGACGCTCGGCCTCAGCCTGCGAGCCTTCTGGTCGTTGCTGGAGCGGGCGCGGCGCGCACTGCGCCAGCAGATGCAGCGCAAGACCGGCCCGGATGGGAGGATGTAGGAATGATGACCATGACCCTCGACGAATTCTCCCGCCTGCTCGACACCCATGGCGCCGACTTTGCGCGCTGGCCCGACGCGCAGCGGGATGCGGCGCGGCGCCTGTGCGAGGCCTCACCGGCCGCGCGCGGCCAATGGATGGCGGCGCGGCGGCTCGACATGCTGCTCGCCGCCGGACGGGCGCCGGCGCCGGATCCGGCGCGGCAGGCGCGGGTGGTCGCCGGCGCCATGGCGCGGATCAGGGCACGGGCGGAGCCACTTCTCGACTGGCGCTGGCTGTTCACCCGGCCGATCGGTGCGGCCTTCGCGGCGAGCCTCGTCGCCGGCTGGCTGGTCGGCATGGGGCTCGGCGACGGACCGGCACCGCAACACCTGCTCACCGATTTCCGCTTCGAGGACCTGTTCCAGTGATGCCGTCGCTCACGCCGCGCCGGCTGCGGGTGATCCTCGCCATGTCGATCGCGCTGAACCTCTTCCTTGCGGCCTTCGTGGGGGCGCAGCGCTGGAAGGCCGTGCGGCTGGAGCGCCAGGCCGCGCCGGCCGCCGGCTTCCTGGAAGGCGGGGGCGTGCAGGACCCCGAGGGCGCCGTGCAACGCCTCGCCACGACCCTGCCGCAGAGGGATGCGGCTCTGCTCCGCCGCGCTGTGCTGAGCCGGCTCGACGCGCTGACCGAGGCGCGGCGCGGCTTCGCCTTGGCGGTCGAGCGGACTCGCGAGGAGATCGCCCGCACGCCGGTCGACCCGGCCGCGCTGCGCGCCGCGATCGAGGAGGCGCACCGGCAGCGCCAGCGCTTCGGCCCGCTGCTGGAGGAGATCCTGCTCGACATCGTGCCGCGCATGTCGCCCGAGGGACGGCAGGTGCTGGCGCGATACCGGGGCGGGGCCATGCCTTAGCGGCGCCCGGCCCTCAGTCCTCCTCGAGCCGCGCGATATCCTCATCCGACAGGCCGAAATGATGGCCGATCTCGTGGATCAGCACGTTGCGGACCAGGCGGAACAGATCCTCCCCGGTCTCGATCCATTCGAGCAGGATCGGTTCCCGGTAGAGCAGGATGCGGTCGGGTTCGCGCGGGACGTCGCCGCCGGACTTCAGCGTGAGCGGCACGCCCTGGTACAGGCCCGTCAGTTCCCACGGGCTTTCGAGGCCCATCTCCTGCAGGGTCTCGTCATCCGGGATGTCCTCCACCAGGATGGCGGTGCCGCGGACCAGGTCGCGCAGCGGCTCGGGGATGGCGGCGAGCGCGTGCTCGGCCATCTCTACCAGGTCATCGAGGCCGGGCGGCGTCGTGAAGCGCATGATGCTCCATGCGCGGCCCACGGGTCGCACGTCAAGCGGAGGAGGAGCCGATGGTCACGAAACTCGATCTGGCGGAACGTGCGGCACTGGCCCGCGACCTGCCGGGCTGGACCCTCGTCGAGGGGCGGGACGCCATCACGCGCAGCTTCCGCTTCGCGGATTTCAACGCGGCCTGGGGCTTCATGTCCCGCGTCGCGCTGCTGGCGGAGAAGCAGGACCATCACCCCGAATGGTCCAATGTGTGGAACCGGGTGGAGATCACGCTCAGCACCCACGACGCGGGCGGGCTGTCGGCGCGCGACGTGGCGCTGGCCCAGGCGATCGACGTGGTCGCCGGATAGCGCGGCTACAGCCCGAAGCGGTCCCGAAGGCGCCCTTCCAGCACCTTCGCCATGACCGCGAGCTTCCAGAGACCATGGAAGGCGATGGGGCGGATGTCGGTGACGGGCATGGCGAGGTCGCGCGCTGGCGTGCCGGTGGCGAGCTTCGCCATCTCGCCCCCCATGGCCGTGGCCAGCGCGACACCGCGCCCGTTGTAGCCGAGACAGGCGAAGAGCCCCGGCGCGGCTTCATGGATGTGCGGATAGTGGTCCTTGGTCATGGCAAGCTGGCCGTTCCAGCCATGGGTCCAGGCCGCGCCCCTGATCTGCGGCCAGAGCTTCTCCGCATAGTCGATCAGATACTGCACGGGGGCATGGTTGCCGATCGGCCGCTGCGGCCCGCGCCCGCCGATCAGCAGGCGCCCGGCCTGGTCGACGCGCAGATAGACGGTGATGTGCCCGCTTTCGTACAGCGACCCGCGATGCGGCATGATGCCGGCCACGATATCCGGCGCGAGCGGCGCCGTGGCGGCGATCGAGCTGAACACCGGCACCACGGATTGCCGCAGCCCGGGCCAGAGATCATCCGTGTAGCCATTCGTGCCGAGAACCACCTTCTCCGCGCGCACCGTGCCGGTGGGCGTGGTGGCGCGCCAGGTGCCGCCCTCCCGTGCCAGCGCCGTGACGCGCGTGCCGCCATGCACGATGGCGCCGGCTCGCTGTGCCGCCCCGGCGAGGCCGCGCGCATAGTCGAGCGGCTGCACATCGCCCCCACTCGCATCCAGCATGATGGCGAGGTAGCGGTCATGGCCGGTCGCCGCACGCGCCGCCGCGCCTTCCAGCAGCGTCACAGGCATGCCGCGCCGGATGCCCTGCTCGGCGGAACGCCGCACACCCTCGGCATGGCGCGGCTGGTAGGCGGCGCGCAGCGTGCCGCCCTGCCGCGCATCGCATTCGATCTGCCAACGGCGGATGAGATCGAAGGTCGTCTCCGGCGCGGCCCAGGCGAAGCGCACCATGCGGCCACCGAGATCGGGGCCGAACTGCGCCTCCACCTCATCCGGATCGTATTTCAGGCCCGGATTCACCTGACCGCCATTGCGCCCCGAGGCACCCCAGCCCGGTTCGGCCGCTTCCAGCAGCATTACGCGCACGCCGCGCTCGGCGAGGTGCAGCGCGGTGGACAGGCCGGTGAAGCCGCCGCCGACGACCAGCACATCGACTGCCGCAGCGCCATCGAGCGGCGGCGTGTCGGGCGCAGGGCGGGCTGTGGCGGCGTAGAGGCTCGGCGGCAGGGGCGTGGCGGTCATGGATCGGCCTGTATCGGCAGGGTGTTCACCCACAGCACGCGCATCACCATGCCGGAGGCGTTGGAAGAACGGCGCGGGCAGTGGCTCCGGAAGGGGACGCTGGCGTCTTCCTGGCGCTCGGCAGGACGGTTGACGGCGCTGGCGCGGATCCCGCCACGCGGATCAGGTCGCGCGGCGACGGCGATGACAGGCTGCGTTCGATCCGGTTCAGCAAGCCGACAGAGCGCTCCACGTGCAGGAACATATCGCGCGGCCTGGCGCCACGGGCCCTCGCCCCCCGAGGCGCCGATCGGGCCGATGGCCCGGCTCGCCAATAATTCCATACAGGTGAAGCTCATCGGGAAAAATTCATAGCAGTGAAGTTCAACCTTGAACAACAGCCGATCCCGTGACCCACTTCGCGCGATACGAAGGAGCGTGACGCCGATGCGGGACGAGAGCGAGATCCACCCCAACATGAAGCCGCTTCTGGCGGCCCGCGTGCTGATGGCGCCGGCAAAGACGCCGGAGGAGAAGCGGGCGAACTGGACGCGCTACACCAACGCAATTGCCATTCCGCGCCCGGCGCATATCGTCACCGAGGATCGCGCCATTCCGACGCCGGATCACGAGGTGCCGGTACGGATCTATCGCCGCGAGGGCCAGGCCGCCGGCGCACCGATCATCGTCTATCTGCATGGCGGCGGCTTCATGCTCGGCGACCTCGATTCCTCGGACAGCAATGCCTGGGGCCTGTGCGACCAGACCGGCGCGATCGTGGTCAGCGTGGATTATCGCCTCACGCCCGAGCACCCCTACCCGGCTGCCTTCAACGATTGCTACGGCGTGCTCGCCTGGCTGGCGGAGCATGGCGCCGAGATCGGCGCGACCGGCGCGCTGATCGCGATCTGCGGCGACAGCGCCTCCGGCAGCCTGGGCGCGGCCTGCTGCCTCGCCGCGCGCAACCGCGGCGGGCCGCTGATCGCCGCGCAGGCGCTGGTCTATCCGACGCTCGGCGCCGACCCGATCCTGCCCTCCTACATCGAGAGCAAGGATGGCCCGTCGCTGACCACGGAGAGCATGATCATCTACAACGACATCTACTTCTCGGGCTGGCGCTTCGCGGCCGATCCCTATGCCGCGCCACTGAAGGCACCGGACCTGTCGCATCTGCCGCCGGCCTTCATCCATACCGCTGAATTCGATCCGCTGCGCGACGATGGGCGCGAATTCGCCGCGCGGCTCGCGCAGGAAGGCGTCTGGGTCACCTATCGCGAGGCGCGGCGGATGCTGCATGGCTTCCTGCGGATGCGCGAGGCCGGCGATCAGGCCCGCGCGGAGTTCGCGGCCCTGTGCGCCTTCCTGCGCTATCATCTGCACCTGGACGCGACAGCATGACGGGTGGCGTTGCGAGCGGCGGCACTTTGGCCGATCCGATCGGAATCGACGCCGCCGGCATCCGCTGACCAAGGCACAGGGCACGCCGCGCGAACCGGATCGCGGCGCCTTCAATCCCGCCATCACCGCGAGCATTCCGCTGGATGGCATGGCTGACCCCACACATGGCTCCGCCACCGCGACCGACACGGTGCCGGAACGCAAGGGATCGCCACTGACCCTGCTCGCGGCCGACGGAAGCGCCGCCAAGGTTGCCATGACGTAATCCAGTTGGTAGGCGGCTTGGTGCGGCCCGCGGCACCCTGTCGTGCGCGGATCGCACGCGCCGCGCCATATGTCTGGCACGCATGGTGGCACTATGACGCTTGCAGCGGGCGGCACCGGGCAATCGGTGCGCTCCCGTATGTCCTGGAGGAACGAATGGGGATCTCGGACCGGATCTCGACCGCGGATGTCATCCTCGACCTGGATGCCGGCAACAAGCGAAGCCTGTTGCAGGACCTGGCACAGGAGGCCGCACCACGGCTCGGCCGATCGAGCGAGGAGATCCTCAAGGCCCTCCAGGCCCGTGAGGCGCTTGGCTCGACCGGCCTCGGCCGCGGTCTCGCCCTGCCCCATGCGCGGTTGCCGGGCGGGGGCCCGCCGGTGATGCTCTTCACGCGACTGCGCAAGCCGATCGACTACGAAGCGCGGGACGAGGAGCCGGTCGATCTCGTGATCCTCGTCCTGTGGCCCGAGCAGGATGCGGAAGGCTTCCTGCCTGCCCTGTCCGACACCTGCCGCGCCCTGCGCGAACCCCAGGCGCTGCGGCAATTGCGCTCGGCGGAAACCGCCGAGGAGGTGGTGGGCCTTCTGCACCGCTACGATGACGGCCCCGGCGACGGAGAGACGGCGTGATGCGGCCCGGACGCTGCGATGGCTGACGGGCTGCTGCTGATCGCCCTGGTCGGGCTTCCTTTCCTCGGTTCCGTCATTGCCGGCCTGCTGCCGACAGGTGCGCGCGGCGCGGCCTCCGGGCTCGCCGGGGCCATCACGCTGATCTGCCTCGCCCTGGTCTGGCTCGCCTATCCGGCGGTGTCGTCCGGCGCGGTGCTGCGCATCGAGATCCCTTGGATGCCGGGGCTGGGGCTGAACTTCACCCTGCGGCTGGACGGCTATGCCTGGCTCTTCACCGCGCTTGTCTCGGGCATCGGCGCGCTGGTGGTGCTCTACGCCCGCTACTACATGTCGGAGGAGGATCCGGTCCCGCGCTTCTTCTCCTTCTTCCTCGCCTTCTTGGGGGCGATGACGGGGGTCGTGATCTCGGGGAACCTGATCCAGCTCGTCTTCTTCTGGGAACTGACGAGCCTCTTCTCCTTCCTGCTGATCGGCTACTGGCACCATACGGCGGCGGCGCGCGATGGGGCGCGGATGGCCCTGACCATCACCGGGGCGGGCGGGCTCGCGCTCTTCGCTGGCGTGCTGGTGATCGGGCACATCGTCGGCAGCTATGACCTCGATGCCGTGCTGTCCTCCGGCGACCGCATCCGGGAACATCCGCTCTACCTGACCGCGCTGCTGCTGGTGCTGGGCGGTGCGCTGACGAAAAGTGCGCAGTTCCCCTTCCATTTCTGGCTGCCGCAGGCGATGGCCGCGCCGACCCCCGTCTCGGCCTATCTGCACTCCGCGACGCTGGTGAAGGCGGGGGTCTTCCTGCTCGCGCGGCTGTGGCCGGTGATGGCAGGCACCGATGCCTGGACCTGGACGGTCGGCCTCGCCGGGCTGATCACCATGCTGATCGGCGCCTACATCGCCATTTTCCAGAATGACCTGAAGGGGCTGCTCGCCTATTCCACCATCAGCCATCTGGGGCTGATCACCCTGCTGCTGGGGCTGAAGAGCGAGCTCGCCCTGGTCGCGGCGATCTTCCACATCATCAACCACGCGGCGTTCAAATGCTCGCTTTTCATGGCGGCGGGCATCATCGACCATGAGACGGGGACGCGCGACATCCGCCGCCTGTCGGGGTTGAACCAGACCATGCCCTTCACGGCGCGGCTCGCCATGGTGGCCGCGGCCGCGATGGCCGGCGTCCCGCTGCTCAACGGCTTCCTGTCCAAGGAGATGTTCTTCGCCGAGGCGCTCTCGGCCCAGGACGAATTCTCCCTGCTCACCATCCTGCCCATCGCGGCGATGACCGCGAGCGCCTTCTCCGTCGCCTATTCGCTGCGCTTCATCCACGGCGCCTTCTTCGGCCCGCCGGCCACCGACCTGCCGCGCACGCCGCATGAGCCGGCGAGCTGGATGCGCTTCCCGGTCGAGATCCTCGTCCTCGTCTGCATCATGGTCGGGCTGCTGCCGGCGGCGACCGTCGGACCCTACCTCGCCATCGCCGTGCGCGGCGTGCTGGGGGATGAGGTGCCCTATTACAGCCTCGCCGTCTGGCACGGATTCAACCTGCCGCTGCTGATGAGCGTCATCGCGCTGGGCGCCGGGGTGCTGCTCTATCGCCTGCTGCAGGGCTATCTGCGCAGCGAGGAGGACGGCCCGCCCCTGCTGCGCAACATCGACGGCCAGCGCATCTTCGAGCGCGTGATGGTCTTCCTGGCCTGGCGCCTGGCCCGGCGGCTGGAGGAGCGGTTGGGCACGCGCCGGCTGCAGCCGCAGCTTCGGCTGATGGTGGGCATCGCGCTGCTGGCCGGCATCACGGCCGTGCTGTGGCGGGGCTTCGGGCCCGGCAACCTGCCGCCCACGCCGATGGATCCGGTGCTGGTGCTGGTCTGGCTGGTCGGCGGGGCCTTCGCGCTGGGCACCGCCTGGCAGGCAAAGTTCCATCGGCTGGCGGCGGTGATCCTGCTGGGGGGCGTCGGCCTCGTCGTCGTCGTCACCTTCGTCTGGTTCTCCGCGCCGGACCTCGCCCTGACGCAGCTGACGGTCGAGGTCGTGACGACCGTGCTCCTGGTGCTCGGACTGCGCTGGCTGCCCAAGCGCTTCGAGGTGCCGGGCGATCGAGGCCCCGAGGTGCTCAGCCGCGCGCGCCGGCTGCGCGACCTCGCTTTGGCCGTCGGCTCCGGCGCCGGGCTCGCCGCGCTGTCCTACGCCGTCATGACGCGCACGCCGCCGGAACTGCTCGCGCAGCATTTCCTTGAACGCGCCTATACCGAGGGCGGCGGCACCAATGTCGTCAACGTCATCCTGGTCGACTTCCGCGGCTTCGACACGCTGGGCGAGATCTTCGTCGTCGCCGCCGTCGCGCTGACCACCTTCGCCCTGCTGCGCCGCTTCCGCCCCGCTTCCGACAGCGTCGAGGTGCCCGAGCAGCAGCGCGACCAGGGCAGCGAAGCGCTGCATGGCGATGCCGGGCGCCCCGCGGCCGATTGGCTGCTGGTGCCGCTCACCCTGTCGCGGCTGCTCTTCCCGGTGATGCTGATCGTCGCCATCTTCCTGTTGCTGCGCGGGCATGACCTGCCAGGCGGCGGATTCGCGGCGGGCATGATCGTCGCGATCGCGGTGCTGCTGATGTACATGATCGGCGGCACGGAATGGACCGAGAGCCACCTGCACATGCTGCGCCCGCAGCGTTGGCTCGGCATCGGCCTGATACTCGCGGCCGGGACGGGGCTGGCACCCTGGTTCTTCGATCGGCCCTTCATGACCTCCTACTTCGCCTATGCCGATCTGCCGGTCATCGGCAAGGTGCCGCTGGCGAGCGCGTTGCTCTTCGACGTCGGTGTCTTCGCCCTGGTCGTCGGCGCCACGCTGCTGATGCTCGTCGCCCTGGCCCATCAGTCGGTGCGCGGCCAACGCGCCGCCGAACGTGCGACGGGAGAACGCTGATGGAACTCATCGCGTCCCTCGCCATCGGCGTGCTGGCCGGGTCCGGGGTGTGGCTGCTGCTGCGGCCCCGCACCTTCCAGCTGATCCTCGGCCTGGCCCTGCTGTCCTACGCAGTGAACCTGTTCATCTTCTCGACCGGCGGGTTGCGCAGTAACGCGGCCGCCATCCTGCGCCCCGGCGAATCCGGCAGCCTCGGGGATTATGCCGACCCGCTGCCGCAGGCGCTGGTGCTGACCGCCATCGTCATCGGCTTCGCCACCACGGCACTGCTGCTCGTCGTGCTGCTCGCCGCGCGCGGCCTGACGGGCACCGACCATGTCGACGGCCGGGAGCGCGACCGGTGACCGGCTGGACCGACCACCTGCTGATGGCGCCGATCGTGGTGCCGATGCTGGCCGGCGCGGCGATGATCCTGGCCGGCGATCGACGGCGATCCCTGATCGGCGCGATCGGCCTGCTCTCCACCCTGACCCTGATCGTCCTGGCGGGGGTGCTGCTGCTGCTTGCGCAGGAGCCGGTGGTGCGCATCTACCGCCTCGGCAACTGGCCGACGCTGTTCGGGATCGTGCTGGTGCTCGACCGCCTCACGGCCATGATGCTGGCGCTGACGGCGGTGCTGGGCTTCGCGGCCTTCATCTTCTCGCTGGGGCGCTGGCACCGGGCGGGGGTGTTCTTCCACCCGCTGTTCCAGTTCCAGCTCATGGGGCTGAACGGCGCCTTCCTGACGGGCGACCTGTTCAACCTCTTCGTCTTCTTCGAGGTGATGCTCGCCGCCTCCTACGGCATGGCGCTGCACGGATCGGGCGTGGCGCGCGTGCGCGCCGGGATGCACTACATCGTCATCAACCTGCTCGCCTCGCTGCTCTTCCTCATCGGGGTCAGCGTCGTCTACGGCATCACCGGCACGCTCAACATGGCCGACCTCGCGCATCGCATGCGCGACATCGCGGCCGAGGATCGCGGACTGCTGGAAACCGGGCTCGCCGTGCTCGGCGTCGCCTTCCTCGCCAAGGCGGCGATGTGGCCGCTCGGCTTCTGGCTGCCGCCGACCTATGCCGCGGCCACGACGCCGGCGGCGGCGATCCTGTCCATCCTCAGCAAGGTCGGCATCTATGCCGTGCTGCGCGTCGGCGTCCTGCTGTTCGGCGGGGAGGCGGGGCCCTCCGCCGGCTTCGGCGCGACCTGGCTGCTGATCGGCGGATTGCTGACCATCGGCTTCGGGTCCATCGCTGTCCTCGCGACGCAGAACCTGCCGCGTCTGGCCGGAGCCAGCGTGCTGATCTCCTCCGGCACGCTGCTCGCCGCCATCGGCTCCGGCCAGGTGGCGGTGACGGGTGGCGCACTGTTCTACATGGCGAGCTCGGTGCTCGCCATCGGGTCGTTCTTCCTCCTTATCGAGCTCGTCGAGCGTGGCCGCGACGTCGGCGCGGACGTGCTGGCGGTGACCCGCGCCGCCTTCGGCAGCGGTGAGGAGGAGGAGGAGTTCGACGAGCAGGACGTCGTCGGCGTCGCCATTCCCGGCACGCTCGCGGTCCTGGGCTTCGCCTTCATGGCCTGCGCGCTGCTGCTGTCGGGCCTGCCACCGCTGTCGGGCTTCCTCGCGAAGTTCGCCATCCTTGCCGCTCTGCTGGGATCCTCCGGAGCCACCGTGCCGGCCGCGACCTGGGTCCTGACGGCGGCGCTGATCCTGTCGGGCTTCGCGACCGTCATCGCCATGGTGCGAGCCGGCATCGACGTGTTCTGGGCCAATCCGGCACGACGGCCGCCACGGATCGGGGTGCTGGAAATCGCCCCCGTGGCACTGCTGCTGCTGCTGTGCGGTGTGCTCACCGCAGGCGCCGGACCGGCGATGGACTACATGCAGGCGGCCGCGCGGGAACTGCATGCGCCGGCGGCCTATCTGAACGGCGTCTTCGCTGGCCGACCGGGGGCCGCGCCATGATGCGCCTGCTCCCCTATCCCTTGATGGCGGGCGCCTTCCTGCTGCTCTGGCTGTTGCTGATCGGCAGCGCTTCGGTCGGCGCGATGCTGCTCGGCCTCCTCCTCGCGCTGGTCGGTTGCGGTGTGTTCGCGGCACTGCAGCCGCCAAAGGCGCGGCTGCGGCGGCTCCTCACCCTGCCGGGGCTCTTGTGGGACGTGTTCGTCGAGGTGGTGCGCTCCAACAATGCCGTCGCCCGCATCATCCTGCGACCCGCCGGGCGGCTCAGCCATCGCTCCGGCTTCGTACGCGTGCCGCTCGACATGCGCAGCCCCTACGGGCTCGCCGCGCTCGCCTGCATCCTCACGGCCACGCCAGGCACGGTCTGGGTGGATTATGATTCATCAGACGGCACCATGCTGCTGCATGTCCTGGACCTGATCGACGAGGAGCAATGGGTCCGCATCGTCAAGGATCGCTGGGAGCGGCGGCTGATGGAGATCTTCGAATGAGCGCCATGCTGCTGTCGGGCGCCGTGCTCGTCGCCCAGATCCTGCTGGTCCTCGCCATGGGCTGCGCCGCCTGGCGCGTGCTGCGGGGCCCACGCGCGCAGGACCGCGTTCTCGCGCTCGACACGCTCTATGTGACGGCGGCCATGCTGCTGCTGGTCTTCGGCATCCGTACCGGCACCACCCATTACTTCGAAGCGGCGCTGCTGATCTCGCTGCTCGGCTTCGTCGCCACTGCCGCGCTGTCGAAATTCCTGATGCGCGGGGAGGTGATCGAATGAACGGCGCAGCGGATCTGCCCCTCTGGGCCGCGCTGCCCGTGGCGGTGCTGCTTCTGATGGGGTCGGGACTGACGTTGATCGGTACGATCGGCCTGGTGAGGCTGCGCAGCTTCTATGGCCGCGTGCATGCGCCAACCCTGGGCACGACGCTGGGCATCGGCTGCATCCTCCTGGCCTCGATCCTCTACTTCTCGGTTCTGCAGACGCGCCTCGTGCTGCATGAGATCCTGATCGCCGTCTTCATGATCGTCACCACGCCCGTGACATTGATGCTGTTGACCCGCGCCGCGCTCTATCGCGACCAACGGGAGGGCAGTGCCGAGGTACCGCCCGAGCCGCAGCCCGAGCGGCGCGACGCATAGCCGCGCCACGCCCCCTGGACCACGGCACCGCGTCGGCGCAAAGGACTTCCGATCCGCACAGGAGTCCGCAGCGTCATGAATCCTGAAATCGTTCTCATCACCGGCGCCACCGCCGGCTTCGGCCTTGCCATCGCGCGCCGCTTCGCGGCCGATGGGGCGCGCATCATCGCCGCCGGGCGCCGCGCCGATCGCCTCGAGGCCCTGCGCGTCGAGCTTGGCTCGGCTTGCCACACGCTGACGCTCGATGTGCGCGACCGCGCGGGCGTGGCTGCTGCCGTCGCCGGCCTGCCTGCGGACTTCGCCGCCATCGACCTGCTGGTGAACAATGCGGGCCTCGCAGTCGGGCTGGAGCCCGCGCATCAGGCCGACCTCGATGACTGGGATGCGATGGTCGATACCAACATCAAAGGCCTGACCTACGTGACCCGCGCCGTACTGCCAGGCATGGTCGCGCGCGACCGGGGCCATGTGGTGAACCTCGGCTCCACCGCGGGTGAGTTCCCCTATCCGGGCGGCAATGTCTATGGCGGCACCAAGGCTTTCGTGCGCCAGTTCAGCCTGAACCTGCGCGCCGACCTGTGGGGCACCAAGGTGCGCGTGACGGATATCGAACCGGGCCTGGTCGGTGGCACCGAATTCAGCAATGTCCGCTTCAAGGGCGACGACGCCAAGGCGGCGGGCATCTATGAAGGCGCCGATGCGCTGACGCCCGAGGATATTGCGGACGCCGTGCACTGGGTCGCGACGCGGCCCGCCCGCGTCAACGTCAACACGCTTCAGGTGATGCCAGTGACGCAATCCTTCGGGCCGTTGCGCGTGCACAAGGGCTGAGGGTCAGCCCACGGCCACACCGGCGGCGCGCGCCTTGTCCACCATGTACCGGCGCGCTGCCTGCATATCCTCCAGCGTGCCGAAGGCATTGGTGTAGGCACCGCGATAGCCCTTGCCTTCCAGCAGGGCGAACATCGCGCCGAAATCGAAGTCGCCCGTGCCGGGAACCAGGTGTTCCTCGTAGCCATTGCGCCAGCAATCGGCGAGGCGCACCTCCTTCACGCGATCAAGCGGGATCTCGGCGACGAACCCTTCCACGCCGGGCGGCAGCAGATGCGCGTGATTGGCGGTGAAGGACAGCGCGAAGGCGGGCGAGTGGATGGCATCGAAGTAGGTGCGCCATTCCTCCACCGTGTGCGCGAGGTAGTGAACCTCGGCATTCTCGGGCTCACGGTTCAGGTTCTCAAGCAGCAGCAGCGCGCCATGCTGCTCGGCATGCTTCACCATGCGCCGCAGCCGCTCGCGCCCGGCTTCCATGCGCATCGGCACGTCGGCGGTGAAGTGGTAGCCGGCATGGACGACGATCCATTCGGCGTCGAGCTTCGGCGCCACTTCGATATAGGCCTTGAGATAGGCATCCACCGCCTCGCTCAGGAAGGGCGAATATTCCGCGACATTGACCGCCGAGAGCGTGTGCAGCGCGACACGCACGCCATGCGCCTTGGCGCTCTGCCGGATCGCGCGGCAGCGCGCCTCGTCGAAGAGCGTCACGGCGTTGGCGCCGGTGTCGAGCTGGATGTCGATATGCCGCACGTCGTTCCGGGCGGCCCATTCGATGGCATCCTCGAGCTTCAGCTTGCGGCCGACATCCACGCCGATGCGGTCATAGAGCGACATCGTTTCCTCCTGCTTCGTTGTGTCCATGGTTTACAGGCCGTGGGCAGGGTGGCAACGTCCCCCCGTCCAAGACAGTGAAGCCTCGTGCCGTGAGACCGTCAAAGACGGCCGCAGCACACACAGGGTTGGGAGGAAGCCGGATGTTCCTGATCGACAGGCGTCAGATGCTTGCGCTCGCGGCCTGGTCCGCGGCGGCCACCAAGGCCTGGGCGCAAGCACCCATGAACCCGCAGGAGCGCGAGCTCTACGAAGCCGCGAAGCGCGAAGGCGAGATCACCTGGTATTCCGGCCAGTACAGTGCCGATGCCTCGGAAGCGGCGGGCCGCGCCTTCAACGAACGCTATCCGGGCGTGCGGTGCAACGTGGTGCGCAGCACGTCGCAGGTCGCGTTCCAACGCCTGTCGCAGGACCAGCGCGCCGGCGTGGCCCAGTGCGACGTCTTCTCCTCGACCAATGGCGGGCACTATATCCAGCTCAAGCGGCAGAACCGGCTGATGCAGTTCCGCCCGGTCAATGCCGACGGGCTGCTGCCCATCCTGCGAACGCCGGATCCGGACAACTACTTCCAGTCCTCCTTCCTCGGCATCTATCTGATGGGCCACAACACCAACATCGTGTCCGAGGCGGAGGCCCCGAAATCCTGGACCGACATCCTGGATCCGAAGTGGAAGGACAAGCTCGCCGTAGGCCATCCCGGCTACAGCGGCGCGATCGGGCTCTGGGCGCTGCAGATGCGCACCATGTTCGGGCCGGATTATCTGCGACGCTTCGAACGGAACAAGCCACAGGTCGGCCGCTCCTCCATCGATCCGGTGACGATGATGACGGCGGGCGAACGCCCGGTCGGCGTGGCCGTGCCTTCCGCCTCGACGCTCTTCGCGGCTTCGCGCGGCAATCCGCTGAAGCTGATCTACCCGACCGAAGGCGTCATCGCGGCGATGTCACCCTCGGCGATCATCCGCAACGCACCGCACCCAAATGCCGCGAAGCTGTTCATGGAATTCCAGACCGGGCCGGCGCTCTCCGCCGCGGTCCGGCTGCTGTTCAACGAAAGCATTCGCCCCGACGTGCCCCCGCCGGAAGGCTCGCGCCCACTCGACCAGGTGACCATGCTCGCGCCGTCCATGGAGGAGGCTGAGCGCGGCGTGCCCGAGGTGCGGGAGCAATGGCGCGAGATCTTCGGCGTCTGAGGGCCGTAGGGTGAGCGACGCGGCCCTTCCCGCCGCGCGGCTGGTTCGTCCGAGCCGGCTCCGACGCCTGGAGCCGGTGACCTTCCTCTGGATCGCGCTGATCGCTGCCCTGCTGGTGCTGGTGGCCGCCCCGATCCTGAAGATGGTCGTCATCTCCTTCGAGATGCAGGACACGGGCGAGTTCACCGTCCAGAACTACCTGACGGCCTACGGGCGCGCGCGCTACCTTGAGGCCCTGCGCAACTCGCTGCTGCTGGGCGCGCTGTCGGCGGCGATCTCGGTGGTGATCGCGGTGCCGATGGCCTGGGCGGTATCGCGCACCGACATGCCGGGGAAGGGCTTCACCTGGGCGACAGTGCTCGCCGCCTTCATCATGCCGCCCTATCTCGGGGCCATCGGCTGGATCCTGCTGGCCGGGCCGAATTCGGGCTGGATCAACGTCGCCTGGCGCGCGCTCACCGGTGCGCACGATCCTCTGGTGAATATCTACACCTTCACCGGCATGGCCTTCGTCATCGCGCTGCATTCCTTCCCGCTCGTCTTCATCTTCGTGAAGTCGGCGCTCGACCTGATCTCCTCCGAGATGGAGGACGCCGCCAATATCCTCGGCGCCGGCACCTGGCGCACGATGCGGCTGGTCACGCTGCCGCTGGTCTGGCCGTCCATCCTGGGCGGCTTCATCCTCATCTTCCTCGAGACCATCGCGCTGTTCGGCACGCCGGCCATCATCGGCATCCCGGCGCGGATCAATGTCGTCACCACCCAGCTCTGGCAGTTCTTCGAGGATCCGGTGCGGGTCGAGGTCGCCGCCGCCTATGCCATTCCTCTGCTGCTGGTGACGGTCGGGCTGATCGCGGTTCAGAAGCTGCTGCTGGCGCGCAAGGGCTTCGTCTCGCAGACCGGCAAGGGTGGAGAACGTCGCCAGGTGAAACTCGGCCCCTGGCGCTGGGCGCTGTTCGGCTGGTGCCTGCTGGTGGCGCTGCTGTCGGTGGGCAAGCCGCTGCTGGTGCTGCTGCAGGCTTCCTTCGCCGAGGCCTGGGGCCGCGGCTTCTCCTTCGACAACCTGACGCTGCGCAACTACGAGTTCCTGCTGTTCGAGCACGACATGGCACCGCAGGCAGTGTGGAACACGGTGTGGTTCTCCTCCGCCTCCGCGACCATCGCGGCCATTCTGGCGCTGCTCGTCGCCTATATCGTGGTGCGGCGGCTGATACGCTTCGCCGATGCGCTGGGCTTCCTTGCCATGGCACCCTTCGTCATCCCGGGCATTGTCATGGCGATCGGCTTCTATGCCGCCTATGCGGGTCCGCCGCTGTCGCTCTACGGCTCGGCACTGCTGATCATCCTCGCCTTCGCCTCGCGCTTCCTGCCGATCGCCTATGCGTCGTCGCAGGCTGCGATCCGCGCGGTGCATCCGGAGATGGAGGAAGCCGCGCGCATCCTGGGCTCAGGCCGGCTGCACGCCATCCGCAAGGTGACGGCGCCGTTGCTCAAGACCTCGCTGCTAGGTGGCTGGCTGGTAGTGTTCATCGTCGCCTCGCGTGAATTGTCGGCGGCGATCTTCCTCGTCGGGCCGCGCACACGCACCATGTCGGTCCTGCTCTACGACCTCACCGAGCAAGGCAATTTCGAGGTCGTCTCCGCCTTCGGCGGCATCCTGCTCGTCATCACCCTGGCAATCGTCGGCATCGGCATGAAGCTGGTCGGCCGCGACTTCATGCTGCGGAGGGAATAGCGTGCCGCGTCTCGTCCTCTCCGGCCTGACCAAGGCCTATGGACCGCTCACCGTCGTCGACGGCGTGGATCTGGCGCTGGAGGAAGGCGAATTCGTCTCCCTCCTTGGCCCCTCGGGCTGCGGCAAGACGACGACGTTGCGCATGATCGCTGGCTTCGTCGATCCGACCGGTGGGTCGATTGCCGTGGGCGGGCAGGTCCTGTCCGCGCCGGGTGCGGTGGTGCCGCCGGAACGCCGCGGCATGTCCATGATCTTCCAGTCCTACGCCATCTGGCCGAACATGACGGTGGAGCAGAACGTCGCCTTCGGCCTGAAGCTGCGCAAGCTGTCGGGCGAGGAGATCGCGCGCCGCGTGCGCGAGATCCTCGGCGTGGTGAAGCTCGACACGCTGGCGCATCGCTATCCGGCGGAACTCTCGGGCGGGCAGCAGCAGCGCGTGGCGCTGGCACGGGCCATCGTGGTGAAGCCCTCGGTACTGCTGCTGGACGAACCCCTGTCGAACCTCGACGCCAACCTCCGCGAGGAGATGCGCTTCGAGATCCGCCGCCTGCACGACGAGTTCCGCATCACCACTGTCTACGTCACCCATGACCAGGGGGAAGCGATGGCGACCTCGGACCGCATCGCGGTGATGAATGCCGGGCGGATCGAGCAGATCGATGCACCGCATATCCTCTATGCCAGGCCGCGCACGCGCTTCGTCGCCGGCTTCGTCGGCCGCACCAACCTGCTGGAAGCGCAGGTGGCTCAAGGATCGCTGCTACTGGATGGCGTCGATCTCGGCCCCGCTGCGCAGGCAGGCGTGCCGGCGGGCACCGAGGGCGCGGTGCTCATCTCGCTGCGCCCTCAGGCCATGGCGATCCATGACGCGCGGCCCGCCGAGGACGGTCTCGTCCTTCCCGCGACCATCACCGAGCGCACCTATCTCGGAGAAGCCTGGGACTATGTGGTGCAGCCCGAAGGGACCGGCCTTCGGTTGCGCGCCGCGGCCCCGCCGCTTGAGGCCCATGATGTCGGCTGTCGGGTCTGGCTCCGCGTCGATCCGCGGCAGGTCTCCGTCGTGGCCTGACGGTCCGCCGCCGGCAGCGCGACGGGCATGACCATTCCTCCCGATCCCGACTATCCTGCGGGTGAGGAGAGAGCGCCACCGCATGACCGCCGAGATTCTGCTCGCCCTGGATCAGGGCACCACCAGCACGCGGACCATCGCCTTCGATGCGACGCTGCATCCCGTTGCCTCGGCGCAGGAGGAACTGCCGCAGCATTTCCCGGCCCCCGGCTGGGTGGAACACGAGCCGGAGGATATCTGGCGCAACAGCCTCGCCATGCTCCGCGCGGCGCTGGCCGCATCGGGCGATGATGCGCGGCGCGTCGCGGGCATTGGCATCACCAACCAGCGCGAGACGACGCTCCTGTGGGACCGGGCGACCGGCCGCTGCCTGCATCGCGCCATCGTCTGGCAGGATCGCCGCACGGCCGAGCACTGCGCGCGCCTGCGCGCGGAGGGCGTCGAGCCGCTCCTGACGGAACGCACCGGCCTGCTGGCCGACCCGTATTTCTCCGCGACCAAGCTCGGCTGGCTGCTCGACAATCTGCCGGGCGCGCGCGCGGCCGCGGAGCGCGGCGCCCTCGCCTTCGGTACGGTGGACTGTTTCCTCGTCTGGCGGCTGACCGGGGGGCGCGTGCATGCAACGGATGCCACCAACGCCGCACGCACCATGCTCTTCGACATCGGCCGCGGTGACTGGGACGAAGAATTGCTCCGCCTGTTCCGCATCCCGCGCGCGCTGCTGCCGCAGGTGCTCGACTGTGCCGGGGAGTACGGCACCACCGATGCGGCGCTGTTGGGTGCTGCAGTGCCGATCCGGGGTGTCGCGGGCGACCAGCAGGCGGCGACGGTGGGCCAGGCCTGCTTCCAGCCGGGCATGGTGAAGTCCACCTATGGCACCGGCTGCTTCGCGCTGTTGAATACCGGCACGCAGCGGGTCGTCTCGCGCAACCGGCTGCTGACGACCATCGCCTATCAGCTCGGCGGGCAGCGCCACTATGCGCTGGAAGGGGCGATCTTCGTCGCCGGCGCGGCGGTGCAGTGGCTGCGCGACGGCCTCGGCATCATCGCGACGGCAGCGGAGGCCGGCGTGCTGGCCGCGCAGGCGGACCCCGCGCAACGCGTCGTGCTGGTGCCGGCCTTCACGGGCCTTGGCGCGCCGCATTGGGATGCGGCGGCGCGCGCCGCCATCTTCGGCCTGACGCGCGGTTCGGGCCGTGCGGAGATCTGTCGTGCCGCGCTCGAATCGGTCGCGTTCCAGACGCGCGACCTGATCGACGCCATGCATGCCGATTGGCCCGAAGCGCGCGAAACCGTGCTGCGCGTCGATGGCGGCATGGTCGCCTCGGACTGGACGATGCAGTTCCTGGCCGATCTGCTGGGCGCACCGGTGGACCGGCCGGAAGTGCGGGAGACGACGGCCCTCGGCGCCGCCTATCTCGCGGGGCTGCAGGCCGGGCTGTGCCCGGCGCCCGGCGCCTCCGGCGCGACGCATTGGCGGCTGGAACGTCGCTTCGTCCCCGCCATGGCGCGGGAGGAGGCTTCGCGCCGCCACGCCATCTGGCAGGATGCGGTGCGACGGACGCTGACTCAGTAGAGGGACCGGAATGGCCGAAGCGTGGCTGATGCTGGAACTGGCGGGTTACGCCGCCCTGCTCCTGTGGGGCCTGCACATGGTGCAGAGCGGGGTGATGCGCGCCTATGGCAGCCGCCTGCGGCAGCGCCTCGGCGTCGGCCTGGCCAACCGCCGTCGCGGCTTTGTCGCGGGGCTCGCCGTCACCGCCATCCTGCAGAGCAGTACGGCGACGGCCTTCATGATCGCCTCCTTCTGCGCGGGTGGCGCGGTAGCGCTGGTGCCGGGCCTGGCAGCAATGCTGGGGGCCAATGTCGGCACGGCGCTGATCGTGCAGGTGATGTCCTTCGATGTCTCGGCGGTCGCGCCGGTGCTGATCCTGCTCGGCGTCACCACCTTCCGGAGCAGCGAGGCGAGCCGCCGCCGCGACCTCGGCCGCGCCGCGATCGGCCTGGGGTTGATGCTGCTCGCATTGCACATGATGGCGGTGGTCATGGCGCCCGTGGAGCAATCCCCGACCCTGCGCACCGTGCTCGGCGCGGTGTCCAGCCTGCCGCTGCCCAACCTGCTGATCGCGGCCGTGATCGCCTGGGCCATGCATGCCTCGGTCGCCGCGGTGCTCTTCGTCGCTTCCCTGCACGCGGTGGGGGTCATCGGGCCGGAAGCGGCGGTCACCATGGTCGTCGGCGCCAATCTCGGCACCGCGCTGAACCCGGTGCTGGAAGGGGACCGCAGCGAATGGGCCAAGCTGCGGGTGCCGCTCGGCAACCTCGCCAACCGCATCCTGGGCGCGGTGCTGGTGCTCGCAGCGCTGCCCTGGGTGACACAGGCGATGGTGCAGCTCGACCCCGCGCCGGCACGGCTCGTCGCCAACACGCATCTTGCCTTCAACCTGGTGCTGGCGGTGGTTTCGCTGCCGCTGCTGCCAGCCGTCGCGCGTGCGCTCGAACGCATGCTGCCCGAAGCGGGCGCGGCCGGTGATCCGGCGGCGCCGCGCTACCTCGACGAGGCCGGGCTGCGGTCTCCCCCTGTCGCGCTCGCCAATGCGGAGCGGGAGGCGCTGCGGCAGGCCGATGCCCTGGAGGAAATGCTGCAGACGATCGCCACCGGCTTCCGCACCGAGGATCGCGACCTCGCCAAGCGCGTGACGCGGCTCAACGACATCGTGGACCGGCTGAACCGCGCGGTGCAGGTCTACCTCGCCGGCCTGCCCGCCGAGACTCTCGGCGAGGAGGAACAGCGCCGTATCGCCGAGATCCGCGCTTTCGTGCTGAACCTGGAGAGTGCCGGCGACGTGCTCGACCGCAGCCTCGCGCGCGTGGCCGCGAAATGGGCGAAGCAGGGCGTCACGCTCGACCCCGCGATGATGGAATCGATCCAGTCCCTGCATGCGCGAGCCGCGGAACAGCTTCAGCTTGCCGTCGCCGCCTTCATGCGGGAGGACAGCACTGCCGCCCGCAAGCTGATCGAGGAGAAGGAACGCATGCGCATCGAGGAAGCGGAAGCCGCGCGCTGTTTCTCGCTCGCCACGGAACCCGCCGACATCGCGGCGCAGGGCGTGATGATCGAGGTGGTGCGCGACCTCAAGCGCGTCGGCGGGCACCTGGCCGCCACGGCCTATCCGCTGCTCGAACGGATCGGCGCGCTGCGGCCAAGCCGATTGACCGACCCCACCGCGGAGGAAGGGCTGAATCCCGCATGAGCGATGTCTTCCTGGTGGGCAATGCCTCCGGCTTCTCCGGCGATCGCGTCGATGCGGCGCCGCCGGTGGTGCGTGCGCTGATCCGGTCGGGCCGGCCGGCCGCCCTGTTCTTCGAATGCCTGGCCGAACGCACCATCGCGCTCGCCCAGATCGAGAAGCGGCGCGATCCCGATGCGGGCTACGAGCCGATGCTCGAACGGCTGCTGGAACCGATCCTCGCCGATTGCGCCACGGCGGGCATCCCGATCCTGGGGAATTTCGGGGCGGCCAACCCGGTCGCCGCGGCACGCTGCGTTGCGCGGCTTGCCCGGCGGCTGGGGTTGCCGGGGCTGCGCATCGCGGTGGTGACCGGCGACGACGTCTCGGGCAGCGTCGATCTCGATGCCCTGGCGGTGCATGAAGCCGATGCCGGGCTCGACATGTCCTCCTGGCGGCTGGTCTCGGCCAATGCCTATATCGGCGCGGCGCCGCTCGCACAGGCCCTGGCGCAGGGCGCGCAGGTGGTGGTGGCGGGGCGGACCTCCGACCCGTCGCTCGCCATCGCGCCGCTGATGCAGCATTTCGGCTGGGCGGAGGATGACTGGCGGAATCTCGCGCTCGGCGCCGCCTGCGGACATCTGCTGGAATGCGGGTCTCAGGTGACGGGCGGTGTCTTCTGGGATCCCGGCTTCAAGGATATCCCGGACCCCGCGAATATCGGCTTTCCCATCGCCGAGGTGTCGCCGGACGGTGCGCTCGTGATCACCAAGCCGGAAGACACCGGCGGGCTGGTCGACCTGCGCAGCGTGAAGGAGCAGCTTCTGTATGAACTGCACGACCCGACCGCCTATCTGACGCCGGATGTCACCATGGACATCAGCGGCGTGACGCTCGACCAGCAGGGCGAGGACCGTGTCGCGCTGCGCGGCGTGCGTGGCCATGCGCGGCCGGAGAAGCTGAAGGTGACGGCCTGCTACGAAGGTTCCTGGCTCGGCGAGGGTGAGGTGTCCGTCGCCGGCCCCAATGCCCTGGCGCGGGCGCGCGCCACTGCCGATGTGCTGCTGCAGCGGGTGAAGCAGCGCGGCCTGGCGCGCCGTGCGCGGGCGGATCTGATCGGCGTCTCCTCGGTTCTCGATTCCGATGACGGCACGCTGTGGCGTGGCTATGACGGGCCGGAACCGCCGGACATCCGCATCCGCCTCGCCGTGGAATCGACGACCCGCGACGATGCCGACCAGGCGGCACGGGAGGTGCTGGCCATGCTGTGCTGCGGCACGGCCGGGACATCCGGTGCGCGCTGGCGCGTCACGCCGCGCATCCTGACGCGATCCTTCCTCGTCCCGCGCCAGATGGTGCCGACCGAGATCCGCGTGCTGGAGGCCCGGGCATGGAACTGATGGAACTGCCGCTGCACGCGATCGCGCATTCCCGAGCGGGGGACAAGGGCAACCGGGTCAACCTCTCGCTGATGCCCTACGATCCGGCACACTACCCGCTGCTCGCCGAGCAGGTGACGGAGGAACGGGTGCTCGCACTCTTCGTGCATCGCGGCGCGACGCGGTGCCGGCGCTATGACTTGCCGCTGATCCACGCCTTCAATTTCGTCATCGACGATGCGCTGGAAGGCGGGGTGAACGGCTCGCTGAACCTCGATGGGCATGGGAAGAGCCATTCCTTCCGACTGCTCTCGCTGACCGTGCAGGTGCCGCAGGGCTGACCCGGCGGGGGGCCCTGCATCTGGCAGGGCCGCCATGCCTGCACTAGGCTGCCTCCGACCGGCGCGTCACGACGCCGGGGGAGGACGCCATGATCCAACGCCGTACCCTGTTCGCCGCCGGTGCCGCCGGCCTGCCGGGCTCGCCGGCCGTCGCGCAGAACACGCGCGCCGGCACGCTGCGCTTCGTGCCGCAAGCCAATCTCTCGGTGCTCGATCCCATCTTCACCACGGCGACGGTCACCGGCAATCACGGCTTCTATGTCTTCGACACGCTCTATGGCGTCGATGCCGAGCTGAAGCCGAAACCGCAGATGGTCGAAGGGCACGAGGTCGCGGAGAATGGCCGCCTATGGCGCTTCCGCCTGCGCGAGGGTTTGCGCTTCCACGACGGGTCGCCGGTGCGCGCGGCCGATTGCACCGCCTCCATCGCGCGGTGGTGCGCGCGGGAGCCAATCGGCCAGCTTCTCGCCCGCCAGGTCGATGAATGGATCGTCACGGACGACCGCAACTTCGCCATCCGCCTGAAGCGCCCCTTCCCCATCATGCTCGAGGCGCTGGCCAAGCCGGATTCCTCGATCCCCTTCATCATGCCCGAGCGCCTTGCCAGGACCGATCCGGCGCGGGCGGTGACGGAGATGATCGGCTCCGGTCCCTATCGCTTCCTCGCCGGCGAGTACAATTCCGGCAGCAAGGTGGTCTACGAGAAGTTCGACGGCTACGTGCCGCGTAACGAGCCGCCGGTCTGGACCTCTGGCGGCAAGGTCGCGCATTTCCCGCGCATCGAATGGCACATCCTGCCCGATGCCGCGACCGCCGCCGCCGCGCTGCAGAATGGCGAGATCGACTGGTGGGAACGCCCGCATCCCGACCTGCAGGCGCTGCTGGCGCGCTCGCGCGATATCCGGCGGGAGGTGACGGACCCGCTCGGCCGCATGGCGGTGATGCGCATGAACTGCCTGCAGGCGCCCTTCGACGATGCGCGCATCCGCAAGGCGGTGCGGCTGTCGGTGGCGCAGGAGGACTACATGCGTGCCTCGCGCGGCGACGATCGCAGCGAGTGGCAGATCTGCCGCAGCCTTTGGCCGCGCGGCACGCCCTATTATCGCGACGAGGGCGAGGCGATGATGCCCGGCGACCTCGACCGCGCGCGCGCCGCGCTGCGGGAAGCGGGCTACGCCAACCAGAAGGTCGTCATCATCAACCCGACAGACTTCCCGGATATCGGCCCGCTGGGCCAGGTGACGGCGGACCGGCTGAAGCGGATCGGGATGAACATCGACCTCGCCGAATCCGACTGGGGCACGGTGGTGCAGCGCCGCGCGAACCGCGAGCCGGTGGACAAGGGTGGCTGGTCCATCCTGCACACCACGGGCGGCGCCTCCGCCTGGTCGAACCCGGCGCTGTCCTTCCTCGTGCGCGGCCAGGGCGCGAATGGCTGGTTCGGCTGGTGGAAGAACGACCGCGCCGAGGAACTCGCCGAAGCCTGGGTAACCGAGGAAAACCTCGATCGCCAGAAGGCGCTGGCGCAGGATCTGGGGCACCTGGCGCTGGAGGACGTGTCCTTCCTGCCGCTCGGGCAATTCGTCATCCGCACGGCCTTCCGGCGCGACGTGACCGGCATCCTGCAGGGGTCCGCGCCGTATCCGTGGAATGTGCGGCGCGGATAGCCAGGACGCCGCGGAGAGGGACCCTGTGCCCTCTCCGAAGCCACAAGTGGTCAGCCGCCCGCCACGCCCTGCGTGCCCACATACAGGCTGTAGAGCGACTGCGCCGCCGCCATGAACAAGCGGTTGCGGTGCCGTCCACCGAAGCAGAGATTCGCACAGCGCTCCGGCAACCGGATGTGCCCGATCGGCGTCCCGACATCGTTGAACACGCGCACGCCATCGAAGCCGGGCGACATGCCCCAGCCGCACCACAGGTTGCCATCCAGATCCACGCGGAACCCGTCCGGCGTCTCGCCGCGCTGGCAGGCGATGAAGACGCGCCTGTTGCGCAGCCGTGCCCCGTCCACGTCATAGGCGATGATGTTGCGGGGTTCGGAGCGGCTCTCGACGACATACAGCACGCGCTCATCCGGGCTGAAGGCCAGGCCGTTCGGATGGTCGATGTCGTCCGCCACCAGCGTGATCGCGCCGGTCGCCCCATCGATGCGATAGACGTTGGTATGCGGCAGTTCGGGCGCGTGCTTCTCGCCTTCGTAGAAGCCGTAGATGCCGAAGGGCGGGTCTGTGAACCAGATCGACCCGTCCGACTTCACGACGACATCGTTCGGGCTGTTCAGCCGCTTGCCCTGGTAGCTGTCCGCGAGCACGGTGATCGCCCCGTCATACTCGAAGCGCACCACGCGGCGGCCGAGATGCTCGCAGGCGACGATGCGTCCCTGCCGGTCGCGCGTATGGCCATTCGCGTTGTTGGCCGGCTTGCGCCAGGCGGAGACCGCGCCCGTCTCCTCATCCCATTTCAGCACCCGGTTGTTCGGGATGTCGGACCACAGCAGGCAGCGCGCATCGCCCAGCCAGACCGGCCCTTCGCCCCAGCGCGTGCCGTGATACAGCCGCTCCACGGCCGAGAGCGGCAGGTGATACCGCCTGAAGGACGGGTCCAGCGCGACGATGGACGGGTCGGGATAGCGTTCGCTCGGCTGCCAGCCTGGCTGGTCGGTCATGATGTTTCCTCCGCGGCGATGCATGGAGGATAGGCGCGCCGCGTCACGGCGCGAAGATCGGGCCTTCATAGTGCTCGGGCACAGCGAGGCGCCCCGCGACAAGGTCTTCCGCCAGCGCCGCGCAGCGCGCGGCCAGGGCCCCTGGCACATCGGCGGCGAGCGCGAGGCGCACCGCTTCGGGCTGTTCGGCGCCAATGCGACGGTCCTGCCAGTCGTCCCGCAGGAAGGCTTCCAGCGCCGCACCGATGCACCAGCCATTGTCGGCGATGGCGCTGGCGAGGAAGGCCGGATCATCCAGCGTCCAGTCATGGACATTGCCGATGGCGCGCGCCCCGTGCCGGCGCAACGCCGCCATCGCGCCGGGACGGCCGCCATCGAGCATGGCGAATTGCAGCACGGCGCTGGCGGCGCATTGCGCCTCGGTCCAGGTTTCGGCCAGCAGCGGATCGTGCTGGTTGCCGCAGAAGCCGGTGAGGAATCGCGTGCCCGGCGCCGCATGCGCCAGCCCGGCGGCGAAGGCGGCGCGGCCGCGCAGGCCGGGTGGTACCGGCTCGCCGGACAGATGCGCCACCGGCCTGCCCTCGCCCCACCATCCCGCCAGGGCACCGGCAAGGAAGGCGGAGTGCTCCTGCAGCACCTCGAAGCAGGCGATGTTCGGCCCGGCGATGCGGCCCTGCGTCACGGCAAAACGCACGCCGGGGAAATCGGACGCCACGGCAGCGACGGGCGCCTCGCCCTGCCCGCCATGGGCGATGACCAGCGCGGCGCCCTCGGCCGCGCCCCGCACGACCGCCGCGCGCTGCGCCGGATCGGGCGCCCAGACCACCTCCACCGGCAGGCCGAGCCGGGCGGCGTGGCGCTCGACCCCCGCCACACCCGCCGCGTTGAACGCGCCGGCGCCGGGCCGACCGAAGAAGACCGCGCGGATCACTGCGCGGTGATGCCGAGCGACTTCACCAGCCCGCCGATCTCCGCCACGTCCTTCGCGACGAAGGCCTGGAACTCGGCGGGGGTCATGGGGCGATGGGCGATGCCGTGCTCGACCAGGCGCTGGCGGACGGCGTCCGACTGCATCGCGGCATTGGTCTCGGCGTTCAGCCGCTCGACGATGGCGGGCGGCAGGCCGGCCGGGGCGGACAGGCCGAGCCAGTTCTCCACCAGCAGGTCCGGCAACCCCGCTTCGGGTGTGGTGGGCACATCCGGGGCCATGGGTTCGCGCACCCGCGCCGTCACGGCAAAGGCGCGCAGCCGACCCTCGCGGATGTGGTCGACATTCTGCGGCAAGGTGTCGAAGGCGAGCGGGATGTTGCCGCCCAGCAGGTCCGCCTGCATCGGCGCGCTGCCGCGATAGGGCACATGGGTCAGCGCCGCACCGGTCTGGCGCTCGAACAGCGTGCCGGCGATGTGCGCGACGGAACCGGCGCCCGAGGACCCGTAACCCGGCGGTGTGCGCTGCGCCTTCACCCAGGCGATCAACCCAGCCATGTCCGTGGCCGGCACCAGGGAACGATTGGCGACGACGACAAGCGGCGTCGCGCCGATATAGGCGATATGCGTGAAGCCCCCGACCGGATCATAGCCCGCATTGGGATAGATCGGCGGCGAGGAGGTGATCGGCGCCGTGTTGGACAGCAGCAGCGTGCTGCCATCCGCCGGCTGCTGCGCCACATGCTGCGCGCCGAGCGTGCCGCCCGCGCCCGGGCGATTGTCGACCACGACCCGCGCGTTCATGCGCGTGGCCAGGGCCTCCGCCAGCACACGGGCGACGATGTCGGAGGAACCACCGGGCGGGAACACCACGACGATGCGGATGGGGCGGCTCGGCCAGGACTGCGCCGAGGCCGACTGCACGGCAATAGGGCAGGCAAGTGCCGTGAGCAGCGGCAGGTGGCGGCGGCGCATGCAGGGTCTCCGTCGTTGCAGAGGCGGCCCTGCAAGGCGGATGCCGCCGCGGCATCGCGGAGAGGCTTTCGATGGCCGCGCTGGCCGCCGTTGGAGGGGCCCTGCTCCTCCAAGCCACCCCGCCAAAGGCCGAAGGGCCTTTGGAAACCTCAACCTGGAACCGGGCGCAACCGTCCGGACGACATGGTGACCGTTACGTCGGGCACGAGTTGGATGCGGCCTGCGGCGTTTGGGCAGAACCGCTCCGCCCAATGCCAGATATCGGCTTCCAAAGGCCCTGTGGCCTTTGGTGGGGCGGGGTCCGGGGAAGGGCAAAGCCCTTCCCCGGTCCACCGTCCCCCGCGTCAGACGCCTTCGCACCCCTTGGCGCGCAGGGCTTCCACCACCCAGGCGCGATCGTAGCTTCCGGCATCGATCGCCGCCTGTGCCTTCTGTTCCTTGGCGTTATGGGCCTCGGCCAGGGCGATGACCTCGGCCGCGTGCGCGAGCGGCACCACCACCACGCCATCGGCATCCGCGACGATCAGGTCCCCCGGCATCACCACCTGCCCGCCGCAGGAGATCGGGTAGCCGATCTCGCCCGGCCCGTCCTTGTAGGGACCGGACGGCGTCGCGCCGCAGGCCCAGACGCCGATATCGAGTTCCGCCAGCGCCTCCACGTCGCGCACCGCGCCGTCGAGCACGATGCCCTGCACGCCGCGCTTCGCGGCATGGCCGATCATCAGTTCGCCCATCAGCGCGATCGACAGGTCCCCACCGCCATCGCCGACGATGATGTCGCCCGGTTCCGCCATGTCGCAGGCGCGGTGCAGCATCAGGTTGTCGCCGGCGCGCGCGCGCACCGGGAAGGCCGGGCCCGCGATGACTGCCTTGCCGCCGAAGGGGCTGAAGCCGCCGCGCATCGTCTGCATGCGAGACATGACATCGCCGATATTGGCCGCGGGCAGCTTCGCCGCGCGGGCGATCAGCGCGGCATCGACGCGCTGGGTGACGGGGGCGATGCGGAAGCCGATGGTCATCGAAGGACGTTCCCGAATTGCGGAGGCGCGCAATCCAGCATGAGGGGCGCGGCGCCGCAATCCAGACCAGGCGCGGTCCGCGCCACCCCCAAGGGCGGGCCAATGCGGCCATGGCGTGCGGAACGGCACGCCGCGTCAGGCGGAAGAGAGCCCGCCGCCTTCCTCGATCCACTCCCAGACCTCCGGCATCGTCGAAGCCGAGGCGCAGGAACACCCACCGCCATGCCCCCCACAGGGCCCGCAGGCAGAGGAGACCAGCCGCGCTCGATTCTTCCGCTGCCAGATCTCCAGCAGCCCATGGGCGACATCCTGCGTCGTATCGAGACCGATCGCGATATCGGCGAGGCTGGCGCGGCGACGCGCCCGCATATAGGCCCTGACGGCGGTAAGCGTGGTCATGGCCCGACCTCTTCCAGCCGATCACCCAGCACGGGTCCCGGCGGTGCCTGCGGCGGCTGGCGCGCGACCGCCCGGCCTGCCCGGTGCAGCGCGACCATCGCGGCCATCAGCGCCGCGCTGCAGGCCGCGATCCAGAACAGCGACGTGCCCGGATGCCGCCCGAAGCGAGCGACCTGGTAGAACAGCGTCGCCGCGCACCAGCCAAGACCGGTGGTCCAAGCCGCCGCGAAGACCGTCCAGCGCCAGCCGATCTCCTGATAGATCGCGCCGATCGTCGCCACGCAGGGCATGTAGAGCAGGATCATCAGCAGATAGGCGAAGGCGGCGGCCTGCCCATCGAAACGGGACGCCATGGCGGAGAGGCCGGCCGGCGCCATATCCGCCCCGCTCGCACCGTCGGTGGCCTCGCGGTGCAGCGGATCGACCAGGGAATGCAGCGCCTTGCCGAGGTTCTCCGGAATGGTCGCGAGCGCGGCGAGGAACTGCGCAGCGACGCCGCTGGCCTCCTCCCGCCTCTCGGCCGCGCCGTCCTCGCCCAACTGGGTGTAAAGCGCGTTCAGCGTGCCGACGACGGTCTCCTTCGCCAGGATGCCGGTGAAGACGCCCACTGCGGCCGGCCAGTTGCCATCGGTCATGCCCATCGGCCGGAACACGGGGACGATGCCGCGGCCGATCGCCGACAGGAGCGAATCCGCCCGATCCTGATGGCCGAAACTGCCATCAGTACCCACCGCATTCGCCACGTTCAGCGCGAGGACAACCGGGACGATAAGGCGCCCGGCGCGGAAGATGAAGGTCTTCAGCCGATCCCAGGCGCGCCGCCCCACAGTGGTCAGGCTCGGCAGGTGATAGGGCGGCAACTCCATGATGAAGGGCGACACCTCGCCCCGCATCACCGTGCTCTTGAGCAGGAAGCCGGTGCCGATGGCGACGAGAATGCCGATGGCATAGAGCCCGAAGACGAGGTTCTGCCCATTGGTCGGAAAGAAGGCCGCGGCAAAGAGCGCATAGACCGGCAGCCTGGCGCCGCAGGACATGAAGGGCGCCATCATCACGGTGAGTACCCGGTCGCGGCGGCTTTCGAGCGTGCGGGTCGCCATGATCGCCGGCACGTTGCAGCCGAAGCCGATGATCAGCGGCACGAAGGACTTTCCCGGCAGGCCGATCGCCCGCATCGCCCGGTCCATGACGAAGGCGGCCCGGGCCATGTAGCCGGAATCCTCCAGGACGGAGAGGAACAGGTAGAGGCAGGCGATGACGGGAATGAAGCTCGCCACCGTCTGCAGCCCGCCGCCGACGCCGTTCGCCAGAACCACCACCAGCCATTCCGGCAGGCCGAGCGTGGTGAGCAGCGCGGTGCCGCCGGTGACCAGCAGCGCCTCGGTGCCCTTGTCGAAAGCGTCGATGAACGCGCCGCCCACCGAGATGGTGAAGACGAACATCAGATACATCATGACGAGGAAGACCGGGATGCCGAGCCAGCGGTTCAGCACGATCCTGTCCACGCGATCCGAGAAGGTACGCGAGGCGTTGCGCGGCCGGGTCAGCACCGTCGCGACGATGTCGGTGATGAGGCCGAAGCGCGCATCCGCGACGGCGATGTCCGCCTCGACATCCATCTCCGCCTCGATCCGCGCCCGCGCCTCGGCGATCAGCGGTTCGAGCGCCGCGGCCGTCTCGCCCGTCATCAGCGCGTCGCCTTCCAGCAGGCGAAGCGCGTGCCAACGCGAATGTGCCACACCCTGGGCGGCAAGCCCGGCGACGATCCGTCCGACCTCGCATTCGATGACGTCGTCGTAGCGCGGCTCGGTAGCCAGTGCGTTGCCCGCCGCCCGGTGCTGCGCGATGCAGGCCTTCAGGACGGCGATGCCGGTCCCGCGCGAGGCGACGACCTCAAGCACCGGGCAGCCGAGCCGTTCCTGCAGCGCTTGCGCATCAATCTTGAGGCCACGCCGGGCGGCGATGTCCATCATGTTCAGCGCGACCACCACCGGGACCCGCATCTCGAGCAACTGCGTGGTCAGGTAGAGATTCCGCTCGAGATTCGAGGCATCGACGATGTTGACGATCAGCGCTGCCTGGCGCGACAGGATGAATTCGCAGGCGACCCGTTCGTCTTCGGAGACGCCGATCGGTGCGCCCAGCGAATAGACGCCCGGCGTGTCCACGACCTCGTAGTCCACCCCATCATGGCGATAGCGGCCCGACTTCTTCTCGACCGTCACACCGGGCCAGTTGCCCACTTCCTGCCGCGCGCCGGTCAGGGCGTTGAACAGCGTGCTCTTGCCGCAGTTGGGATTGCCGACCAGGCCCAGGACGACAGGAGCGCCCGTCACGACAGCTTCTCCACCTGCAGAAGTTCCGCCTCGCCGCGGCGGAGGCTCATCGCGAAGCCGCGCACCTGAAGTTCCACCGGATCACCCAGCGGCGCGATGCGCGTGATGCGCAGTTCCACCCCCGGTGTGAGGCCCATGGCCATCAGGCGCCGGCGGTAATCGGAAGCCCCTTTGCCGAAGCCGACCACGCGCGCCCGATCCCCGGGCCGCAGCACGGCGAGCGTCGTCGGGGCCGGCGCTGGCTCGAGGGAACGCACCTGCACCGCTGCCGCCAGGCCGGCATCGAGCGAAAGCCGCGTATCGCCGTTCACCGCGACGACCACCCCGGCCTGACCGGCATGATGGAGGAGCTCGACGCGGGCGCCGACATGAAGGCCAAGATCCTTCAGGCGTCGTTCCAACACCGGATCGGCACCCAGCCCGACCACACGCGCCAGACCGGTCGTAAGCTGGCCGAGATGCAGATTGTCCACGACGAAGTCCTCTTTCGAGGGGCCGGCAGAATGGCCGCGAGCCTCGTTAGATGCGAGTAACTCGCAGAAGCAAATCAGGCTGGCATTGCGCCAGATCAAGGCATGCCGGCGTCTTCCGCGATGCAGGAGAAGCCGCGCCCTTTACGATCGCGCCAGCTCCTGCAGCGCCGTCGCCGTCACGTGCAGCAGGCGGTCCGACAACGCGTCGTCATCCACCGCCCGGGCCAGGACCAGCCCGCCGACGAGGCCCGACAGCAGCGCCAGCGCACGGTCCTCCCGCTTCTGCCGCCGCTGACCCGGCAACAGAGCCGCGAGGCGCGCCACGGCCCGCTTCAACCCATCGGTGAAGACACCGCGCAGGGGCGCGCCCTGCCGGGACATTTCGCAGCCGAGCGCGGCAAAGGTGCAGCCCTTGCCGGGACGGTCGCGATGCGCCGGCGAAAGATAGCCGGCAATGAACGTCGCCAGGCGCTCCGGCGAGCCCTCCGTCGGCAGGCGTTCGATCGCGCTGTCCGACATGGCCAGCGCCAGCGCTTCCTCGGCCAGGCGCTCCTTCGACCCGAACTGGCTGTAAAGGCTGCCATGGGTCAGGCCTGCCGCCTCGGTCAGGGCATCGACCCCGACGCCCGACAAGCCTCGTTCGCGAAACAGCCGCGCCGCCTCCGCCAGGATGCGCGCCCGGTTCTGAGCGGCCTGCTCCTTCGAAACACGCACGCGATCGGTCTCCTCTCGATAGGGGCTGGACGCCCTCCTTGACGAATTTGATGACGATCGCAATCTCAATCAATGATGGCGGTCGCCATCAATAACCGGCCACCTCTCCCCGGAGCCATCACGGCATGCGAATCCTCGTCCTCGGCGCCGGCGCCATCGGCGGCTACTATGGTCTCCGTCTCGCCGAGGCCGGCGCCGACGTCACCTTCCTGGTCCGCGAGCGTCGCGCCGCGCAGCTCGATCGCGACGGCCTGGTCCTGCTCAGCAAGGGGCAGGAGACGCGGCGCCCCATGCCCCACCGTCGCGCCGGATCGCCCACGGCGCCGGCCGACCTCATGCTCCTCGCCTGCAAGGCCTACGATCTGGAATCCGCGCTGGCCGATATCGCGCCTGCCCTCGGCCCCGATACGGCCGTGCTGCCGCTGCTCAACGGCCTCGCCCATCTCGATGCGCTGGATGCGCGGTTCGGCGCCGGGCGCATACTCGGCGGCGCGGCCTATATTGCTGTCACGCTGGGGCGCGACGGGGTCATCCGCCACACCAGCCCAGGCGATGCCATCATCTTCGGCGCCCGCGACGGCCGCGCCTCCCGGCATGTCGAAGCGCTTTCGTCGCTCTTCGCCGGGACGGCGGTCGACGCCCGCGCCTCCGACGCCATCCTGCAGGAACTGTGGGAGAAATGGGTGATGCTGGCGGCGGGTGCCGCGCTCACCTGCCTGATGCGCGGCACGGTCGGCGACATCATGGCGACCGATGCCGGCCACGACATCGCCGAGGCCATGATCGCGGAATGCCGCGCGATCGCCGCGGCGCAGGGCCACGCGCCACGGCCACACGCCGCTGAACGGACACAGCGGATGCTGACCGACCCATCCTCGCGCTGGGCCGCCTCGATGATGCGCGACCTGGAGGCCGGCGCACCGCAGCTCGAGACCGAGGCGATCCTGGGCGACCTGATCCGTCGCGGCGCTGGCGCCGGCATCGCCGCGCCGCTGCTCAGCGCCGCGCATTGCCACCTGCTGGTCCACGCCGCGCGCACCGCGCAGGCCTGAACACCCCCTTCCTGAACCGGAGAAATTCCATGCCGTCATCCGCCAATACCGCGCTCGTCACCGGCGCTTCCTCGGGCATCGGCGCCGTCTATGCCGAACGCCTCGCGGAACGCGGTCACGATCTCATTCTCGTCGCCCGCAGTGCCACTCGGCTGGAGGAGCGTGCCGCCGCGCTGCGGGCCCGCACGGGACGCGCAGTGGAGATCCTGCCCGCCGACCTGCAGCAGCCCGCCGATGTGGCGCGCATCGCACAGCGACTGCGGGAGGATGCACGCATCGGCCTGCTGGTGAACAATGCCGGCACCGCCGTCGCCGGTCCCGCGACCGCGGCCGATCCCGCGCGGCTCGACGCGATGGTGCAGCTCAACGCCGTCGCGGCGATGCAGCTGGCCGTCGCGGCCGGCGCGGCCTTCAAGGCGCGTGGCGGCGGCGTGCTGGTGAACATCGCCTCGGTCCTCGGCCTGGCGCCGGAGATGTTCAACGCCGTCTACGCCGCCACCAAGGCCTTCGTGCTCGCGCTGTCGCAAGGTCTCGACGCGGAACTGCGCGACAGCGGCGTGCGCGTGCACGCCGTGCTGCCCGGCGCGACGCGCACCGCGATCTGGGAAGTGTCGGGCACCAGCGCGGACGCCCTGCCGCCCGAGATGGTCATGGAAGTCGAGGAGATGGTGGCCGCCGCCCTCGCCGGGCTTGATGCCGGAGAACTGGTCACCATCCCCTCCCTGCCGGACGCCACGGACTGGGCCCGGTTCGACGCGGCGCGCCTCGCCCTTGGCCCGAACCTCTCGCGTAACCGCGCGGCCGCTCGCTATGGTGTTTCCGCCGCCACGTGATGCCGTCACCACCCAGCACCCGGAGGTCGCCATGACCCAGCATGACATCCTGCTCTGCCACCCTGTTCGCACGGCCATCGGCACCTTCAACGGCAGCCTGAAGGGCACCCCGGCGACCGAACTCGGCGCGACGGTGGTGCGGGAGACGCTCGCCCGCGCGGGCCTGGCGCCCGAGGCGATCGGCGGCGTCGTGCTCGGCAACGTCATCCAGGCGGGGAACCGGATGAACCCGGCCCGCCAGGCCGCGATCGGCGGTGGATTGCCGGTCAGCGTCCCCGCGATGACGGTGAATCGCGTCTGCGGTTCGGGGGCGCAGGCCATCGTCACCGCGGCGCAGGAAATCCTCGCCGGCCAGCACGACGCCGCCGTCGCCGGCGGCATGGAGAACATGGATCGCGCGCCCTACCTGCTCGACAACGGGCGCTGGGGCTATCGCATGGGTCCCGCCGAGATCCATGACAGCATGCTGCGCGACGGGCTGAACGACGCTTTCTCCGACAAGCATTCGGGTTGGCACACCGAGGACCTGGTGACGAAGGCGCAATTGACCCGGGAGGCGCAGGACCGCTTCGCCGCGCGATCCCAGCAGCGCTTCGCCGCGGCCCAGGCCGAGGGGCGCTTCGATGCGGAGATCGTGCCCGTCACGATAAAGGGCCGAAAGGGCGAGGAGAGCTTCGCGCGCGACGAAGCACCGCGGCCCGATACGTCGGTCGAGACCCTCGCCCGGCTGCGCCCGGCCTTCCGGCCGGATGGCAGCATCACTGCCGGCAACTCGCCCGGCCTGAACAGCGGCGCGGCGGCGATGATCGTCGCGAACCGCGCCTTCGTCGAGACCCATGGCCTGGCGCCGGCCGGCCGCCTGGTCGCCTATGGGGTCGCCGCCGTCGAGCCCGGGCTGTTCGGCCTTGGCCCGGTGCCGGCGGTTCGCCGGGCCCTCGCGCAAGCAGGGTGGAGCATCGGCGACCTTGAGCGCATCGAGATCAACGAGGCCTTCGCCGCCGTGCCGCTCGCCGTGGCGCAGGAACTCGGCCTGCCCGAGGACATCATCAACCCGGAAGGCGGCGCCATCGCCCATGGCCACCCCATCGGGGCCACGGGCGCGGTGCTGGTCACGCGGCTGCTGCACGCGATGCGGCGCGACGGCTTGCGGCGCGGCATGGTCACGCTGTGCATCGGCGGCGGCCAGGGCATCGCCCTCGCACTGGAAGCCGCCTGAATGGGACCGACCGGGGAGGCGTCGCCTCCCCGGATCGGGATCAGCGGCCGGAGACCATTTCTATCAGCAGCTCGTCGCGCCCGAGGCTGAGCGTCGCGCCGATCTGCGTGCCGCGCAGATGCATGATGACGCCGGCGCTGTTCTGCAGCCAGAGCTCGTCCGTGCGGCGGGTGTCGAGACCCTGGACGCCGGTGCCCTGGCTGTAGATGCCACGGAAATCCTCGATCCGGCGGAGATTGTAGACCGCGCCCTGCGCCTGGATGCGCGCCGCGCCGCCCGGACCGACGATCGTGCCGGCCATGCGGAAGGTGTAGTCGCGCCCGTCGAAACGCAGCGTACCGTTGCCGACGCCCGCACCACCGATGAAGTCCTCCGACAGGGACACCGTCCCGACCGGGCGCTGGCCGGCGATGCTGGCGGCGGTCGGCACCGGCGGCGCCACGGAAGAACAGCCGGCAAGGGCAAGCACGGCCCCGGCAGGGAGGAAAACACGACGACGCATGGCCTGACGCTCTGGGTTTGTTGCGGGGCGCAGGTTCCGTCCCCGGGCGGCGCCGGTCAACGGCCTCTTCGCAGGGCGGCGAGAGGGTGCCTAGGATGCCGCCATGCGCCTTGCCATCATCGCCGACATCCATGGCAACAGCCTCGCCCTTGAGGCGGTGCTGGCCGATATCGACCGCCGCGGCCTGCGGGAGATCGTGAATCTCGGCGATGTCGCCTCCGGCCCGCTTTGGCCGCGCGAGACCGTCGAGAGCATCCAGGCACGGCACATCCCGACGGTGCGGGGCAACCACGATCGCTGGGTGGCGGAAGGCGTGACCGGCGGGTCGGACCGCTACGCGCGGGAGAGGCTGGACGATGCGCAGCGGGCCTGGCTCGGGGCGCTGCCGGTGCGATTGGAGCCGGCGGCCGGCGTGCTGGCCTTCCACGCCCGCCCCGATGACGACAACAGCTATCTGCTGGAGGAGGTCGCCGATGGCCGGCTGGTGCCGGCCGCCGCGGCGACCGTCGCGGCGCGGCTGGGGGGCGGCGATGCGCAGCTGATTCTCTGCGCCCACAGCCACCTGCCGGGCCTGCTGCGGCTCGAGGATGGGCGCGTCGTGCTCAATCCCGGCAGCGTCGGCTGCCCGGCCTATGTCGATCCGACGCCGCCGGCACACGTCTCGGAGGCCGGTTCACCCTTCGCACGCTATGCCATCGCGGAGATCGCCGATGGCGCCCTGGCCGGCTGCGAGATGGTCGCCCTGCCCTATGACCACGAAGCCGCCGCGCGGCAGGCGGAACAGGCCGGGCGGGCGGAATGGGCCCGGGCCCTGCGCACGGGGCTTGTCCGCCCCGGTTGACCTGCCCGCGCCGGCGTGGTCTCGGGCGGCATGATCCGCCTTGATTCCATCTCCCGTCAGAACGGCCGGCAATTGCTGTTCATCGAAGCCTCGGCCGCGCTGCAGAAGGGCGAGCGCATCGGCCTGGTCGGCCCGAACGGCGCCGGCAAGTCCACGCTGTTCCGCATGATCACCGGGCAGGAACAGGCCGATGAGGGCCAGATCCTGGTCGATCGCGGCGTGACCATCGGCTTCTTCAGCCAGGATGTCGGCGAGATGGCAGGCCGTTCCGCCGCCGCCGAGGTGATGGACGGCGCCGGCGACGTCAGCCGCGTCGCCGCCGAGCTGGCCGAGCTGGAAGCCGCGCTGTCCGACCCGGATCGCACCGATGAGATGGACAGCATCCTCGAACGCTTCGGGGAAGTGCAGGCGCGCTTCGAGGAGCTCGGCGGCTATGCGCTGGAAAGCCGCGCGCGGGAGGTGCTGGCGGGCCTCGGCTTCAGCCAGGCGATGATGGATGGCGATGTCGGACTGCTCTCGGGCGGGTGGAAGATGCGCGTCGCGCTGGCGCGCATCCTGCTGATGCGCCCGGACGTGATGCTGCTGGACGAACCGAGCAACCACCTCGACCTCGAAAGCCTGATCTGGCTGGAGCAGTTCCTGGTCAATTACGACGGCGCGCTGCTGATGACGTCGCACGACCGGGAATTCATGAACCGCATCGTGAACAAGGTCATCGAGATCGATGGCGGCACGCTGACCTCGTTTTCCGGCAACTACGATTTCTACGAACAGCAGCGCGCGCTGAACGAGAAGCAGCAGCAGGCGCAGTTCGACCGCCAGCAGGCGATGCTGGCCAAGGAGATCGCCTTCATCGAGCGCTTCAAGGCCCGCGCCTCCCACGCCGCGCAGGTGCAGTCCCGCGTGAAGAAGCTCGACAAGATCGATCGCGTGGAAGCGCCGCGCCGGCGCCAGACCATCGCCTTCGACTTCCCGCCCGCGCCGCGGTCGGGCGACGATGTGGCCAGCCTGCGCAAGGTGTCGAAGCGCTATGGCGATCGCGTCATCTATGACGGGCTCGACCTGCTGGTGCGGCGGCGGGAACGCTGCTGCGTGCTCGGTGTGAACGGCGCAGGGAAGTCCACGCTGCTGCGCCTCGTGACCGGGACGACGACGCCGGATGAAGGTTCCGCCGCCCTCGGCGGCAGCGTGAAGCTCGGATACTTCGCGCAGCATGCGATGGAACTGCTCGGCGGCGATCGCACCGTGTTCGAGGAACTGGAACACAGCTTCCCCAAGGCGGGCCAGGGTTCGCTGCGCGCGCTCGCCGGCTGCTTCGGCTTCTCGGGCGACGACGTCGAGAAGAAGTGCCGCGTGCTGTCAGGCGGCGAGAAGGCGCGGCTGGTCATGGCGCGCATGCTCTACGATCCGCCGAACTTCCTGGTGCTCGACGAACCGACCAACCACCTCGACATGGCGACGAAGGAAATGCTGATCGAGGCGCTGAAGGCGTACGAAGGGACGATGCTGTTCGTCTCGCACGACCGGCATTTCCTCGCCGCGCTGTCGAACCGGGTGCTGGAGCTGACGCCGGACGGCATCCATGACTACGCCGGCGGGTACACGGAGTACGTCGCGCGGACGGGGCAGGAAGCGCCTGGCCTGCATAGTTGAGGCGGGAGACCGCGGCCCTCTGCATGCGGGGTTGGACAGGCGCCGTGGAGGGGGGCTTTGCCCTCCCCGGCTCCCACCCCAACAAGGGCCGTGATTACCCTTATTCTCCCACTGACGTCATTGGAGTGGCTCCGCCCCTCCAAGCCACCCCGCCAAAGGCCCGAGGCCTTTGGAAACCGCCACTTGGCACCGGACCCCACCGGCAGAATGGGCACCAAAACCCGCTCTTGCGCCCGCAAGACGTTCCGACGGGAGCAGCATACGCCTGCTGCCTGGCACCAATTGCCTGCGGTCCAGGTGCTCCAAGCACCTGGCAGGGTGGTCTGGAGGGGCGGCGCCCCTCCAGTTCCGCCAGCGGCAGTATCAAGGCCATCAGGAGGGTCTTTACGAACCCCTTCCGATACTGCGCCCGGCCCCATGTTGCGGCCTGGGGGACGGAGGGGCGGCGCCCCTCCGAGGCTCAGCGTGCCACCAGCGCCTTCAGATCCGCCTGCGGCCGCGCCCCGAAATGGGAGATCGCCTCGGCCGCCGCGACCGACGCCCAGCGCCCGCATTCCGCGAGGTCCTTCCCCGCCGTCAGCGCCGCGAGGAAGCCGGCGGCGTAGGCATCGCCTGCGCCGGTCGTATCCACCACGGTCGTCGCTTCGGCGCTCACCTCATGCGCCGTCGTCGGCGTCAGGATCAGGCTGCCCTTCTCGCTGCGCGTCAGGGCAGCGAGGCCGACCTCGGACTGCGCGATGGTTGCCGCGGCTTCGAAGCTATCGGTCTGGTAGAGTGCGCAGATCTCCGCCTCATTGGCGAAGAGGATGTCGGCCTCGTTCTTCACGAAGGCGCGGAAGGCGTCGCGGTGGCGCTCGACGCAGAAGGGGTCGGACAGGGTGATCGCCACCTTGCGGTCGGCGGCGTGGGCGATGCGCGCGGCCTCACGGAACGCCGCCTGCGCGGCGGGCGGGTCGAACAGATAGCCTTCCAGATACGTCACCTGCGCCCCCGCGATGGCCACGGGATCAAGGTCGCCCGGCCCGAAGGTGACGCAGGCGCCAAGGAAGGTGTTCATCGTCCGCTGACCATCCGGCGTCACCAGGATGAGGCAACGTGCGGTCGGCGCGCCGCCGATCAGCGGCGCGGTCGGGAAGGTCACGCCCGCAGCGGTGATGTCATGGCGGAACACCTGGCCCAGCGCGTCATCGGCGACCTTGCCGAGATAGGCGACCCTCGCTCCCAGCGCGGCCGCGGCGGCGCAGGTATTCGCCGCCGAGCCGCCGCTGCTTTCCACGCCCGGCCCCATGGCGGCGTAGATGCGCTCCGCATCCTCGGTGGCGATCAGGGCCATGCTGCCCTTCGACATGCCGTGGCTGGCGAGGAAACCGTCCTCGGCGCGCGCCAGCACGTCCACGATCGCGTTGCCGATGCCGAGGATGTCGAGGCTGGTCATGCTGCGCCTTCCGAAATGGGTCGGAAGGCGCATAGAGCAGATCGCGCGTCAGTAGTAGCCCCGGCGCGGCGCGGTCAGCGCGCCCACCGCGGCACCGCCCGCACCGCCGATTGCCGCACCGGCCAGGGGCGACCCGCCCGTCAGCGCCGCGATGCCGGCACCGCCGGCGGCGCCGATGCCGCCGCCGATCAGGGCGCGCTGGCCGACGGGATCCGCACAGGCGACGAGGCCGAGGGCCAAAAGCGACACGGCGGCGATACGAAGACGGGAAGCGAACATGGAAGACTCCATCGCTGGTGGTCGATGGCGTCAGCACAATCCCTGCGTGTGGCAGGCGGTCGGCGGAAAAGCGGCAGCGCCTGCCCCAGGAGTCACGATCGCGTCAGGGACCTTTACGCTTGCGTCCGCCCTTGCCCTTCTTGGGATCGTAGCCGCCGCCCCCCGGACCGAGCGGCTTCGGCTTCCAATCCGCGCGCGGCGTCGCCTCCCGCAGGGAGCGGCCGGCGAGGTTCGGTTCGAGGCCGAGATCCAGCGCTTCCAGCCGCTTGATCTCATCGCGCAGGCGTGCCGCGGTTTCGAATTCCAGTTCGGCGGCGGCGGCGCGCATCTTGCGCTCCAGCTCGGCAATGGATGCCTGAAGGTCCTTGCCGACGAAGTTCTGTTCTTCCTCGCCTTCCACCGCATCGACGGTGATGTAGTCGCCCTGCGACACATCCTTCAGCACATCGGCAATCTCGCGCCGGATGGTCTGCGGGGTGATGCCGTGCTCGGTGTTCCAGGCGACCTGCTTCGCGCGGCGGCGTTCCGTTTCCTCCAGCGCGCGCTTCAGGCTGTTCGTCATGGTGTCGGCATAGAGCACCACGCGCCCTTCCGCGTTGCGCGCCGCCCGGCCGATGGTCTGGATCAGCGAGGTTGTGCTGCGCAGGAAGCCTTCCTTGTCGGCATCGAGGATCGCGACCAGCGCGCATTCGGGAATGTCGAGGCCTTCGCGCAGCAGGTTGATGCCGACCAGCACGTCAAACACGCCCTTGCGCAGGTCGCGGATGATCTCGATGCGCTCCAGCGTGTCCACGTCGCTGTGCAGGTAGCGCACGCGGATGCCCGCCTCGGTCATGTACTCGGTCAGGTCTTCGGCCATGCGCTTGGTCAGCGTCGTGACGAGGATGCGACCGCCCTTCTTCGTCACCTCACGGCATTCGGCCAGCAGGTCGTCCACCTGGCCTTCGACGGGACGGATCTCGCAGATGGGGTCAACCAGACCGGTCGGGCGGATCACCTGTTCGGCGAAGCTGCCCTGGGTGCGTTCCATCTCCCACGGGCCAGGCGTCGCGGAGACGAAGACCGTCTGGGGGCGATAGGTGTCCCATTCCTCGAACTTCAGCGGCCGGTTGTCCGTGCAGGAGGGCAGGCGGAAGCCGAACTCCGACAGGATCGCCTTGCGGGCGAAGTCGCCGCGATACATGCCGCCGATCTGCGGCACGGTGACGTGGCTTTCATCCACGATCAGCACGGCGTTCTCGGGCAGGTATTCGAACAGCGTCGGTGGCGGATCACCGGGGCGGCGGCCGGTCAGATAGCGCGAGTAGTTCTCGATCCCTTTGCAGGACCCGGTCGTCTCCATCATCTCGATGTCGAAGATGGTGCGCTGTTCCAGCCGCTGGCGTTCCAGCAGCTTGCCCTCCGATTCGAGCTGCGCGAGGCGTTCCTTCAGCTCCACCTTGATCTGGCTGATCGCTTGAGTGAGCGTTGGGCGCGGCGTGACGTAGTGGCTGTTCGCATAGATCGCGACGCGCTCCATCTCACCGGTGATCTCGCCGGTCAGCGGGTCGAATTCGCGGATGCCGTCGATCTCGTCTCCGAACAGGGAAACGCGCCAGGCGCGGTCATCCAGGTGGGATGGCCAGATGTCCACGCTCTCTCCGCGCACGCGGAAGGTACCGCGGGCGAAGAAGGCGTCGTTGCGGCGGTATTGCTGCTCGACCAGCCCCTTCACCAGCGCGTCGCGGTCGATCCGCCCGCCGCGTTCCAGCTTCACGACCATGCGCGAATAGGTCTCGACCGAGCCGATACCATAGATGCAGGAAACGGAGGCGACGATCACCACATCCGACCGTTCGAGCAGCGCCTGCGTCGCGGAATGCCGCATGCGGTCGATCTGCTCGTTGATCTGCGAATCCTTCTCGATATAGGTGTCCGTGCGCGGGACATACGCCTCCGGCTGGAAGTAATCGTAGTAGCTGACGAAGTACTCCACCGCGTTGTCCGGGAAGAAGGACTTCATCTCCCCATAGAGCTGCGCCGCCAGCGTCTTGTTCGGCGCGAGCACCAGCGCCGGGCGCTGCAAATTCTCGATGACCTTCGCCATGGTGAAGGTCTTGCCCGACCCGGTGACGCCCAGCAGCACCTGGTCGCGCTCACCCTGCACCAGCCCGGCCGTCAGTTCCCGGATCGCCGTCGGCTGGTCGCCATTGGGCTCGTAGGGGGAGACGACCTTCAGCGCCCGTTCCAGCGGCGGCGCGGGCCGCTTCTCCGGGATGAACAGCATGGGGCCGGGCGTGATCAGGTTCATGGGCGCCAAGATGGGGTGGAACCCGGCGCGGCGCCATATCGAAGGCGGGCGGGCGCGCCTATCGCCAGGGCCGCTGCGCCCACAAAGCCGCGAGGGCCGCCTGTTCCTGCAGCACGATCTGCCGTGTCGCCTCGCCCGGGCGATATTGCAGCGGGATCGACCGGCTACGCGCCTCGGCAATCCAGGCCGGGTCGCGCATCGTCTCGGCCAGGGCGGCGTCCAGCCGCGCGACGATCGCCGCCGGCGTGCCGGCCGGCGCCACCAGGCTGCGCACGCCCCGGGTGTCGATGGGAAAGCCGGATTCGGCGAAGGTAGGGACCTCCGGCGTGAAGGCGAAGCGCGCCGTCCCGGCGGAGGCGATCGCCCGGATCGCGCCATCGCGCAGCGCCGGCAGGCTCCCGGCCATGGGCAGCGCGGCAAGCTGCACGTCACCCGCGCGCAACGCCGCCGTCAGCACGGAACGGTCGGCATAGGGCCGGTGCCGCAGGCTGACGCCGCTCGCCTTCTCGAACTCGATCAGCAGGAGATGGTCGTCGGAACCGATGCCGGTGGTCCCGGCCAAGACGCCGTCCGGGGCCGAACGCGCGGCCTGCAACAGGTCGGCCAGGGTGCGGATCGGGCTGTCCGGCGCGACGAAGAAGCCACTCGGATCCTCGAAGACCGTCCCGATCCAGGCGAAGCGCCGCAGGTCGAAACGGGCGGTGCGCCCGATGGTCAGCGCCTGGACCTGGGGCGAGACCAGCAGCCCCAGCGTCAGCCCATCCGCCGCCGCCCCGGCCATGGCGACATAGCCGTCCTCTGCCGGCTGGATCGATTCCACGGCGATCCGGGCGCCGCCCAGCTTCGCCGCCAGGAAGGGCAGCATGGCGCGCACGGCGCTGTCCGTGGTCCCGCCCGCCCGGGCCGGCAGCAGGATGCGCATGGGCCGGTCACCGGGCCAGGGCGCCTGGGCCCGCGCCGGTACGGCGGCAGCCAGGCTGGCGGCAATCACGCCGCGACGCGAAAGATGCATGCGCTTCCGTCCTTCCCTCAGCGTGGGACCGCGTCAGGCTAGACCCGGCGTCCGCATCTTCAACCCTGCGCCGTCGCGGCGAGCAGCCCCCCGCCCGCCACCAGCAGCGCGGCGATCGCGGCGCGCCAGGTCAGCGCACCGTCGCCGGCGACCACCAGCAGCAGAGTCGACGCCACCGGCACCGCATAGGCCAGGGTGCCGAGCAACCGTGGATCGCCCCGCTTCATCCCCGCATCCCACAGGAAGAAGGCCGCACCCAGCGGCCCCGCCCCGAGCAGCAGCACCGCGACCCATTCCTGCGGCCCGGGCCAAACCGTCACCTCGAACACCAGATGGGCGAGGCCCGCGAGCAGCGCGGTAACGAGGCAGAAACCGGCCAGCGCCTCGGTCGGCACCGCCGCCATGCGCTTCGACGTCACGGAATAAAGCGCCCAGACCAGCGCGCAACCCACCGCCGCCGCAAAGCCCCACAGCGCACGTGGCGGAAAGGAAGCCCCGGCCCCGATCAGCAGCGCGCAACCCGCGAAGCCCAGGCCGACCCCGGCCAGCCGCCTGGCCCCCAGCTTCAAGCCCAGGATCGGCCCGGACAGCAGCACGATCAACAAGGGCCAGAGGTAGTTCAGCAGGCTCGCCTCGACCGCCGGCGCCCAGGCGAGCGCGACGAAGTACAGCGCATGATAGCCGAACAGCCCGCCGACCCCATGCGCCCAGGCCAGGGGTCCCTGGCGCAGCAGGGCCAGGCGCCCGCGCGCCGCGACGACCGCGAGGGCTAACAATCCGCCCGCGGCGAAACCAAGCGCCGTCAGTTCGAGCGGCGGCAGCCCGCTCGCCCGGCGCGCGAGCACGGCCAGGAAGGCCCAGAGAAGGAGAGCGCCGCAGCCGGCAAGGGTGGCGGAAGACATTCGTTCCAGGGCATGATGGACAAGCCCGGCGTGACCCGCCGGCCCCGCCACCTATCATGCCGGAGCCGAGACCGGGAGATGCTGGCCTTCATCGTGCGTACCGGGATCGCTGCCATCGCCTTGTGGGTCGCGGTTTCCATCGTGCCCGGACTGCATGCGCGCGACGCGCAGACGCTGATCCTCGCCGCGATCGTGCTCGGCATCGTGAATGCCACGGTGCGGCCGCTCGCCGTGCTGCTCTCCGTGCCGATCACGATCCTCACCTTCGGGCTGTTCCTGCTCGTGGTGAATGCGGGGATGCTGGCGCTGGTCGCCTGGATCGTGCCGGCCTTCTCGGTGAGCGGCTTCTGGGCCGCGCTGTTCGGCTCGCTCGTGGTCTCGATCGTTTCCGCCGTCATGAATGGTGGGCTGACCACCGGGTAGCGGGGAAGGCCGTCAGGGCCGGCGGAGCACCGCCCGCACCACCTCGGCCAGGCCCTGGTGGCGTGGGCCTTCATCCAGCCGCACCGCGCCTTCGAGCAGTTCCAGCACCTCGAGCCCCGCGAAGTGCCGTTCGACCAGGGCGCGCGACCAGAGCAGCGCCGGGTCCTTCGGCCCGCCGCTGCGCCGGCCTTCCTGTGCCGGGGTGAAGCATTCCATCACCAGCAGCCCGCCGGGCGCGAGCGCCCGCATCGCGCCGGCCGCCGCCACGGCACGATCCTCCGGCGGCAGGTGGACGAAGATCCAGGCGATCAGGTCGAATCGCGCCGCGGGCCAGGTCCAGCGGGTCAAGTCGGCCACCTCGGTGGCCAGCGGAACGCCGCGCCGCGCGGCCAGCGCCGCCGCCTTGGCCAGCCCGACCGCGGACCAGTCCACGGAGGTCGCATCCAGCCCCTGCCCGGCGAGCCAGACGCCGTTGCGGCCCTCACCATCGCCCACCGCCAGGGCGCGCATCCCGCGTCGCAGCCGGTGCGCCTGTTCCACGAGAAACAGGTTCGGCGCCTCCCCGAACTGGAAGTCGCCGCCCGTATAGCGCTCGTCCCAGGCCAGCGAGGTGCTCATCCCGGCAGCACCACCGGCTGGGGGTCGAGGAAGGTCTGAAACCAGGAGAAGGAGAAATGCAGATGCGGACCCGTGACGCGGCCCGTCGCGCCCGACAACGCGACACGGTCGCCCTGCCCGACCATCTGCCCTTCCTGCACCTCGATCGCCGACAGATGGGCGTAGAGCGAATTCACCCCATGCCCGTGGTCGATCACGACCAGGTTGCCGAAGAAGTGGAAGCTGTCCGCCAGCGACACCCGCCCCGCGGCGACGGCCTTGAGCGGCGTGCCCGTCGGCACGGCGAAATCCAGCCCGTAATGCGGCTGGCGCGGCTGGCCGTTGAGGATGCGCCGGCTGCCATAGACGCCGGAGATGCGGCCCTGCGCCGGTGCGATGAAGCCCTGCTCGAAACCGGTGAGCGCGCTGTCGACCGCCCGCGCGGCGGCAAGCTTCTCACGCTCGCGCTGGATGCGCTGGAGCGTTTCGGCATCGGGCGTCACCTGCGCCGGCGGCAGGCCATTGATGCGCTGTTCCTGCCACTGGCGCCGCGCAATGGCGAGGCGGCGTTCCTCGCGGCGATTGTCCGGCCCGATGACGGTCAGCGTCGCCGATGGCCCCTGGTCGCGCCCGAAGCCGAAGGCGAAGACGCCATCCAGGGTGACGCGTAGCGCGCGGCCGTCGAGCGAGACACGCGTGCCAGGCGCGGCACGGCCGACGACAAAGCCGCCCTGGGTGAGGCCGCGATCGGTGAGGGTGACGGCCTTCGCGGGGCGCGCCAGCAGCAGCGCCGGCGCCGCCAGCAAGGCACGACGGGGCATGCTCCCCCTGAGCGCGTCGCTGGTGACCGGAGAGGGGCCTCGCCTCTCTCCGGGCCTCACCCCGCCAAAGGCCGAAAGGCCCTTGGAAACCTCAACCTGTTGCCCGGCGCGATCGTCCGGACGACATGATGGCCGTGGCGCCGCGCAGGATGGGCGCGCCTCGTGCGCAACGCGATTCTCGGCGTCGGACCCGCCCCTTCCGCCCAATGCCAAGTATTGGTTTCCAAAGGCCCTGTGGCCTGTGGTGGGGTGGGGTCCAGGGAGGGGCAAAGCCCCGCCCTGGTCGCGAGTGGCATTCACAGCAACGACCCTTGTTCCGGTGCCCGGCTCTTCCTGCGCGCCGCGGCACCTTCAGCATGCGCCCGCACTTCCCCATCCGCGAAGGTCAGCCGCAGCGCCTGCCCTGGCGCCACGCGCTTCGCGGCCGTCACGGCGTGCCCCTCGGCATCGCGCACCAGCGCGAAGCCGCGCGCGAGCACGGATTGATACGACGCGCTGTCCAGCCGGGCGGAAAGCCCGTCCAGCACGGCGCGACGCTGGCGGATCAGGGCCTCGACCGGCACGGGCGACAGGCGCGTCAGGGCGCGGGATGTCGCCCGCGCGTCGCGTTGCCGCGCCCAGGCGGCCGACAGGCGCAGGGACAGCGCCTGCACCGCGGCGCGGCGGGCGAGGATGCCCTCGCGCGGATGGGGCACGCGCAACGCGGCAAGGGATTGCCGCCGCCGGCCCAGCAGCGACACGAGCGCGCGTGGCAGGCGTTCCCCGATGTCGTCCAGCCGCTGGCGCGATTGCGCGAGGCGCGCCGGCACGTCCGGCAGGCCGCGTTCCGCACGCAACAGGCGCAGCCGCGCCGCGTTGAGCAGCCCGGCGGCGGCCTGGGCCAGCCGCGCGCCGGTCTGCGCCACGGCAGCAGCGAGGTCGGCGCGGGCGGGCACCGCCATCTCGGCTGCCGCGGTCGGTGTCGGGGCACGACGGTCGGAGACGTAGTCGATCAGCGTCGTGTCCGTCTCATGCCCCACCGCGCTGATCAGCGGGATGGAACAGGCGGCGGCGGCGCGGAGCACGATCTCCTCGTTGAAGGCCATCAGGTCTTCAAGCGACCCGCCGCCGCGCGCGACGATCAGCACGTCGGGGCGCGGCACGCGGCCGCCCGGCGCGATCGCGTCCATGCCGCGGATGGCGGCGGCGATCTGCTCGGCGGCACCCTGGCCCTGCACCACGACGGGCCACAGCAGGATGTGGCGCGGGAAGCGCCGCGCGATGGTGGTGCGGATGTCCTGGATGACCGCGCCCTTTTCGGAGGTCACGACGCCGATCACACGCGGCAGACGCGGAATGGGCTTCTTGCGCGCCTCCTCGAACAGGCCTTCGTCCAGCAGCCGCTTGCGCAGCGCCTCGATGCGCGCAAGCAGCGCGCCCTCGCCGGCATATTCCAGCCGGTCGATGACAAGCTGGTACTTCGACCGGTCGGCATAGGTGGAGATGCGCCCTGTCGCGATCATCTCGACGCCGTTCTCGGGCAGGGTGCCGAGGTTGCGCACGGCCGATTTCCAGATCACCGCTTCGATCTTGGCGTCGGCGTCCTTGAGCGACAGGTAGATATGCCCGGAGGGATACCGCTTCATCTCGGTGATCTCGCCGCGGACACGCACCCGGCCGAAGGTGCTTTCCAGGGTGCGGCGGATCGCGCCCGCGAGGTCCGAGACGGCATATTCCGGGATGTTCGACGCGGCCGGGGTGTCCATGGGCGCACCCTATGCTAAGGCGCGCCCCATCCAAAGCGGGGGTATGCGCGATGCGGTGCGGAACGGGGGCTCCATGAAGGTGCTGGTGGTCGGCGGCGGCGGTCGTGAGCACGCGCTGTGCTGGGCGATCGCGGCATCCCCGCTGCTCGACACATTGTGGTGCGCGCCGGGCAATGCCGGCATTGCCGAGGTCGCGGAATGCGTGCCGATCGATTCGCTCGACATTGCGGGGCTGGTGGGCTTCGCGCGGGACAAGGCGGTCGATCTGGTGGTGGTGGGCGGCGAGCCGCCGCTGGTCGCGGGCCTTGCCGATGCCTGCGCCGCCGCCGGCATCAAGTGCTTCGGCCCGAGCCAGGCCGCGGCTCAGCTCGAAGGCAGCAAGGTCTTCACCCGCGAGATCGCGGATGCCGCCGGCGCCCCCGGCGCGCGCTGGCGGCGCTTCACCGACCCGGCCGCCGCGAAGGCCTATGTCCGCGAGCAGGGCGCGCCCATCGTGGTCAAGGCGGATGGCCTCGCGGCCGGCAAGGGCGTGGTCGTCGCCGGGACCGTCGCGGAAGCGGAAGGCGCCATCGCCGACATCATGGAATCCCGCATCCACGGCGACTCCGGCGCGACGGTGCTGATCGAGGAATGCCTGATCGGGCAGGAGGTCTCCTTCTTCGCGCTGTGCGACGGGACCACGGCCCTGCCGCTCGGCGCCGCGCAGGACCACAAGCGCGTGGGCGACGGTGACATCGGCCCCAACACCGGCGGCATGGGCGCCTATTCCCCGCCGCCCGTCTTCACCGACGCCCTGCGCGACGAAACGATGGCGCGCATCGTGAACCCCGTGATGGCCGAGATGGCGAAGCGCGGCACGCCCTTCCGCGGCGTGCTCTTCGTCGGGCTGATGATCACCGCGGACGGCCCGCGGCTGATCGAGTTCAACGTCCGCTTCGGTGACCCGGAATGCCAGGCGCTGATGGTGCGCCTGCGAAGCGATCTGCTGCCCGCGCTGCTCGCCGCCTGCGACGGGGAACTCGCGAGCTTCGACCTGCGCTGGGAGACGCTGCATTCCCTGGTCGTGGTCATGGCCGCGAAGGGCTATCCGGGCAGCTATGCCAAGGGCACCGAAATCCGCGGCCTGGAACGCGCCGCGTTGATCCCGGGTGTGCAGGTCTTCCACGCCGGGACCTCGCGACGCGAGGATGGCGCGCTGATCGCGATCGGCGGCCGAGTGCTGGGCGTCACGGCGACGGGCACGACGCTGGCCGAAGCCCAGACAGCCGCTTATGCCGCGGTGGACGCGATCGACTGGCCGGAAGGCTTCTGTCGGCGGGATATCGGCTGGCGGGCGCTTTAGAGCAGATCCCGATCAGGTGGAATCACCTGATCGGGTGAAGATGCTTGCGAAAACAAGAGGCTAGAGGCGTTGCCGTGAGCCAGGGCGAACGGGAACGGCTTTAGCGCCCTTCAGATTCCCGTCGGGGTCTGGATCGGGCTACCGTCGAAGAAGCGATTCAGCGCGAAGGGTGCGGGATCGACCACCGGCGGTGCGCCGGTCGCCAGGTCCGCCGCCAACCGGCCCGCTGCCGGGCCGATGCCGAAGCCATGGCCACTGAACCCGGCTGCGACCACGACGCCGGGCAGGGCTTCCACCGGGGAGATCACCGGCACCGCATCCGGCGTCGAATCGATCCAGCCGGCCCAGACGCGCGCGGCCTTGATACCCGCCAGTTCGGGATAGGCCGCGACGATCTCGCGCAGGGCGGGCTCGACGATGCTCATCTTGGGCTTCGGATGCAGCACGCGGATGCGTTCGAACACGGTCGGGCGCTCGAAGGACCAGCGGCCGTGCCAGGCATCCGGCCCTTCGAAGAAGAAGCGCCCGAGGCGCAGTTCGACGACCTTCCAGTTCTTGCGCAGGTTCGGCAGGAACTGGCGGCCATAGCGGATGCCGGCCGGCGTGAGCTCCAGCCGCCCGCGCGCCTTGGCCGCGACGAGGTATCCGCCATCGAGCCGCGGCGTAAGGATGAAGTCCGGCGTGAACAGCCCGCCGGGCGAGACCTGCTTCGCCGGCGTGGTGCTGAACACCGTGGAATGCACCGAGGCCTGCGGCATGTCCGCCCCATGCCGGCGCAGGAACATCGAGGCCCAGGCGCCGCCGGCCAGTACGACCGACTGGCAGGCGATGCGCCCCTTCTCGGTGAAGACGCCGCTGACGCGCCCGCCGGTCGTGTCGAGCCCGCGCACCGCGCAGTTCTGGTGCAGCGTCGCCCCCAGGGCACGCGCACCCTTTGCCAGGGCCGGTGCGGCCATGGCGGGTTCCGCCCGGCCGTCGCGGGGGGAGACGACGCCACCGATCCAGTCCTGCTCGTTGCCGGGGGTCAGGCGCTTGGCCTCCTCGGCGTCGATCATGCGCGCCTGGACCTGGTAGCCCTGTGCCGTGTCCAGCCAGGACTGCCAATTGGCCAGTTGCTGCGGGTCCTTCGTGACATAGACCAGCCCGTTGCGGCGGAAGCCCATATCGGCGCCGATCTCGCCGGGCAGGGTCTCCCACAGCTCGTGGCTGTGCTGCATCAGCGGGATTTCGCGCTCGTCGCGGTTAAGCACGCGACACCAGCCCCAGTTGCGGCTGGACTGCTCGCCGGCGACCACGCCCTTCTCGACCAGCGCGACCGAATGCCCCGCCTTGGCCAAGGCATAGGCGGCAGAGACGCCGATGATGCCGGCACCGATCACCACGACATCCGCCGAGGCCGGCAGCGCCGCATCGCTTTCCACGGCGTCGAGCGCGCGTGTCGCTATCTCTGTCATGCGCTGATCCTTTGCCGCGGCGCACAAGCTGTCCAGCCCCGCCGGAGATCGTTACGATGGCAGCGAGGCCGCGCTTCCCATGCCGGCCGGCGGCACGGTGCGGGAGACGCAGGCCAGCGCCTGCACCCTGTCGAACAACGCCGCGAGCCCCGGCCGCTCCTGCCGCCAGGGAAAGGCCAGGTGCCGCCGTTCGCAGTAACCCAGCACCGACACCAGGGCGAGGAAACCGGCATCGTGCGTGGCAAAGCCACCCGCCGCCACCTCGGCTTCCAGCGCATCGGCGACGCGCGCGGCGCGTTGCGCTTCGAGTGCGATGACACCGGGGGAGCGTTCATGCGGCGGCCGGCGCAGTTCCCGGTTCCACACCGCGATGCCGTCGATCATGCCGAGCACGCGGCCATAGGCGGCCAGCGCCCGCGGCGCCTCGGGTCCCGGCAGCAGGCGGTGGGCAGGCTCGACCAGGCTGTCGAGCATCATCAGCACCGGGGTCGTCTCGGTGATGGTGGTGCCATCCTCCAGCACCAGGGCGGGCACGCGCCCGACCGGATTGTACGGCAGCAGCACCGAGCCCGGATCGCGCAGCGTCGCCTCCGCGACAGCCACACGGTCCTCGAGGCCGAGCTCGATCACCGCCATCCGGGCGATGCGGGCGTAAGGCGAACCGGGGGCGTGGAAGAGGCGCATGGCGGGCAGGCTACCACCCCCCGTTGACGCCGCCAGCCCGCCGGGCGAAGCGGGACGGATGAACGAAACGTCCGCCCCCTTCGACCCCGCCGCCGCCGGCTGGAAGACCTTCCAATGGCACGCCGAGGGCTTCCCCACCCTGGTCGGGCCCTTCTGGTCGAAGAGAGAAGGCGATGGCTGGGCCTATGGCCTGCTGGCGGGGCCGCAGCACGGCAATGCGCATGGCATCGTGCATGGGGGAATGCTCGCCACCTTCCTCGACCAGATCCTGGGCGCGACGTGCTGGGAGGCCGCGAAGCGCGATCCGGTGGTGACCATCCAGCTCAACACGCATTTCGTCTCCGCCGCGCGGGCGGGGGAGTTCCTGGAAGCCCGGGCCGAGGCGGTGCGCACCACGAAATCCATCGTCTTCGTGCGGGGCGAGATCACCGTGGGCGACCGGATCGTCGCGACCGCCGACGGGGTCTGGAAGCGGCTGGGCGCGCGCTGAACCCGGCGCTACCCTGCCGGCAAGGAACCGGCAGGGAAGGAATGCGCCCATGCGCAGCGCCGTCATCGTCTCCACCGCGCGGACACCCATCGGGCGGGCCTATCGCGGGGCCTTCAACGACACCAATGCACAGACGCTCGGCGGGCATGCGGTCCGCGCCGCCGTCGAACGCGCTCGCCTCGACCCGGCCGAGGTCGAGGATGTGATCATGGGCGCGGCCCTGCAACAGGGCTGCCAGGGGTCGAATGTCGGCCGCCAGGTGGCGCTGGCCGCCGGGCTGCCGGATACGGTGCCGGGGATGTCGCTCGACCGGCAGTGCTCGTCGGGCCTCATGGCGATCGCCACGGCGGCCAAGCAGATCATGCATGACGGGATGCAGGTTGCGGTCGGCGGCGGGCTGGAATCGATCTCGCTGGTGCAGAACGAGAAGGCGAACTGGTTCCGCCGCGCCGATCCCATGCTGATGGAGCATGTGCCGCAGCTCTACATGTCGATGCTGGAAACGGCGGAGGTCGTCGCCGACCGCTACGGCATCCCACGCGAGGCGCAGGACGAATACGCGCTACGCAGCCAGCTTCGCACCGCGGCCGGCCAGGCCCGCGGCGCTTTCGATGACGAGATCGTCCCACTGCCATCCGTGATGAAGCTGGTGAACCGCGAGACCGGTGAGAGCAAGGACGTGCCCACCACGCTGACGCGCGACGAGGGCAATCGCGCGGACACCACGCTCGAAGGCCTGCAATCGCTCAAGCCCGTGTTCAAGGATGGGATGGTGGTGAAGCAGGGCCGCTTCATCACGGCGGGCAATGCGAGCCAGTTGTCGGATGGCGCTTCTGCCGCCGTGCTGATGGAGGAAGCCGAGGCATCGCGGCGCGGGCTGCATCCGCTCGGCATCTATCGCGGCATGGCGGTGGCGGGCTGCGATCCCGGGGAGATGGGCATCGGCCCGGTCTTCGCCGTGCCGAAGCTGCTGAAGCAGCATGGGCTGACGATCGACGATATCGGCCTGTGGGAACTGAATGAGGCCTTCGCCTGCCAGGTGCTCTACTGCCGCGACCGGCTGGGCATTCCGGATGACCGGCTGAACGTGGATGGCGGGGCGATTTCGATCGGCCATCCCTACGGCATGTCGGGCGCGCGCATGGCCGGGCATGCGTTGATCGAGGGCAAGAAGCGCGGCGCGAAGTTCGTGGTGGTGACGATGTGCGTCGGCGGCGGGCAGGGTGCCGCCGGCTTGTTCGAGGTCGCCTGAAGGTTGGGGGAGATGAACTCCCCCAAACCCCCTCCTTTTTCTGGCACTTGGCGCCGGACCCGGCAGTCAGTCTCCAACGGCCAAAAAACGGCGGACTTGGGGTCCCATCGGCGTTGCGCAGCAACGTCGATGGGTCACGATTCGGGGGAGGTGTTCCTCCCCCGACCTTTCTTTTTCAGTAGCGGTACGCCTCGGCCTTGAACGGCCCCTGCGGCGACACGCCGATGTAGTCCGCCTGCTGCTGCGTCATCTTGGTCAGCGTCGCGCCGACCTTCGCGAGGTGCAGCGACGCCACCTTCTCGTCGAGGTGCTTGGGCAGCACATAGACCTTCTTCTCGTACTTGCCCGGGTTGGTCCACAGCTCGATCTGCGCCAGCGTCTGGTTGGTGAAGGACGCCGACATCACGAAGGACGGGTGGCCCGTGGCGTTGCCGAGGTTCACCAGGCGCCCTTCGGACAGCAGGATGATGCGCTTGCCATCGGGGAACTCGATCTCGTCCACCTGCGGCTTCACATTGTCCCACTTGAAGTTCTTGAGGCCGGCGACCTGGATCTCGCTGTCGAAGTGGCCGATGTTGCACACGATGGCGCGGTGCTTCATCGCGCGCATGTTGTCCACCGTGATGACGTCGACATTGCCGGTCGCCGTGACGAAGATGTCGGCCTGCGGCGCGGCCTGGTCCATCGTCACGACCTCATAGCCTTCCATCGCCGCCTGCAGCGCGCAGATCGGATCGACTTCGCTGACCATGACGCGGCAGCCGGCGTTGCGCAGCGAGGCGGCGGAACCCTTGCCCACGTCGCCGAAGCCGCAGACCATCGCGACCTTGCCGGCCATCATCACGTCGGTGCCGCGGCGGATCGCGTCCACCAGCGATTCACGGCAGCCATAGAGGTTGTCGAACTTCGACTTGGTGACGCTGTCGTTCACGTTGATGGCGGGGAAAAGCAGCTTGCCCTCCTTCGCCATGTTGTAGAGACGGTGCACACCGGTGGTGGTCTCTTCCGAGACGCCGACGATGTTCTTGGCAAGTTCCGCGAACCAGCCCGGCTTGGTCTTCAGGCAGTCCTTGATCAGGGCGAAGAAGACCGTCTCTTCCTCATTGGTCGCCTTGTCGAGGAAGGCGGTGTCGCCGCGCTCGGCGCGCAGGCCGTAGTGGACGAGCAGCGTCATGTCGCCGCCGTCGTCCAGCAGCACGTTCGGCGTGCCGCCATCGGCCCATTCCAGCGTGCGCTTCACATACTGCCAGTATTCCGGAAGCGTCTCGCCCTTGATGGCGAAGACCGGCGTGCCGGTCGCGGCGATCGCGGCCGCGGCGTGGTCCTGGGTCGAGAAGATGTTGCACGACGACCAGCGGACATCCGCGCCGAGCGCCTTCAGCGTCTCGATCAGCACGGCGGTCTGGATCGTCATGTGCAGGCAGCCGGCGATGCGCGCGCCCTTGAGCACCTGCTTCGGGCCGTATTCGGCGCGGGTCGCCATCAGGCCGGGCATTTCGTCCTCAGCCATCGCGATCTCCTTCCGGCCCCAGCCGGCGAGGGACAGATCCTTCACGACGAAATCGGCGGCAGCGGACATGCGCTTTCTCTTCTCTCAACCTGCGGGAAACGCCGGGCGGGTAGCACGGCGGAGCGAGCAAGGCCAGAGAGCACGATCACTGATAAGGATATCTTTATATGACAGCCTCAGCCGCGCATCTGCGTTATTCGCGTATAGGTTTATATTTTCATCATGATATTCTCGCCAAATGCGCCGAGCCGCCCTGCTGTGCCTGCTGCTCACCGCCGCCTGCGACACGCCGGCCACGAGCCTCTTCTCAATCCCCTCCTGGGCCGAAGCCCTGCTCGTCGAGGAAGCCCATGAAGGCGAATGGGATGACGGTCCCGGCGGTCCGCCGGAGGGCGAACCCGCCCTGCAGCTCACCCTCGGCAGTCGCAGCGGCGTCGCCCTGCTGATCCAGGAGGAAGGCGAGCGCCGCCTGTGGCGCACCCCTGGCGGCGTCGCGGTGCAGACCGAAGGGGCGCGCGTCGTGGCAACCGCCGGGCTGCGCCAGGTGCTGGCGGCGACGCGCTTCGACGGCACCGACCTGCTCGCCCGCCTGCCCGAGCTTGGCGAAGGCGAATGGCGCGCGACGCGGATCGTGGACCTGATGCGCTCCGCCTCCGATCCGTCACGCATGCGCTTCGGCGTGCGGCTCGACTGCCGTCTGTCCATCGGGCCCGCCGAGATCGAGGATACGCTGCTGATCGAGGAACGCTGCCGCGGCGGCGCCCGCGCGACCAGCCGCTTCTGGGCCGATGCCCGCAGCTATGCGGTGTTCCGCTCCGAACAATGGGTCGGCGACGATCTGCCGCCCCTGGTGGTCGAGGTCGTCTCGGCCCGCAACCCGACCGAGATCATCCCGCTGCCCAGGTAAGCCCTGCGCGCCGCACCCGCCAGGCGACGTAGAACGCCCAGGCGATCTGGACGGACAGCGCCGGCAGCACGACCAGCGGCTTGGCGGACGGGGCCATGTCGAGGAACAGCGCCACCAGCCCACCATGGAACAGCACGAAGCCCCAATGGATCCCCGCCACCGCGCGGACCGACAGGCCCGACCGCTGTGCCATCTGGTACAGATGCGTCCGGTGCGCCGCGGCCACCCGCTCGCCCGCCAGCGCCCGGCGCACCAGCGTGAAGGCCGCGTCGAACAGCAGCCCGAACAGCAGCAGCGGCACGATCAGGAAGGACACCGAGGCCGCGTCGAACCGCGCCGCCGCCACCGCCAGCACCGCCATCATGAAGCCGAGGAACTGGCTGCCCACATCCCCCATGAAGATGCGCGCGGGGTTCAGGTTGAAGGGGATGAACCCCGCCAGCCCCGCCGCCAGCAGCAGGGACGCGGCATAGACGAACCACCCGCCCTGCTCCCCCGCGACGACGCACAGGATGACCGCGGCGAGGAACACCGACCCGCCCACCAGCCCATCCAGCCCATCCATGAAGTTCAGCGCATTGGTGCAGCCGACGATCCAGAACAGGGTCAGCGGGACCCCGACCAGCCCCAGCGGCACCTGGCCAACCCAGGGCACGGCCAGCCGGTCGATCACCAGCCCGGACGCGATCGCGACCAGCGCCGCCACGGCCTGCGCCGCCAGCTTCACGGAAAACCGCAGATCGGCCACGTCGTCCCATAGCGAAACGCCCGCGATCGCCACCGCCGCGCCGATCACGCCCAGGAATTGCGGCGGCGGCAGGCGCGCATACTCCGCCCCGAAATACAGCAGGGCCATGCCCACCACGAAGGCGAGCACCACGCCCAGCCCACCCCCGCGCGGCGTCGGCCGGATGTGGGAGGACCGCGCATTGGGATGATCCAGGATCGGATAGGCAATCATCAGCCGCACCACCCCCGCGGACAGCAGGGCCAGGCAGCAGGCGACGGCAAGATGACGAAGGACAGCGTCGAACAGCATGGGCGGCGGGCGCTATGCCTTGGCGCGGGCGGGTCGTCCAGCACCGGGCCGATCCATGGCCCTGATGGCCGCTTAATTGCGATTGACTATCATTTGCGATTTAAGCGACGATATGCGCGGGGACGCAGTCCGCGACCCTGAACCAGCGCCGGCCCATGAGGCGCGGCGCCCAATTGGATGTTCCAACCCACCATGGAGACCCGTTCCGACCGCGCCCCCTCGGGCGCGATCGTCGCCATGCGCATGGCGATGCCGCTTTCCGTCCTCATCCCACTGCCCTTCGCCGCCAGGGCACAGCACGTCCATCTGCCCACGGTGGAGGTCCAGACGGTCCCCCCTGCACCGGAAGCCGGCCGATTGTCGGAGGTCGTCCCCGCCGTGCGCCTGCCACGTGAGGTCTTCGACCGCCTGCCCAGCGACCGCGCCAGCGACATCGTCCCCCGGCTGCCCGGCGTCGTCGTCTCCGGTCCGCCCGGCGAAGCGCGTACCTTCGGCCTGCGCGGCCTGACCCCCGACTACACCCGGGTCCAGATCAACGGCGTACAGCTTCCCGGCGCGGCGCAGAACCGTTCCTTCGAGCTCATGAACATCCCGGGCTTCCTGCTCGACGATGTCGCCATCATCCGCAACCCGGATGCGGCGACCGAGGCCGACGGCATCGGCGGGCGCATCGCCCTGCGCCTGCGCGCCATCCCGGCCACGGACATCACCGAAATCCGCGGCGCCTTCGGCGGCCGCGACACGCTCTATGACGGCCAGCACTTCACCGCGAGCGGGGTGATGTCGCGACGCTTCAGCGACGGCTTCGGCGTCATGGGCGCCGTCAGCCTCGACCGCCGGCAGATCGAGAAGATCAAGGATTTCAGTGAGTACACATTCAGCGGCGGTCCCGGCGGCGCGGGCACCATCGTCGATGAGCGCGAGCCGAAGAACAGCCTCAACATCGATGGCTTCGTGCAGTTCGGCTGGCAATGGGATGGCGGGCAGGTCACCCTGCGCCCCTTCGTCTTCGACGAGACGCTCGACAATGGCCGCTACCGCGGCACCTATCGCCGGCTGACGCAGCAACTCAACGCCATGACCTGGGGCGATGGCGACGAAAGGCTGACGGTCGGCGGCGTCGGCGGCACCCTTGCCCATGCGATCAGCCCCGAGCTGCGGCTCGAGGTCGATGCCAACCTCGCCCTCGCGCATTTCGAAAGCGAGAACACCACCATCGAGCAGACCCCGCAGGGACGCTTCTCCTCCGGCGCGCGGGAAGGCAGCCGGATCGACGACACCCAGGTCGATTTCGCCTCGCGCCTGTTCTGGACGCCCGAATGGGCCGAAGGGCACAGTTTCCGTACCGGCGTGCAGTTCCGCCAGCTCAACCGCGACAGCAACGGGACGGTCTCGAGCGTCGATGCGCTCGGCGTCGTCAGCCAGTCGGCCGCCGACCGCACCCGATCCGACAGCGCCGACTACACGGCACGCGAGACTTACCTCGCCGCCTTCATCCAGGACCAGATGACCTTCGGGCGCCTGATCCTCACGCCCGGCCTGCGGATCGAGAACATGGCCTACAGCCTCAACGGCTCGCTGGGCACCTCCACGCCGGACTACACCGACCTCATGCCCTCCCTGCCGCTGGTCTTCCGGGTGACCGACACGCTGTCGCTGCGCGCCGCGGTCAGCCGCCAGGTCAACCGGCCGCGACTGGATGAGATCGCGCCCGGCGTCACCATCCGCGGGCCGCGCAGCTACTACGGCAATCCCGGCCTCGAACCCGCGCGCGCCTGGGCCTATGACGTCGGCGCCGAATTCGCGACGCCGGAGCTGTTCCTCTCGGTCAACCTGTTCCGCCGCAACATCACCGACGTGATCGAGGCGGAGGAGTTCCTGCCGAACCAGTTCCGCTACAACAATGTGGGCGATGGCCGCGTGCAGGGCGTGGAGCTGGAACAGCGCATCAATGCCGCGCTGATCGGCATCGAGGAACTCGCCCCGCTCAGCTTCCGCTTCAACCAGACCTTCCTCGACAGCCATCTCGACGATCCGACCACGGGACCGCGCCGCTTCAGCGAGGTGCCGCGCTTCGTCGGCAATGCCGGCATCGAATGGGTCGATCCGGCGATGGGCACCACCATCGCGCTGAACGCGACCTATACCTCGACGCGCATCATCCGCAGCTACGACGGTGCGGGCGTGCAGCGCTACAAGGAGATCAACCCCACCACGATGCTCGACTTCCGGGCCGAGCAGCGCGTCGCGCCGAACTTCTTCGTCTATTTCACGGCGCAGAACCTGCTGAACCAGCAGCGCGACGAATGGGAAAGTGCGAACTGGCAGATGGCGCGCACCGCGACGATCGACACCGGGCGCACCTTCTTCCTGGGCGTGAGGATCACGATGTGACCCGAACCCCGTTGACCGCCCTTCCCCCGCGCTGCTACCGGTGTCCTGGGGATGCAGCACGCAACCCTGGGACAGCGACCGGCCTTCGGGCCATCGATGCCACGATCCGCCATGCAGGCGGTCCGGTCGCCACTGTCGGAACTCCACCATGGACATGATCGTCGATTCGCCGGCGCGCACCCTCGCGCCGATCGGCGCGGATCTCGAAGCCTTCGCACGCGTCGAGGTGAAGGCCTCGCTGCGCGTCGGCGAGACCTTCTTCCTCGCCACCCAGCATGGGCTGTGCCGCTGGGACCGCGGCGCCGCCCTGGCTCCGGTTGCCGGCCTGCCAGCGGGCGAGGTACGCGCCCTCGGCCCAGCACCGGGCGGGATGGTGCTGGCGGTGGGCGGGCGCGTGCTGCTCGCCGACGGCACCGCGCGCATCGAAGCCACCTTCGAGGCGCCCAAGGGCGAGAAGGTCGCAGCCGCATCCGCCGCATCGGGCCGCATCCTGCTCGGCACCAAATCCGGCGTCTTCGCGCGCGATGGCGAAGGCTGGACGCGCCTGCTCGGCGAACCCGGCTTCGAGGTCATCCGCATCTGGGAAACGCCGGGGCGCATCCTCGTCTCGGTGAAGAAGCGCGGCGCGGCGCGGCTTCCGGCGCTGGCCGAATCCCTCGATGGCGGCACCATCTGGACGATCGAGGAGATGGGCGACTACGGCGATGTCGTGATCGCCGCCGACGCGCGGCGCCTCGTTACGCGCTGGCGCGGCGCGCGGCCGCGCGGCATCACGCCGAAGGGCTACAAGAAGCATCCGCTGTCGGGTGCCGAGCTGCTGCCCGATGGCGGCGTGATGGTCTTCGACGGCGACAAGGCCGAGATCGCCGGCCCCGGCCGCCGCAAGGCCGAGATCTTCCACCCGATGATCGCCGAGGCCGAGCAGGCGCATCTGTTGCCCGAGGGCATCCTGCTCTCCGGCATGCAGGGGGCGTTCCTGTTCGACCCGCTGGCGTGGCGGATGAAGGATCTCGCACAGGGCCTGTTCGCCGATCGCGTGCTCGGCAAGCGCAAGCGGCTGTTCCGGCTCGACGGCATGTCGGTGCTCGCGACCTGCTCCTTCGGCACCTTCCTCACCGAGGATGGCGGGGCGAGCTGGGCGCTGGCGGATGCCGAATGGGACGTGCTCGATGCCGAACGCATCGCGCGCGCCCCGGATGGCCGGTACTTCCTGCTCTGCCAGCGCGGGCTGTTCATCAGCCGCGACAATGGCCGCCGCTGGGACTACGCCAAGCCGAAGCTGCCCCACGGCAGCCGCCACTATGGCGAGTTCCGCAGCCTCGCCATCGGCGCGGGCAAGGTCTGGATGGGCACCAAGCAGGGCCTCTTCGCCGCGCCGCTCGACGACCCCGAACGGCTCGCGCCCGTGGACGGCCTCGATGCCGCCGCGGTCGAGGCGCTGCACTTCGAGCAGGATGGCCTCCTGGTCGGCTCCGAAGGACAGGGGCTCATGGTGCTCGGCAGCGACGGCACCGCACGCCGCGCGGCCGATGTCGCGCTGCACGAGGCGACGCTGCTGCGCGATGGCGCGGTGCTGCTGGCCGCGAGCGAGGAGAAGCTCTTCGCCCTCGATCGCGACGGCCATGCGGCGGATGTCACCCCCCAGGGCGCCCATGGTCCACTCGCCATCACCGCCGGTGAGGGGCGCGTGCTGGTCTGGGACCGCGCCCACGCCTGGCAGCGCGCGGCCGGCGCATCCGCCTGGCAGCCCGTGCCGGGCTGGCCGGCCGGCGTGCGCTCCGTCGCCCTGCTGCCCGGCGGGCGCGTGCTGCTGACCGACCGCGCGCGGATCTCCGCCCTTGACCTGCCGGATGCCGGCTGACGGCGGCCTCCGGGGGGCGGCGCCCGCCGTCCCCCGGCAGACCTCGCTCGCCGCCGAGATGGCGACGACCCTGTGGTCGCTGCGCGGATTCGTTGCCTTCCTGATGACGGCGCTCGCCGCCAAGGCGGCGGTGGTGCCCGCCTATGCCTGGCTGGCGCGCGAGGCCGTGGAGACGATGCGCGCGCCCGCCGCGACGCTCGCCGGCGTGGTCGCCGCGGTCGCGCCCATGGGCATCGTCATCGTGCTCGCGGTCGCCGCTGCCGAATTCGCCGAGAAGCTCGGATCGAAGGCCATGGAAGCGCGATTGCTCGTCACCCTCCAGCGCACCTACCTGGCGCGCCGCGCGGGGGAGGACGTGCCGCGGGATGTCAGCCAGGTGTTGTTCGGCTGCGAGGTCGCGCGCAAGGGCTTCGAAGCCGCCTACAAGGATGGCTGGCGCATCCCCGCCGAGATCATCGGCGTCCTCGCCTGGCAATTGACGCTCGGGGCCGAATGGGTGCCGCTGCTCCTGGCCGCCGTGCTGCCCGCCCTCGCCTGCGTCTGGCTGCTCGGCCATCGGCTGGAGGAGACGAGCCGGCAGATCCTGGCCTGGCAGGGCAGCATCGCAGCGGCGACGGCGCGCGGGCGCGAAGGCGACTTCACCGCGACACAGGAACGCATCTTCCGCGGCACCATCCGCTTCGAAGTCCTGAAATGGCTCACCGAGCGCGGGCTCGATGCGCTGCTGTGGACCTTCGTCGGCCTCTCGGCGCTCGCGGCCTGGTGGATCGCGCCGCGGTTGCTGCCCGGCGAGGGAGAGATCGCGGGCGCGGCGGCCTTCCTGGTGAATCTCCGCCTGCTGATGAAGCCGCTCTCGGATATCGGGAAGGTCTATGTGAAGTGGCGGGAAGCAGCGCCCGCGATCGGCTCCATCTATGGGCGCCGCACGCCGCTCAGCGCGTGAACCACGCCATGCCGCGCTGCAGGGCATCGGCGCGGCCCTGCTGCGTCACCTCCCACAGCGGGTTCTCCACCGCCAGGCGCTGGCCGCCGTCGCGCTGCACCGGGCGGATCATCGCCCCCATGTTCGACCGCGTCCGCAGCCCGAACAGGTCGAGCGGCACGCGAATGAAAATGCCCTTGTCGAAGGACCCCTCGCCGAACTCGGCATAGGACGCGCTGGTCAGCGTCGCGAAGGCCCCGACCTCGATCCCGGAATCGAAGCGCCGCGCGATCTCGACCGTCCCGCCCCAATCCCCGGCCAGGTACCGCCCGCCCCGCAGCGTCGTCGTCAGGTTCCACCAGGGCAGGTCCAGATACAGCGACACATGCCCCGTCGTGACGCGGTAATCCTGCACCCCGAAGCGCTGGTCGTAGTCCCGCTGCGCCACGTAGTTCACGTCGAGCCCGATCGCCCAGGGCTGGTCATGCGGCCGATACAGGATCTCGCCCGAGACCCCGGCGAACATCGGCTCCAGATACCCGCCCGTCACGCGCGCGAAGACATCGGGCAGCGGCGTCCAGATCCGCTCGGCATAGAGCGAACCCACCGCCAGGGTCCGCCCCTCCTCGGCATAGAGCGCATAGTCCGATCGCACATGCGGCAGCAGGGAATCGGATGGCGCCGCGTTGGACAGGTTCTGCGCCACCACCTGCGCCAGGCTGCCGCCGAGCGAAAAGCCCGCGCCCACCTCCATCCGCACCGTCGCCCCCACCGCCGCCTGCCACAACGCGGTGCGGGAGGGATCGCCCAGCACCAACCGCAGCGCCGGCGCGACCTGCCAGTCGAAGAACGGGCCCGGTGCGTGCACCGCGCCGTCCAGCGGCTCGCCGGCGGGCATCAGCGTGGCGGTGGCGAAGACCTCCTCGGCGCTGCCATATCCGCTCGCGGCGGCCTCCATCGCCGACCGCAGCACCATGATGCGAGCGATCTCGACCCCCGCGAGCGACCAGGACACGACCACCCGCTCCACCTGGCGCGGCAACAGCGGCTGCGCGGCCCGCACCACCCGCCCGACCACCTGCGCCAGCGTGCGGTACGGCCCGTCCCCGACCGCGATGCGCGCCTCCTCGCCCTCGATCGCGAGGGCGCGGGGGCTGAGCCCGGTCTCGCGCAGGGCCGCGAACAGGCGCGGCGCGATCAGCCGGGCCTCGGCCGAGGCATTGTCGTCCGGCCGCGCGGCCATCGGCGGCGGCGGGCGAAGCGGCGCGCGCGGCGGGTCGGCGGCGTCCATGCGCACCGAGGCGCGAAGCAGCACATCCGTCCCGTTCACATACTGCACGCCGATGTCGAGCCACTCATTCTGCCACTGCAGCCCCGCATTCACCCGCGATTGGGCGATCCCGAGCAGCCCCGTGGTGCGCGCCGGATAGCCGCCGCGTTCGTCCCGCAGCCGGTCGCCGCTGACCTCGAGCTTCGCGCGCAGCCCCTCGAACACGCCCCAGGGCGTGGGGATGGGCGGGACGGACCATTCCACGCCGCCGAAGATCGAGATGTCCTCGCCCCGGAAATAGGTCCCCCAACGCGGCGTGCCGCCCTGTCCGACTTCCCGCGTGCGGTCGTCGAAGCCGCCCCAGATGTCGGTCAGCGGATTGTTGCCATCCGCATAGGTGCCGAGCCGCCCCCAGCCCATGCCGAGCGACACGTCGAAGTCCCAGAACCGCTTCGAGGCGACCAGGTACTCCCCTGCGTAGATGCCGGTTCCCGCCAGGTCCTGGATGCCCACGGCGAGGGCGGGCCGCCAGTCATTCTCCTCCCACAGCCGGATCTTGATGTCGAAGGAGCGGTCCGAGACCGTGCCTTCGCCGGTCGTGCCGTTCAGGCGTTCGCTGAGGCGGAAGGTGGTCTCCAGCCAGGGCAGGGCCTGAAAGCCGAGGAACCAGAAATTCCGCTGCCGCCGCAGGCCGAAGCCAGCCTCGAGCGTGCCATCGGGGCGGAAGCGCGCGTTGCGCATCTCGATCAGGCCGACACCGCCCCAGTCGGAGCCGGAACCCTCGGCCGGCTGCGATGCATCCTGGGCCTGGGCCGGGACGGCGAGGCAGGCAAGAACGGCCAGGGCGATTGGAGAGGGGCGCCGCCCCTCTCCAAACCTCACCCCGCCAGGTGGCTGGGCCACCTGGACCGCAGGCACCTGGTGCGGGGCAACAAGGCCCGCCCGCCCCCCCGAAGCGCCCTCCGCGCACCAGGGTGGGTCGAGGCGCTCATCCTGGCCGTGGCGCCCGGCGCCAAATATTGGTTTCCAAAGGCCTTTCGGCCTTTGGCGGGGAGAGGTCCGGAGAGGGGCAGAGCCCCTCTCTGGTCCGCCCATCGCCCTAATTCCCCGCCTCGCGCGCAATCACCGCCAAGGCCGCCGCGGACACCGAGATCTGCCCCAGCACCTGGGTCAGGTCGCGCACGAACCCCCAGGTCTCGTAGGGGCTGGGATCCTGCGGCACCACCACCAGGCTGCCCGGCGGCACCGGCGGCCCGCCCTGCTGCCAGGCGGACAACCCGGCCGCGGTGGATTGCCCGTTCGGCAGCACGATGAAGGCGCGCGACGGGTCCGCGAAGCGCTGCGTCCCGCCCGAGGCGCGGACATAGTCGCTCGCCCGCCAGCCGGAGCGAAACTGGAGCGATCCGGGGTTCAGCACCGATCCCACCACGGTCACTTCGTTCGGCCGCTTCGGGATGGCAATGATGTCGCCGGGTTCCAGCAGCACGTCGAGCTCGGGCCGCGCGGCGAGGATGACCGGGTTGGCCTCCACCACCATGCGCCCGGCCGCGCGGGCCTCGCGCAGGGAATTCGCCAGTTCGCGCCCCGCGGTGATTGCCGCGCCGAGATCGACATTGGTCCCGCGCGACCCCGCGACGGCCTGGCCCGAGGCGACCTGGATCAGGCTGGTCTCCAACTCGCGCGCCGTGCGGGCGAAGCCTTCCTGCTGGCGTTCCCGCACCGATTGCCGGGTGAAGACCGCGCCATAGGGATAGGCCTGCGGCGTCAGCCCACCCGCCCGCGCGATGACCTCCGACAGGCGTTCCCCGCGCCGGATGTCGTAGGTGCCGGGCCGCAGGAACTCGCCGACCAGGATGACCGGCCCGGTGTCGCGATCTCCGAAGCCGCGCGGGATGCGGATGGTGTCGCGCGCCGACAGCCGCACCGCCGCGAAGTTCCGGCTGGTCAGGTCGAGCCGCGTGCGGGCAAGCGGGATCGCCCCGCCCGTATCCGCCGGCTCCCGGGCGAATTCGACCACGCGCAGGTCGGCCGCGTCCGACAGCCCCGCCGCGGCGGCGATGACGGTGTCCAGCCCGGTATCGTCGGTGATGGGGAAGATGCCGGGCGCGCGCACTTCCCCGGTGAGCACCACGGACTGGTCGAGCAGGAAGGCCGGCAGGTCCGGATAGTCCAGATAGACCTGTGGGCAGGGCGCCGCCCCGATCTCGGGGAAGCCCGCGCCCTTCACATGGGCGTAGCGCTGGGGCGAGGCGCGCGAGGCCAGCGCCAGTGCGGTCAGGGCGGGACAGTCGGCCGTGGGCGGGCCGTTGGGCGTCGCGGCGGGCGGGTCCCCACGCAACGCGCGCTGCACGGCGGGCGAGGTCAGGAAGACGACGTCGGACCGGGCGAAGACGATGACCTCGTCGCCTTCCTGCAGCGGCATGTTGGCCCGGCCCTCCAGCACGCGGCCGAGGTCGAAGGCGCGAAAGCTGCGCTGCCCGGTCTGCCGGTCCGCCCGCCACACCACGCCGAGCCGCACATAAGGATCGTTGCGCAGAAGCCGCCGGTCGGAGATCAGGCCGCGCAGCGTCTGGCTCTGCCGCCCGCCGGTCGCCGCGCGCGTCACCGGGATGGCGACATGCCCGGCGAGCCGCACCGTATTCGCCACCACATCCGCGCCGGGCTGCACCAGCACGGCATCGCCGCGGCGGATGGTCGAACTCGGCGAGAGCTCGGCGAAGGAGCGCCGCCCGGCGGCATCGCCCTGCTGCACCAGCAGCCGGTTGCCGCCCTGGCGGATGGTCCCGCCGGCAAGCGCCAGCAGCTCGGCCAGCGGTGCGCTCGCCTGACGCGCGGGCAGTTCGTAGATGCCCGGCCGCGCCACGTCCCCCGCCACGGCAACCGTGCCGCCCACCGGGGGCACGACGATCCGGTCGCCCTCGCGCAGCGACAGGTCGGCATCCCCTGGCGCATCCGCGATGACGCTGTAGAGGTCCACCACCCGCCGTCCGCGCGGCCCCTCGATGCGGATCGCGCGCAGCGAGCCGGTCTTGCGCACTCCGCCGGCGGCCGAGAGCGCATCCAGCACCGTGGACAGCGCGTTCAGCGGCTGGAAGCCCGGCCGGATCACCTCGCCCGCGACGAAGATGGTCATCTGCCGGACCTGACCGATCGAGACGAAGACCTCCGACCCGCCGAGGTCCCGCGTCGCGAGCCCCTCCAGATGCGCGCGCAGGTCCTTCAGGCTGCGCCCGGCGGCCGGGATGGGCGCGAGGTCCGGCAGCAGCAGGTTGCCGTCGCGCCCGATTCGCAGCGTCAGCGTCTGCCGCGCGCGGCCGCGGAAGGCGACGATCACCTCGTCATCCGGGCCGAGGACGTAATCCTCCGGCAGCGCGCCGAACCCCTGCGGCGCGCCACCCCCGCCGCCGCGGAAGGTGTCGTAGCCGAATTGCCGCAGCGCCGGGGGATCGAGGCGCGCTGCGAAGAAGGCCTCGGCCGAGGAGAGCGGTTCCTCCGGCGATGCCGGGGCCGGCAGCGGCTGCGCGGCGAAGGCGGGCGCCGGCAGCGCCGTCGCGGCGCGTGGCAACCCCGGCGGCGGCCCGCGCGTCGCCCCGCCATCAAGCAACCGCTGCAGCGCTTCCTGCGCCGCGCCAGGCGGCAGGTTCGGCAAGGGTGTGCCGCTCGGCACCAGTGACGGCAGGGTGGGTGGCGCCAGCAGCGGCGACACGCCGCCCGCCCCCGTCTGCCCCAGCGCCGGCGCCGCGACGCCGAGCAGCACCGCCACCAGCACCGGCAGGATCCGGACGCGGCGCAACATCAGGCCGGGCAGCGAGCACATTGGCACGATGATCAGAAACGCCTGGCGACAATTCTAAAATAGATTATACAACCTATAGGCGATTGTTAACCTCCGGAAGGACCGACCTGACCGAGAGCGCTCTCCTCGCCGGGCCCGCTGCACCCGTCTCGCCGGAACGCGCCGGGCTGGCGCGGGCCTTGCTCATCGCCGATGTCGCCTGGCGCCTCGGCCCACGCGCCTGCGGGCTGTTCGCCTGGCACCGGCTGCGGCTGCGCCTGGGCATCGTTGCGCGCCGGCTGCCCGATCGGGCGCTGCCGACCGGCCGCCTGCTGCCCGACCGCGTCCAAGAAGGCGACCTGACCGGCGATACCGCCGCGCTGACCGCCACCGCCGAGGCCACGATCGCCGGAGGCTGGCACGGCCCCTTCCGGGCCGGCGCGCCGGCCCTCGCCCTCGATCTCTTCGGCCCTGGCGACATCCGCCCGGTCTGGGAGGCGAATCGGCTGCTCGCCCTGCCGCTGCTTGCCCTGGCCGCGCGGATCGCCCCCGCCGATGGTCATCTGGAGCGCGCCGAGGCCCTGCTTTCCGACTGGTGCGCGGCCAACCCGCCCTTCCGCGGTCCTGCCTGGGCCTGCGGGCAGGAAGCGGCGCTGCGCGCCCTGCATCTCTGCCTCGCCCTGGCCTTGCTGGAGGGTGACCGCGCCCCCAGCCCCGCCATGCGCGCCCTGCTGCTGGCGCATGCCCGCCGAATCGAGGCCGCACGCGCCTATGCCGCCGCGCAGGACAACAACCACGCGATCAGCGAGCCGGCGGGCCTTGTGGCGATCGGCCTGGTGCTCGGCCATCGCCGCATGGCCCGGCGCGGCGCGCGGGGACTTGGGCGCACGGTCGCCCGGCTGGTCGCGGCGGATGGCAGCTTCGCCCAGGCCTCACCGGGCTATCACCGGCTGCTGCTCGACACGCTGGCCCTGGCCGAGTGGTTCCGCCGCCGCCACGGCGCGCCGCCTTTCTCCCAGCCCTTCTCCGAACGCGCGCGCGCCGCGACGGACTGGCTCGCGCGCGTCATGGACCCGGCCACGGGCGTCCTGCCCCGCTGCGGTGCCATGGACGATTCGCGTCTGGCCGACCTGACGCTGCACGGGCCGCACGATGCGCGCGGCAGTCTCGACCGGGCGCGCCGGTTGTTCGGCGATGAAGGGCAAGCCATCGCATCGCCGCAGGGCGCCCCGCACGAATCGGAACCGCCCGGCCTGCGGGCCTTCGGCAGCCTGCTTGCGGCCCCAACCGGCAACGCCATGCCGGCGCCCGGGCCCTGGCACAGCGAGGGCTGGTTCGGGCACCGCGACGACCGCTTCCACCTGCTGCTGCGCACCGGCGCGCCCATGCGCTTCCGGCCGGGCCAGGCTGACCTCCTGCATCTGGACCTGGCCCTGGATGGCGCCCCGCTGCTCATCGACGGCGGCACAGGCGCCTACAACCCACCGCCGGATCGGCGCTGGTGGACCACCGTGCTGGCCGGCACGGCCGGGCACAACACCATCCAGTTCGATGGGCTCGAACAGATGCCGCGCCTCGGCCGCTTCCTCCTCGCCCGCTGGCCCGACTGCCACCGCCTGCCCGATGGCGCGGGCCTGCGCGACCATCGCGGCAACACCCATCGACGCCGCATCCGCCCCGAGCCTGGCGCCGTGACGGTCGAGGACGAAGTAGCCGGCCCCTTTGCCCACCTCGTGCTCCGTTGGCGCTTGGCCCCCGGCGCGTGGGAACTGACGTCGGACGGCGTGGCCGGCCCCCGCGCCCGCATCGCCCTGGCCGCCGACGCGCCCTGCCGCATCCGTCTCGCCCAGGGCTGGCACAGCCCGGCCTATGGCCGGGTCGAGCCGGCCCCGGTGCTGGAACTCGCCGCCGCCGCCCCCGTCACCCGGCTGCTCACGCGCATCGAGGCCGCATGATGCCCATACCCCTGATCCTCGCCGGGCTGTGGCGCCGGCGCCGGGCGCTGTTCGGCCTGACCGTGGCGCTGTGGGTGGCGGGCGTGGCGCTCGTCCTCGGCATGCCGCGCGCCCATGTCGCGCAAGCCGTGGTGGCGCCGGCCGAGACCACCTCCTTCGCCGTCTCCACCCTGCTCTCCCCCTCCCCCTTCGCGCCGGCGGGGCTGCTCGACACCAGGCCGAGCGGCAATTTCGCCGTCTATCTGGGCGCGCTGCGCAGCCCCGAAGCCGCCACCCTGCTGCTGCGCGACACCCGCATCGGGGAAGCCCTGACCGAGCGCCGCCAGGGCGGGCCGGGCGGGCTGGTGCGCGCCATGCTCGGCGCCGAGCGCCCGGCCGATGCGGACGACGTCCTCGACTGGCTGGAACGCAACCTGGCCGTGACGCAGTCCCTCGCCTCCGTCACCTGGACGCTGGAACTGCCGCATGCCGACCCGGCGCTGGCCCTCGACATGCTCCGCCGGGTCCACACCTTCGCCGAGGCCAAGGTCCGCGCCGACCTCGCCGACCAGGCGGCCCGCCGCGTCGCCGCGATCGAGGCGCGCATCGCGCGCGAGAACGACGTCTTCCTCCGCAACAGCCTCTACGACCTCCTCGCCCAGCAGCAACGCGCAGGCCTCGTGGTGGCGGCAGATGAGGTGGTGGCGGCACGGCTCGTCTCCGCACCGATGGTCGAGGCCAGGCCCTCCCTGCCCAACCGGCCGCTGCTGATCGCGCTGCTGACCGTCGCGGTGCCCATGGCGGTGCTGCTCGGCGCCGCATGCCTCGTATTGCTGCGTTTCGATCCGAATGCCGCAACGACGCCGACGCGGCGGCGGGAGCCGGAGCTGGTCCCGGGATCGGCGCATGCGGATTGAGGCATGCCAGAGAGAGCCTGGCCCGCTCCGGGCCTCCCCGACCAAAGGCCGAAGGGCCTTTGGAAACCTCCCTTTGGCGTTATGCGCCACGGGCAGAATGGTGCCGAAATCCGCTCTTGCGCCCAAAACGCGCTACGAGGATTTGGCACAGGCGTCACGCCCCGCACCAAGTCCCGGCGGTCCAGGCCACATTGTGGCCCGGCGGGGTGGTCCGGAGGGGCGGGGCCCCTCCGGCTTCCAGCGCAGCGGAACCAGCCAGATAACCAGGAAGACCCCTGGAACCCCTGACCTGGCGCCTGGCAGAGCCTCGCCTCCTGCCCCGCCCCCGAAACTCCCAACAATCGCGCCCCACGTGACGGCCACCATGCCGCCCGGACAATCGCGCCCGGCGCCAGGTCGAGGTTTCCAAAGGCCTTTCGGCCTTTGGTGGGGTG
>JAYRJZ010000007.1:84422-89545 GCA_041906015.1 Roseomonas sp.
AAAGCCCCCCCCCCCCCCCCCCCCCCCCCCCCCCCCCCCCCCCCCCCCCCCCCCCGCGGCACCGCGTCGCGCCAGCCGTGACCGCCCTCACCGGCTTCCTCGCCGCCATCCTGCACTTCGCCGGCGCGCTGAAATCCACGCCCGTCCTCGCCGCCCTGCCTTTCGACCTGACCTTCGCTGCCGCGCTCGCGCTCGCGATGGTGCTGCCGCTTTCGGCGCTGCTCTCCGACTGGCAGGCGGACCCGCTCATCGCCCTGCCGCTTGCGGCGTGCGGCGCGTTCTGGCTGTGGCTTGTCATGGCCGGTGCCTGGAGTCCCTCGACCGGCGTACTCGCCGCCAAGCTGCCGGAGGCCACGCTGCTCGGACCGGCCATGCTCGTCGGCGGGCTGATGGTCGCGGCGCAGGAGCGTGCGCTGGCCCGCTGCGCCGATGCCGCGCTGGTCATCGGCATGCTGGTCGCGGCCGGCATCGCCTGGGGGCTCGCGACCGACAGCATCGTGCTCGGCGGCCTGCCCGGCGCCAGTCCGGACCAGGTCCGCGTGCAGTATCAGATCGCCGGCCTCGCCATTGCCTCGGCCGCCGCGCTGGCGGCCGTGCGGGCAGCCGAGACCCGCCGCTTCCCGGCCCGCGCGGCCTGGCTGGGCATCGTCGGCGCCCTCTCCGCCGCGGTGCTGATGCCGGGCGGGCGCGCCGCCCTGGCGGCGCTGACGCTCGCGCTGGGGGTGGCGCCGACGATCGCCCTGTGGCGGTCGGGCCAGCGCGGCCTGGCCGTGATCTGTCCCGGCGTGGTGCTGGCCGGGGTGGTGGCGGTGCTCGCGGTGATCCTCGCCGATCCGCCGCTCGCCGCCGGGCTGCGGACCCTGGAACGACTGTCGGAAGGCGAGGTCGCGCAATCCTCCGGCCGCCTCTCCCTGTGGCGCGCGGCCATGGAACGTGGCGGCGACGCCCTGCCCTGGGGCCTCGGGACGGGCGGCTTCACCATCGCCGCGGGGCATGGCGAACGGCGCGGTCTCTACCCCCACAACCATCTGCTGGAAGCCATGGCCGAGGGCGGCCTGCCCGGCCTCGCCCTGTGGTTGCTCGCCTTCGGCGGCGGCGGGCTGGCGGCGCTGCGCCTGGGCGCACGCTGCCCGGCGCCGCGGGCGACGCGGGTCGCCGCCCTGGCGCTGCCGATGGCGCTGTCGGTCATGGTCTCCACCGATCTCGGCAACCGCATGGCCTGGTTCGCGCTGGGGCTGGCGCTCGGACTGGGGCTGCGGACGGAACCGCGACATGTACCGGCGCTTCGGCAAGCGCAGCTGTGACGTGGTGGGGGCAGCACTGCTGCTCGCCGCCAGCGTGCCGCTGATTGCCGCGACGGCCCTGATCGTGCGCATCGCGCTGGGCCGGCCGCTGCTGTTCCGGCAGGTCCGCGCGGGGCTCGGCGGCACGCCCTTCACGCTGCTGAAGTTCCGTACCCTGCGCGAGGGCCCCGGCGAGGATGCCACGCGCATGACGCGCACTGGCCGGCTGCTGCGTGCCCTGGCGCTCGATGAGCTGCCGCAACTGGTCAATGTCCTGCGCGGCGAGATGTCCCTGGTCGGGCCGCGCCCGCTGCCGCTGGACTACCTGCCGCGCTACTCGGCGCGGCAGGCGCTGCGGCTGCGCGTGCGGCCCGGCTTGGCGGGCCTCGCCCAGGCGGCGGGGCGCAACGCCGTGCCGTGGGACGCGCGGCTCGAACTCGACGCCCGCTATGCCGAGGTGCCGCCGCGCCTCGCACGCGATGCCGCGCTGCTGCTGCGCTGCGTGGCGCTGGTCCTTACCGGTCGAGGTGTTGCCGCCCCTGGGCACGCAACCATGCCGACTTTCCGCGGCTCGCTTAACAAAACCTCTGGTTGATTTCAGAATCATAAAATATCGTCATTGCGTGACATTCGTTGCGCCGCTCCGCCCCGATGTTTCGCCGCTCGACCGGTTCTCCGCCGAAGTCTCGCCGCGCCGCATCCACCTCTCGCCACCGCATCTGACGGGCCAGGAAGGCGCGGCGCTCCAGGCGGTGCTGGATAGCGGCTGGGTGGCCCCGGCGGGCCCGGCCATCGCGGCCTTCGAATCCGCGATCGGCGCGACGACCGGCTTTCCCCACGTGCTGGCCACCTCATCCGGGACGGCGGCGCTGCACCTCGCCTTCCGGGTGCTCGACATCGCGCCGGGGGATGAGGTCTGGGCGCCCGGCTTCACCTTCGTCGCGACCATCGCCCCGGCGGTGCAGATGGGCGCGGTGCCGCGCTTCCTCGATGTCGATCCCGCCTCCTGGACGCTCGATCCCGACCTGCTGCGGACCGAGCTGCGCGCCGCCGCGCAGCGCGGCCGGCTGCCGCGCGCGGTGGTGGCGGTCGACATCTACGGCCAGGCGGCGGAGCTCGATGCGATCCTCGCCGCCTGCGGCCGCTGGGACGTGCCCGTCGTCAGCGACAGCGCCGAGGGGCTGGGGGCCTCGATCCGCGGCCGTCATGCGGGGCGCGGGGCGCGCCTCGCCGCGCTTTCCTTCAACGGCAACAAGATCATCACGGCGGGGGGGGGCGGGGCGCTGGCCTCAGACGACCCCGTGCTGATCGAGCGCGCGCGGCATCTCGCCAGCCACGCCAAGGATCCGGCGCCGCACTACCAGCACAGCGCGACGGGCCATGCCTATGCGCTGTCCTCGCTGCTCGCCGCGGTGGGGCGGGCGCAGCTCGCCGAACTCGCCCCCCGCGTGGTGTCACGACGGGCCGTCTTCGACCGCTATGTGGCCGGGCTTTCAGACCTGCCGGGCCTGTCCTTCATGCCGGAGGCGCCCTGGGGCACGGCCTCCCGCTGGCTGACGGCCATGCTGGTCGATCCCGCCCAGTTCGGGACGGATCGCGCGGCGCTGCATCAGGCGCTGGAAGCGGCCGGCATCGAATCGCGACCAGTCTGGAAGCCGCTGCCGCTGCAGCCGGTCTTCCGCGATGCGCCAGCGGCCGGCGGCGCGGTGGCCGAGGCGCTGTTCTCCCGCGGCCTCTGCCTGCCCTCGGGCACCGGCATGGCCGAGGCCGATCAGCGGCGCGTCATCGCCACCATCCGCGAGGCCTGCCGCGCGTGACGCTGCGTATCCTGTATCTGCACCAGCATTATTCGGCGCCCGGCGGCAGCGTGCCGACGCGCAGCCATGGCTTCGCCCGTGCCCTGGCGGCGCAGGGCCATGCCGTGACCATCGCCTGCGGCCGCTATGCGGGGGCCGAGACCGGGCTCGATGGCCCCTTCCGCTTCGGCGCGCGGCAGGGCCGGCGGCACGGGCTGAACATCGTCGAGTTCGACATCCCCTGCAGCAACGCCATGGGTCTGCCGGCGCGTAGCGCCGCCTTCCTGCGCTTCGCCACCCAGGCGACGCGGCTCGCGCTGGGGCGACGCTGGGATCTGGTGATCGCCTCCTCCACCCCGCTGACCGTCGCCCTGCCGGCGATCATCGCGCGGGCGCTGCGCGGCACGCCCTTCCTCTTCGAGATCCGCGACCCCTGGCCCGAACTGCCCCGCGCCCTGGGCGGCGTGCCGGCACCGGCGCTGGCGGCGATGGATCGCCTGGCGGATGCCGCCTGCCGACAGGCCGCCGCCGTCGTCGCCCTGTCGGAGGGCATGGCGGACATCGCCGTCGCGCGCGGCGCCGACCCCGCGCGCGTGCATGTCATTCCGAATGGCTGCGACCTCGACCTGTTCGGCCCGCACATCGCGCCCTGGCGGCCGGCGCAGGCGGCGCCGCAGGAATGCGTCGCGCTCTATGCCGGCGCGCATGGGCGGGCGAACGGGCTCGGCACGCTGCTCGACGCCGCCGCCATCCTGCACGCGCGGGGCGAGCGCCGGCTGCGCCTCCTCCTCGTCGGTGATGGGGCCGAGAAGCCCGCCCTGATGGCCCGCGCGGCGGCAGAGGGGCTCGACAACGTCACCTTCCTCGACCCGCAGCCGCGCACGGCGATCGGCGCGCTGCACGCCGGCTGCCAGATCGCGCTGCACCTGCTCGCCGATATCCCCGCCTTCGCGGAATGGACGGCGCCGAACAAGCTGATGGACGGGCTCGCGGCGGGGCGTCCGGTCATCACCAACCAGCCGGGGCGCGCGGCACGGATCGTGGCGGAGGGTCCGTCGGGCATCGCGGTGCCGCCGGGGGATGCCGCGGCGCTGGCGGGGGCCTTGGTGCGGCTGGTGGAACAGCCGGCGCTGCGCGACGCCATGGGGATGGCCGGGCGTCGGCAGGCGGTGATGCAGTGGGACAGACGGCTGCTGGCAGAGCGATTCCATGCGGTCGCGATCGGAGGGGCGCTGCCCCTCCAAGCCACCCCGCCAAAGGCCGGCGGGCCTTCGGAATGCGGATTTCCCGGCGCCCGGCGCGACGGGACGGAGGAACTGGCCCAGCACGCGCCGGGCGCCGGGGCGGGCTTCGCCCTTGTCTGCGCCCGTGGCGCTCGGCGCCAGGTGACGGTTTCCAAAGGCCTCGGGCCTTTGGCGGGGGAGGTCCGGAGGGGGCAGGGCCCCCTCCGCGGCGCCCCGCCATGACACTTCCCGTCATCCACCTCGTCGCCGCCGCCCGACCCAACCTGCCCAAGCTCGCCGCGCTCTGGCACGCCCTGGCCGAGGCCTCCCCGATCTGCCGCCCTGCCCTGCTCCATACCGGCCAGCACCACGACGCCGCCATGTTCGGCGACCTCCTTGAGGATCTGCGCCTGCCGCCGCCCGCGATCTCGCTCGGCGTCTCCGGCGGCACCCACGCCGAGCTCACCGGCCACACGATGATCGCCGCCGAGGCGGCCTGGCGGGCGCAGCGCCCGGCCCTGGTGGTTGTCGCCGGCGATGTCGACGGCGCCCTGGCCGCGGGGCTCGCCGCCCGCAAGCTCGGCATCCCGGTCGCGCATCTGGAAGCCGGGCTGCGCTGCGACGACCGCGACATGCCGGAGGAGATCAACCGCCGCGCGCTGGACGCGATCTCGGACCTGCTCTGGGCGCCCGACCACGAGACCGCGATGCGCCTCGTCGCCGATGGCTTCGGCGCGGCGCGCGTGCGCGCGGTGGGCAATGCGATGGTCGATTCCGTGCTGCGCCACCTGCCGCAGGCGCGGCAGCGGGCGCTGCCCGCC
>JAYRJZ010000136.1:0-12435 GCA_041906015.1 Roseomonas sp.
TCTGGCTGCTGGGCGATCACCGCCTCCTCTGCGGCGACAGCACCGACGCCACCTCCGTGGCGCGCGTGATGGGTGATGACCGCGCCGCGCTGCTGTTCACCAGCCCGCCCTATGGGAACCAGCGGGACTACACCACCGGCGGCGGCACCGATTGGGATGCTCTCATGCAGGGCGTGTTCCAGCATCTCGACGCCGCCATACGCCCGGACGGCCAGGTACTGGTGAACCTGGGGCTGATCCATCGCGACAGCGAATGGGTCCCCTATTGGGCCGCCTGGCTCGACTGGATGCGCGCCCGCGGCTGGCGCCGGTTTGGGCTCTACACCTGGGACCAGGGGCCCGGCCTACCGGGCGACTGGAACGGGCGCCTGGCACCAGCCTTCGAGTTCGTCTTCCACTTCAACCGTCAGGCCCGCCAGGCGAACAAGATCGTCCCCTGCAAATGGGCCGGCACGCCGAACAAGGGCAGCGGCCTGCGCGCCGCCGATGGCACCATCTCGGAGTACCAGCATGCCGGCCTGCCGGTGCAGGACTTCCGGATCCCGGACAACGTGCTGCGCCTCACTCGCCACAAGGGCCGTGGCATTGAGACGGAGCACCCCGCGGTGTTCCCGGTGGTGCTGCCGGAGTTCCTGATGCGGACCTACACCGACGAGGGCGAGGTGGTGTTCGAGCCGTTTGGCGGCAGTGGCACCACCATCCTGGCCGGCCAGCGCACCGGACGCCGCGTGCGCGCGATCGAACTGGCGCCGCCTTATGTCGACCTGGCCGTGGCGCGGTGGCGGATGCTGCACCCCGACCTGCCCGTCACGCTGGCCGATGACGGCCGCGATCACAATGCTATCGCCGCGGCGCGGATGGAGGTCACCGCCGATGCGGCCTGACCTTCAGATGGAGATGATGCCGGTGGCATCGCTCGCGGCCTATGCCGCCAATGCACGCATGCACCCCAGCGAACAGGTGGCGCAGCTGGCAGCGTCCATCGCCGAGTTCGGCTTCAACGTGCCGGTGCTCGTGGACGATGCCGGCGTGCTGATCGCGGGCCATGGTCGCGTGCTCGCCGCCAAGGCGATCGGGCTCGACGCGGTGCCCGCCATCCGGCTCGGCCATCTGACGGAGGCGCAAGCGCGGGCCTTCCGGCTTGCGGACAACCAGCTGGCACTGAACTCGACCTGGGACGAGAGCCTGCTCGCCGCCGAGCTGCGGGAGCTGCGCGCCGACGAATTCGACCTCGGCCTGATCGGCTTCGACCAGGCGGCGCTGGACCGGCTGCTGGCCGACGCCACGGGCGACGTTCCGGCAGCCGCTGGCGATCCCGATGCGCCAGCGCCCGAGCCACCGGTCGTGCCGGTCACCCGTCCCGGCGACCTCTGGCAGCTGGGTCCGCATCGCCTTCTCTGCGGCGACGCCACCAGCGAGGCGGACGTAGCCCGACTGCTGGATGGCGCGGCCCCGCATCTGATGATCACCGACCCGCCCTATGGCGTGAACTACGATCCGGAATGGCGGAACGAGGCCGGCGTCTCGGCCACCATGCGCACCGGGAAGGTGGCGAATGACGATCGCGCCGATTGGCGGCAGGCCTGGGCGCTGTTCCCGGGCGATGTTGCATATGTGTGGCACGCCGGCGTGCACAGCCGCACGGTGATCGACAGCCTCGAGGCTTCCGGCTTCGTGATCCGCAGCCAGATCGTCTGGGCGAAGTCACGCTTCGTGCTGGGGCGCGGCGACTATCACTGGCAGCACGAGCCCTGCCTCTATGCCGTGCGCAAGGGCGCGACCGGCCATTGGCAGGGCGCGCGCGATCAGGCGACGCTCTGGGCAATCTCGAATGGCGGCGACGAGGATGCAGCCACCGTGCACGGCACGCAGAAGCCGGTGGAGTGCATGCGCCGCCCGATCATCAACAACAGCGCCGCAGGCGAGGCGGTCTACGACCCCTTCCTCGGCAGTGGCACCACGCTCATCGCTGCGGAGACGACGGGGCGGGTCTGCCACGCGGTGGATATCGACCCGCGCTATGTCGATGTGGCGATCCAGCGCTGGCAAAATCTCACCGGCAAGGCTGCGGTGCTGGCGGGTGAGGACCGGGTGTTCCGGGACGTGGCCGCGGCGCGTGGTGTCGCGCTCGCGGCATGATGCGTCAGCGGGGTGCCGTCGCGACCTTCCGAGCGGCATCGAATGCGGCGACAGCGGCGGGCCAATCCAGCCTGGCGTCGTCGCCAAGCGTCTGCACCGACCCGAGGGTTACGCGGCGGCGCGACCAGTAGTTCCCGTCGAGTGTGGCGAGCCAGCCTGCCAGCCCCTGTGCGGCAAGCGCCGCGGCGGCGGCCTCGACCTCGGCTTCGCTAGGCGGCGCGGCGCGGCCCATCGTCACGTGCCGGCCGTCCTGCGCCAGGATGATCCAGCGGCGCTCGGAGGGCATCAGCCCTCCTCCTTCTCGGTCTGCCAGGTGGCGTAGTCCACCGTGGCAAAGATCCCGCGCCCGTCGCTGGCGGTGCAGACCTGAATGGTGGCGCGGCCCACGCTGTCGGTGCTGCGCGGCGCGGTGGCGAGAAGCTGCTGCCAGGCGGCGCGGTCCTGCGGGCCTTCGGCAGTCTGGTGCGGGAGGATGGTGGTGATCATCGTCGTCTCCGTCTGGCGGGGCGGGGTGCCCTGCGCGTGACGGACGATTCGCGCTGTGTCGGAGCGCAGCCAACTCGATAAGGCGCCGGGAATCTGGATGATCCCCGGCGCTTCCGATCGTGTTCAGCGGCGTGGCTGAGATGCTTCACTCCGCCAGAGCGTAGATGGTGAAGGAGCCCTTTGCGCCCGTCTTGTTCGGCCCGACCATCCGCTCGCGCGACTTCACCTCGACCGCGTGGCCCTTCTTCTTCAGCCCGGCGAAGAAGCCGCGGACCGTGTGCTGCGCCCAGCCCGTCGCCTCGGCGATCTGCGCGACCGTGGCGCCCTCTGGGCGGCGCAGCATGGCCAGCACCTGCTCCTGCTTCGTGCCCTCGCGCGGCTTGCGCGGCGCGGCGGGATCCCGCGCGACGCGGGCGGGCTTGCCGGCGAGCAGGGTGCGCAGGGCCTCCATCGGCGCGTCAAGGGCGCCGATCATGTCGCCCTCGCGGTTGGCCTCGTCATCCCAGGCGGCGAGCACCGCCGCGGCAGCGTCGCGCAGGCTGGTGCGCGGCGCGGCGGCGCGTGCCGCGAGGGCCTGGTCCAGCATCGCGATCTCCTCCGTCAGGGGCGCGGCCTGGGCGGCTTCGGCGACCTTGGCGTCCTGTGTCGCGGGCTCCGCGGCGGGCGCCACCGTGGGCGCCGTGTCGGGCACGCTGCCCTCGATCCCCGAGCAGTCGGGCTCGCCGGCCCCCGCGTCGCCCTCGTTGGGGTCGATGCCGATGGCGCGCAGCCCCTCGTCGGTGATGCGCGCGACGATCCAGGTCCCGTCCTCATCCTGGCGCCAGCCCAGGCCGACATGCTCCCGCGGCGCGTTGATCTCGGTGAGCAGGTTGTTCTTGATCAGGCTGCGGAAGACCGCGTTGCGGGCTGCGGCGGGCAGGGTCTTCGGCGCGCGGGCGAGGCCCATCTCGTGCTGCGCGGCGGCGCTGAGGATCACGCGCTGGGTGTCGGAAAGCTGGGTCATGGTGGTGGTCTCCGGTTCCGGGTGCCGACCGTCGGCCCCTACTGCCGGGAGCCCCGCCGGCGTGGCCGGTCGGGGCGGTGCGGGAGTGGTCCGCGTCAGGCCTGGTATTCGCCGCGGCGGAAATGCTGATCCGCGATGTCCTTCAGCTTCGCGGTGGCATCAGAAAGCCAGGCTGCTTCGCCCCAAAGCACCTCCTCGGGGTCTGCGCCGAAATGGTCCGCGCTGGCCTGGGTGAGTTCGGCAAGGAGGGCGTCGAATTCCGCCTTCTTCGCGAGGAACGCGGTCAGGCTGTTTTCCTGGTTGCGGGCGGCGCGGGCGGTGCGGTCGGTCATGCTGGTCTCCGTCGTGGTGCAGGGCGGGTTGCTCTGCGTGTGACGGACCATTCGCGCTGTGCCGCGCGTGAGCCAAGCACGATGCAGCGTCGTGAGATTGCTAAGATTCGGCGGTCTGGATCACATCATGATCATGCCGGCCGCCGGCCTGGAGCGCCTCCCGGCGCACATCAATATTGCCAATTTTTGCCAAATCCAGGTATCGTCTGGCCCATGGGCACCATGAACGTCTCCCTGCCGGATGGGCTGAAATCCTTCGTGGATGAGCAGGTCGCCGCGCGTGGCTACAGCACCAGCAGCGAATATGTCCGCGAGCTGATCCGCAAGGACCAGGAGCGCGAGCGCCTGCGCGGCCTGCTGCTGGACGGCGCGGCATCTGCTCCGATGGCGCCAGCGGATGACGGCTATTTCGACACGCTCCGCCGCCGCGTCCGCCAACAAACGCAGGCGTGACCGCCAAGCCAGTCATTCCGCGGGAAGCGGCGCAGCGGGATATCGACCAGGCCATCGCCCACTACGTGGCGGAAGCCGGCGAGCCGGTCGCCCTGGCCTTCATTGATTCACTGGAGCGGGCCTTCAGGCGGATAGCACAGCATCCGCCGGTGGGCTCGCCGCGCTATGCCTTCGAGTTGCGGCTGGAAGGGCTCCGCGCCTGGCCGCTGCGGCGCTACCCGTATCTTGTGTTCTACGTCGAGCAGGAGGACCACCTCGACGTCTGGCGGGTGCTGCATGCGCAGCGCGACATCCCGGCCTGGATGCAGGAACCCGAGGCGCCATAGCCCTTCCACTGCGCGGATGCAGCTTCGCTGAATTGATGGAGCCGCACATGCCGGCGAACGTCTCCGCGCCGGCGGAGCGCGTGGCCTCGCAGCGCGAGGTAGCGCGCCGGCTCGGCATCTCGCACACCGCGCTGCAGAAGGCCGCGCAGGCTGGCCGCATCGCGCAGGAGCCGGGCGGCGGATGGGACGTCGAGAAGGTCCGCGCCAGCCTCGCGGCCAGCAGCGATCCGGCCCGCAAGACGGCGGCCATGGTGGCGCCAGTACCAGCACAGCCTTCGCCACCCCCGCCGCGGCCGGCCATCGTCGCCCCGCCCCTGCCGGAGCCGCTGCCCACGCCATCTGCGGGAGGCAGCAGCTTTCACAATGCGCGCACCGCCAACGAGATGCTCAAGGCGCAGGAGCGCAAGCTCCGGCTCGATGAGCGTCGCGGCCAGCTGGTCGAGAAGGCGCGCGCGCTCATGCTTGTGCACCGGCTCGCCAAGGAGGAGCGCGATGCCATCCTCGCCTGGCCAGCCCGTATCGCCGCGGAATTGGCGGCCGAACTCGGCGTCGACGCGCATCGCCTGCAGACACTGATGGACGCCCGGCTGCGGCAGCACTTGGCCGAGCGCAACGACGTCCGCGTGGCGGTCGCATGATGACCGGCGAACAGATCATCGGCGAGCTCGGCAACTTCGACGGCGCAGCCGAGATCCTGCAGGCCTGGCGCGATGGCATGGCGCCGGAGCCTGCCCTGCTGGTCTCGGACTGGGCGGACAAGCACCGCATGCTCGGCTCCCGCGGCAGTGCCGAGCCGGGTCCATGGCGCACCAACCGCACGCCCTATCTGCGCGACGTGATGGATGCCCTGTCGCCGGCACATCCCGCTCGGCGCGTGGTCTTCATGAAGGGCGCGCAGGTCGGCGGCACGGAGTGCGGCAATAACTGGATTGGCTACGTCATCCATCACGCGCCGGGCCCCATGCTGGCGGTGCAGCCCACCACCGAACTGGCCAAGCGCTTCTCGGACCAACGCATCGATCCGCTGGTCGAGGAGACGCCGGCCATCCGGCAGCGTGTCGCCCCAGCCCGATCGCGTGACAGCGGCAATCGCCAGCTCAGCAAGGAGTTCCCCGGCGGCCAACTGGTGATGACCGGCGCCAACAGCGCTGTCGGCCTGCGCTCCATGTCGGCCCGCTTCCTGTTCCTCGACGAGGTCGATGCCTATCCCGGCGACGTCGAGGGCGAGGGTGATCCCGTCGCCCTGGCCGAGGCCCGCGCACGCACCTTCGGCTGGCGCCGCAAGACGCTGCTGGTCTCGACGCCCACCATCTCGGGCCTGTCGCGCATCGAGCGGGAATACCTGGCCAGCGACCAGCGGCGATTCTTCCTGCCCTGCCCCCATTGCGCGGCGATGCAGTGGCTGCACTTCGAGCGGCTGGTCTGGGAGAAGGGCGAGCCGGACAGCGCGCGCTACCTCTGCGAGGCCTGCGACGGGGCGATCGGCGAGCAGCATAAGACCGCGATGCTGGCCGGCGGCGAATGGCGCCCCACCGCCATCCCGCAGGATCCGCACGCGATCGGCTTTCACATCTCGGCACTCTACTCGCCGGTTGGCTGGTTCTCCTGGTCCCAGGCAGTGCGAGACTGGGAGGCAGCGCAGGGCGACGACCGCGCCATCAAGACGTTCAAGAACACCGTTCTGGGCGAGACCTGGCAGGAAAGCGGCGAGGCCCCCGACTGGCAGCGGCTGTACGATCGGCGGGAGGAATGGGCGCCGGGTACGGTCGCAGCCGAGGGGCTGCTGCTGACGGCGGGTGTCGATGTGCAGCGCGACCGCCTCGAGGCGAGCATCTGGGCCTGGGCACAGGACCGTCAGTCCTGGCTGATCGAGCACCGCATCCTGGTGGGCAATCCGTTCGAGGCGGCGGTATGGGACGAGCTGCGCGGCCTGCTGGGCGAGACCTGGCGACACGCCTCTGGCCATCGGCTCGGGCTCGCCATGACGGCGATCGACAGCGGCGACGGCATGACCACCGCGGAGGTCTATGCTTTCGTGCGACGGGCCGGTGCCGGCCGCGCCATCGCGGTGAAAGGCCAGGACGGGCTGCGGGCTGCGATCGGCCAGCCCTCGGCCACGGAGCTGCGGCGGAACGGCCGCAAGCTTGGCGGGCTGAAGGTCTGGCCGGTGGGGTCGTCTTTCCTGAAGGGCGAGACCTATGGCTGGCTGAAGCTGGAGCGGCCGACCGCGGAAAGCGGCGATCCGTTCCCGCCAGGCTTTGTCCACCTGCCGCTGCACGCGGCCGGTGAGGAATTCTGCCGCCAGCTCACCGCCGAGCAATTCGTCGCGCGCGCCGGCCGCAATGGCTTTCGCCGACTCGAATGGGTCAAGACCCGCGAGAGGAACGAGGCGCTGGACTGCCGGGTTTATGCGCGTGCTGCCGCGGCGGCCCTCGGCATGGATGGTTGGGGCGACGGGCGTTGGGCACGGATGGCCGATGCGCTGTCGCTGCCAGCAGGCGAGATTCCCAACGGCGGGAATGTCGCTCCTCCATCGCCGCCGCAGGTCGCAACTGACACCCACCGCCCACGCGGCTGGCTCACGCCACGCACCGGCTGGCTTCGCTAAGGGGGGACGTTCATGGATCCGTCCGTCCTCGCCTGGGCGCTGGCGCAGCCTGCCGGGACATGCGCCCGAGGGGTTCGAAGCCACCGAGCGGCGGGTCAGTGGGGGCTAGGCGATGTTTCAGGTGACGCTCAACGAGAGAATTGAAAGGTTCCTGGATTCAGACACTCGGCCATGCGATTTATCTACCTGCAACGGAGCTCAGATGATGGCGGCACGAATTCGCGAGCGTGATCTTGTTATTCCCGCCCTCCGCGCAGCGGCAGCGCGGCCAAGCGGGACAATTACCACCAGCGATCTAATCGCTGAGCTTACTGAGCACTTCGCGCCAGACGGGCAGGACGCCGAACTCCTTGAAGGCCGACACGACACCTATTTCAGCCAGAAGGTCCGCAATCTGGTCTCCCATCGGGACAGCAGCACGAGCATGTTCACGCGGGGCTACGCAATTTATTCCAAATCCGACGAGAGCATTACCATCACGGCGGCGGGCAACGCCTTTCTCGATCAGGTTCCGGACGAGTAGCGCGCCTTGTAGCCCGGCTTGAACCACTTCATTTCTGTCGCACATGAGGCGCCCTTGTCCCAGACGAACCACGCATACGCCGTGGTGCCCGACCCCTTTTGAACTGCTCCTGCTGGGTAGAAGGTGATGCGCTCGCTGAACACCCAGATGCGGGACGGTGGCGACTGACTGAAGATTGTGCGCTGCCTGTTGGCGCCTTCGAGGAAGGCCAAACGCAACAGGAGTGCGAATTTCCGAGTTGCGGCTTCGAGACCCGCCCGAACAAACCCTTCGGCTGCGTTGTATGGGGGGTTGGTCACGATGTTGGCGGCACGCCGTGACGGCTTGAGGAAGTCTTCTCCCGGCTGCCCGTAGCCGCGATCGTAGAGGTCCGAGCTGAACACTGGCGAACCCGTCTGCTTGAGCACCTCGGACATTGCCCCATTGCCACAGGCGCTCTCCCAGATTTCGCCATCAAAGGCCTCGTTGTCGATGAGCGCATGGGTCGCCCAAGCGGGCGTGGGGAAGAAGTCGGGACCATCAAGGTCCGCGAACCGCTTCAAGGTCGGCTTGAACCCGCCGTTGAGGTTGTAGGTCGTGTCCATGAGAAAAATATATCAGAATCAGTAGGTTAAGCAAGTTTTTCTAAGTGATTCAAAAGACTCAAGAAATCGACGGATCGCCTCTCGGAGCGAGGGAGGATGTCGGTTGAAACCGGCAGACCCTTCGTCGAAATACCATCCGGTACTGCGGTCATACGTGACGACCTCATCCTCGGCGGCGTGAAGGCGTAGTTTGCCGATTGCCTTCCCCTACCTCCGCCCCAGCGCTGGCTAGTCGCGCCTGTTCGGCTGCACCTGCGCCGGCGCATACGATCACTGCCCGAGCACTACCGCCAAGCATTGGCTTCCGCCGTGCAGCGGCTGGCTTCGTTGAAAGAGGGCGATCATGGATCCGACCGTCCTCGCCTGGGCTCTCACCCAGCCCGCTGGCACGCGCGCCGCCGTCCTGGCCGCCGCCTTCACCGGCGGCACCACGCGCGTGACCTTCGACGGCCGCACCGTGGAATATCGGTCTCTGGATGAGCTCGGCCGGGCGCTGTCCGTCCTGCACGCGGCGGAGAACAGCGCCGCGCGCCGGCCCAATGTCACCTTCGCCAGCTTCTCTCGCGAGGGCAGCAGGTGATGGGTCGCCTTCGCGATGCCTGGCACGCACTTCGTGGCTATGCCGCGGCGCAGGACAGCCGCGCCTCCTCCTGGGCGGCCTCGGGCGGCAGCGCCACGGCCGAGGTCGGCGCCGCAGCCCCTACCGTGGCGCGCCGCGCCCGGGATGCCGTGCGCAACGACCCCTACGCCGCCCGCATCGTCGATCTCTGGACCGGCAACGCCGTCGGCGCCGGCATCACCACCCGCTGGCCGGACAAGCCGCACGCCGAGGCCTGGCGGCGCTGGTCCGACAGCACCGCCTGCGACGCCGAGGGCCGGCTTGATCTCTATGGCCTGCAGGCCCTGGTCATGCGCGCCGTGGTCGAGAGCGGCGAATGCTTCGTGCGCCTGCTGCCGGCCGACATCACGCCGGCGAACCCGATCGGCCTACGCCTCCAGGTTCTGGAGAGCGATCACCTCGACGCGGCACGGCAGGGCGTCATCGACGGCGTCCCCACGCTGCAGGGCATCGGGCTCGGCGAGGCCGGCGAGCCGGTCGGCTACTGGCTGCACCGGGTGCATCCCGGCGCATCCTGGGTTTTGCCGGTAGGTGCCACCTGGCTCAGCAGCCAGCGCGTCCCCGCCCGTGACGTGCTGCACATCTATCGCAAGCGCCGGCCCGGTCAGCTGCGAGACGTCTCCTGGCTCGCCCCGGTGCTGACCCGCCTCCGGGATCTCGGTGACTACGAGGCCGCGCTGCTCATGAAGGCCAAGATCGAGGCTTGCCTCGCCGCGGTCGTCTCGGAGGATGGCGACGACGCCATGACCGGGCCAGCCTCGGGTCTGCTCCGCGATGCCCAGGGCCGGACGGTCGAGAGCTTCGAGCCGGGGATGATCCTCTATCGCCGCGGAATGGGATCCGTGGAAGTGGTGAACCCTAGCGGCGGTGGCAGCCACGCTGCTTTTGCTCGGCGTGCGCTGGAAGCCTCCGCGGTCGGCACCGGCCTCACCTACGACCAGGTCGCGGGCGACCTGACACAGGCGAACTACTCCTCGCTCCGCGCCGGCAAGATCGAGTTCCGGCGGCTCTGCGAGCAGGTCCAGTACGGCATGCTGATCCCAATGCTGGTCCGGCCCATCGCGGATCGCTTTCACGCTCAGGGCGCGCTGCTCGGGCTGTGGGGTCCGGAGGTGCCGGACGGCCTGTCCCACGTCCCGCCCGCGCACGAGATGATCGACCCGCTCAAGGACACCACGGCCCTTATCGCCCAGGTGCGCGCCGGCTTCGTGCCGCAGCCCGAGGCGGTCGGCGCCTTCGGCTACGACTTCCGCCAGGTGGTGGAGATGATCCGGGAGGCCAATGCCCTGCTCGACGAGGCGGGCCTCTCGCTGGACAGCGATCCGCGCCGCGTCGCGAAGTCCGGCGCCGCCCAGGACGCCGCTCAGCTCGCCGCCATCGAAATCGCCGCCACCGGCGCCGCATCGGGCCCCATCGAAGCCGCGTAGCGGCTCCGATGGGAACCCGTCGCCGCGTGCGGATGCGGGCGCTGCGCCCAATCCAGGAGCATCCCAATGATCGCAGGCGCCTACGACTGGACCGACGACATGCTCAAGATCAAGAGCATGCAGAAGAAGTTCCGTGACAGCTTCAACGGCACCGAGATCAACCCGGCGCGCTGGGAGATCGCGGCCACCGGCGGCGGCATCACCCACACCGTCGCTGACGGCGCGGTGACCATCTCCACCGGCACCACGCTCGACGATGAGCTGACGCTCACCAGCCGCACCGCCTTCACCATCCCACTCCGGGTCATGGTGGCGGTGAACATGAGCCAGCGCATCGTCGGCCAATCCGTCTGGCTCGAGCTGGTCAGCATCGATCCCACCACCGCCCAGCCGGACGGGCGCAGTGCCGCGGCATGGCGGCTGGACGGCGCCAGCGCCACGCTCGCCAACTACGAGGTCGCCAGCGAGGGCGCCCCGCGGCTGGGCAGCGCCTCCGGCAGCACCATCCCGACCACCGCGCCGGCCGGCTGGTCGGTGCTGGAGCTCGAGCCGACCAACGACGAATGCTACTTCCACGGCCGTCTGATCGACACCACGGCGGCGCGCTCGAACTCCTATGTCCGCCACCAGCAGATCCCGGAGCCGAATGCGCTGTATCGCTTTCGGATCCGCGTACGGAACCGGCAGTTCATCAGCGGCATCTCGGCGGTGGCGAACAACGGCGGTGGCGCTGTGCGCATCACCCGCGCGGCGCATGGCTTTGCGACAAACGATGTGGTGACCGTCGCAGATGTCTCGGGCGTGCCGGGGGCGAATGGGACCTTCACGATCACGGTCATCGACGTGAACAGCTTCGATCTGGTGGGCTCGACCTTCACCGGCGCCTATCTGAACACCGGCTGGGCCTCGGTCTCGCGCAACCTCGCGCCGGTGTCGAACACGGACATCAAGGTCCAGTTCGTCACCATCGCCGACTATGCCGAGCTGACGACGGAAATCACCGCCGGCCGCGGGCAGTCGGTCGCGGGCCAGGGGCTGGGCGTGAACGTGCTCAGCACCATCCCGCCGGCCGTCACGCCGGTGGGCGGCCAGGCGCGCAACACCAGCGGCGCGGTGCCGGTGCTGGCAGCCACCGGCTACTCGGCCAACCCGGTCGCCGTCACAACGGCGCGGGGCGTGGATCTGCTGGCGACGCTGATCGGCGCGCTGGTCACCAAGCCCTATGCGATTCCGGAGGCCGACTGGCAGTTCGCCGCCGCCGCGGGTGGGATCATCAATACCACCGACGTGGTGCTCAGGGCGGCGGCCGCGGCTGGCATCCGGAACTACGTGACCTCGATCGACATCCGCAACGCGCACGCGACGGTCGCGACGGAGGTGGTGATCAAGGACGGCGCCACGGTGATCTGGCGGCAGCTGCTGCCCGCCGCGATGGCGGCGCCCGTGGAGATCACCTTTCCCACCCCGCTGCGCGGCACCGCCGCCACAGCGATAAACGTCGCCTGCATCACGACCGGCGCGCAGGTCTACGTCAATGCGCAGGGCTTCGCCGCGCCCTGATCGGCGCCGCGCAGGAGAACGCCTCATGACCGAGCCGATCGAACCGGGCGGGGACCTCCCCGCGCCGGAGCAGGACCCCGCGCCCGATCGACTGCCCACCGCTGGGCAATCGATCGTGGCCTGCCGCGCGCTGGCTGCGCCCGTCACGGTCAATCGCGCGGCCCGCACCGTCGAGGTGGTGTGGTCCACCGGTGCGCGGGCCCGCAACTTCGTGCCGCCCTATGGGCCGATCCTCGAAGAGCTCGACATGCGGCCGGAGGCGGTGCGCATGGATGCGCTCCGGTCCGGCCGGGCACCCGTGCTGGACACCCACCGCCGCGCCGGCACGCGCGACGTGTTGGGCCGCGTCACCGCCGCCCGGCTCGAGGCCGGCCG
>JAYRJZ010000137.1:0-12420 GCA_041906015.1 Roseomonas sp.
CCCCCCCCCCCCCCCCCCCCCCCCCCCATTCCACCGTCGCGCCCTCAATCAGCGCCGATTGGGGGCGAGCCCCCTCCTGGCCTCACAGCGCAGGATGCCCGGATTCCGCCGCCTGCGTCCCGGCCTCCGCCTTGCGCCGCCGCGCGAGCGCGCGGGCGACCACGTAGAAGACCGGCGTGAAGAGCAGCCCGAACAACGTCACGCCAATCATGCCGTAGAACACTGCCGTGCCGAGGCTCTGGCGCATTTCCGCCCCGGCGCCGGTCGCGATGGTCAGCGGCAGCACGCCGAGGATGAAGGCGAGACTGGTCATCAGGATCGGACGCAGGCGGGTGCGCGCAGCGGCGACCGCGGCGTCCCATCGCGACATGCCCTCTTCTTCCGCCGCGCGGGCGAATTCCACGATCAGGATCGCGTTCTTCGCCGCGAGGCCGACGAGGACCACCAGCCCCACCTGAACCAGCACGTTGTTGTCGAGCCCCGCATGCCGCACGCCCAGCAGCGCGGCAAGCACCGACATCGGCGCGATCAGCACGATGGCGAGCGGCAGCAGCCAGCTTTCATACATCGCCGCGAGGACGAGGAAGACGAAGATCACCGCCAGGCCGAAGGCGATCGGCGCGGTATTGCCGACCAGCTTTTCCTGCAACGCGATCTCGGTCCATTCGTAGCCGAAGCCTTCCGGCAGGTTCTCCGCCAGCACGCGTTCCATGATGGCGATGGCCTGGCCGGTGGAGACACCCGGCAGCGCCGCGCCCTGCAGTTCCACGGCGGGAAACAGGTTGTAGCGCGGCATGCGATAGGGGCCGGAGGTCTCCTGGAAGGTCGCGAGGCTGCCGAGCGGCACCATGGCCCCGGCGTCGCTGCGGGTGCGCAGCCGGGCGATGTCCTCGACGCCCGTGCGGTACGGCGCATCGGCCTGGGCGGTGACGCGCCAAGTGCGGCCCAGCAGGTTGAAGTCGTTCACGAAGGAGGAGCCGAGATAGATGCCCATGGCTTCATGCACGCGGTTGATCGGCACGCCGAGCATCTCCGCCCGCGTGCGGTCGATCTCGGTGCGGACCTGCGGGGTCGCGGTGTTGAACAGGCTGAAGGCGAAGGCGATGCCGGGCGTCTGGTTCGCCGCGCCCATCACGGCGTACAGCGCGGCTTCCATCTCCCGTGGGCCGCGGCCGGCGCGGTCCTGGATCATCAGCTTGAAGCCGCCGCCCGTACCGATGCCGGGCACCGAGGGTGGGGCCAGCACGAAGACCATCGCATCCGGATCGCCCATCAGTCGCCCCTGGAGATCGGCCAGGATGCCACCCGTGGTCAGCCCTGCATGCGCCCGGTCCTCGAAGGGCTTGAGCGTCGCGAAGACCACGCCGGCATTGGGGGCGTTGGTGAAGGTCGCGCCGTCGAAGCCGACGAAGGCGACCGCGCTCTCGATGCCCGGTGTCGCAAGGATGGCGTCGGAGGCGCGGCGGATCACCGCATCCGTGCGGGCGAGATTGGCGCCGGGCGGCAACTGGAAGGCGGCAATGAAATAGCCGCGGTCGAGCGGCGGGATCAGGCCCGTCGGTGTCGAGGTCACCGTCCAGCCCGTTGTCGCCAGCAGCCCGCCATAGATGAGCATCAGCAGTGCAGGGATGCGGATCAGCCGCCGCGTCAGCGCGCCATAGCCGATGGAGAGGCGGTCAAACAGCCGGTTGAAGCCGCGCGCGAAGGCCCCGAAGGGGCGCAGCAGCAACGGGCGCGGCCCTTCATGGTGCGCGTGCGGCTTCAGCAGGATCGCTGCCAGCGCCGGCGAGAGCGTCAGCGACACCAGTGCCGAGAGCAGCGTCGCGACCGAGATCGTCACCGCGAACTGCTTGTAGAAGGCGCCCGAGATGCCGGTGATGAAGGCCGTCGGCACGAAGACCGCGACCAGCACCAGGGCGATGGCGATCAGCGCGAAGCCGACCTCGTCCATGGTCCGGCGCGCGGCCTCCAGCGGGGACAGGCCACCGGCCATGTGCCGCTCGACGTTCTCCACCACCACGATCGCGTCGTCCACGACGATGCCGATGGCGAGGATCAGCCCGAACATGGTGAGCGTATTCAGCGTGAAGCCGAGCGCGAGCAGGATGGCGAAGGTGCCGATGATGGACACAGGGATCGCCAGCAGCGGGATCACCGCGGCCCGCCAGTTCTGCAGGAACAGGATCACGACGAGGACGACGAGCAGGATCGCCTCGACGAAGGTCTGGACGACGGCCTCCATGCTCTGGGCGATGAAGCGCGTCGGGTCATAGACGATGCTGTAGCCGATGCCAGTCGGGAAGGATTGCGCCGCTTCCTCCATGGCCTGGCGCACCGCGGCCGCGGTCTGCAGCGCGTTGCTGCCGGGCCGCTGGAACACGGCGATGGCCGTGGCAAGCTGGTTGTTCAGCAGCGCATTCACCGTGTAGTCGGCGGCGCCGATCTCGATCCGCGCGATGTCGCGCAGGCGCAGCGGCGCGCCGTGTTCGCCGGTGGCGATGATCTGGTCGCCGAACTGCTCGGGGCTGGCGAGCCGGCCCTGGGTCAGCACCGACAGCTCGAAGGCGCCGGCCGCATCGGCGCGCGGCGCCTGGCCGAGCGCGCCGGCGGCGACCTGCACATTGGCCCGCCGCAGCGCTTCCACCACCTCGCCCGCCGTCAGGCCGCGCGCGGCGATGCGGTCGGGGTCGAGCCAGACGCGCATCGCATAGTCGCGCGCGCCGAACATCTGCGCGTCGCCCACGCCGTCGATGCGGGCCAGGCGGTCCTTGATGTTCAGCGTCGCGTAGTTGGAGATGTATTCATGGTCGCGGCTGCCGTCGGGCGAGGTGACGTGCACCACGAGCAGGAAGTCCGGGCTCGCCTTGCGCACCGTGATGCCGAGGCGGCGGACTTCCTCCGGCAGGCGCGGCTCCGCGACCGCGACGCGGTTCTGTACCAGCACCTGCGCCTGGTCACCGTTCACGCCCTGGCGGAAGACCACGGTGACGGTAAGGCGACCGTCGCCGGTGGCCTGGGAGGTGACGTAGAGCATGCCGTCCACGCCGTTCACCTCCTGCTCGATCGGCCCGGCGACGGTCTCCGCGATGGTCTCGGCCGAGGCGCCCGGATAGGTCGCGGTGATGGTCACGCTGGGCGGCGCGATCTCCGGATATTCCGAGATCGGCAGGCGGAAGGCGGTGATCGCGCCGACCAGGGTGATCGCGATGGAGATCACCGCGGCGAAGACCGGGCGGTCGATGAAGAAGCGGGCGAGGCGCATCGTGGCAGGCCTTGGGCATCGCCGCGCGCGCTGCGCGCAGCCTGGGTGGCGCGAAGGAGGGAAAGGCCCGGCGCTACTGGGCGGCGGCGAGCGGGCTCGGACCGATGCGGCCCTGTTCGGCGGTCACCCGCGCACCGGGCCGTGCGCGCTGCAACCCGCCAATGATCACGCGGTCAGCCGGCGCAAGGCCGCTGCGCACCACGCGCAGCCCGTCCGAAAGCGGCCCGAGCCTTACCGGGCGCGGCGTGACGGTGCCATCCGCCGTCACGGTCAGGACCATGCGGCCGGTCTGGTCCGCGAGCACCGACGCATCGGGCACCAGCAGCGCCGGTGCCTCACCGGTCGACAGCCGGATGCGCGCGAAGCTGCCGGGCGTCAGGAACAGGTCGGCATTCGGCACCACGGCGCGGGCGCGGATCGTGCCGCTGCGCGCATCGAAGACGCTGTCGACGAAGTCGATGCGGCCCTCGCGGGAGAATTCCGCCTCGTCCAGCAGGCGGAGCTGTACGGGCAGGCTGCCGCCGCGCAGGCCCCCCTCGGCCGCACGCGCCTGGCGCAGGTATTCCGCCTCGCTGGCATCGAAGGTGACGTAGACGGGATCGAGCGCGACCAGCGTCGTCAGCAGCGTCTGGCTCGCCTGGACCAGGTTGCCGGCATCGACGCGGCGATCGCTGATGCGGCCCGATCGCGGGGCGCGGATCTCGGTGAAATCCAGATCGAGCGCCGCCTGGCGCTCGGCCGCCTGGGCGGCGGCGAGGCCGGCCTGGGCCTCCCGCAGCGCGGCGCGGCGGGAGTCGATTTCAGCCTGCGGGGCGATACGGCTGGCCGCGAGCGGTTCGTAGCGGGCGACCTGCTGTTCGGCGAGCAGCAGCCGCGCCTCGTTGCGCGACACCTCGGCCCGAGCGGTCTCGAGGGCGATCCGGAAGGGGCGCTGGTCGATGGTGAACAGAAGATCGCCGGCGCGGACAATGGCGCCGTCCGTGAAATGGACCGCATCGACCTGGCCCGAGACCCGCGCGCGGATGTCCACCCGTGCGGAGGGCTCGACGCGGCCCGTGTGCTCCTGCCATTCCGTCACCGGCCGCGCGAGCGGGGCCGCCACCGTTACCGGCGGCGGGGCGGGCTGGGCGAGGGCGGCCGGGGCGGCTGCGGTCAGGGCGGCGCCGACGGCCACGCCCTGGAAGCGGGCCAGCCATGACATCCAGAGGCTTTCGGTCTGTTCGGGGGCCTTGCGCGTGGGGGAGGGCATGGCTTATCTCCAGCGATGTTACCGACCGGTTCGTCTCGCCGCTACGTAGAGTGACCGGTCGGTATCATCAAGGGATTTTTTTGCGCACCGCAACAGTTGCGCAAAGGAGGTTGGTCACCATGCCAGGCGAGGTCGCCGCCAAACCCAAGGCTGCCGAACGGATCCAGGAGGCCGCGCGCGAGCTGTTCGAGCGCCAGGGCATCCGGGCCACGGGCGTGGAGGAGGTGTGCCGCGTGGCCGGAGCCACGAAGATGAGCCTCTATCGTGCCTATCCCAGCAAGGATGCGCTGGTCGCCGCGATCCTTGCCGAGGATGCCGCCGAGCATGACGCCTGGGTCGAGGAATCCCTGGCCAGGGCTAAGGATGCCGAAGGGCGCCTGCGGGCGCTGATCGAGGCCACGGCCGTGGAGGTGGCGGAGCCCGGCGTCTGCGGCTGCCCGATGCTGCTTGCCCAGGCCGAGTTCCGCGACCCCGATCACCCGACCCACAAGGTGGTGGCGGCGTTCAAGCAGGGCTGCCACGGCCGCATCCGCGACCTGGCCGAGGAGGCCGGGGCGCAGGACCCGACCGCGCTGGCCGATCAGCTTTCGGTCGTCATCGAGGGCGCCATCGCGGCGCGGAGCTACCTCGGCGAAGCCCGTGCCGCGGAGACGCTCCGCAGTTGCGGGGATGTGCTGATCAGGTCGGCCCTGCCGGGCAAGGCGCGCTGAGCGAGCGCGTCAGGGCGCCGCGATATCGAAGGGCGGCGCGGATGGCTGGGCGCCGAAGACATCGGGTTTGCCGGGGCCGCCCAAGGGGTGCTGGCGCCGGATGATGGGCGTGATGGTGCTGCCGGGTCGAAGACTATGAGATGCGGCACGCCCATCGCGCCCCCGTTCGAGAAGCGCGCCTTCGCGGGCGATGATGCCGACGATGATGTGATCGAGCTCCCGGCATTCGCGCTGCGGATGGGGGCGGGGCCGCGCAGGGTGGGCGAGCGCTGCAAGGGCATCGTCACGCTCCCGGGTGATGCGATCCGCCCCGATCGGCCCGTCATCCCGGACCGGCATCCTCGGCGTGATACGCCAGCAGGTCGCCAGGCTGGCAGTCGAGCGCGGCGCAGAGCCGCTCCAGCGTCTCGAAGCGCACACCCTTCACCTTGCCGGATTTCAGCAGGGAGAGGTTCTGTTCGGTGATGCCGATGCGCGCGGCGAGGTCACGCCCGCGGATCTTCCGCCGCGCCATCATCACGTCGAGGTTCACGAGGATCGGCACGGGTCAGACGAAGCCCTGATTTTCCTCCAGCGCCGCCGCTGCGCCGCGCAACACGGGACCCAGCGCCATCAGCGTGGCGCCGAGCGCGACCAGCAGCACGGCATGGGTGGAGACGCCGATCTCGATGGCCAGCCGTCCCGGCGCCAGGGTCAGGGCAGCGAGCAGGACGGCCCGCCCGAGCGGTTCATACAGCCCGACGATGAGCACGGACAGGCCGAGCCGGTGAAGTGCGACGCCGACACGCGGCGCGACCTCCCCGCGCCCGATGGGCCGCAGCGCCGGAATCAGGCCGAGCAGGCCCCAGCCCAGGCATAGGGAAGGCAGCAACGTCGTCGCGATGCCGATCGCCCGCATCGTCGGAGAAAGGGGGCCCAGCACGACGCCCTGCCCCAGCAGCGCCGCCGCAACCAGCCTGTCATCGAACCAGATCACGACCGGCGCGACCACGGCGAAGGCGATGGCTGCCAGGATGGCAATGCCGGCCCGGCGGGCGGCAGGATCGATCGACGATGACATGGCGCAGCTCCATTGACAGAGAGTGATTTATCGCAACACGATAAAAAATCAATACAAGGAGTGAATATGCGCCTGGTCCTGCTGGCTCTCACCCTGTCGCTGCCCGCTTGCGCGTCGATCCCGGCCGCCACCATGCAGGCCTTGCGGACGACCGATCCGGCAACGACCGATCTTGCGGCCCTGCGGGCCGCCGTGGAGATGCCAGAGACGCTGCGCCCGCGGCAGGGCACCGCCCGGCTCGCCTTCCAGCTCGGCGGACGGGAGGGGCATTTCGGATTGGAGGAAGACGAGACGGCGTCGCGGCAGGCGCAGCAGGATGTGCCGCCAGCCCCTGGTCGCCGCGTCGTGGTGTTTCGCCTGACACCCGAAGGGCGGGACGCGCTGGAAGCGTTTCGCCGGTCAGTCGCCGGACGGCGCATGACGATCGGGGTTGCCGCCGATGCCTGTCGTTCGGGTCCGGCCGATGATGGGCCGCTGATGATCGGCACCTGGGTCAGCACCGCGCAGACGGGGCGCTTCGTCCCCCTTGCGCGGTTCGACCTGCGGCGGCTGGCCGGCGATGCCGCGATCGCCGCGCTGCCGGCCTGCGACACGCCGGCAACGGGGCCGGCGTGACAGCGGGTGCGTTTTACGCCGCCTCGGATTCAGCCCGGCGCGCGTGCTTCTTGCGCTCATGCGGGTCGAGGTAGCGCTTGCGCAGGCGCACGGCCGAGGGCGTCACCTCCACCAGTTCGTCATCCTCGATGTAGGCGATCGCCTGTTCCAGCGACATGCGGCGGGGCGGGATCAGCAGCAGCGCCTCATCCTTGCCGGCGGCACGGATGTTGGTGAGCTTCTTTTCCTTGATCGGATTCACGTCGAGGTCGTTGTCGCGCGAATTCTCGCCCAGGATCAGGCCGACATAGACCTTGTCGCCCGGGTTCACGAACAGCGTGCCGCGCTCCTGCAGATAGAACAGCGCGTACTGGATCGCCTCGCCATCGGCGTTGCTGATCAGCGAGCCGTTGCGGCGGCCCTCGATCACGCCGGCCCAGGGCTGATAGCCGAGGAAGAGCCGGTTCATCATGCCCGTGCCGCGCGTGTCGGTCAGGAATTCGCCGTGGTAGCCGATCAGCCCGCGGGAGGGGATGTGGAAGGTCAGGCGCACCTTGCCGCCACCCGAGGGCCGCATGTCCTGCATCTGGCCCTTGCGCAGCGACATCTTCTCGACGACGACGCCCGAATAGGTCTCATCGACGTCGATCAGCACTTCCTCGAAGGGCTCTTCCTTCTCGCCGGTCTCCGGGTTCTCGCGGGTCAGCACCCGCGGGCGGCCGATGGTCAGCTCGAAGCCCTCGCGGCGCATCGTCTCGATCAGCACGCCGAGCTGCAGTTCGCCGCGGCCGGCCACCTCGAAGGCGTCGACTTCCTCGGACACCTTCACCTTGATGGCGACGTTGCCCTCGATCTCCTTCATCAGGCGGTCGCGGATCTGGCGGGAGGTGACCTTCTTGCCCTCGCGCCCGCCGAGCGGACCGTCATTGATGCGGAAGGTCATGGCGAGGGTCGGCGGATCGACCGGAATGGCCGGCAGCGGCGCGGTCACTTCCGGAGAGGCGATGGTGTCGGGAATGGTGGCGTCGGACAGGCCGGCGATGGCGATGATGTCGCCCGCCTTCACCTCGTCGACCGGAACGCGGTCGAGGCCAGAGAAGGTCATCAGCTTGGTCAGGCGGCCGGTCTCGACCACCGTGCCGTCCTGGCGCAGCACGCGCACCGGCATGTTCAGCCGGGCCACGCCCTGGGCCACGCGGCCGGTCAGGATGCGACCGAGGAAGTTGTCGGCCTCGAGGATCGAGGCGTTCATCGCGAAGGGCGCGTCGAAATCGACGACCGGCGCCGGCACATGCGACAGGATCAGGTCGAACATCGCCGACAGGTCCTTGCGCGGACCATCCATCGACTCATCGGCCCAGCCCTGGCGGCCCGAGGCGAAGAGCGTGTGGAAGTCGAGCTGCTCGTCGGTCGCGCCGAGGGCGGCGAACAGGTCGAACACCTCGTCATGCACCTCGTGCGGGCGCGCGTCCTGGCGGTCCACCTTGTTGATGACGACGATCGGCTTCAGGCCGCGGGCCAGCGCCTTGGTCAGCACGAACTTGGTCTGCGGCAGCGGGCCTTCGGCCGCGTCGCACAGCACGATGGCGCCATCCACCATGGACAGGATGCGCTCCACCTCGCCGCCGAAATCGGCGTGGCCGGGCGTGTCCACGATGTTGATCTTCACGCCCTTCCATTCCACCGCGGTGGATTTGGCGAGGATCGTGATGCCGCGCTCGCGTTCGAGGTCGTTGCGGTCCAGCGCGCGCTCGGCCACCTGCTGGTTGGCGCGGAAAGCGCCAGCCTGCTTCAGAAGCTGGTCCACCAGCGTGGTCTTGCCGTGGTCGACGTGCGCGATGATCGCCACGTTCCGGATATGGGCGGCGCTCATCCGCGCTCTCCTGTCTCTGAATGCCGCACGGCCAGCCGCACCCCTGCCCCGTTCCCGGGCTGGCGGCGTGGCCTCGCGTCAGCGGATTGTGCGTCGCACACATAGGGGCGCGAACGCCGGAAAGCGAGGGAAAAAGGTCGGGCACCTCCTCTGAGGGAAGCGCATGGCGGCCCGCGGCCTTGGGGGATCGGCCGCGGGCCGCCTCTGCAACGGGGGTTGCGCCGGGCGGTTGGGGGAGTGTCGCCAGCGCGATGCCGCCCGTTACATGCCCATGCTGCGGGTGAGGCTCGCAGCCTCGGCCATCAGCATCGTTGCGGTGCTCACGTCACGCCGGCCCAGGGCGGCGCGGGCTTCGGCCATCTTGGCCACGGCGCCGTCACGGACCGGGATGCCCTCGGTGCCCTGGATGGTCGAGCGGGTGAGGGTCAGGGCTTCGGCGCGCTCGATCAGTTCGCTCGCCAGCGGCAGCCGGCCCTGGCGTGCGGCCTGTTCGGCCTGGCCCAGCAGGGCGACCGGGGAGGTGGCGGGTGTGAGGCTGTCGGCCTGCGCCGATGTCCGGTCGCCGCCGTTCAGGATCTCGCCCTGAGGCTGCGCCAGGGCCGGTGTCATGGTCAGCCCGGTGGCAAGAATGGCGAGACGAAGCGCGGTGATTCGCATGAAATCCTCCTCTTGTTGTCGAATGCGTGGACGAAGCGCGGGAAATATGGCCGTTCCTTGTTCCTGAAAGAACTTCAATGACAGGCTATGTATATTAAGTGATTTAGGTCAGAATCTTATTCTCATCCGCGGAAGATAAGGAATATTTGCCCGTCATCATCGCTGTGTCGGAATGGCTGGCTTAGTGACGCTCCTCCCCGTTCATGTCCATGCCGGTAGAACGGCGGGGGTGCCGGATGGTTTCGTCGCGCCGGGCGTGATCGCGACTCGGGTAACGCGGGCGCACGGAGCAGGAACGGCCTAGTGCCCAGGCCGGGCCAGTCACCACAAATCCTTGTTTTCGGGGTGTTTTGCGACTCGGGGCGAGTGCGTCAGCGATTCGTTCGCACGACTCGGACCAAGTACTTGATTCAGAATAGGGCGATATGGGCGACTCGCCCGCGCAGAATCACCTTCTGTTCGCAGGGGCGATTCGGGGCGTCAGGCCGGCCGCCGTGCCAGCGACCAGGACAGCATCGCCAGCAGCACCCCCGCGATGCACAGGCTCGGCCCGAGCCCGATCGTCGAACCGCCGAGCCCGAACGCGATCGGACCCAATGACTGGCCGGTGAAGAAGGAAAAGGCATGCAGCGACACCGCGCTGCCCCGGAACTGCTGGGACAGCTCCGTCGCCCGCGTCTGGATCGCGTTGTGGATCATGTAGAAGGCCGTGCCGAGCAGCAGGCCGGCCAGGACCGCGACCCACAGGGCCGGCGCGATGCCCATGCCCACCAGCGCCAGCAGGCCGATCCCACCGCCCAGGCGCACCACGCCCGCCTGGCCGAAGCGGATCAGCAGCCAGCGCGCCATCGCCGCATAGGTCAGCCCGCCCAGGCCGAAGGCGCCGATCGCGAGGCCCGCTTCAGCCGTGCCGCCGATGTTGCGGCCTATCATCAGGGAGGCGATGAAGGGGAAGGAGCCGAAGACGAGCCCGCCTTCCACCGCCACCGTGGCGTAGAGGGGGATGGCCTGCGGATTGGCGAGGATGGCGCGGTAGCGCCGCATGGCGAGAACAGGGTTGTAGGCCGTGACGGGCTCCCGCGCCGCGCTGCGGGAGGCCTGCAGCAGGGCGACCAGTCCCAGGACCGCCGCTGCGGTGCACAGCACCAGCATGCCGCGCCAGCCGGCCACCGCCGCCACCGGCCCGGCGATGGCGCCGCCGGCGATCTGCCCCGAAATGCCGAAGACCAGCATGCGTGACAACGCCACCTGGCGGTCCTGCATCGGCACGGCATCGCCCATGATGGCGAGCGTCAGCGGCATCATGCCGCCCGCCGCGGCACCCGAGAGCGCGCGAAAGGCCATCAGCCAGCCGAGCGAGGCCGCCAGCGCCGACAGCAGCAGCAGGACCGACAGCAGAGCGATACAGGCGGTGACGACCCGACGCTTGCCGATGGCGTCCGCCACCGGCCCCAGGATGGGCTGCACCAAGGCAAAAGGCAGGGTGTAGGCCGTGCCAAGCAGCGCCACCTGCGCCGCCGTGCTGCCGAGATCGGCGGCGATGTCGACGACCAGAGGGTCGGTCGCCCGGGTGGCCAGCGCCCCCGCAAAGACGGCCGGGCCGTACATGGCCAGCACGCGATTCATCCGGGCTCGGCTGGCGGCAGGGTCGTCTTGGACGGTCATGGCGCTACGCTGCGCCGCAGCACCGGCGGCGGCAAGCCACGCGACGCGCAACCCTGCCGCCCGCCGGAGGGGTTTCGCCATTCGGGCGACGGCGCGAAAGCGCGGACCGGTCTTGCCGTTGGTCAGGCCTTGCGCCGCCGTCGGGTCGCTCGCCCCGGCTCGATGCGGTCGCCCCACGACGGTTCCATGCCGCCTGCCTTCAGAAGGACTGCGCCACCAGCGCGAAGGTGCAGTCCTTCGGCAGCGCCTCGACGAAATGGCGCAGCGTGGCGAGGGACGGTGGGTTCTCCTCCCCCTCGCCATACATCTCATCCAGCAGCGCCGTGATCTCGGGGGGAGAGACCAGGGCGCACCAGCAGGCCGAGGCCATCTGGCGTCCGGTCAGCACGCCGTCGCGGATGCGCCCAACCACTTCGTTGAACACGTCGCGACCGGACGGCGGGAAGAACGGGCTGATGCGGTAGGGCGCGCCCTCGATCGTGGAGGCGCGGCCGCGCAGCACCGGCATGACCAGATCGGGGCCCCCGATATAGACATCCCGGTACCGTGCGGGTTGCGGCATGGGGCGCGCCTCAGCCTACCTTGTTGTCGATCAGTTCCTGCACCACGCCCGGATCGGCGAGGGTGGAGGTGTCGCCCAGCCCTTCCGTCTCGTTCGCGGCGATCTTGCGCAGGATGCGGCGCATGATCTTGCCCGACCGCGTCTTGGGCAGGCCGGGCGCCCACTGGATGGCGTCGGGCGTCGCGATGGGGCCGATCTCCTTGCGGACCCAGGCGACGAGCTCCTTGCGCAGTGGCTCGGTCGGCTCGATGCCGGCCTTGAGCGTGACATAGGCGTAGATGCCCTGGCCCTTGATGTCGTGCGGCATGCCGACCACGGCGGCCTCGGCGACCGCGGGGTGCGCCACCAGCGCGGATTCGACCTCCGCCGTACCCATGCGGTGGCCGGCGACATTGATCACGTCGTCCACGCGGCCGGTGATCCAGTAGTAGCCGTCGGCATCGCGACGCGCGCCGTCGCCGGTGAAGTACATGCCCTTGAAGGTCGAGAAATAGGTCTGACCGAAACGGGCATGGTCGCCATAGATGGTGCGCATCTGGCCGGGCCAGGAATCGAGGATGACGAGATTCCCCTCGGTCGCGCCCTCGAGGATGTTGCCTTCGTTGTCCACCAGCGCGGGCTTCACGCCGGGCAGCGGCAAGGTGGCGGAGCCGGGCTTCTGGGCCACCGCGCCGGGCAGCGGGGAGATCAGGATGCCGCCCGTCTCGGTCTGCCACCAGGTGTCGACAATCGGGCAGCGTTCGTCGCCGACGACGCGGTAGTACCAGAGCCAGGCCTCCGGATTGATC
>JAYRJZ010000008.1:0-86320 GCA_041906015.1 Roseomonas sp.
CATCCTGGCGGGGTGGTCCGGAGGGGCGGCGCCCCTCCGGCTTCCAGCGCAGCGGAACCAGCCAGGTAACCAGGAAGGCCTTTCGGCCTTTGGTGGGGTGGGGTCCGGGGAGGGGCAAGGCCCTTCTCCGGCCGACCGCCGCCACCCCTTCCCATCTACGGCGTAGCGCTCTCCCCGGCCGTGGCCTTCGCCAGCGCGCCTGCCATCGCCTCGGGCACTGGCGCTTCCGCTTCCGTCGGCGGGTCGATATCCAGCCTGATCGCCCGCGCCAGCAGATGCAGCCCGCCCGGCGCGGCCGTGCCGTAGACCGGATCCCCCAGGATCGGCCAGCCCATGGTGGCGCAGTGCACGCGCAGTTGGTGTGTCCGTCCTGTTTCCGGCCGCAGTTCCAGCCAGGCGAGGCCGCCCCCGCGACCGAGCACGCGGAACCGTGTCACGGCGCGCTGGCCTTCAGGGTGCGCTTCCATCCGCCAGCCCGCCGCGCGGGTCGAGACCTTCCGCAGCGGCCGGTCGATCACACCGGACTCCTCCACCGGTCCGCCGCGCACCACGGCCCAATAGGTCTTGTGCGCCCGGCCTTCGGCAAAGGCGGCGCCGAGCATCGCCAGCGCGGGCTTGGTTCGTCCCAGCACCAGGCAACCCGCCGTGTCGGTGTCGAGTCGGTGCGCCGGTTGCGGCAGGTGCCGCTTGCCCATGCGCAGCGGCTCCAGCCAGTCCTCGAGCGAAGCGCCGCCGCGCGGGCCGCGATGCACCGGCAGCCCGGCCGGCTTGTCGAGGATCATCAGATCGTCGCGCAGCAGCAGGATGCGCGCGGCGATCGCCGGGGGCGCTTGGCGGGGGAGGGGTGGGCGTGGGAGCCTGCCACGCATCATGTCTGAACCACCTCTCGTCATCTGCCTCGGCAATGTCGTCGCTGACCATACCTTCCGGGTCGAGCACATACCCGAACCGCCCGCCAAGATCGCCGCCCGGTCTTACAGCATCGGGCCGGGGGGCATGGCGGCCAATGCCGCCATCGCGGCGCTGCGCCTCGGCGGCCGCGCCGCCTTCTGGGGACGGATCGGGGATGACCTGAACGGGGAACCGCTCGCCGCGGCGCTGGAGGCGGAGGGTGTGGACGTGACCGGCCTGCGTCGCGTGCCGGGCGGGCGCACACCGGTCGGGGCCGTGCTGGTGGATCCGCATGGGGAGCGGACCATCATCTCCTTTCGCGGGGCGGGGCTTGGGACCGATCCGTCCTGGCTGCCGCTCGATCGGCTGAAGAGCGCGGGGGCGCTGTGCTGCGACCCGCGCTGGCAGGAAGGCGTCGCGGCCGCGGCGGCGGCGGCGCGCGAGGCCGGCGTGCCCGTGGTGCTGGATGGCGAACGCAGCGAGACGCGCATCCTGGTCGATCTGGTCCCGCGCGTGGACCATGCGATCTTCTCCGTGCCGGGGCTCGCGAATTTCGCGCCGGGCTGCGAACCGGAGGAGGGGCTGCGCCGCGCCCTCGCCTCGGGGCCCGTGACGGTGGCGGCGGTGACGCAGGGGGAGAAGGGCGTGTTGTGGCTGGCCCGTGATTCCCGGAAGCCCGAGCGCACCCCGGCCTTCCCGGTGGAGGCCACCAACACCACGGGCGCGGGGGATGTCTTCCACGGCGCCTATGCGCTGGCGATGGCCGAGAAGATGCCGATACCGCTGGCCATGCGCTTCGCCTCGGCGGCGGGGGCGCTGCGCGCGCGTGACGGGGCGACGCCCGACCGCGCGATGGTGGACGGGTTGCTCGCCTGACAGCCAGTCGGAACAGGCGCCGTTCGAGGCGTGTTCGACATCGGCATCCGGCCGGGCTTCGGTGGGTCGTAGCCGGCCGCACATGCCAATCGCGCCAGGGACGGGCCCCGGCGCGGTCGGTATTCAGATCCTGGCTTGGCCGTCCCGGCCGATCCGGCGCACAAGGGGCGACCCCTTGTGCTTCCGGTGTCAATCGGTCGGGGAGAGTGTCTTGATCAGGTCGAAGACACGCTTGCGAACCGAGGGATCGGTGATCCGGTAATAGGCACGGACCAGCTCAAGCGTTTCGCGCCGGTGCAGCGTGTCGTCCTCGAACCCTTCCTGGCCTTCGGCGAAGCCAAAGGCGCCGGCGCGCGTCCGGGTCGCGGCATTGCCGCCGAGCTCGGGCGACATGTCGTCGAAGAAGAAGCCGATCGGCACATCGAGCACGCGGGCAAGATCGAACAGCCGGCTCGCGCCGATGCGGTTCACGCCGCGTTCATACTTCTGAATCTGCTGGAAGGTCAGGCCCAGCGCCTCGCCCAGCTTCTCCTGGCTCATGCCGAGAAGAGTGCGGCGCAAGCGCACGCGCGTGCCGACGTGGACGTCGATCGGGCTGGCGCGATGCTCGCGTTCGACCCGTTCCATCGTCTCATTGCTCGACATCACCACCTCCGCCGCTGCGTACACCATGAACGTTCTCCCGCCGCGCTTGCGGCGTCTGCAGCCCCGCCCTGTCGCAGGAGTAGGCGGCCATTCATAATTCGTCAACTCTTTTTCTTATTCTCATCATTTGAGACGACCGAGGCAGGTGAAGAATCCGCGATAAGGCCGTCTACGAGGTCAAATCCTGCCTTTCCACCACCCTGACGCGAATATGCAGAGTGATAGAATCGTCGCGATCCAGAGGCCGAGACGTGCGAAAGGCGTGGGTTCCCGCGGCGCGGGCAGGGGTGCCCGCAGCACGCCCGTATCGCCCAGCCCGACGCTCGCCACTTCCCGGCCCCTGGCGTCGAAAACCGCGGAAATCCCGGTCTGAGCGGCTCGCGCCAGCGGCAGGCCCTCCTCGACCGCGCGCAGCCTCGCGGCGGCCAGATGCTGCCAGGGACCGGCCGAGATTCCGAACCAGCCATCATTGGTCACATTGACCAGCCAGGCCGGTCGTTCCGCAGGTACAACCGACGCGGGAAATATGACTTCATAGCAAATCAACCCTGCGTAGGGGGGAAGCCGCCCGGCATGCACGGCCTGCAGGGCTCCTCCCGGGGTGAAATCCATGCCGCCCTGCACCAGCCGGATCGGCAGTATCCCCGACAGCGGCATGTATTCGCCGAAGGGCACCAGATGGACCTTGTCGGAGACGCCGAGGACCTCGCCGGCCGGATCGATCGCCACCAGGCTGTTGAAGACCCGGGACACCCGTCCGTCAGGCCCGAATTCCGCCCGCACTGTTCCGGTCAGCAGGATCGCGCGCTGGGGCAGGGCGCCTGCAATGAGCTGGCGCACATCGGGATCGTTGGCGACGAGGAAAGGCACCGCCGTCTCGGGCCAGATGACCACCAGGGTCTGGTCCTCTGGCAATTCGCGCAGGGCGGCGAGGGCGGCCTCGCGCGTCGTCTCGATGTAGCGGCGCAGGATCGGGATGCGCTGATCGGCGCGCCACTTCACTTCCTGCGCGACATTGGCCTGCACGATCAGCAGCCCAACCGGCTGCGGTGGCGGTTCGACGGGCCATAGCCGGACCAGGCCGAACAGCGCGAAGCCCGCGAGCGCGCCCGCGCCGCCCAGCATGGCCCGCCGGCCGAGCAGGGGCGTCGCGGCAATCAGCAGCGTCGCCAGCGACAGCCCATGCACCCCCACCCAGGCCGCCGTCTGGATCGGCAGAGCGCCGAAGGCCCAGACCGTGCCCAGCAGGTTCCAGGGGAAGCCGGTGAAAGCGAAGCCGCGCAGTAGCTCGAACAACACGAAGGCGCCGGAGAAGACCAGCACGCGGGGCCAGCCCGGCCGGGTCTTCCAGGCCAGGGCCGCCGGGCCGGCGACGAAGAGCGCCAGCGGCAGGGCCATGGCGGGCACCGCGATCGGCACCAGCCACCAGAAGCGCTCGACCTCGGTCAGGATGGCATAGGTGACCCAGTAGAGCCCGGCCGCGAAGAAGCCCCAGCCCCAGGCGAAGCCCACCCAGAAGGCCCGCCGCCAGGACGGCGCCGCGCCGATGAGCGCCAGCAGGCCGGGGATCGAGGCCAGCAGCAGCGGCACCGCATGCACCGGCGGCAGGGCGAGCGCCGCCAGCCCCCCCAGCCCCGCGGCCGTGACCCAGAGCCGCCAGCCCCGCCGCGTGGCGAGATGAGCGAGGAAGCGTTCCCACATGCGCGGCGGTCCTGAGCTGGTGGAGGGTGCGGGGATGGCGAAGCCGGAACCGGGGGCCTGCCCTCCCGGACCGGCCCGGTTCCGATCGCGGCAGCGTCGCCGCCGCGATGGGCCCGTTGATGGCTGGTTTGGGGACGGGCTTCAAGGGCGAGCCCATGAATACTGCTTCACCGGCCCCATGCGCGTCCGGGTCTTTGGGGGCATGGATGCGCCCCTGCGGCGGCCTATTCGGCCGCCGCGCGCTGGGAATCGCTCCCCGGCCGGCGCACCCGCAGCAGGCGGATCCGCCGCGGATCGGCGTCGAGCACCCGGAATTCCAGCCCCGAAGGGTGCGAGACCAGCTCCCCCTTGGCCGGCACGCGCCCGGCCAGGGTGAAGACCAGCCCGCCGACCGTGTCGATGTCGGCGGCCCGTTCCTCATCGGTCAGCACCGGACCGAGCTTGGCCTCGAAGGCCTTGATCGGGGTGCGGGCGTCGAGCTCGATGGTCCCGTCCGGCCGTTCCGTCATGTGCGGCGCGGCATCCTCGTCATGCTCGTCGGAGATGTCGCCGACGATGGTCTCCACCAGGTCCTCGATGGTGATGAGGCCGTCGATGCCGCCGTACTCGTCCACCACCAATGCCATGTGGGTCCGCTGCTGGCGCATCTGCAGCAACAGGTCGAGCACCGGGATGGAGGGCACGACGAAGAGCGGCTTGCGCAGGACGGCCTTCAGGTCGAAGGGCTCCGGCTGACCCACCGAGGCGAAGACATCCTTGATGTGGACCATGCCCACGATGTCGTCGAGGCTCTCCCGATAGATCGGGTAGCGGCTGTGCCCGTCCTTCTGGATGAGCTGGATGGCCTGTTCGAGAGTGAGATCCTCCGGCATCGCCATGATGTCCGCGCGCGGGACCATCACGTCATAGGCCGTGGTGCCCTGCAGGCGCAGCACGTTGGACAGCAGCGCGCGCTCATGGGTGTCGAGGTCGTCGTCGGACTTGTCGTCCTTGCCGTTCTCCTCGCCGCGCTCGATCAGTTCCTCGACGCGGTCGCGGACGGATTCCGCCTCCTTGCGGCGGAGCAGGCTCTGCAGCTTCCAGAACAGGCCGGATTTATGGAGGGGATCGCTCACTTTGCCATGCCCTCAAATGCCGGGCGCCGGCCATCCGGCCGGCTCGGCTTCGCGCCGTGCACTGCCGCATCGGCAGCGGCGGGCGGGTTGGGCGCGGTCGCGCTTTGCGCTCCCGGATCGCGGCGGGGCCGCGATCCGATGCGAGGTCGATCCGGCCTCATGTCACGCCCCGCCACGGGTTGGGCAGGCCGAGCCGGCGCATCACGCGGGCCTCGGCACGCTCCATGCGGCGGGCTTCGCCGGCGAGGATATGGTCGTGTCCCGCCAGGTGCAGCGCGCCATGGGCGACGAGATGCGCCAGATGCGCGGCGGTCTTCCGCCCGGCATCGCGCGCCTCGCGCCGTACGACACCAAGCGCCAGCGCGACATCGCCGAGCTGGCCGGGCATGCCGGCGGGGAATGACAGGACATTGGTCGGCTTGGCCTTGGCGCGATGCTGCCCGTTGAGCTGCTTGACCGAGCGGTCGTCGGTGAGCAGCACGGTGACCGTGCCGGTTGCGCCCGCTTCGCGCAGGGCGGCCTCCGCGGCCCGGCGAGCGATCGCCTCGGGCCGCTTGACGGCGGCGCGCCAGCCCGGCGCCGCCAGGATCACGGAGATGTCCGACACCTCCTGCGATCCGTTCCGAAGCCCAGCCTGATCATGCACAACACGACCACGGCCGGGACGGCTACTTCCCGGTTCCATACCTCTCCTTCTTCGCCCGCGACTGCTCGTCGGCCCGCCGATAGGCGGCGACGATACGGGCCACCAGCGGATGCCTTACCACATCCCGTTCGGCAAATCTCGCCACACCGATTCCCTCCACGCCTTCCAGGATTCTCAGCGCCTCGGCGAGGCCGGAGGGCTGGCCGGCGGGCAGGTCCACCTGGGTCGGGTCGCCGGTGACGACCATGCGCGATCCCTCGCCCATGCGGGTGAGGAACATCTTCATCTGCGCGGCGGTGGTGTTCTGCGCCTCGTCCAGGATGGCGTAGCAATGCGCAAGCGTCCGGCCACGCATGAAGGCGAGGGGGGCGATCTCGATCTCGCCGCGCTCGATGCGCTTGGCCACCTGGTCGGGCGGCAGCATGTCGTTCAGCGCGTCGTAGAGCGGGCGGAGATAGGGATCGACCTTCTCCTTCATGTCGCCGGGCAGAAAGCCCAGCCGCTCGCCCGCCTCGACCGCGGGGCGGGAGAGCACGATGCGGTCCACCCGCCCCGTCTGCAGCAGCGCCACGCCCTGCGCGACGGCCAGGTAGGTCTTGCCGGTGCCGGCCGGGCCGATGCCGAAGACCATCTCGCGCTTGGCGAGCATGTCGATATAGGCGCCCTGGGCCGGGGACCGTGGCGCGATCGCGCCCTTGCGGGTCCGGATGGCCGGCAGGTCGCGCAGCGGCAGGCGGGGTTCGCCCTGCTCGGCACCGCCCTCGGCAAGGCGCAAGGCCGCCTCGACCTCCGCGGTGCCCACATGTTGTCCTTGTTCCAGCCGTTTCCACAGCGCCAGCAGCGCCGCCTCCGCCATCTCGGTCCGATCCGCCCCGCCTGAGATGGCGATGCGGTTGCCCCGTGACGAGAGCCTGACGCCCAGGACCTGCTCGATCCGGGCCAGGTGCCGGTCATGCTCGCCGTGGAGCAGGGGCAGCAGGACGTTGTCATCGAACTGCAGCGTGACGGAGCGTCGCTCGGCGTCGCTGCGGGTATCGGTGGCGCGGAGGGCGATGGTCTGCGTGGTGCTCAAGCGGCCGGTCTCTCCCTGGGCTCGGCGTTGCGGGGTGCGGCGAGCGCCCCGGTCAAGGAATTGGGGTGCCCGGCGAGGATTCGCACCGGGACGAGCTGCCCGGCGAGGTCGGGCGAGCCATCGAAATGCACCGGGTTCAGCCAGGGGGTGCGCCCGGCCATCTGGCCGGGGTGGCGGCCGGGGCCGGTGACCAGCACTTCGGCGAGCAGGCCGGTGCGGGAACGGTTGAACTCGGTCTGCTGGTCACGCAGCAGGGCCTGGATCTCCGCCAGGCGGGCGTCCTTCGCGTCTTCCGCCACCTGGCCCGCCATGGTCGCGGCCGGGGTGCCGGGCCGGGCCGAGTATTTGAAGGAAAAGGCCTGGGCGAAGCCGACATCGCGGATCAGCGCCATGGTCGCGGCATGATCGGCCCCGGATTCCCCCGGGTGGCCGGCGATGATGTCGGTGGACAGTGCCAGATCCGGCCGCGCGGCGCGCAGCCTGTCCACCAACCGGCGATAGTCGTCGGCCGTATGGCCGCGGTTCATCATCTTCAGCACCCGGTCGGAACCGGACTGAACCGGCAGGTGCAGGAAGGGCATCAGCGCGGGCGTGTCGCCATGGGCGGCGATCAGGTCGTCATCCATGTCGCGCGGATGGGAGGTGGTGTAGCGGATGCGGGCGAGGCCCGGGATGTCCGCCAGCCGGCGCGCGAGCCGCCCGAGCGTCCAGGCTTTGCCATCCGGCCCGTCGCCGTGCCAGGCATTCACGTTCTGGCCGAGCAGGGTGATCTCCCGCGCGCCCAGGGCCACCAGCCTTTCGGCTTCGGCAACGATGGCGGTGACCGGGCGGGAATATTCGGAACCCCGCGTATAGGGCACGACGCAGAAGGAACAGAACTTGTCGCAGCCTTCCTGGATGGTGAGGAAGGCCGTCACCCCCTGCGGCACCGTCGTCTCGGGCAGGTGGTCGAACTTGTCCTCGGGCGGGAATTCGGTCTCGATCACCGCCCCGGCGGCCCGCGACGCGCGGGCGACCATCTCCGGCAGGCGATGGTAGGATTGCGGGCCGAGGACGATGTCCACCCAGGGGGCGCGGGCGGTGATTTCCGCGCCTTCCGCCTGGGCGACGCAGCCGGCGACCGCGATGACCATGTCCCCGCCGCGGGCCTGCTTGGCCTCGCGCAGCCGGCCGAGGTCGGAAAAGACCTTCTCCGTCGCCTTTTCCCGGATGTGGCAGGTGTTGAGGATGACCATGTCGGCCTCCTCCACCGCCTCGGTGGGCGCATAGCCGAGCGGCGCAAGGACATCCACCATCCGGGCGCTGTCATAGACATTCATCTGGCAGCCCCAGGTGCGGATCAGAAGGCGCTTCCGAGGGGTCGTGCTGTCGGTCATTCGGGTCAGGCTCCGCCGGCCTCGCCGCCAACAGGGCGGCAATGGCTGGCGGAGGACATGCGCACCGGGGCGGTGCGGGTCAAGCGACGGGGACTCCGAGGTGAATCACCATGGGCGGAAGCGTGGCCGCCCGGTCCGCGCCGGGTCAAGCATTCGTGCGTGACAGTTCCGGCGCAAGGCGGGCCGCGGAGGGGCGAAGCCCTGCCGGCGCGTCACTTCGGCAATTGGAGTGCCTGCGGCTCCACCGGCCGGTTCTGCCGCAGCAGGGCCGCGCCCTCGGCCACCACATCGCTCGCCGCCGCCGTCAGCACCTTCCGGTCCGGAAACGCCTTGGGGTCGGCCGGATGGTGCAGCAGCACGGTCGCCCGCGCCCCCGAGCGGCGCGCGATCCGCCAGAAATGGGAGGCGATGTCCATGTCGCCATACCAGGCGAAGAGCGGCCGGTCCCGCCGGCAGGCCGGCAGGCCGCCCAGCCGGTCATAGACCAGGGAGACCGGCTGGACCTGCTGCGCGTCGGAGGCCACGGCGAGGAAGGAGGAGCGGAAGGGCAGCACCCGGGTGCCGTCGTTCGAGGTGCCCTCGGGGAAGAGGATGATGCTGCCGCCGGAGGTGAGGCGCTCGCGGATCTCCTCGGCTTCCTTGCCGGTGGCGCCGCGGGTGCGGCTGACGAAGATGGTCCGGCCCAGCGTCGCGATGGTCCCGGCGATCGGCCACTGCCCGACCTCGGCCTTGGCGACGAAGGCCGCTTCGAGCACCGACCCCAGCACCAGCACGTCGAGCCAGGAGGAATGGTTCGACACGAACAGCACCGACGGGCCCGGCGCGGGCGTGCCGACGACCTGCACCTTCAGTCCGATCAGCCGGCAGAGCACCGCATGGTAGTTCCGGGCGAAGCGGATCGAGACCCGGCCCGGAAGACGCATCAGCACCACCTGGATCGGCACGGCGATCATCGTCCAGAGGAGTGCGGCAGCGATGCGCCGCACCGCGCGGAAGCGCCCGCCCAGCGGTCGCGGCTCCATCACGTCGGCCCAGGCCGCGCCCGGGATCCAGGGCTGGAAGTTCAGGGGTGAGCGCCGCCGCAGCCGGCGGGGCTTCAGGGCTTCCTCGGGGGCGCGGGCGACGGCTTCCATAAGCGGTCCAGGTAGCGCGGCGATCGTGGCGGGGCAATGAAGCCTTGGCGTCGGCCGTGTGAATGCTTGCCGGCAGGCAGGGGACGCGAAACCATGGCGGCCTCACCGGAGACATGCCCGATGCCCATCCACCGCCGCGCCCTCCTGGCTTCCCTGGCCCTGCCCGCCATCGCCCGGGCGCAGGGCGGCTGGGTTCCGGACCGGCCGGTGCGCCTCGTCGTGCCCTTCGCGCCAGGCGGGTCGCAGGACGTGCTGGGGCGGCTTTTCGCGCAATCCGTCCAGGCGGGCGGGCAGCAGGTGGTGGTCGAGAACCGCGCCGGTGCCGGCGGCATATTGGGCGGGGAGGCGGTGGCGCGCGGGCCGGCGGACGGGCTGACCCTGCTGCTCGCGACCGCCGGGCAGACGACCATCCCGAAGGCGATCGGGCGTCGCATGCCCTATGACCCCGATGCCGACCTCGCCCCGGTGACGCAGTTGCTGGACAGCCCGGTGGCGTTGCTCGCCGGGCCGTCCCTGCCCGTGAACGACGCCCCTGGGCTGATCGCCTTCGCACGCAGCGCGCCGGCGCCGTTGCCCTATGCCTCCACCGGCATCGGCACCAACACGCATCTGATCATGGAGGATCTGAAGGCGAAGGAACGCCTGAATGTCGAGCACGTGCCGTATCGCGGTGCCGCGGCGGCCTTCAACGACCTGCTCGCGGGGCGGATCGCGCTGATGTTCGTCTCGGTGCCCTCGGTGCTGGGTTTTTCCGGCGGGGCGCTGAAGGTGGTGGCGACCACGGGCGCCGCGCGCTTCCCCAGCCTGCCGGACGTACCGACGCTGACCGAAGCCGCCGTGCCGGGCTTCACCGCCAGCATCTGGACAGGGCTTTCCGTCCGCACCGGCACGCCGCCGGAGGCGATCGCCTTCTGGCAGCAGACCTTCACACGGGCGCTGGCCGAGCCCGCGCTGCGGGGCAGGCTGGATGGTCTCGGCGCGACGCCGGCGCCGAGCGACCCGGCGGCCTTCGGCGCCCTGATGCGCGACGACCTGGCCCGCTGGCGGCGCGTGGCCGCGCCGCTCAACATCAGCCTCGACTGAGCAGGTCCGGCAGGCTCGTGAGGTCGAGTCCGTCCAGCAGCGGATTGTCGCGCAGGCCCCGGCCCCACATCGTCTCGAGCACCGCGACCGTTCCTTCGGTGACCGGCATGGGCTGGCCCATCGCCGCCGCGAGGGCGAGGTAGAAGGCGAGGCCGTAGGGCACGTCCTCGGTGACGTAGCGGGTTTCCATGTCGGTCGGGCCGGCGATGACGCCGCGGCCATGCTCGATCGCCGCGGTCATCTCGTGCAGCGGGCCGAGCGGGACGCCATTGGTCCGGTGGAGATTGTCGGCGACGCTCGGCAGGCGGTGGCCGAAGCGGGCTGCGAGCGCGTCGCGCTCGGCGCAGAGCGCGTCCATCAGGCGGCAGATGGCCGGCGTCATCAGCCCGTACTGGCCCCAGGTTTCCCGCTTCTCGATGCGCGTGACATTGCCGAGGGCGAGCGCGGCATGGGCGATCGGGTTGGTGTTGATGAAGGCCGCCGCCAGCGCATCCGGCACGATCGGCCAGCGGTTCCCGAACAGGGTCTCGGCGAGCGCCGCCATCTCCGGCGCGGCGCGGGAGGGCAGGGCGCCCATCTCCGCCTCGGCGCGGATGGCGGCGAGGCGCACCCGGTCCGGGGCGAGACGCCGCCCCGTCACGGGCGTGGTCGCCATGGCCCCGACCGGCGCCCCCGGCCCGCGCAGCCGCGCGAAGGCGAGCGGCGCGAGGGAGGCCGCCGGCGCGATCAGGAGCGGCAGCGACGTCGGCATGGCCGCCGCGATGCGCGGCAGCAGCGGCGGCAGCGCATAGGCCGGGACCGTGAGCAGCACTGCATCCGCGCCCGTGAAGGCCTGGTCGAGCGTGTCGGCCACGGCGACGGGAAAGGCACCCTCCAGCATGCCCTCGGCCTGCAGCAGGCCGTTGAGGCCGCGCGTGCCCGCCCCTGAAGGCGACCACAGCACCGCCGAATGACCCCGGCTGACGGCCAGGGCTGCTGAAGCGGGGCCGATGGCGCCGGCACCAAGGATCGCGAGATGCATGGCGGGGAGCCTGCGGGGTGCAGGGGCGTGTGGCAAGCCGGGAACGGGGAAGAGGCGCGACCGGCGAGGGGCGAAACCCCTCTCCAGCCAGCCCCCCCTTATCGCCGGAACGCCGCCAGGACCGCCCGCCCTGCCTCACCCGCCTGCGCCTCCCACGCCGCCGTCGCCCCGGCCGCCGCCTGGCGCAGCGCCGCGCGCATCGCCTCGGTCGGTTCGTGGATCGCGACGTTGTTCTCGCGCATCGTGCGCTGGTTCGCGGCCAGGCGGCCTTCGATCGCCTGCCACTGCCGCGTCTCGGTCTCGGCGGCCGCGGCCGTGATGGCGTCGCGCCCCGTGGCCGGCAGGGCCTCCAGCGCCGCCTTGGACGCGAAGGCGAGCGAGATCGGCCACGCGTAGTCCGCGATGGTGAAGTTCGGCAGCCAGCGCCACAGCCGTCGCCCCGCGCCGCCGTCGCCGGAGGACAGCACGGCATCGAGCGTGCCGGCTTCGAGCCGCGCCTCGACCTCGGCGAAGGAGAGCACCTCGGCATTGGCGCCGGCGGCGCGCAGCACCGCGGTGCCCGTGGCGTCATAGGTGCGCACGCGCAGGCCCTGCAGATCCTCGGGCTTCGTCACCGGCCGGCGCGTCCACAGGCCCGAGGGCGGCCAGGGCGTCGTCCAGAGCAGCGCCGCGCCCTGCTTTTCCGCCACGGCCGCGTAGTGCGGACGGGCGAGATCGCGCAGCCGCGCCGCATCGGCATGGGACGCGGTGAGGAAGGGCAGGGAGGACACCAGGAAGATCGGGTCCACCGCGTTGAGCGCGCCCGAGAAGGCATCGACCGCCGCGAAGCGCCCCTGGGAGAGAGCGGTGAAGGCCGCGGCCGATCGATAGCTATCCGGTGCGCCCGGTGCGGCGGCGACCGGCACGCCGCGGCGCGTCGCGGCCGCGGCGAAGAAGGTGACGCCCTCCCCGGGGATCGAGGTGGCGGGGTATTCGGTCGCGACCGTCCAGCCCGCCGGCTGTGCATGGGCCCGGCCCAGGACGAGGGCGGGCGTGGCGAGGATCAGGCGGCGGGGCAGGGTCATGGCGCGTTGGTCTCCGGCAGGGTCTTGGCGGGCACGCCGGCGACGGTCGTGCCGGGCGGGACGTCGGCAAGCACCGCCGCGCCCGCGCCGATGATGGCGCCGGGACCGATGCTCACGCCAGGGCGGATCACCGCGCCCGCGCCGACCATGGCACCGGGCCCGATGCGCACGCCCCCGGTCAGGATGGCACCCGGAGCGATATGCGCGCCCTCCCCGACCAAGCAGTCATGCTCGACGATCGCCCCGGTATTCACCAGGGCCAGCCGGCCGATACGCGCATCGGGACCGATCACGGCGCGGGCGAGGATGGCGGCACCTTCCGTGACCATCGCGCCATGGCCGAGGATCGCCGCGGGATGGATCAGGGCGGGCAGCGCGAAGCCGGCGGCGACGAGGCGGGCAGCAGCGGCGGTGCGGTGCGCGTTGTTGCCGATGGCCGGATGGGCATGGGCGATGCCCGATCGCGCCAGCGACGCGAGGTGGGATTCATCGCCCAGCACCGGCACGCCGAGCAGCGCCGCGACCTTCGGCGCGGCATCCACCACCCCCGCCGCGCGCCAGGCGCCGCCCGCCAGCACCAGGTCGAGCACCGCCTTGCCATGGCCACCCGCGCCGAGCACCAGGATCGGCGGCAATTCATCGTTCATCGCGCCAGATTACACACGGCGCGGCCATGCCATAACCTTGCCCGGAGGAAGCGCCTACACTGCGGCCTGCCGGCCGTCGGAGGAGAGGGATGCGCATCATTGCCGTGCTTGCCGCACTCGTCGCGACGGCGTTCTGGGCCGCGCCGGCCTCGGCGCAGAACCGCTTCTGGCTGCAGAACAACACCAGCCAGACCATCGTCGCGGCGAATGTCTCACCGTCCCGCGTACAGGATTGGGGGCCGAACATCCTGGATCGCGGGCCGATCCGGCCGGGCATGCAGGTCTGGGTCCAGCCGACCTTTCCCGACTGCTACCTCGATATCCGCGTGCGCTTCGCGGATGGGACGGAGGACGGGCATCTCGGGGTGCACGCCTGCACGCTGACGCGCATCACCTTCGGGCGGGACACGCCTTACCAGCCGACACCGCCGCCGCCGCCCGAACGGGTCGCGGTGAACCCATCCTTCACCCTGATCAACGGCACCCCGGTGGCGATCCGCGAGATCTACGTCTCCCTGACCACCGAGCGGAGCTGGGGGCAGGACCGGTTGGGACCGCGCAACATCCTGCCGCCCGGCGCATCGATGCGCATCCCGCTGCCGCGCGGGGAGGTCTGCACCGTGGACATGCTCATCGTCTACATGGACCGGCGCTCGCAGGAGCGCCGCAACGTGGAGACCTGCTCGGTGCGGGACTACGTGTGGCGATAGCGCGGGGCTGACGCGGCGTCCCGCGCCGCCGGCGGAGCCGTGACGGCGCGGGTGAGGCCGGAGAGAGGCTTTGCCTTTTCCCGGCCCCCCACCGCCGGGCGGCAGGCCGTCCGGCTCAACCTTCCCGCAGGTGGCGCGCCCGCAACGCGGCCGGGCGCGTCAGGCAGGCATCGAGCCACGCCTTCACCTTCGGGAACGGCGCCAGCTCGTACCCGTTCAGCCAGGGCGCATAGAGCACGCAGGCAGTATTCAGGTCGGCGACGGTGAAGGCCGCACCGAGCAGGAAGGGGGTCTTGTCCAGCACGCCGTCGAGCACGGCGAGGCGCGCATCGAGTGCTTCCTTGCCGGCCGCGGCTTCCGCCGGGTCCCGCTCGGCGGCGGGCTTGAGGTAGGTGTTGTAGCCCCAGCGCATGACGGGCGCCTCGATCTCCGTCGCAGTCCACAGCGTCCATTGCAGCGCGCGCGAGGCATCGTCGCCCGCGGGCATGAGCGGCGCGCCCGCCTTGCCGGCGATGTGCAGGTTGATCGCGAGGCTTTCGAAGAGAACGAGATCGCCATCCTCCAGCGCCGGGATCTTGTTGTTGGGGTTGATCGGCAGCGGGCGCTCCAGCTTGAAGCCGGTGGCGAAGCCGAGAGGAACGACCTCGTAGGGGAGGCCGGCTTCCTCGGCCGCCCAGATGCAGCGGAAGGCGCGGGAGCGGGGGATGCCGTGGATCTTGAGCATGGTGTCCTTGCCGGTGGTGGGCGCTGATTTCCGGTATCCTGATGGCAGAGGCCGGCGGCCTTCCTTTCCAGGACACGGGCCGTTGTCTTCAGGGGCCTGCCTGTCCGCGCTCCCGCCGGCAATCCGGCAGGCGGCGCGCGCAAGATACTAGCCTGGGCCGGCAGGCGGCGATATGCGCGAGGCTGCTCAACAGATCGCAGGCGCGGCGATGGCACAAGCCTCGGGGCCGCGACGCCGGAGGACCATCGCCGATGCCGATACCTTGCGCTGCCGCCATCGGCCCCGGCCGGGACGACGCCGCGTGAGCGCGATGGTGGAGGCCGAGGACGACAGGGCCTGGTCGCCCTGGACCATCATGCTCCTCGTCGCGTGCTGGGCGGCGTTGCGGCCGTTCCGGGGCATCGTCCATGACGCGATCCTCTATACCGGCCAGGCGATCCTGCATCTCGATCCTGCCTCGCTGCGGCAGGACATCGCCTTTGCTTCCGGCACGCAGGATCGCTTCTCGCTGTTCTCCTTCGCCTATGCGCCGCTGCTGGATGTCTTCGGGGTCGGCACGGGGCATCTGATCATGGCGGTGGCCGGGCAGATCGCCTGGTTCGGCGCGCTGCTGGTGCTGGTGCGCCGCCTGTTTGGCCCGACGCATCTCGCCCTGCTGGCAGCGGCGGCGGTGATCATCCTGCCGCCCTTCTACGGATCACAGCGGATCTTCAGCTTCGCGGAGCCCTTCGCGACGGCACGGCCCTGGGCCGAAGCCCTGGTGCTGCTCGCCCTGGCCGCGAGCATTGCGTCGCCGGGGCAGCCCCGGGTCAGGCCGGCCCTGCGTGCGGCGCTGGCCGGAGCCTGCCTGATGCTGGCGCTGCTCACGCATCCGCTCATGGCGCTGCCGGGCGTCGCGGTGGCGGGGCTGCTATGGTGTCGCGCCTGGCCGTGGCTCTGGTGGGTCGCCACGGCGGGCTTCGCCATCGCGGTGGGTTGCGCGCTGGTGGGGATCGAGCCCTTCGTGCGCGTGCTGCAGGTCTATGATCCCGAGTGGTTCGGCATCGTCGGCGTCCGCAGCGCCTATCTGCTGCTCGGCCAATGGAGCATGCGCGACTGGGCGCAGATCGCCGCCCAGGTGGCGCTGATCCTTCTCGCGCGGCCTCGGGTGGAGGAGGAGGTGCGCCGCCTTTTCGACGCCGTCGTGATCGTGGGGCTCGCCGGCCTCGCGCTGACGGCGATCGGGGGCGACATCGCGGCGAACATCCTCATCGTCAACGTGCAGCTCTGGCGGGCGCTGTGGCTGGTCACGCTCGTGGCGGGTGTCGGTGCCGCCGTGCTGCTGTGGCGCCTGCCCAGCGGATCGGTGACGCGGCCGCTGCTGCTCGGCGCGCTCTGCTGCCTGCTGCTCGAACGGCTGGCCCTGGCACCGCACCTCCTCTCGCCGGTGCTCTTCATTGGGGCGCTGGCAGCACAGCCGCTCGCCGGCAGGCTGGGCCCACTCGCCGATCGGGTCCTGGTCTACCTGGCCCGGTTGGCCGCCTCGGTCCTGGTCCTGGGTTGCGGCGCGATCCTTGGCTACGCCGGGTTCCTGCTGCGGGAGGAGCCGGCCTTCGAAGCCTGGCTGGGCTCGATCGTGGTGGTGCTCCTGGCAACCGGATTGCTCATCGCCCGGCCCCGCTTGCCGCGCGGAGGCAGCGTGTTGCCGATCGGCGCGGCGTTCGCGCTGGGCATGTCGCTGCTCACGCTGGACCGGCGCGACCCCTGGGACGCCTTCGCCGAGAACGACGACCGGCGCGCCGACGTCACGGCCTTCATTGGCACCGATGGCTTGGCCTATTGGGAAGGCGGGTTCAGCCTTCTCTGGTTCAAGCTGCGCCGTCCCGCCGGCTATGGCTGCTACCACGGGGCCGGGTCGGCCTTCTTCCGCGGCATGGCTATCGCGGCGCGCGATCGCGCCGCGGCGATCGCACCGCTGAACACCAGCGACCTGCGCCTCTCGCCCGATGAGATCTGCCCCGCACGCGAAGACCCCAGCCGCACCGGACCAGCCGATGCCGCGGCGCTGGCGGGTGTCTGCCGTGCCTTGCCTGAACTCGACGTGATCATCCTCGGCGAGGCGGTGAGGGGCGTGGAGGGCAGCACCTGGCAGCCGCCCGTGCCGGTGCTGCTGCCCGCTACGAAGGGCGCGCCGCCGCGGCGCATCGAGGCCTTCCACCGCTACGACTGCCGCACCCTGCGCTGACGGATGGGCGCGGAGCGGGCTTCGGCATTCATCCCACCCACGGTGCGCATCGCCAGGTTGAGGTTTCCAAAGGCCCTTCGGCGTTTGGTGGGGTGGGGTTCGGGGAGGGGCAACGCCCCTCACCGACGCGGCAGCGGTGTCGTGCTGGCGCCGGGAACGCGCTACTCCGCCGCCAGGATGCCGCGCTTCGTCGTCGCCGGCCGCAGGCGCTGCGGCACCATCCGCTCGCCGCTCGCGCCGGCTTCCTCGTGGTATTCGGCGTCCGCGTTCACCTGCCACACATCGTAGACGGCCCGGCCGGCGAGAATGTTCTCGACCGTCAGCATCGCCGTCATCATGGCGTGGTCCTGGTTGTCGTACTTGTGCATGCCGTTGCGCCCGACCAGGTGCAGGCCCGGGTAGCGCGCGGCGATCTCCGTCCGCAGCGTCGCGACATGCGTCTCATAGGCATCGTCGTAGACCGGATAGGCCTTGGGCTGGCGGACCACGGTGCCGTCCGTGATGTCCTCCGCGCGGGCGAGGCCGAGCTTGACCAGTTCCTCACCCGCCATGCGCAGCAGGTCGGCATCTTCGGCCGACCAGAGACCATCGCCCTCGAAGCAGAAATACTCCAGGCCGTAGCAGGTGAGGCCTTCCTCCGGCACCAGATCCGGCGACCAGGAACGGAAGTTCTGGATGCGCCCGACCTTCACCGACGGATCGTGGATGTAGATCCAGTTGTCGTCGAAGGCGTCGCGATCGCGCAGCACCAGCGCGACGGTGAGGAAGTCGCGATAGCGTAGCCCTTCGGCCGCCGCACGCGCGGCCGGCGAGGGCGCGGGCCCGAGGGAAGCGGCAAGCTGGCGCATCGGCATCGAGGAGATCACCGCATCCGCGCGATGCTCGTGGCGCGTGCCGTCGGTGGCTTCGGCGACGGCCGTCCAGCCTTCCGCGTCGCGACGGAGCTGCACGACGCGCTGGCCGAGCAGCACCGCGCCGCCCTGGCGGCGTACCTTCTCCGCGGCCGCTTCCCACAACATGCCCGGGCCGCGGCGCGGATAACGGAACTGGTTGATCAGAGTCTTCACCACCGCCCCGCGCGGCGTGTCCTGCCGCTGCGGGAGGATGGAGCGCCAGATAGCCTGGAACAGGGAAAGGCCCTTGATGCGCTGCGCGGCCCAGTCGGCGGAGATCTCGTGGCAGGGCATGCCCCACACCTTCTCGGTGTAGGTGCGGAAGAAGATCTCGAAGAGGCGGCGGCCGAACTGGGCGACGACCCAATCCTCGAAGCTGCGGGGCTTCGGGCGCGGCAGGATGCGTTCCCTGGCGTAGGAGAGGACGCAGCGCATGGCCTCGACGATGCCGAGCTTTGACAGGGCATCGGTCGCGCGCAGCGGATAGTCGAAGAGCTTGCCCCGGTAGTAGATGCGCGACTTGCGGGGGCGATGCAGCAGCGGCTCGTCGGCCAGTTCGTCCCATAGCCGCTCCACCGCCTCGGATTTCGAGAAGAAGCGGTGGCCGCCGATGTCGAAGCCGAAGCCCTTGTAGGTGACAGTGCGGGAGATGCCGCCGACGTGCTGCGGATCGGCCTCGATCACCGTGGCCTGGACACCGCGCTGGCCGAGCAGATAGGCGGCGGTCAATCCGGCCGGGCCGGCGCCGATGCAGATGACGGACAGTGACATGCGCCCTGGAACCCCCTTTTGACAGGGCCTCCGAGCACGGTCGCGGGCCTGAGCAGAACTCGCTGGCGACCGTCAGGTGCGCTGTCTCAAAAAAAGAGAATTGGATTATAATAACTAATGCCATGGATGATATACGCGGAAAGTGAACGATCTCGCAACGGGAAGTTGCGGGGAGGTATCGGAATGCGCGGCCGGACAGTACCGAGGGGTGAGCGCACCCTGGACCGCGCTCGTGGGGGCGCGAACGGCAACGGTGCCGAAGCCCACCGTTGCGCGCCGGATGCGGCGATTCCCGGCGTCAGGGGCTGGTTGTTCGGATGACGCTGCGCCGGGTAGGGAGGGTGGGGCAGGAGTGCGGGCCCTTAGCCGGGCGGCGACGCCTCGCGCGCCAGGCTGCGCCCCAGCGCCTCGATGGCACGCTGGAAGTGGCGCAGCGCCAGCAGCCAGATCGCGAGCAGCAGCAGGCCCCAGCCCATGCCGAAGGCCGACCAGGCGATCCCGGCCGCGGCCACCCAGCCGAGGCCGAGCAGCACGCTGGCGCGCAGCACGCCGATGACGGGATGCGGCGTGCTCACATCCCGCCGATGTAGTTGGGACCGCCCGCGCCCTCGGGCGTGCACCAGTCGATGTTCTGGCTCGGATCCTTGATGTCGCAGGTCTTGCAGTGCACGCAGTTCTGCGCGTTGATTACGAGACGCGGCTCGCCTTCCTCCACGCCCACGGCTTCGTAGACGCCGGCCGGGCAGTAGCGGCTTTCGGGGCTGGCATAGAGATCCCAGTTCACGCCCTTCCAGCGCGACGGGTCGATCAACTTCAGATGCGCAGGCTGGTCCTCCTCATGGTTGGTGTTCGACAGGAACACCGAGGAGAGGCGGTCGAAGGTCAGCACGCCATCGGGCTTGGGATAGGCGATCTTCTCGGAGTCCGAGGCCTTCTTCAGGCTCTCATTATCCTTGTGGTGCGCCAGCGTCCAGGGCGAGTTGCCGCGGGTGACGTAGGTCTCGAGCGCGGCGTTCAGCATGCCGCCGAACAGGCCCCATTTGGCGAAGCCGGGGCGGATGTTGCGCACCGCGTTCAGCTCCGGCCAGATCCAGCTCGCCTTGACCGCATCGCTGTAGCTGTCGAGCTGCGTGGGGGCGCTCTCGTTCGGCAGCGCGGCGGCGACGGCCTCGGCGGCCAGCATGCCGGACTTCATCGCGGTGTGCGTGCCCTTGATCTTCGGCACGTTCAGGAAGCCCGCCGTGCAGCCGATCAGCATGCCGCCCGGGAAGACCAGCTTCGGGATGGACTGGAAGCCGCCCTCGTTGATCGCGCGCGCGCCATAGGCGATGCGCTTGCCGCCCTCGAAGAAGGGCTTCACCGAGGGGTGGGTCTTGAAGCGCTGGAACTCCTCGAAGGGGGAGAGCCAGGGATTCGGGTAGTCGAGACCCACCACGAAGCCGGTCGAGATCAGGTCCTCGCCCAGCATGTAGAGGAAGGACCCACCATAGGTGTCGGACTTCAGCGGCCAGCCGGTCGAATGCCAGATGGTACCCGGCTTGTGGTTCGCCTTGGGAACCTGCCAGAGCTCCTTGATCCCGATGCCGAAGGTCTGCGGCTCAACGCCCTCGCGCAGGTTGAAGGTCTCGAACAGCTTCTTGGTCAGCGAGCCGCGGCAACCTTCGGAGAACAGCGTGTAGCGCGCGCGGAGTTCCATGCCGGGCTGGTAGTTCGGGCCTTCCTCGCCTTCGCGGTTGATGCCCATCACGCCGGCGACGACGCCCTTGACCACGCCGTCCTCGATGATCGTCTCCGACGCCGCGAAGCCCGGGTAGATCTCGACGCCGAGTTCCTCGGCCTTCGTGCCCAGCCAACGGCACACATTGCCCAGCGAGACGATGTAGTTGCCGTGGTTGTTCATCTGCGGCGGCGTCGGCAGCTTGTACGCCTTCGTCTCCGTGAGGAACATGAAGCGGTCCTCGGCGGCCGGGGTCGCCAGCGCCGGCGGATCGTCGCGCCAGTCGGGGATCAGCTCATCGAGCGCGCGGGGCTCCAGCACGGCGCCGGAGAGGATGTGGGCGCCGATTTCCGACCCCTTCTCCACCAGGCAGACCGATGCATCGGGCGCGAGCTGCTTGAGGCGGATCGCCGCGGCCAGGCCCGAGGGGCCGCCACCCACGATCAGCACGTCGAATTCCATGGCCTCGCGTTCGACGGACATATCCCCGCATTCTCCTCGCTTGACCGGGCTCCTTTAGCGGCAGCCCGGGTTGCGCGGAACCCCGCGCCGGGCCGATATCGCATCCATGGAGCTCGATCGGGCGGATCTGCTCGCGGCGCTGGCGCTGCAACTGGACTGGGGGGCGGAGGAGGCGCTGGAAGATGCGCCGCCCGACCGCAGCGCCCCGGCGCGGCCCGCACTTGTCGTGCCGGAGTCGCAACTATTGCGCCCGATGGCCGCCCCCGCGACGGTCGTCGCCCTGGCGCCGCCCGCCGCCGGGCGCGCTGCCGAAGCCGCGGCCGCGGCGAGCACGCTCGATGAGCTGCGTGAGGCCATTCGCGCCTTCGACGGCTCCTCCCTGCGCGAGACCGCGACCAACCTGGTCTTCGCCGATGGCGATCCGGCCTCGGGGCTGATGTTCATCGGGGAGGCGCCGGGTGGGGACGAGGACCGGCTCGGCCGGCCCTTCGTCGGCGTGTCGGGACAGTTGCTCGACCGGATGCTGGCCTCGATCGGGCTGCGGCGGGACGAAGGCGGCTTCACCATCACCAACATCCTGCCCTGGCGCCCGCCCGGCAACCGCACGCCGACGGATGCCGAGATCACGCTCTTCCTGCCCTTCGTGCTGCGCCACATCGCGCTGGTGAAGCCGCGCCGGGTCGTGCTGCTGGGGGGAACCTCGGCCAAGGCGCTGCTGCGCGCGAAGGAGGGGATCACCCGCCTGCGCGGCAAATGGCATTCCCTGACGGTCGAGGGGCTGGGCACGGTGCCGGCGCTCGCCACGCTGCACCCGGCCTATCTGCTGCGCACCCCGGCCGCGAAGCGCGAGGCCTGGTCGGATCTGCTGATGCTGCGCCGCAGCCTGGACGCGGATCGTGGGTAGAATGCCTTCCGAGCGAGCGGTGCCGGCCCGTGCGTTCCCCTGGCCATCCAGCCGGGATGCCGTCGCAGGGTGGCCCGGTGGGGCTGCGGGCCGGTGTCGAGTGGGCGCCAGCGAAAGTTGCTCAAGAGCGCGTCTGCGGAACGTATCGCAAGGTCTTGAATCGACAGGGAGCGGTCCCGAAACACGGGATTCATCCCGATCATCGGCATTGCATCGCCGGCAAAACGCCCGGTAGTGCCGAGTCGCCATGCGCGCGATCTGCCCCATGGCCCGGCGCAGGCCGGCGGCCGTCCTGGCCGCGATCGGCCTGCCGCTCTGGTTCGGAACCCCCCTTCCGGCCATGGCGCAACGGGCTGACCAGACCGCCTCGGCCAATGCCGCCCAGGCCCAGCCAGGCGGCGCGGCCGAACTGCCCCGACCCCTTTCCGCATCCGATGCGGCGCGGATCACGCGCATCTTCCGCCTGCAGGCCGAAGGCGACCACCAGGCCGCGCGCCGCGAGCATGAGGCGCTGCGCGACCATCGCCTCGATGGGGCGATCCTGGCCGATCGCTGGCTGGGTCCCCGGCCGGTGGCGCCGCGCGCGGAGGAACTGCGCGCCTGGCTCGCCCGCCATGCCGACCAGCCCGATGCGCCGCGGCTCCACGCCCTGCTCGCCACGCTGACCCCCCAGGGCGCGCCGCTGCCGCCCGCCCCCGAGGAAGCCGCCCTGCCCGAGGATGGCGAGGCCGTGCCGGAGGAGCGTGAACCGGCTGCGCGGGGCTTCATCCGCAACCCGGCGCTGGACCGGACGGTGCGCGAGCGCGCCGCCGCCGGCGACACGCGCGGCGCGCTGGACCAGATCCGCCGCACCCGGGGCATGACGCCCCGCTACGCCGCCGCGCTGCGGGCCGATATCGCCCTGGCCCTGTTCCGCCGGGGCGAGGATGCGGCGGCCTTCCGCATGGCGAGCGAGGTCGCGCGCGGCGGGCAGGAGAAGACCGGCCGTGCCGCCTTCGCCGCCGGGCTCGCGGCCTGGGGCCTGGGCCGCTACGAGGTGGCGCTGCCCTATTTCGAGACGGCGGCGCGGGCGGAGGGCGGTTCGGCGGCGGCGCGCGCCTCGGCCGCCTTCTGGACGGCGCGGGCGGCGGTGCGGGCGCGTCGGCCGCAGCATTATGTGCCCTGGATGCTCCAGGCGGCGCAGGAACCGCGCACTTTCCACGGGCTTCTGGCGCGGCGCGCGCTGGGCCTCGCACCCGGCTTCGCCTGGCATGGCGGGGCGAATGAAGCGGGGGCGGCGGCGCTGGCGGAATCCGCTGGCGGCTGGCGGGCCCTCGCGCTGTTGCAGGTGGGCCAGACCGCGCGCGCGGAGGCCGAGCTGCGCGCCCTGTGGCCAGCCGCGCGGGGCAATGCGGCACTGGCGGGTGCGATGCTGGCGGTGGCCTCACGCGCCGGGATGACCAATCTTGGCGCGCAGCTCGCCGGGCTGGCGCAGGGGGCGGATGGCCGGCCGCGCGACCTGCAACGCTTCCCGCTGCCGCGACTGGAACCGGCGCAGGGCTTCCGGGTGGATCCGGCGCTGGTCTACGCGTTGGCACGTCAGGAATCGAATTTCGACCCGGAGGCGGTGTCCCGGGCCGGAGCGCGCGGCCTGATGCAGGTCATGCCCGCGACCGCCGCCTACGTTGCCGGCGACCCGAGCTTCCGTGCCGAGGGTGCGGCGCGGCTGCATGATCCGGCGCTGTCGCTTGAGATCGGGCAGCGATACCTGTTGCAACTCGCGGGGCAGGACAGCGTGCAGGGCGACCTGATCCGGCTGCTCGCCGCCTACAACGCGGGGCCGGGCAACCTGGCGCGCTGGCTGCCGAGCGCAGGGCACCGCGATGACCCCTTCCTGTTCATCGAGGCCATCCCCTTCGAGGAGACGCGCCAATACGTGCAGCGCGTGCTGGCCTATTCCTGGATCTACGCCTCGCGGCTCGGCCTGGCGGCACCAAGCCTGGAAGCGCTGGTGCGCGGCGCCTTCCCGCGCTTCAGCGGGACCGAAGACGTGCCGGGTGGGTGGCGCGTGGCGCAGCGGTGACGAGCGTCGGCGCGATGGAATTGGAGAGGGGCGTTGCCCCTCTCCAAACCTCACCCCACCAGGATGCTGGGCATCCTGGACCGCAGGCACTTGGCGCTGGGCACGGCCGGCGGGCCAATCCCTCCCAGCGCCTTTCGGGCGCAGGAGCGGGTCGCGGCACGCATTCCGACAAAGGCGCACCGCACCAGGTTGAGGTTTCCAAAGGCCTTTCGGCCTTTGGCGGGGTGAGGTCCGGAGAGGGGCAGAGCCCCTCTCTGGCCCCTCCACGGGCTGGGGGCGGGCTACAGCAGGCGCGGACGAACCACGACTTCCGTGACCTGGGAATCCGGCCCCATATCCGCCACGAGCCGCACCGCCGCGGCATGGGATTCGGGATCGCTGAACCGCCCTTCCTCGCGCGCGGTCGAACCCGTCTGCTTGAGGCGCGTCGCGCGGTTCATCGGCGTATCCGTCGGGCCCGGGGCGACGGTCGAGACGCGGATGCCGTTCGCGACCTCCTCCAGCCGCAGCGCATCGGCGATGCCGCGCAGGGCGAATTTCGAGGCCGAGTAGACCATGTGCCCCGGCACCGCCTTCACCGCCGCGCCGGAACTGATGAAGACCACCTGGCCCTTCGCCGCCCGCAGGGCCGGCAGCAGGAGGCGGGTCAGCTCGGCGGGCGCGTAGACATTGGTCTCGAAGGTGTCGCGCCAGGCCGGCAGGGAACTCGTCTCGAGACTGGCGAGCACCGAGATGGCCGCGCTGTGCACCAGCACGTCGAGCCGGGTGAAGGGGGCGGCGAAGCGGGCCAGCGCCTCCCCGTCCCGCAATTCGAGGGCCACCGGATGGATGTGCGGGCGGCCGAGCAGGGTACGCAGCTTCTCCTCGCTACGGCCGAGGGCGATGACTTCCCGGTCGCGCGCCAGGTCCTCGACGATGGCGAGCCCGATGCCGCTGGCGCCGCCCGTGACGAGGGCCAGGGGCCGCGTCGCATCGAGGTTCGTCGGATCGATCGTGGCCGCTATCGTCATCGGGTATTCCTTCCGCGTCGGGATGCGGTGTCCAAGCAAGTTCCGAACCGCTGGGGGGCGATGGCGACCGACCTCACCGCCCGCGTGCCAGGGCCCGGTCGTACTCCCCGCGAAAGCTGCGCAGCGAACTGGCCAGCACCGTCGCCGCGCCGTCCACCAGCCCGCAGCGCCCGCTGCCGGGCAGGAGCTGCGTGAGGTTCTCCAGCGCTTCTAGGTCGCCCGGCCTGCCGTTGCCGGCCTCGATGCGTTCCAGGATGCGCGCGACCTGATGCGTGCCGATCTTGCAGGACGGGCATTGCCCGCAGGAATTCGCCGCGAAGAAAGCCACGTATTCGGCGGTCTTGCGCAGGATGGAGGTGCCGTCCGCCACCACGATCATCGCCCCGGTGCCAAGCCGCGATCCCCGCGCCCGGACGCTCTCGAAGTCCAGAGGCACGTCGAGGTCCTCCGCGGTCAGCAGTGTGTTCGACGGGCCGCCGGTGAAGACCGCCTTGAAGGGCCGTCCGGCCAGCACGCCGCCGCCCAGGCCGAAGACGAGCTCGCGCAGCGGTGTCCCCATGGGCAGTTCGTAGAGCCCCGGACGCATGACATCGCCCGAGAGCGAGAAGAGCTTCGTTCCTGGCGCGACGCCGAGGCCGAGGGCGCGGTACCACGCGGCGCCGCGGGCAAGGATGTGGGTGGCGTGGGCCAGTGTTTCGACATTGTTGAGCAGGGTGGGGGCGCCGTTCACGCCCTTCTCGGCCGGGAAGGGGGGCTTCAGCGAGGGGAAGGGAAAGCCGCCCATGACCGAGGCGATGGCCGCCGTCTCCTCGCCGCCGACATAGAGGCCGGAGCCTTCGACCACGCACAGCGCCGGCGGTGCGCCCAGCGCCGCGGAGAGCTCGGCCAGCAGCGGCGCCTCCTGCCAGGCGGCGACGGCCGCGCGCAAGGCCTCGACCGCGCGCGTCTCGCGCGGGTTCACATAGAGGGCGACATGCGTCGCGCCGACCGCGAGGGCGGCGATCAGCGCGCCCTCGATGACCTGATGCGGCGTCTCGGAGAGCAGGAAGCGGTCCTTGAAGGTGCCGGGTTCATCCTCGTTGCCGTTGCAGACGACCCATTTGCCGCTGCCATCCGCGGGTGCGGGCAGCGCGGCGACGGCCGACCATTTGCGGTGGGTCGGAAAGCCCGCACCGCCCAGGCCGCGCAGCCCGGCCGCCTCGATGGCGGGGATGATGCCGGCGGGTGCGGCAAGGGCGCGCCGCAGGCCGAGACCGCCACCGGCCGCCAGCCAGGCGGCGAGGTCCGGGCCGGTGCGGATGGCCGCCGCGGTCAGCACCGGCCCGTCCGGCGGGGTGCTGTCGGATCGGGAGGTCATGCGGCATGCCTCCGGATGCCGGCCGCGTCGAAGTTCCCATAGGGCGGGAACAGCATCGGTGCCTTCTGTGCGAGCGGCAGGCCTTCGGCGATCAGCGCGCGGCGCCAATCGGCAAGATGCGTGAGGCCGATGTTGCGCGCGCGCTCGCCGCGCGCGTCCATCGCCGCCGCTTCCCCGGCGCGGCGGCCGAAGACGCAGAGTTCGAGCAGCGCATTGCCCATCATGCGGTTGCGCCCGTGCAGCCCGCCGGTGACCTCGCCGGCGGCGAGCAGGCCGGGGATGCCGGTGCGCCCGGCGGTGTCGATGGCAACGCCGCCATTCTGGTAATGCTGGGTAGGGCGGATGAGGAAGGGTTCCTCGGCGGGATCGAAGCCGGCGCGATGGGCGAGATGCGTCAGCGTCACCAGCCCCTGCTTCAGGATGCCAGGCGTCGCGCGTTCCAATGACGGCGTGTCGAGGAAGATGCCGAGCAGCCCGTCTCGCTCGATGCCGCGCCCCTCGGCGATCTCGCGCAGGATGGCGGAGGCGACGATGTCGCGCGGCTTCAACTCCTCGACGAAGCGCTGGCCGAGGCCGTTCACCAGCGTCGCGCCGGAGGCGCGCGCGGCTTCGCTGATGAGCTGGCCTTCGAGGTGGCGCGGCCAGGCGATGCCGGTGGGGTGGAACTGGAAACTGTCGATCTCGCGCAGCGCCGCGCCGATGCGATAGGCAAGCACCAGCCCATCCGCCGTCGCGCCATAGTGGTTCGAGGTCGGGAAGCCCGCGAGATGCAGCCGGCCCGATCCGCCCGTGGCCAGCACCGTCGCCGCCGCGCGCGCCAGCACGAGGCGCCCGGGCACGAGGTCGAGCAGCACCGCCCCGGCGCAGCGGCCGCGGTCATCGGTCAGCAGTTCCAGCGCGGGATGGCTGTCGAGGATGGTGATGCCGGGCTGCATCAGCACCGCCTCGCGCAGGGCGCGCATCAGCTCGAGCCCGGTGAAGTCGCGATAGGAGAGCAGCCGCGCGGCCGTGGCCCCGCCCGGCGTCTTGCGCAGCAGCGCCCCGCCCATGCGGTCCGAACCGGGGGCGAGGTCGAAGCTCATTCCCTCCTGGATCAGCCAGCGGATCACATCGGGCCCGTCCTGCACCAGGGCCGCGACGAGCGCCTTGTCCGCGGCGAAATGGCCGGCGCGCAGCGTGTCCTCGAAATGGCGCTGCAGCGAATCCTCGGGGCCGATGGCGGCCTGGATGCCGCCCTCGGCCATGACGGTGTTGCTGTCGCCGAGCCGCAGCTTGGTCGCGAGCAGAACGCGCGCGCCGGCCCGCGCGGCCGTCAGGGCGGTGACGCAGCCCGCCCCGCCGGCGCCGATGACCAGCACATCGGCGTCATGGCCGGAGGCGCCGGCGATGTCCTCATCCTCCAGCAGCGCGTCGGATTGCAGCAGGGTGGCCAGCGCCGCGGGGCAGGGATCGCCGGCATTGGCACCGACCCGCAGCCGCGCCATCGCGCCGGTGCGATGGTCGGGATGGAAGCCCGCCAGCAGTTCTGGCGCCGGCAGGTCGAGGGAGACCCCGGGGGCAGGGGCGGTCGCGCGCCAGGCGGCCAGCGCCTGCTCGTAGGGGATGCCGGTCACGCGGTCTGCCCCTCGCGCGGCGGATTGGCGCCGGGCGCGTCGGGGTCGATGGGCTGGCCGCCCTCGGCGATCTCGCGCAGGCGCTGGATCAGGTCGGAGGGACGCAGCGTGAGCGAGGCCGAGAGCCGCCGGACGAACTGGCCGAGATGGGCCGGGTCGATGTGCTCCGGGCAGGCGGCGACGCAGAGGTTGCACAGCACGCAATGGTCGAACAGCTCGGCCGCCGCGAAGGCCTGGCCGGCGGCGGCAAGGTTGACCATGCGCTGCACCTCGATGCCCTTGGGGCAGGCGCGGTCGCAGCCGCCGCAATGGCGGCAATGCGCCGCTTCGGGAAAGACCCGGCCGACGGAATCGAGCGCCGTCCAGCCATCGGTCAGCGCGCGCAGGTCATAGGCATGCGGACGGCGGGCGGGGAAATGGTCGATGAAGGCGACCTGCATGCCCTCCGCGACCGGGGTTTCACAGGCGAGGGCGGTGGTGGCCAGGCGTTCATCCGGGCGGCGCACCAGCACGCGGCAGGCGCCGCAGACGCCCTGGCCGAGGCAACCGGCATTCTCGGTCAGCGGCAGGCCGGCCGCGAGCCAGGCCTGGAGCAGGGAGGTGCCGCGCGCCGCCACGATGGCGTGGCCATCGAAGGCCAGCCGCACCGTGACTGGGTCCGTCGCATCCGGTTGCGGTCGTGCCATCGCGGCTCATCTCCCTCGACCGTGGCAGTGTAGGGGCGATTCGCCCTGGCCGAAGGCGCTTCCTGTCGCGGTGCCGATCCATCCGGAGCGTTGATGGGTGCGCGGCCGCGCGGGACGACGCGCCGCAAGGGTGCGGTGGGTCAGCGTGCGGGATCATCGACGCCGAAGCGGAAGCGTCCGGTCCGTGGCGACGAGCAGCGCGACATCGGGCGCGATCATGGGGCGGGAGACTCCCATGGCACGCCTGGGGGGCCGGTTGCAGCATGGCCATGCCGAGCCCATGGTTTGGGCCAATGCACGGAGGTCGCCATGCCCATCGACGAATCGCTGCCCTTCCTGCCCGTGAACATCGCCGTGTTGACCGTGAGTGACACGCGGGACCTGTCCACCGATCGCTCCGGCCAGACGCTGCAGGACCGGATCGAGGCCGGGGGGCACCACTGCGCGGCGCGGGAGATCGTGCGCGACGAGGCGGATGCGATCGAGGCCATCCTGCGCCGCTGGATCGCCGATCCGGCCGTGGATTGCGTGATCACCACGGGCGGGACCGGGATCACCGGCCGCGACGTGACGCCGGAAGCCTTCAAGCGTGTGCTGGAGAAGGAGATCGAAGGCTTCGGCGAGCTGTTCCGCATGCTGAGCTATGCGAAGATCGGCACTTCCACCATGCAGTCGCGCGCGCTGGGTGGCGTGGCGGACGGGACCTACCTCTTCGCGCTGCCGGGCTCGACGGGGGCCTGCAAGGATGCCTGGGACGATATCCTGAGGTTCCAGCTCGACAGCCGGCACCGGCCCTGCAACCTGGTGGAGCTGATGCCGCGGCTGAAGGAACATCTGAAGGCGGCATGAGAGCGCGACGGCGGGGGGCGGGGGAAGGGCCTTGTCCCTCTCCGAGGCTTCCCCGCGTCCTTGCCGTCAGAACAGCGCCAATTGTGCCGGCTGCTCCGCCGCCCCTGCCGCCGGCGGCACGCGGAACTGCGAGCAGTCGAGCGCCGCGACGCCACCGCCGCGCCGTTCCAGCCCGAGCCGCCGCGTCGCCACCGCGAAGCGCTGCGCCAGCAGGTCCGCATAGGCGCCCGTGCCCTTCTGCCGGGTGGCGAAGCGGCTATCGTAGAGAGCGCCGCCGCGCGTCTGGCGGATCAGCGACAATACGCGCGCCGCGCGGTCGGGCATGTGGCGTGCGAGCCATTCCTCGAAGAGCTGCTTGATCTCGAGCGGCAGGCGCAGCAGCACGTAGCCGGCGCTCGAGGCGCCGGCGGCGGCGGCGCGTTCGAGGATGGTCTCAAGCTCGGCATCGTTCACGCCGGGGATCATCGGCGCCGTCAGCACGGCGGTGGGCACGCCGGCGGCGGTGAGATCGCGCAGCGCGGCGAGGCGCCGTTCGGGCGACGCCGCGCGCGGTTCCATGATACGGGCGAGACGGGCATCGAGGGTGGTGATGGACAGGCACACCCGCACCAGGCTGCGCTGGGCCATGGCCGAGAGGATATCGAGGTCGCGCAGCACGCCGGCCGACTTCGTCACGATGGTGACGGGGTGGTTGAAGCGGTCGAGTACCTCCAGCACCGACCGGGTCAGCTTCAGCGTGCGCTCGACCGGCTGGTAGGGATCCGTGTTGGACCCGAGGGCGATCGGCTTCGGTTCGTAACCGGGCTTGCGCAGCTCCTTTTCCAGCAGCGTCGCGACCTCGGGCTTGAAGAGCAGCCGCGTCTCGAAGTCGAGGCCGGGGGAAAGGCCGAGATAGGCGTGGGAAGGCCGGGCGTAGCAATAGACGCAGCCATGCTCGCAGCCGCGATAGGGGTTGATCGAGCGGTCGAAGCCGATGTCGGGGCTGTCGTTCCAGGCGAGGGCGGAGCGGGCGCTGTCCTTCGTCAGCGTGGTGGGCAGCGGCGGCAACTCGGCGAAGGCGGCCTCCAGCGTGCCCCAGCCATCGTCGAAGGCTTCCCGCGCGCTGCGTTCGAAGCGAACGGGCGGGTTGAGCCCGGCGCCGCGGCCCTTGCGGCCGAGGGGCGGCAGAGCAAAGCCCGAATCGGGCGACAGATGGGGGGTACCGTCCGGCATGGCGCGGCTCCTGCCTGTCCTGGAAGGGGCGACAAGTTCCCCTTTTGTTCCAGCGCATCCTGCCGAAACCGCCTGAAGCCGTCAAGAACACAATGGGAACGATGGGTTAATGCCTGGTTGGCTTAGAATCCACGCATTGAGAGAACAGTAAGGGAACTCACGGCCACCGCGCAGATCGCGCGCGGCACGTCGCGCCGGGTTGGCTGGTCGAATCTGAAGATCCGATCCGATACTGCGGGGACGCTTCGCGGGAGTGCCTCGTGCCGCCGGCCAGGCCGTGAGGCATGCAGAACTGCAGGGACCCCACCATGCCGAAGGCCACCTCATGAGACCGCCGAGGCCCAGCCGCATCGTCGTGCAGGTCGTCGGCACCGCCGTCGCGCTGCTGCTCGCCAACGCGGCGCTGTCCTTCACCGAGCATCCCTGGCTGCTGCCCTCGTTGGGCGGGTCCTGCGTCATTCTCTTCGGCATGCCGCGCGGCATCATGGCGCAGCCGCGTTCCTTCATCGGCGGGCATCTGCTCGCCACCATGGTCGGCCTCCTGTTCCATGAGGGGCGCCGGATGTTCGGCGGGCCGATCGAGCCCTGGATCGCGCTGGCGGTCGGCACGGCGCTGGCCGTGATGGCGGTGACGCGCACCATCCACTCCCCGGCGGGCGCCAATCCGGTGGTGGTCTTCGCCGAGGATGCCGGCTGGAACTTCCTCGCCACGCCCTTGCTGCCGGGGCTCGCGACGCTGTTCCTTATCGCCTATGCGGCGAACAACCTGCCGTCGCCCTGGGGTGTCGGACCCTGGCCGCGCTTCGCGCGCTGGGTGGGGCGGAAGGGCTGACGGCGAGGCCGCGTCACGCCAGCGCGCCGGTCACCATCGCCGCCGCCCAGTCGGGGCGGCCATTCATGGACGCCTGGCGCGCCGCGCCGTCCCAGTCGTAGTCGAGTGCCAGCAGCTCGGCGCCCCAGCGCCCACGCCGCAACGTGAGGATGGCGTAGCGGGCGTGCGGCGAGCGGTGCTCGAGACCCGGCGCGCCGGGCGCATCGGCGAAGACCGGGCAGCCCACGCTGCCGGGGTTGAGGATGGTGCAGCCCTCGGGCCCCTGCACGAAGGCCTGGCGATGGCTGTGGCCACACAGCACCACCGCCCCAGGGCGTGCCTCCGCGCCGAGCCGCGCGGCGAGCGTCGCGCGCGCGGCCGGACCGAGGCGGCCTTCCATGGCTTCCTCGAGCAGATAGGTGCTGTCATCGCCGGGGGTGCCGTGCACGGCGAGGATGTCGGGCGTCACCGCGATCCGCGCCGGCAGGCCATGCAGGGTCGCGCGCTGCGCTTCGTTCAGGGCATCGCGGGCGAACCGGCCGGCGGGGGAGAGCTTCTCCTCAGGCATCTCGACGATCCAGCGGTCGTGGTTGCCGCGCACCGTCGGCAGGTCGAGCTCGCCGAGCCGGTCGAAGGTCTCGCGCGGCCAGAGCGGGCTCGTGACGCAGTCACCGAGATTGACCACCGCATCGACGCCGCGCTGATCGATGTCGGCCAGCACCGCTTCGAGCGCGAGGAGGTTGCCATGGATGTCGGAGATCACCGCAAGGCGCATGAGGATCTTCCTTCCTTCGGATGCGGGGTGGCGGGGCGGCTTGTCGCATGCCAGCGTGACACGCGGAGGACCGCCACCATGACCACATCGCTTCGCTTCGGCCTGCTGCTGTTTCCGCGCCTGACGCAGCTCGACATGACGGGACCCTTCGAGGTGTTCTCCCGCGTGCCCGGCGCCAGCGTGCACCTGATCTGGAAGACGCGCGAGCCGGTCGCGTCCGATACCGGCCTGACCATCCTGCCCGATACCGATTTCGCCACCTGCCCGGCGCTCGACGTGATCTGCGTGCCGGGCGGGCCGGGCGTCGCGGCGCTGATGGAGGATGAGGCGGTGCTCGCCTTCCTGCGTCGCCAGGCGGAAGGTGCGCGCTTCGTCACCTCGGTCTGCACGGGCGCGCTGGTGCTGGGGGCGGCGGGGCTGCTCAAGGGCGTGCGGGCGACGACGCATTGGGCGAGCCATGATTTCCTCGCCGCACTGGGCGCAGTGCCGGAGCATGCTCGTTGGGTCCGTGACGGGCGCGTCGTGACCGGCGGCGGCGTGACCGCGGGCATCGACTTCGCCCTCGCGCTGGTGGCGGAGATGGTCTCGCCCGAAATCGCCCAGGCCATCCAGTTGCAGATCGAATACGCGCCGGCGCCGCCCTTCGATGCGGGCTCTCCGGAGACGGCGCCGCCCGCGGTGCTGGAACGCGCCCGGACGAATGGGGCGCGCATGCGGGCGGAACGCGAGGCGCTGGTCACGCGCGTCGCGGCGCGGCTCGGGTGATCGTCGCGACGGAACGGCTTCTGCTGCGACCCTTCGAGCCGGACGACATCGCCGCCTATGCCGCGATACGCGCCGATGCCGAGGTGATGCGGCACATGCCCGGCGGCATGGCGCGCACCGCGACCGCCGAGGCGGATGCGGCCCGGCTGGTCCCCGCCTTCGCGGCGGCCTGGCGGAAGGATGGGTACGGACCCTGGGCGGTGACGGATCGCGCGACGGGCATGCTGCTCGGCCATGGCGGGCTGCGGCTGTTGCCGGAACTGGGCGGGGAGACGGAGATCCTCTACCTGCTGGCACGCAGCGCCTGGGGGCGCGGTGTTGCGACCGAGATCGCGCTCGCAGCGCGCGAGGCCGGCTTCGGGCCGCTGGGGCTGGCGCGCCTGGTCGGCTATGCGGCGCCCGGGAACGCAGCCTCCTGCCGCGTCCTCGAAAAGGCGGGCCTGACCTTCCAGGGCGAGGTCGTCGCGTTCGGCCTGACCGCGCGGCGGTACCTCGCCGAACGCGCCTGATCGCCTCACCACATCGTCTTCGCGGCGCGCGCCGGCCATTCGCGGTCATAGGCCTCGCCGCCGGTTTCGCCGTTGCTCATCGTCGCGAGGATCCGGCCCGGCGTCGGCAGGCTGCCGGGTGGGGCGTGGCGTGCGGGGTCCCATAGGGCGGACCGCACCACGGCGCGGGCGCATTGGAAGAGCAGCTCCTCGATCGCGATGACCATGACCGAGCGTGGCGCCGCGCCCTCGACGGCGAAGGAGGCGAGGAGATCGGGGTCGATCGACAGATGCGCGCGCCCGTTCAGCCGCAGCGTGGTGCCCGATCCGGGGATGAGGAACAGCAGCCCGACGCGCGGGTCGCGCACCACGTTGCGCAGGCTGTCCACGCGGTTGTTGCCGCGTCGGTCGGGCAGCAGCAGCGTGCGGTCATCGGCGACCCGAACCAGGCCATGGGCATCGCCGCGGGGCGAGGCGTCGAGACCCTCCGGCCCCGCCGTGGCGAGGACGAGGAAGGGAGAGGCCTCGATGAGCTGGCGGTATTCCGGGGTGATCCGGTCGGCGACCTTGGCCGTCGAGGCGAGGTTCGGGGTGCCGTAGAGCGCTTCCAGCGCTTCCACCGTGTCGATGCGCATGCGCGTCCTCCGCTGCCGGTGCGATGGCCGTATGGGCCGCGCGGCACGGGGCGGGAAGGTGGAGGAGTGGGCTGCCCCTCCGTGTTCACGGGACCTTCATGAAGGGCGTGCGAAGCTGCCGATCGGAGGCCGTCCATGGACACCATCACCCCGGCGATGGGCGAGGCCGAGCGCGACGCCCGCACCCGCATCGCCCGCCACCTGCAGGAGCTGCACCGGCTGCACCTGGCACTGGCCGAGGAGAGCCGGGCGCTGAAGCGCTTCACCACCGAGGGGCAGGCGGTGGTCGAGATCGCGCTCGCGACCGAGATGATCGAGCAATACATGGGCGCGAGCGCCGGCTTCCTCGAGAACATGCGCGGGCGGTTCGAGGCGCGGCTGCCGCTGCTGCGGCGCGGGGAGCCGGCCTTTGGCGGCAAGTCGGACCAGGCGCCGGAGCATGGCGGATTCTGGCTGGCCTTCTCTCGACTGTGTGCGGTGCTGCGGCGGTGCGGGAGCGTAACGGGATAACCGGGCCCGAGAGGCGGCGCGGAACCGCCAGGGTCACATCTGCGTGGGCGTCTCGGCGGGCGGGCATTCGCGCGCCCTTGGCCGCGCGGCGACGGGAGCTCTCGACGCCGTTCGTGCGCAGTCCGGTCAACGAAGCGCGGCCGCGCAAGCGGTGCCTGGGCGCCTGCACGCCGAATAGGCACGGTAAGTCAATTCTCCACAAACTTGATGCAGGGGAACCGCTTTTGAAGAGTTGCTTCAAAAATAGACCGATTCTTCCCGTAGTTGTTATCATAAAGAATTGTTGGAATCCCAAGCAATCCAGCCGCAACGCTAACATGAAGGCGATTGGTTTTTATCGTCTTTGAGTGAGAAATTACGGACAAAAATATCGCAGCGTGACATTGTATATCTTCCTTGGATGCCATTGACGGGTGAGAAAGCGCCGAAATATCGAGAGATACATCGTCATGAGCTAAGGAGCTTTTCTCATCATCTTCTCGAAAGAAAGCAGATTCCGAGAGAATCAAGTTCCTTTCTCGCGCGAGTTTCGCGTAACGTAATATTGTATCGTAGGGAGGCTTGGAGAGATCGAGTTGTGTTGCCATGTCGTGTGAAAAATGGCATTCGATGTTGGAAAAATTCTTCAAGTAATCTAAAGATGCAAAATCTCGACAGAAAACAGTTATATCAGATGCCGCGCGCCAAAAATCTTCATGGCCACGCACGGTGTGCGGGAGGACGATAATTGGACGGCCTAGGCTTTGCAGGAACTTGAGGCAAGCGATACCTCCTTTGTAAAGATTTACAAGGGATCCACCGCCGCCATAAACTAGTACGTCAGTCGAGAGAAGGTTTTCTTTGCCTCCTTTAAGTATTTTCCATGAAATAGAAGAAGAATCAAAAGCCTGAATTGTTGATGCGGCAATTAAAGCGTCTCCGAGATTGCCTCCGTTCGGCATGTAGGAGATTGTTACATTGGCGCCAAATTTTTGGCGTATGAACTGCATCGGGTTTTCCGGCAAAGTCACTTTTATTCTCCTATGGAAGGCACAAAGGTGAGAAATTTTTCATCTTCGGCTACTTTCCTTATAAAAAGATGAGTCTTTTCGACCTTCATTTTCACATCCTCTTCATTGGAGAAGATATAAGGCTTGGGATTTCTTGAGAAATCTGCGAGCATCGGCGTGTCAGTGCGAGGCAAAAATGACGGATCTTTTGCTGTTTGGCTTTCGCAGAACAGTGTTTGAAAAAACATCTCATCAGGAATTGCTGAGAACTCAAAACTTTCAGCAAGCCATGGATCATTATCGTACAATTTGAGGCATTCATTCAAGTCATTCCTGGATAGGATCCACCATTGGCTTCCGGCAAAGAGACTGATTGGACGCTTGCCACGTTCTGACAAAGTCTTTATTTTTTCATAAATACTAAGATCATTCGAATTGATATTCCGGCGCTCCGCTTGAATGTGTCGAGCTGATGTGTGATTGCTATCGAAATAATAGTATTGATCATAGCGCATTCGGCGATCATTATTTCTATTCACATCATAACACTGAATTATTGATCCAAATTCACATATTTTTTTTCGTAAATTTTGCGCAGAAAACAATGAAAATGAATCATCGGATAATAGGCAAAAATATTCGGCGTCCGAATTCGCCAAAGAAAACCGCGCTAATTTGATGGTTGCGCGAATCATATTGAATCCGCCCCAAAATATTTCTTCTCTTTCAGGGAGAAATTCCAAAAAATCTACGCAGCAGGAGGTCTTGTATTCATCTATATTGATCTTTTTGTCTAAATGGACAAAAAAGCGGAAAGAATGACCGGAGAGAAGGCGAGCATGATGAGCGAGAACTTTAGGAGCCCCGTGCGCAAGTACCAAGAGAGCAATTGTGGGAATACTCATGCTAAACGCTCCATGCTTAAGTTATTTTGCTAGTGTAGTGATTTGTGGTGCGCGCCTGAATTGTACCTCGAATCGCTCGGAAGGGATCAGAGTAGCGAGCAGAGGCTGCATGCCACTCTCATCGCGTGCAATCGTGCTCCCATTGATGGGGGCGTGAATTTCAGGGCTAAACCATAGATTTTGCGTGATGAGCCGCATACGCAAACGGACCCGTTGTCACGGCGGGACGGGCAGCTTCATGCCCATGTGGACAATTTGGCGTCGCAGCCATGTGCGGGGACGAGTGGATATCGCGTCTAGCGTGCGATGATCGTTAGTCGCTCCGAGATCGCCTAGCCTGCATTTTCACGGAGCAGATCGGCGACGGAGGTCTTGACCACGTTTAGCCGGGCGAGCGTCCCACTTGCCTTGTGGCCTTCCAAGGTCGAAACTGCCGTCTCGATGTCTGAGAAGTCTAGGCTGTCGATCGCGAATACGTTGTAGTCCCACCACTCAAGCGCCAACAGCCTCTCGATCATCTTCTCCGAGAACCGCAGCCTGATAGGTTTGGCTGGTACGCCACCAACAATGGTGTAGGCGGGGACGTCCTTAACCACAACGGCTCCGCCCGCGACTATGGCGCCATGGCCAATTCTCGCGCCGGACTTAATCATAGCGCTACGCCCAATCCACACGTCGTGCCCGATCGTCACTGGAGCATTGGAACTGAAGCGCTGGGAAGGCGGTCGGTACTCTATCCCACGGCTCGCGACGAAATCGCCCCACCCATGGATGTTGGTTACGTACTGAACCATCGAAGACGAGAGCCAGTCCGTTGGATGCTGATCCGACGCAATGTCCACGCCCGGGGCAATCGAACAGAAGCGGCCGATCGTACAGGAGTGCAGTGTCCCACCGTAAATGCCAGTGAACGCCCCGATATGGACCCAGTGGCCAGGCATAATACGTCCTTGCACGACGCACGGGCCTTCGAAGGTGCTGCCGGGATGGCTTGCCGCAGAAGGGACGTCGGATAGCGTGATCCCCAGATCACTGAGTCGTGACGCAACACCGACTTTGTCCACCAGCCGCTACTCCGTTCTCCATCGAGCAGAGAATAGGACCGTCGCCTTGCTAGGCCAAATTGGCCACGGGGGCCTGCCATTTTTCCGGTTCGGCTATAAGGCGGCTTGCTAACAGGGCAGTGCCCGGTCCGCTATAGCCAGCCATTGGCTGTGCGGAGAGGAGCAGGCCCCTCTCCGCACCGCGATCAAGCCGCCTGGCGCGTCTTGATCGTCAGCCGTTCCGCGATCTGCACCGCGTTCAGCGCCGCGCCCTTCAGCAACTGGTCGCCGCAGAGGAAGAAGTCGAGCCCCCGCTCCCCGAACACCGGGTTGGCGCGGATGCGCCCGGCTTCCACGTCGTCCTGCCCCGTGGCGTTCATCGGCATCGGGTACAGCCCGTTCGCCGGGTCATCCACCAGCTTCACGCCCGGCGCGTTGCGCAGCACCTCGCGCGCCGCCTCGGGCGTGACGGGGCGCTCGGTCTCGATCGTCACCGCCTCGGCATGCACGCGCATGGTCGGGATGCGCACGGCGGTGCAGGAGATGGGCAGATCGGGCACGCCCATGATCTTCCGGCTCTCCCACACGACCTTCATCTCTTCCTTCGTGTAGCCATTCGGCTGGAAGACATCGATCTGCGGAATGACGTTGAAGGCGAGCGGCCAGCGGAACACCTCGGCCTCGGGCTTCACGCCCTCGACCAGGACGCGGCGGCTCTCGCGTTCCAGCTCCGCCATGCCCTCCGCCCCGGCGCCCGACGCCGCCTGGTAGGTGGAGACGATCACCCGCTTCAGCCCGAAGGCCTTGCGCAGCGGTTCGAGCGCCACGACCAGGATCGCCGTGGTGCAGTTCGGGTTGGCGATCAGCCGTGCCGACCCCGCCGCGGCCGCGTTCACCTCCGGCACCACCAGCGGCACGTCGTCCTGCAGGCGGAAGGCGGAGGAATTGTCCACCACCGTCACCCCGGCCTCGACCATCTTCGGCGCATGGGCCTTGGCGAAATCGCCGGACACGGCCAGCAGCGCGAGGTCGAGGTTGCGCACGGCGGCGTCCGAGAATTCCTCGATCGTGACCTCGCCGAAGGGCGTTTTCGTTTTCGTGCCGGCGCTGCGGGCGGAGGCGAACAGCCTCAGCGAGGTGACCGGGAAGGCCCGGCGCCCCAGAACGTCCACGAGCTCGCGGCCCACCGCACCGGTGGCGCCGACAATACCGACACGCATTGGTCCCTCTCTGTCCTTTCGACGGTTGGAAGGGGCAGGTTGATTAGCGCAAAGCGGCGGGCGGACCAATGTTTCCTTGTCGCCGCGACGCGGTTTCCGGGGCGGGGCGGACCCTCGCGGGGGACATGGCTGGCGCGGCGACGGGCCGGGATGGAGGGCGGTGCTGCCCCTTTTCCGGAACGCGCCCTGCCAGGGGGCGGGCAGCCCCGCCGACGGGCCGGGGTCGCCTAAGGCCTTCCGCCCCCCTATAACGCCCCTCCGATTACCTGAGAGTTTCGCAGCCGTGACGACCCCTGCCCCTGCCGATCTCGCCACCGTCAAGGCCTGGCCCTTCGAGGAAGCCCGGAAGGTCGCGGCGCGGCTGGCGAAATCAGGCAAGGGCGCTGCGCTGTTCGAAACCGGCTATGGCCCCTCCGGCCTGCCGCATATCGGCACCTTCGGGGAGGTGGCGCGTACCTCCTGGGTGCGGCGCGCCTTCACGCTGCTGACCGGGATGCCGTCGCGGTTGATCGCCTTCAGCGACGACATGGACGGGCTGCGCAAGGTGCCGGACAACGTGCCGAACAAGGAGATGCTGGCCCAGCATCTCGGCCGGCCGGTCACCGCCATCCCCGATCCCTTCGGCACGCATGAGAGCTTCGGGCACCACAACAATGCCCGGCTGCGGGCGTTCCTGGACGCCTTCGGCTTCGACTACGAATTCGCCTCCTCCTCCGACTACTACAAGTCCGGCCGCTTCGATGAGGCGCTGATCCGCATGGCGGAGCGGCATGAGGAGGTCCGCGCCGTCATCCTCCCGACGTTGGGGGCGGAGCGGCGCGCGACCTACTCCCCCTTCCTGCCGATCCATCCGAAGACCGGCATCGTGATGCAGGTGCCGATGGACGAGGTCCGCCCCGCCGAGGACCTGCTGATCTGGCGTGACCCGGCCGACGGTTCGCGCCACGCCACGCGCATCACCGGCGGGCACTGCAAGGCGCAGTGGAAGGCCGACTGGGCGCTGCGCTGGTTCGCCCTCGGCGTCGACTACGAAATGTCGGGCAAGGACCTGATCGATTCGGTGCGGCTGTCCTCCGCCATCTGCCGCGTGCTCGGCGGCGAACCGCCTGAGGCCTTCACCTACGAGCACTTCCTCGACGAGCAGGGGCAGAAGATCAGCAAGTCGAAGGGCAATGGCCTGACCATCGACGAATGGCTCCGCTACGCGCCGGCCGAGAGCCTGTCGCAGTTCATGTACAACCAGCCCCAGCGGGCGAAGCGGCTCTATTTCGACCAGATCCCGCGTGCGGTGGACGAGTACATCCAGCACCGCACGCGGCTGCGCACCGTGCCGGATCCGGCCAACCCGGCCTGGCATATCCATGGCGGGGCGGTGCCGAACGATCCGGAACCGCCGGTCACCTTCGCCATGCTGCTGAACCTCGCCTCGGTGGTGAATGCGGATGATCCGGAGATCCTGTGGGGGTTCCTCGCCCGCTACGCGCCGGGCGCGACGCCGGCGAGCCAGCCGCTGCTTGGCAAGCTTGTCGAGCACGCGGTCCACTACTACCGGGACTTCGTCGCGCCGACGAAGCGCTTCCGCGAGCCGACCCCCGCCGAGCGCGAGGCGCTGGTCGCGCTGATGACCGCGCTGCGCGACCGTGCCGCGGATCTCGACGCGCTGCCCGCCGAGGAGCGCGCCCGCGTCATCCAGGACCTCGTCTATGACGCCGGCCGGCGCGAACCCTTCCTGCAGCCGAACAAGGACGGGTCGATGGGCGTCTCGCGCGGCTGGTTCAACGCGCTGTACCAGGTGCTGCTGGGGCAGGAGGAAGGGCCGCGCTTCGGTGGTTTCGTGGCGCTCTACGGCATCGCCGGCACGATCGGGCTGATCGAGACCGCCCTCGCCCGGGAGACGCCGGCGGCGTGAGCAGGGGTGGGCGTGTCCTCACGGCGGTGAAGCGGCACGGGGCGACGGTCTTCGGGCTGCTGCTGCTGGGGGTCGCGCTCTGGGTGGTACAGCGGGAATTCCGCACCCTCTCCTGGGAGGACATCAAGGGCGCGCTCGACAGCACGCCGCCGCGCGCGCTGTGGGCGGCGGCAGGCTGCACCCTTGCCGCCTATGTCGTGCTGACGGCCTATGATCGGCTGGGCTCGGTCTATGCGGGCTATCCGATCTCCTATCTGCGCACCTCGCTCGCTTCCTTCGTCGCCTATTCATTGGCGAACAACCTGGGCTTCGCGACGGTCTCGGGGGCGGCGATTCGCTATCGCTTCTATGCCGCCTGGGGGCTGCCGCCGCTCGCCATCGCGAAGGTCGTGGCCTTCACCTCGCTGACCTTCGGGCTCGGCGGCTTCGCGCTGGGCGGGCTGGTGCTGATCGCGGAACCCGAGGTGCTGCCCTTCTTCGGGGAGGGGACGCCGCGCTGGGTGATGCAGCTTGCCGGCGCGATCATGTGGGGCATCGTGTCGGCCTATGTGCTGCTGGCGCGCTTCGTGCCGCATTTCCGGCTCTTCGGGCATCAGATCGACCTGCCGGGCTTTCGCATGGCGGTGGGGCAGACGGCGCTGGCCTCGGCCGATGTCGCGGTCACGGCGCTGGTCTTCTGGATGCTGCTGCCGCCGGCCGAAGGGCTGAATTTCCTGCATTTCCTCGGCATCTATGTGCTCGCGCTGTCAGCCGGGATCGTCGCCAATGTGCCGGGTGGCATCGGCGTCTTTGACGGCGCGATCCTTATCGGCCTGTCGGGCTATCTGCCGGCGCCGGTGGTGATCGGGGCGCTGCTGCTGTTCCGCCTTTATTACTACATCGTGCCGCTCTTCATTGCCGGGCTGATGTTCGCGGGCTTCGAGATCAGCCAGCGGCGCCGCCTGCTCGACCGCATCGCGCCGGAACGCGGTGTCGCGATCTCCTTCGAGGTGCCGGCGATGGCGGCACTGACGGGCCTCGCGGCGATGACGATGATCGTGATCGGGGCCTTGCCGCCGAAGCCGAATGCCCTCGACGGCGTCTTCGACCTGCTCGACGAGGCGGCCAACCACTTCGCCGCCTCGGTGGTCGGCTGCCTGCTGCTGGTCGCGGCCTTCGGGCTGATGCGCCGGTTGGCCATTGCCTGGTGGGCGACCCTCGTGCTGCTGCTGAACGGTGCGCTCGTGGTCTGGCTCCGCGGTGAACCATGGTGGCTCACCGGGGGCTTCGTCCTGCTGGCGGTGCTGCTGACGACGGTGCGGCCGGCCTTCTATCGCCGCGCGCGGCTCACCGCGGAACCGCTTTCGGCCGAGAATGTCGCGATGCTGGCCGCGCTGTCGCTGAGCGCGCTGACGCTCGCCGGCATCGCCTATGCCGGCCCCTTCGCGGATCTGTCCTGGTGGGGCGTGGTGCTCTCGGGTGAGACGCCGGAGACGGTGCGCTTCGCCGTCGGGCTCGCCGGCGTGATGCTGATCGTGGCCGCGGCCGGGCTGCTGCGCCCGGCGCGCATCGTCGCGCGGCCCTATGACGAAGCCGCGCGAGAGAAGCTGACGGCCCTTGGCGCCATGGCACCCGCTCTGGGCGCGGCCGATGGCGTGGTCGAGGGCGAGGGCGGCCGCGCCGCCGTCGCCTTCGTGAAGCGGGACGACATCTGGCTCGCACTCGGCGACCCGGCCGGGGAGGAGCGCGAGCGCATTTCCGTGATCTGGCGGTTTCGTGATCTGTGTGACAGCGCGCGCGTCGATCCGGCGGTGTGGCGGGCCGGTCCCGACCTGCTGCGAGTCTATGCCGATATCGGCCTCACGGCCCTGCCGCTGGAAGGCGGAAACGGCGTTCCGCGCTACCTTCTGTGCCGGGCGGAACGGGACCTTTCGGCGCTGCTGTCCCTTCTGCCGCGGGATGAGGACCTCCGCTGATCGGCTTGCCAGACGGGCGCCGACACGCCATTCCACGGCGGTGCTTCCCGGTTGAAAAGGAGCCCCCATGCGTATCGCCATGATCGGCGCGGGTTATGTCGGCCTAGTGTCCGGCGCGTGCTTTGCCGAGTTCGGCGTGGACGTGACGGTGATGGATGTCGATCCCGACAAGATCGCCGGTCTGCATGCCGGACGCATGCCGATCTATGAGCCCGGGCTCGACAAGCTGGTCGCCGAGAACGTCCGTGACGGCCGGCTGACCTTCACCACGGATCTCGCGCAGGCGGTGAAGGGGGCGGATGCCGTCTTCCTCGCCGTCGGCACGCCGACGCGCCGCGGCGATGGTCATGCCGACCTGTCCTATGTCTATGCAGCCGCCGAGCAGGTGGCCAGGGCCGCGGACGGTCCCCTGGTGCTGGTGACGAAATCCACCGTGCCGGTCGGCACCGGGCGGGAGGTACAGGCGATCGTCCGCCGCGTGCGGCCGGATGCGCAGATCTCGGTCGCCTCCAACCCGGAATTCCTGCGTGAAGGCAATGCCATCGGCGACTTCATGCGGCCCGACCGCGTGGTGATCGGCGTCGATGACGAGCGCGCCGAGACGGTGCTGAAGCGGCTGTATCGCCCGCTCTACCTGATCGAGACGCCGGTGCTTGCCGTCTCGCTCGAGAGTGCGGAGCTGATCAAGTACGCGGCCAATGCCTTCCTCGCGGTGAAGATCACCTTCATCAACGAGATCGCGAATCTCTGCGAGAAGGTCGGCGCCGACGTGCATGACGTGGCGCGCGGGATGGGCCTGGACGGGCGCATCGGGCGGAAGTTCCTCCATCCCGGCCCGGGCTATGGCGGGTCCTGCTTCCCGAAGGACACGCTGGCCCTGGCACGTACCGCGCAGGACTACGGTTCGCCCGTCCGCCTGGTCGAGACCACGATCGACGTCAACGAGACGCGCAAGGCCAGCATGGGCGAACGCATCCTGACCGCGCTCGGCGACACGCCGGCGGGCAAGCGCGTCGCCGTGCTCGGCGTGACCTTCAAGCCCGAGACGGACGACATGCGCGACGCGCCGTCCCTCGTCATCCTGCCGAAGCTGGTCGCGGGAGGGGTGCAGGTGGTGGCCTTCGACCCGCAGCCTTCCCATGCGCGCCAGGCGCTGCCGGCGGCGGTCCAGTTCGCGGACAGCGCCATGGGCGCCGTCGAGGGCGCCGATGCGGTGGTGGTGCTGACGGAATGGAACGAATTCCGCGCCCTGTCGCCGGATCGCCTCAAGGCCGCCATGAAGGGCGGTATCGTGCTCGACCTGCGCAATGTGTGGGACCCGGCCGCGATGCGCGCGGCCGGCCTGACCTATTCCTCCATTGGCCGCCCGTGACGGAGTGACCATGCCCGCCTTTCATCACCGCTTCGATCCGACCTCGCTGCGCGAATACGACATCCGCGGCATCGTCGGGAAAACGCTGAAGCCCGAGGATGCCTTCGCCATCGGCCGCTGCTTCGGGTCCATCGTCGTGCGCGGCGGGGGCAAGCGCGTCGCGGTCGGCTATGATGGCCGGCTTTCGTCGCCGGAGCTCGAGGCGCAGCTCGTCGCCGGCCTGCGCGCCTGCGGGCTCGAAGTCTGCCGCATCGGGCTCTGCGCGACGCCGATGCTGTATTTCGCGGCCTATGACCTGCAGGCCGATGGCGCGGCGATGGTGACCGGCAGCCACAACCCGCCGGACTACAACGGCTTCAAGATGATGCTGGGCAAGAAGCCCTTCTACGGCGCGCAGATCCAGCAGATCGGCCGCATGGCCGCCGAGGGCGACGTGGTGCCCGAGCAGGCGGGCAGCGACCGCGAGGTCGATATCGCCGCCAGCTACGCCGACCGGGTGCTGAAGGACTGGGATGGCGGCGACCGCAAGCTGACGGTGGTGTGGGATCCGGGCAACGGGTCTTCGGGGCCGATCACGCGCGCACTCGCCGCGCGCCTGCCGGGCACGCATTTCGTCATCAATGGCGATGTGGACGGCACCTTCCCGAACCATCACCCCGATCCGACCGTCGCCAAGAATCTCGAGCAGCTCATCGCCGAGGTGAAGCGGGAGAAGGCCGATCTCGGCATCGCCTTCGACGGCGATGGCGACCGCATCGGCGTGGTGGATAATGAAGGCCACATCCTGTTCGGCGACCAGCTTCTGGTCGTGCTGGCGCGCGATGTCCTGAAGTCGAAGCCCGGCGGGATGATCATTGCCGACGTCAAGGCATCCCAGGTGCTGTTCGACGAGGTGGCGAAGGCCGGCGGCACCCCGCTGATGTGGAAGACCGGCCATTCGCTGATCAAGGCGAAGATGGCCGAGACCGGCAGCCCGCTGGCCGGCGAGATGTCGGGCCACATCTTCTTCGCCGACAAGTGGTACGGTTTCGACGACGCGCCCTATTCCGCGGTCCGTCTGCTCGGCATCGTCGCGCGGATGAGCGGGACGCTCGCCGAGGTGCGCGCCGCCCTGCCGCAGGTGATCAATACGCCGGAGCTGCGCTTCAACTGCGAGGAGTCGCGCAAGTTCAAGGTGGTGGAGGAGGTGAAGGAACGCCTCGCCGCCGCTGGCGCCAAGGTGCAGGACGTGGACGGCGTGCGCGTGCTGACCGACGACGGCTGGTGGCTGCTGCGCGCGTCGAACACCCAGGCGGTGCTGGTCGCGCGCTGCGAGGCGACGAGCGAGGTGGGTCTTGAGCGGCTCAAGGCGCAGCTTGTCGAGCAACTCGTCGCGAGCGGGCTCGAGGCGCCGGATTTCTCCGGCGAGAATGCGGGGCACTGAGCGCGCCGCTCTTCCTCTACGGGACCCTGCTTGATCCCGAGGTGCTCGCCCGCGTGACGGGCGAGCCGGCACTCGTGCGGCGGCTGGTTCCGGCGCGGCTTCGCGGCTGGCGCCGGGTGTTCCTGCGGGGCACGCCCTATCCCACGCTGATCGGCGACGCGGGCGGTGCCGTGGAGGGTGCGGTGCTGCGGGTCGGGCCGGACGTCCTGACGCGGCTCTCGGCCTATGAAGGCAGCGACTATGGGCTCACGCCGGTCGCGGTGAACACGGCTCAGGGGCCGGTGCGGGCCCGGGCGTGGATCGCGCCGGCCTGGCGCGCCGACCCGGCGCGTGCCTGGCCTTAGAGCAGATCCCGATCAGGTGGAATCACCTGATCGGGTGAAGGTGGAATCACCTGATCGGGTGAAGATGCTCGCAAAAGCAACGTCTCCAGCAGGAGACTCTCCGCTCCGCCGAGGGTCGCGCTGCGCTCGAAGCCCGAATCGTCCAACCGCCGACCACATGCCTGCCGATGTGGCGGCCCGCCAGCCAATTCCCGTCAGCAGACGATCCGCTCCGCTGCCTCCACGCCGCTGAGCCACGCTCCCGCCACGGTCGCCGCGAAGCGCGGGTGGCAGGCTTCCCCCGCGAAGCGCAGCCGCCCGTCGGCAAGTGGCTGCGCCAGCGTCGTGCGCGCCGCCTGAGCGCCGGGGACCGCGTGGCTGTAGGCGCCGCGGAACAGCGGGTCCTCGGCCCATTGCGTGATGCTGGCGCGGCCGAGCGCCGCCGCTGCGCGCGCGCCGAAGACCTTCGCTGCTTCCTCGCGTGCCTCCGCTTCGGCACGGCGCGGATCGCCCGCCATCGCCCAGGCGCGGGCCCCGCCGCAGAAGGCGGTGATCACCGGATCGCCGAAGAGGCGCGACACCCAGGAGATCGGGCTGTCACCGTCCCGTTCGACCACGCGGTGCTGGCTGGCGAAGGGCGGCAGGTCGGGCGCGTCCGGATCGTCCGCGCGGAAGGCGATCTTGGTCAGCAGGCCGAGGGGCAGGGCGTGGATCGCCGCCTGCATCCCGACGGGCAGGGGAGGATCGAAGAGGATGCCGCCCGCGGCGAGCACACCGGTCGAGACGGTGACGATGCCCGCCCGCGCGGCGACGCGCCCGAAGGGGCCTTCCGCGATGACGCCCCGCGCGCCCCAGCGCAGCCGCGTGACGGGGGCTTCCAGCCGGATGGGCAGCCCGGCAGCGAGGCGGGTGACCAGCCCGCCGATGCCTTCGCGCAGCACCAGGTTCGGCCCGTCGAGCGCCGTCGCGGCGAAGTCGTGCAGCGACATGCGGGAAAGCTCGGCGGCGCAGATCTGCGCCCCTTCCCAATGCGCCAGGGTGGCGTCCCAGGGGCCACCGCGCGGGGCGGCTTCCGATGCCGGGCGATCCGGGCCGCCGTCACGCGCCGCGGCGTCGATGGCGGCCCAGAAGGCGTCGTCGGCGGCGGCAAAGGCGGCGCGTTCGGTGCGCGTGGCCTGGCGGTCCCGCAGGAACAGCCGGCGGTCGCGGATGCTGTCGTGGTCGATGATCTCGCAGCCCAGGGCGCGGGCGAGTGGGGTCAGCGGATTCTCATGCGCCTGATGCAGCCAGGAGGCGCCGTGGTCGAAGGGGGTGCCGAGGCTCTCGCCCTCGGTCCAGGCACGTCCGCCGACGCGCGGGCCGGCCTCCAGCACGATGCAGGATCGGCCGCGGGCGGCGAGTTCGCGCGCCGCGGCGATGCCGGCGCAACCGGCGCCGATGACGAGCACGTCTGGATCGGAGGGGAACATGGCCGCATCATGCCGCGACTGAGTGAAGGGAAGAACCATGCTGCAAGTGCCGCCCGCCGAACCCGGCATGCGTGAGGACGACGTCGATACCCCGGCACTGCTGATCGATCTCGATGCCTTCGAGCACAACCTCGACACCATGGCCGCGTTGCTGGCGCCCACGGGCGCGAAGCTGCGGGCGCATGCCAAGACGCACAAATCGCCGGTGGTCGCGAAGCTGCAGATGGCGCGCGGCGCCGTGGGGCAATGCGTGCAGAAGGTTGGTGAGGCCGAGCAGCTCGCCTGGGGCGGCATTCCGGACGTGCTGGTGACGAACCAGGTGGTCGCGCCGGGCAAGCTCGCGCGGCTCGCGGCGCTGGCGAAGATCTGCAAGGTGGGGCTGTGCACCGATGACCCGGCGCAGATCGCGCTGGCCGAGGCGGCGGCTGAAGCCGCCGGCGTGCGCCTGCCGGTGCTGGTCGAGATCGATGTCGGCATGGGGCGTGCGGGGGTGGAACACGGCCCGCCCGCCGTGGCGCTGGCCGAGCGCATCGCTTCCAGCAAGCACCTGACCTTTGGTGGGCTGCAGGCCTATCACGGCTCGGCGCAGCACATCCGCAGCCCGGAACAGCGCGCCGCGGCGATCGCCGAAGCGGTGAACCGCTCGCGCCGGACTGTCGAGCAACTGAAGCAGCGCGGGCTCGATTGCCCGATCGTGGGCGGGGCGGGGACCGGCACGTTCCGCCATGAATCGGCCAGCGGCGTCTACACCGAGATCCAGGCGGGATCCTACGCCTTCATGGATGTGGACTACGCGAAGAATGAGGAGGCGCCGCCGTTCCGCCAGTCGCTCTTCGTACTGACGCAGGTGATGTCCCGCGCGACGCCGGGCGTGGCCGTGGTGGATTGCGGGCATAAGGGCGTGTCGGTGGATTCCGGCATGCCGGGCGTGTGGGAACGGCCGGGGCTGCGCTACGCCGGGGCCTCGGATGAGCACGGCAAGATCCTGATCGAGGATGGCAGCGCGCCCGCGCTTGGCGAGAAGCTGCGCCTGGTGCCGGGGCACTGCGACCCGACGGTCGATCGCTATGACTGGTATGTCGGCGTGCGGAAGGGCCGGGTGGAATGCCTGTGGCCGATCGCGGCGCGCGGCGCGATGGCCTGATGCGCTGTCCGTGACGGTCGCCTGCGGTTCGGGCAACCGTCACGGATCAGCGAGCCACTGGCCCGGCAACACCGGCTGCGCGACCTCGGAATTGGGGGACACACCAATCCTGCCTGGGGCCTGGCGTTGGTGTGGCCTGCCAGCCGGCGCCGTGACGTCGGCGTGAGGTCTCAATGATCTCTGATCAGCGCAACGGCTGTTGCTGGTACGCGTCCGAGACGCGTTGATGCGACAGGAGACGACTGTCATGGCTGAAGCGATCCCGGGCGTAACCATGGTCGGCGGCTACGGCCCGGACACCATTCTCGGCGGCGCTGGCGACGACCTGATGATCGGCGGCACCGGGGCGGACGCCTTCGTCCTGCGCGGGGAGCTCGGATCGATCGATGAGATCCGCGGCTTCAGCCCCGGCGCGTCACGCGAGGGCGACCATCTCATGGTCAAGGCGGCCTGGCTGCGCGACGCGCTGATCGCATCGGCCTCGGGCAATGCCGGCTACACGATGATGAGTGCGGGCGACATCACGGTGGAGCTGATCGGCGTCGATGCGGGCACGGTGTCCACGGAGTGGTTCCTGATCGGCTGAGGCGGAGCGGCGTGCCGCCTCTCACTGGCTCGCCCAGATGATCCGGTGCATCCAGGCGATCTCCGGCAGTTCGAAGCTGTAGGAGGGATGCGCCGGGTTCAGGCTGGCGAGTTCGATGCGCTTGGCCGATTGCCGGCGCAGTTCCTTCGCCATGACCTCACCCTTCTGGGTGCGGACCACGACGCGGTCGCCACGGCGCACCGGGGCGGCGGGGGAGACCACCACCACATCGCCGTCGCGGAAGACGGGCTCCATGGATTCGCCGGAGATCTCCAGCGCATAGGCGTTGGGATCGCCGATCTCGGGCAGCGAGATCTCGTCCCAGGAGCCGCCGACCGGGTAGCCGCCATCGTCGAAATATCCCTCGCCGCCAGCCTGGGCGAGGCCGATCAGCGGGATACGGCGGCCCACGCCCGCGCGTCCGCTGCTGCCGCGGGGCAGGGCGGGCAGGCCGGAGACGAGGGAAGCGAAATCCTCGATCCCGCGGCCCGTGGCGGTGAGGACTTTCGCGACGCTTTCCGTCGAGGGCCAGCGCGCACGGCCATCGGCGCCGATCCGCTTCGAGGGGTTGAAGGCCGTGGGATCGAGCCCGGCCCTGCGCGCGAGGCCCGAGGCGGACAATCCGTGTTCGGCGGCGAGGGCGTCGAGAGCGCGCCAGATGTCATCGTGCCGCATGGGTGATGAGGGTTCCTTGCCCCGTGTCCTGAAGGAAGGACGCGAATCCAGATGCTGTGTCGCGTCTTGGGCAACCTATCCTAGGTTTTGAATCGGCATGCAACAGGTAGATTTTCCTTTTTTAGGCTTGCGAGCCACAACCGGCGCGGTTAATGTTCTTGTATTGTTCACTCATCAGGCGAGAACCCCCATGCGCCCAGCCCCCCGCATCGCCCACACTCCGCGCTTTGCCAGCATCACCGCCGCCGAGCCGTTCCGTTCGGCCGAGGAGGCCTGGTTCTGGACGATGGCCGCGCTGATCGCCCGGCGCGATGGCGCGCGCATCACGGCCGGCAAGGGCGAGAAGGTCCGCCCCTGCGAGCCTGACGACGTGATCAAGTGCCTGGACCGGCTGTATCGTCACCGTCGGATCGACCTGATCCATGCCCGGGTGATGCGCCTGTGGGGTGAGCGCGGCCAGGCCCCGGACCCGCGCCACCTGTCCGAGCGCACCGACGCCGCGCAGTGGCGCGAAGCGATGAACCGCCTGGAATGGCCGCTGCGCGTGAAGGGAATCGTGGCGTGACGCTGCCCCCGGGGCGGGCGGTTTCCCACCCCCGCCCATCGGGCGAAAAGCGACCCATGGCATTTCGGCGCGCCCGCCTCGCGCAGCGCCAGGTCAAGGTTTCCAAAGGCCTTTCGGCCTTTGGTGGGGTGGGGTTCGGGGAGGGGCAAAGCCCTTCCCCGGCTCACCGCTGCCACCTCGTCGCCGGCCTGGGGCGGCGCCCCCGACGCTTGGTCGCATGATCCCGCGCCTGCGTGCCGCTCGCGAGGCGCCGCAACGCGTCTGGATCGTCTTTGGCGGCGAGGCCGACCAGTTCTGGTTGCGCCCGTTGCGGCGTGGGTTCCGGCACTGCTTCGCGGCGCTGCAGGACGAGGCCGGGTGGACGGTGCTGGAGCCGTTGTCGGGCCGGCTGATGGTCATGCGCCTTGCCATTCCGGCGGCGTTCGACCTGCCAGGCTTCTACTGCCGTGCCGGCCTGGCGGTGGTCGGGCCTTTCGCGCCCGGCGCGCCGCATCGCACCGCCCTGCCGGGGTTGCTGCCGATGAATTGCGTGGGGTTCTGCCGGGCCGTGCTGGGGGCCGGCGCGCCCTTCGCCGTGACGCCCTGGGGGTTGTTCCGGCGGCTCGCGAAGATTGATGAAGAAAATAGGAAAAAAGTCTTGACCGCGGATCTGGCCTGATCTATCACCCCTCTCGCCAAGGGGCGCATTGCGCCCGGCGGCCTTCCTCCCGTTCCCCCCCGAGGACCTGCGCGGGCCTGTCCCTTCTCACGGAGGGGCGGGCCCGCGGCCTTTTGGGTGGCGGAAAGGGAACCCTTCCATCATCCGCCAAGGAGCCGCGAGCGCATGGGTGGCCTGTTCAAAGCCCCGAAGCCGGTCGTCATCGCGCCGTCGACCACGACCAGCGCGACGACGACAACCGCCGATGCGACCGCAGCCGCCGAGGAGGCCGCCGCCGCGTCGCGCACCGAAGCGCGCAGCCGCGCGACGCGCGGCATGGCCGGCACCATCGCCACCTCGAACCGCGGCCTGCTTGGCGCCCGCGCCGATTTCGCCGCGACGCGCAAGTCGCTGCTGGGGGAGTGACATCATGACGCCGGAGGAAATCCTCGCGCGCCACGCGCGTGCGCTCGATCGCCGCCGCGACCAGGATGCGCTGTGGCAGGATTGCTATGACCATGTGCTGCCGCCGGCCACCGGCGGGCGCGTCGCGCTGTTCGACGCGACGGCGGCCGATGCGGCCGAGCAGCTCGCCGCCTCGCTGCTGGCGGAACTGACACCGCCCTGGTCGCGCTGGTTCGGCCTGGCGCCCGCGCGCGCCGTCGAGGGCGACACGGAAGCGGCCATCGCGCTTGAGGACGTTGCCGAGACGCTGCAGGGGCATTTCGACCGGTCGAACTTCTCGCTCGAGATGCACCAGGCCTTCCTCGACCTGGTGGTCGCCGGCACCGGCGTGTTGCTCGTGGAAGAAGCGCCGCTCGGCGAGGCGTCCGCGCTGCGCTTCACCGCCGTCCCGCTGCGCGAGGCGGTGCTGGAGGAAGGTCCCTCGGGCCGTCTCGACACGGTCTATCGCTCGGCGCGGCTGAGCGAGCTGGAACTGCGCCGGCGCTATCCCGCGGCGCCGCTGCCGCCGATCGCGGACGATGATGCGGACCAGCCGCGCCACCGCGTGGTGGAAGTGGTGTGGCCCGATCGCTCCGGCACGCGATTCATGGCCGTCGCCGCGACGGAGGCCGGGCCGGCGCTGCTGGCCGAAGGCCGTTTCGCGCAGAGCCCCTTCATCGCCTTCCGCTGGCTGAAGGCGCCGGGCGAGACCTATGGCCGCGGCCCCGTCGCCAAGGCGCTGCCCGACATCCGTACCGCCAACAAGGTGGTGGAACTCGTCCTCAAGAACGCGTCCATCGCCGCGACGGGCATCTGGCAGGCCGATGATGACGGCGTGCTGAACCCGGCGACGGTGCGGCTGGAACCGGGGGCGATCATCCCGAAGGCGCCGGGGTCGGCGGGGCTGACGCCGCTCGCGGCGCCGGGGAATTTCGATGTGTCGCAGCTCGTGCTGTCGGATATGCGGTCGCGCATCCGCGGCGCGCTGCTCGCCGACCGGCTGGGACCGCAGCGCAAGGACAACATGACGGCGACGGAGGTGCTGGAGCGCGCCGCCGAGACCGCGCGGCTGCTCGGCGCCACCTATGGCCGCCTGCAGTCGGAACTGCTGACGCCGTTGGTCTCGCGCTGCCTTGCCATCCTGCGTCGCCGCGGGGAGGTGCCGCCGCTGCTGCTCGGCGGTCAGGAAACAGTGCTGCGCTATCGCAGCCCGCTCGCCCAGGTGCAGGGCCGCGCCGATGCGGCGAACACGCTGCTGTTCCTGCAGGCGGTGCGGGCCATGGGCGACGAGGCCGCCGCCCAGATCGACCTGCCTGCCGCCACGCGCTGGCTCGCGCGGACCCTGTCCGCGCCCGCCGAGATCGTCCGTCCCCCCGTTCAGAGCGACAAGGAGTGAACCCATGCCCGAGGATCTGCTGGAGACCGCGCTCGCCGACGATGCCGCGCCGCAGAACGGCGCGCGGCCCGAGGAGGTGCCCGAGAAGTTCTGGGATGCCGAGACCGGCACGCTGCGCATCGACGCCCTGCTGAAGTCCTATCGTGAGCTGGAGAAACGCCTGTCCCAGCGCATCGCCCCGCCGGCCTTGGATGCGCCGGAGGAAGAACGCATCCGTTTCCGCCGGGCCATCGGCGTGCCCGATGCGCCGGGTGGCTACAGCATTGAGCCGAAGCACGAGCTGTGCTGCGCCGACGACGCGATCAATGCGCGGCTGCACGAGGCCGGATTCAGCCAGCCTCAGGCGCAACTCGTCTATGACCTGGCGGCCGAGCGCCTGGTGCCGCTGCTCGAGGAAGCGGCCGGTGCCTTCGAGGCCGATCGCCAGGTGGAGAAGCTGCGCGCGCATTTCGGCGGCGAGGAGCGCTTCCGTCGCGTCGCGCAGCAGATCACCGCCTGGGGCAAGGCGAACCTGCCCGCCCCGGTGATGGAGGCGCTGTCCACCACCGCCGAGGGCGTGATCGCGCTGCATCGGATGATGGAGGCGAAGGAACCGGGCCTCGCGCCACGCGCGGATGCGACGGGCGCGGCGGATGAGGGCGAGTTGCGCGCGATGATGCGCGACCCGCGCTACTGGCGGACGCGCGAGCCGGAATTCGTCAGGCGCGTGACGGATGGGTTCCGCCGGCTGGTGGGCGGGGCTTCGTAGGCTCGCGGCTGGGTCGGCCGTTCGCGAAGCGCGGAGGCCGATCCGCCTCCCTTGGGCAAAGGATGCACAAATGCCAGATCGTGTTCCGATCGATGCCGCGCGTCTGCGTGCCGCCGTGGCGGATGAGCGGTACTGGAATGCCGGTCACCCGGAGCGGGGCGCATGGCAGCGCTGGGTCGCCGACGGATACCAGGCACTCTACAGCAACGACCGCGCGAGCGGTGGTGGTGGTGTGGTGCATGTCCGCGCTTATGTGCGGGACGGGCATGCCGTGGCGGCGCATATGCGCGGCGCGCCGCACCGCGAATCCCGCGATGTCGGATCGACATCCGATGCCGAGGACAGGCCCCGCGCCGACGCGCCACGATCGGGCTCCAGCCTCCGTGATCTGACGACCTCACGGCGGAGCTTATTGAATAGTGGTCCCGTCGTGCCGGTGATGGCTCCTCGACGTCGCGACGGCGTCATCGGGCGGCGCCCGGACACGATCTTGGAAGGTGGCGCTGGAGGTGGTGGCGCGCATCGGCCGTCAGCCGGCCAGAGCCAGTCCCAGGTGCCGTCGCCTCCGGTCATTTCGCGGCGCAGCCAGGAACTGGTTGACATGATTGCGCCGGGCGGTCGGCCGATTGGGGGCCAGCAGGGTGGCGCGCGATCCAGTATCAGAACCTTGCCGGGGGGCGAGCCTGCCGCCGAGGCGATGCTCCAACGGCTGATCAATGGCAGAGGTGCTGTCGATATCACGCCGCCACGATACTCCGGCAGGATGTACCGCCTCGACGATGGCACAGTGATCGGGTTCAGGCCTTCTTCAGCAAGCGGAAGCCCCGCCGTCGATATCAACATTCCAGGCTATACCACGGTAAGAAAGCTGCATTTCTGAGGAGATCGCGATGTTCCCGCTCGATGAAGTCATCTCCCAACTCGCGGTGTCGGCCCAAACCGACGACGTGAGTTTTCCGATTGTGCTCGACGCATGGCGTGATGTGGCTGAGCCCCTACCTGGCGCGGACGACACGGAGCGCATGCTCAACTTCGTCTCCCTGCTGCTCGATCATGGCTTCGTGGCGGTGACGAGCCCCTATGCTGATCCGCCGAGCGCCCCCTGGCCCGAGCAGGCACGGGGAAAGGCCGCTATCCTGCAGCGCGTCCGGCGGGAATGGGAGGCATTGGATCACGAGGTCACCTTCCTCGACCTCTGCTGGTTCCACCGCCCGGGTGACGGTGAAGCGAAGGCCGTCACCGACTGAGGGCCTTTCGGCGCGTGACGCGCTGATGCGGCGCTGGAGCGCGATTGGTTCACCTTCGTTGACCAACCACGCTCCAACCGATCGTTTGATCGCGTGATCCAGACATCCGGTGCATGCGCACCTCTGGCCGTCATGCTCTGATGGTCCCGGCGGGCCGCGCCCGTCCAAACGACCAACATCCTGACACCTCGCCTCCCGGTGCGGCTCGAGCGGCTCCTCCTCCGCGCGCCGCGCCGCAGGCCCCGCGCGACCCGCGCGGTGGCCCGGGGGCGGGCGGCTTCGTGCTGCCCGCCCCGTCCGTTTCCGCCTGAGCATAACCGGTCCCCCGGCGCGCGGGCCGCGCCGCTGCCTGGCCCTTCGCGGTCAACCGGGCGGCGGCGCCTTCCCATCCAACACCGATCGAAAGGACACCCGCATGTCGGGCACCATCGAACAGGCCTTCGTCAAGCAGTTCGAGGCCGAGGTCGCCGAGGCCTATCAGCGCCAGGGCAGCAAGCTGCGCCCCACCGTGCGTTCCAAGAGCGGCGTGAAGGGCGCCTCCACCATCTTCCCGCGCGTCGGCAAGGGCACGGCCGCGGCGAAGGCGCGCAACGGCGTCGTGCCGGTGATGAACCTGGAATACGCCAACGCCGAATGCTTCCTGCAGGACTACTATGCCGGCGAGTGGATCGACCGCCTCGACGAGATCAAGACGGCGATCGACGAGCGCTCGGTGATCGCCAATGCCGGCGCCTATGCGCTCGGCCGCAAGACCGATGAGCTGATCGTCGCCGCGCTCGACACCGCCACCGCCGAGGCGACCGGCACCGGCACCGGCCTTGCCGACACGGATGGCCTGACCAAGCAGAAGGTGCTGATGGCCTTCGAGATGCTGGGCGCGGCCGATGTGCCCGATGACGGCAACCGCTTCGCCGTGGTCGGCTGGAAGCAGTGGTCCGAACTGCTGCAGATCGATGAGTTCGCGCGCGCCGACTATGTCGGCGACGATGCGCTGCCCTGGAAGGGCACGCAGGCGAAGCGCTGGCTCGGCGCGTTGTGGATGCCGCATTCCGGCCTGACCAAGTCCGGCACGCTGCGCTACTGCTACTTCTACCACAAGACCGCGGTCGGCCATGCGGTGGCGAGCGAAGTCGTCACCGACATCACCTGGCATGGCGATCGCGCCGCGCATTTCGTGAACAACATGATGTCGCAGGGCGCGGTGATGATCGACACCAGCGGCGTCGTGCGCATGCGCGCCAAGGAGTGAAGGTTGGGGGGAGGTGAACTCCCCCCAAACCCCCCTCCTTTTTCTGGTCACTTGGAGGCTGACCTCTGAAGTCAGTCCCCAACAGACAGAAAACGGATGGGGATTCGGGGGAGGTGTCCTCCCCCGACCTTTCTTGTCTTTCGACGTTCCCAGGAGGATCACCCGATGGCGCTCTCCGCCCTCGCGCTGTGCTCGCGCGCCTTGCTCAAGATCGGCGCGCAGCCTGTCGCCTCGCTCGATGAAGGCACGGCCGAGGCCGAGGTGGCTGCCAATCTCTATCCCGGCATCCGCGATGCGCTGCTCTCCGCGCATCCCTGGTCCTTCGCCACCGCGCAGGCGGCGCTGCCGCGGCTCGCGGCGACGCCGCGCGCGGATTTCAGCTACGCATTCCAGCTTCCCGCGGGCTTCCTCCGCGCGCTGTCGGCGGGCACGGCGGGGCGCGCGCGCGGCATCGTCTACCGGCTGCAGGAGGACCGCCTCTTCACCGATGCCGAGACGGTGGCGCTGACCTATGTCTTTCGCCCCGATGAGAGCGCCTTGCCGCCCTTCTTCGCGGCCGCGCTGGTCGCGCGGCTCGCCGCGGAGTTCTGCATCCCGCTGACGGAGAACGCCTCGCGCTCCGAGCTGCTCTACCGCCTCGCGGAGGCCGAGCTGCGCGCGGCGCGCCAGGCCGACAGCCAGCAGGCGAGTGCGCGGGTGCTCGAGAACTTTCCGCTCATCGACGTACGGGGCTGAGCGATGGCCGTCGTCAAGCGTGCCAAGACCAACTTCACGGCCGGTGAGCTCGCCCCCGAGCTGCTCGGCCGCGCCGATATCAGCGCCTTCGAGAATGGCGCGCGCCGCCTGCGCAACGTCTTCATCGAGCCGACCGGCGGGCTGACGCGGCGCGCGGGGCTGCGCCATGTCACGCTGCTGCCTGGCCCGGCACGGCTCATCCCCTTCGAGTTCAACACCGAGCAGACCTATCTCGTCGCGTTGACCGAGGGCCTGCTGCAGGTCTTCCAGGGCGATGCCGTGGTCGCCGCCCTGGGCGGGCCGTGGAGCACGGCGATGCTGCCGCAGATCGGCTTCACCCAGAACGCCGACACGCTGCTGCTGGTGCATCCGGAGATGCAGCCGCGGCGCGTGACGCGCACGGCGTCGGGCTGGAGCATCGTCACCTGGTCCTTCACCAGCGAGCCCTATCTCCGCTTCGCCGCCAGCGACGCGACGCTGACGCCGAGCGGCGTGTCCGGCAGCATCGTCATCGATGCCAGTACCGGCCTTTTCACCGGCGGCCATGCCGGTGCGCGGCTGCGCATCGGCGGCAAGCGCGTCCTGATCACCGAGGTGCAGTCGACGACGCGCGTCGCCGCCACGGTGGAGGAGGAGCTCAGCGCCACCGATGCAACCACCGACTGGGACGAATCAGCCTTCAGCGGTGCGCGCGGCTGGCCGGCGACCTGCTGCTTCCACCAGGATCGTCTGGCGATCGGCGGGTCGCGCGACGCGCCGAACCGGTTGTGGCTCTCGCGAACCGGGGATCTGCTGAACTTCGACATGGGCACTGGCCTCGATGATGAGGCGATCGAGTTCGGCCTGGTCTCGGACCAGGTGAACGCGATCCGCGGGCTCTTCTCGGGGCGGCATCTGCAGGTCTTCACCTCCGGCGCCGAATGGATGGTCTCGGGCGATCCGCTAACGCCGGGCAGTATCCAGTTGAACCGGCAGACACGGGTGGGCTCCCCGGTGGATCGCCTGATCCCGCCGGTCGATGTGGATGGCTCCACCATCTTCGTCGCCCGCGGCGGACGCAGCGTCTACGAATTCGCCTATACGAGCGTGAGCGAGGTCTACCAGGCGAACGACCTTGCCATTCTCGCGCGGCACCTGGTGCAGACGCCCGTCTCGATGGCTTACGACCAGGGCGCGCGGCTGCTGCACATGGTGATGGCCGATGGGACGCTCGCCACGCTGACGATCTACCGCGCCGAACAGGTGACGGCCTGGACACGGCAGGACACGCAGGGCGCCTTCCGTGCCGTGGCCGAATCCGAAGGCACGGTATGGGTCGTGACCGAACGCGCAGGCGCCCATGCGCTGGAACGCTTCGAGAGCGGGCTCGCGCTCGACGCCGCGCTGACTGGCGAGGCCGCGAGCCCGCAGGATGAATGGGTCGGCCTCGCGCATCTCGAAGGCCGCGAGGTCGGCGTGCTCGCCGACGGCGCGCCGCGTGACGCGGCCATCGTCTCCGGGGGGAAGGTGACGCTCGGAGCAGCGGCGTCCGCCGTGCAGATCGGGCTGGCCTTCGCGCATGAGATCGAGCCGCTGCCGCCCGACATCATCACTGCGAACGCCGCCGCGACCGGGCCGTTGCGCCTGGTTGCGGCGACGTTCCGCCTGCTGGAGACGAAGGCGCTCGCCGTCGATCTCGGTCGCGGTGCGGAACCGGTGCCGTTCCGGCGGCTGGACGCCACGCTGCTGGATGCCGCGCCGGCCGCCTTCACCGGCGACGTCACCCTGCGCGGCCTCGGTTGGCGGCGCGACCGGCTGAAGCCGCTCTGGCGCGTCGCGGGCGACACGCCGCTGCCCCTGACGCTGCTTTCCGTCATCACCGAAATCAGGATCACCGATTGATGGCCCAGCTCGCTACTCTCGCCTCGCTGGCCGGCACCGGCGTCGCCGTCTACGGACAGGTCCGCCAGGCCCAGCAGCAGAAGGCGACGAACACCGCCCAGGCCGAGAATCTGCGCCAGCAGCAGGCCGCGCAACAGGAACTGGCGTCGACGCAGGCCGCGGCCAATGAACGCGACCGGCAGGCGAAGCTCGCGGCGACCATCGCCACCGCACGCGCCCGCGCCGCGGCGAGCGGCGTCTCGCCCGACGAGGGATCCGCCGCCGCGCTGACCACCGGCCTCAAGGCCGATGCCGCGCAGGAATCGTCGGAGGATGCGGCTGCGATGAGCGCGCGACTGGCGACCGGACGACGCTCGCTGCTCGCCTCGGACGGCAGCTTCAACACCTATCTGCGCGCCGGGCAGACGCTCGGCAGCGCGGTGCGCAACCTGCTCGCCTGAGCCGCCCAACCCCAGGACATCGAGGATCACCATGGCCGAACACATCACGATCGGCGATGTCGCGCCGCGCGTGCAGTATGTCGCGGACGGCGTGCTGACCGACTTCACCTATCCCTTCCCGATCTTCGAGGAGGCGGATCTCGAGATCCGCATCGACGGCGCGGTGCTGGCGGGTGGCGTGACCATCGCCGGCGCCGGCAGCTCGGAGGGCGGCACGGTCAGCTTCACCGACGCCCCCGCCGCGGGCAGAGAGATCACGCTGCGCCGCCGGCTGAAGATCGCCCGCGCGACGGACTTCCAGGACAACGGCATCCTGCGCGCGCGGAGCCTGAACGACGAGCTGGATTACCAGGTCGCCGCGATCCAGCAGGTGGCGGACGACGTCGCCGGCACGGTGCGCCTGCCGCCGAACGAGGCGGGCGACCTGGTGCTGCCCTCGCGCGGCGGCCGGGCGAACCGCGTGCTGGGCTTCGACGGTTCGGGTGGGCTGACCGTCTTCGAGCGCGACACCGGCCTGCTTGGCGTGCCCTATGTCGGCAGCGTGCCACGCAGCGTCGAGGACAAGCTCGCCGAGCGACTGACAGCGCGCGACTTCGGCGCGACGGGCGACGGCGTGACGGATGACGGGCCGGCACTCGCGGCCGCGATGGCCGCCGCCGCCGCATCGGGTCATGTGCTGGAGATCGGGGAGGGCACGCATCGCACGACGCAGCCGCTGATCCTCGGCGGCGGCGCGGCGGGGCTGATCATGCATGGCTCCATCCTCTATGCGGGGCCGGACGGGCAGGCCGCGCTGACCATCGGCGACGGTGCGGCGGTGCGCAACGCGGCCAAGCGCTACGAAGGGCTGCGCGTGATCCGTGCCAGCATCTCCGACTGGAGCAACGAGGCCGATATCGGCCTGGTGCTGCGCAACCTCGATGCCTCGCTGGTCGAGATCCGGCAGGTCGAGGGCTTCACCATCGGCATCCGCACCCAGGGTGTCGAACGCGGCTTCGAGGATACGACGCTGATCCTCGGACGTATCGTGAACAACCATATCGGGCTCGATGTGCGGGCCGAGACGGCGGCGGCCTGGAACACCTCGGTGCGATACTATGGCGGCCACTTCGCCATCGGCAGTTCGGTGCACACGGATATGGACCGCTACGGCGTGCGGCTCTCCGCCGCGCCCGGTGCCTATGCAGCGCACAATCGGCACCTGTTCGACGGGCCGGGCTTCGAGTTGCAGGCGAAGGACAAGCCGATCACCGGCATTCCCTTCCTGATCGAGGTGAACAGCCGGTCGGTGTGGGCGCGGGCGATCCGCATGGAAGGCTGCAGCCCGCATGTCGCGCGCCACACCGGCGGCGCGCAGGACCATGTCTATGAGGTGGCCTGGGCGAGCCAAGCCTACCTGATCGACGTCGACTACACCGCGAGCGCGACACGCACCGGCGCCGTGCTGCGCGCCTTCCACCAGGCCGCGGCCTTCCGCGAGGCGAGCCGCGAGATCGGCAGCGTGCCGAATCTGCGTGCGGCGCGCATCCGCTGGTCGAACACCGAATGGGGCTTCGAGAAGCTGGCTTGCCTGTCCTCCAACGTCGCGGGATCGCCGACGACGCTGGCCTCGCTGGCCTTTCCGGGGCTCGATTCCTTTGGCTTCAGCGACAATGGCGTGGTGCTGACCGGCGGGCGCGGGCTCGGCTTCGTGGTGGATGCGCGGACCTGCCGCGACTTCGCGCTGGCCGTCGATGCGGATGCGCCGCGGCTGGCGGTGATGTGCTTCGATGCGAACAGGACATTGCTGACCGACAGCGGCACGGCGCTGGTGCGAGCGTCCGGTCAGTCGCTGGTCTGGAACCCGGACGCACGATGGTATCAGGGTTCGGCCGATATGGCGGATGCGACGCTGACGCGCCCGCAGGTCGTGCATCTCGATCCGAGCGTGGCCTATGCGGTGATCGGCCTGGTGCGCATCGGTGCGGATTACGAAGTCCGCGCCATGCGGCTGTCCTGCGATCCGTTGTTCACGCCGCCGCTGCTCTTCGGGCTGCCGAACCTGCCGGTGGGCGGGCGGGAGCTGGTCGCGGAGGCTGCGTGGGATCCGGCCTCGATTGCCGCTGGCGGATCGGTGCAGACCAACGTTTCCCTGCCCGGGGCTCGGCCAGGGGATTTTGCCTCGGCGGCCTTCTCGTTCGCGACCTCGGGCGTGGTGTTCCTCGCGCAGGTGGGGGCGACGGATGTCGTGACCGTCACGGCCTGGAACCGCTCCGGTGCGGCGATCGATCTGAATGCCGGCACGGTGCGCGCCCGCGTGGTGAAAGCATGACAGGCCGGCGAGGACCCGATCTGCGCGCGGCGATGGAGGTGGTGGCGGGGGCGTATTTCCGTTTCCTCCATGGCGGGCCGGAGCCCGGCACGGGCGACGACACCAAGGCTTTCGCGGCGCATCACGCCGCCTGCCGCGCAGCACTCGCGCATCTTGAGCACCTGCTGAAGCTCGCCCGGGCCATGGGCGGCGACGACAGCGGCATCGAGGAGGCGACGACCTTCCTGATCGAGGCGCGTCAGGCACTCGCAGCATTCGAGGAGGAGGATCTGCATGGCGAGGCGGAGGAATGTTGATGCCGGCTTCCTAGAATTCCTCTGGGTCTGGAACCGGCGACTGCAACACGACACACCCTCGGTCCACCGGCGCATCGCGCGCTGGCTGGAGGCGCGCGACACGGCAGGCGAACGCCGTCTCCTGCTGATGGCCTTCCGCGGCTGCGGCAAGTCCACGCTGGTCGGGCTGTGGTGCGCCTGGCTGCTCGCGCGGCGGCCGCAGACGCGCATCCTGGTGTTGGCGGCGGATGCGTCGCTCGCGGTGAAGATGGTCGCGTCCGTGCGGCGCATCATCGAGCGGCATCCGCTGTGCAAGCACTTGCTGCCGGATGGGGCAGAGGCCTGGGCATCGGATCGCTTCACCGTCGCGCGCGACGGGGCGCTGCGCGATCCCTCGATGCTCGCCCAGGGCATCGGCGGCAATGTCACCGGCAACCGTGCGGAGGTGATCGTCTGCGACGATGTCGAGGTCGCGGGCAATTGCGACACGCCAGGCAAGCGCGCGGAGCTGCGCGAACGGCTCGCCGAGGCCGAGTTCATCCTGGTGCCGGACGGGACGATCCTGTTCGTCGGCACGCCGCATTGCGAGGACAGCCTCTATCGCCATCCGAAGGAGGAGGGGGCGTTCCTGAAAGGCTACCGGAGGCTCGCCGTGCCGGTGATGAACGCGGCGGGGGCTTCGGCCTGGCCGGAGCGCTTCCCGCGCGAGGCGGTGGCGGCGCTGCGCGATCGCGTCGGTCCGCTGCAGTTCCAGCGGCAGATGATGCTGCAGCCCGTGGCGTCGTCCGCGGTGCGGCTCGATCCCGCGGCGATCGTGCGATACGCCGAGGAGCCGGACTATCGCGAGGCGCAGGGCAGGGGCGTGCTGACGCTGCTCGGGCGGCGGATGGTCTCCGGCGGTGCCTTCTGGGATCCGGCCTATGGGCGGCCCGGGGCGGGTGATGCTTCGGTCCTGGCCTGCACCTATGCCGACCTGGAAGGGCATCACTTCCTGCATCGGCTGGCCTACCTGACGCATGACCCCGAGGCGCCGGACGACCCGGCCACGCAGCAATGCCGTGCCGTGGCGGCGGTGCTGAAGGAGACGCTGCTGCCGGTGGTGCGGGTCGAGACCAACGGCCTCGGCAAGTTCCTGCCGGCCCTGTTGCGACGGGAGCTGGCGCGGGCAAGCGTGGCGTGCCGCGTGGTGGAACATGCCAGCACGCGGGCCAAGGCGGATCGCATCCTGGCAGCCTTGGAACCGTCGCTGGCCGCGCGTCGCCTGCATGCGCATGAGAGCGTGTTCCGCACCTCGTTCCCCGGCGAGATGGCGGAATGGCGCCCTGATGCGGTCGGCGCGCGGGATGATGCGCTGGATGCCGTTGCCGGCTGCCTGCTGGCCGAGCCTGTGCGCCTGGTGCGCGCGGCCGCACCCGCGCGCGCGCCTGACTGGCGTGGCTAGATGGGCCGTCGCTCCGGCGTCGGCGCTGCCCTGGTGACAGCCAGAAAAAGGAGGGGGTTCGGGGGAGTTCTCTCCCCCGTTCTTCCTACGCTGCCCGCCTCTTGAGGATCTCGCTGGCATGCCGTTCGCGGCCGGCATCCGTGATCTCGAACCGCCCATCCGCACGCGTCTGCGCGAACCCCATGCCGGTCAGGCGCAGCAGGCAGGGCCCGTCCTTGAGCCCCGGCGGTCGGCCATGCGGCCCCACCAGCGTGAGCCGGTGCAGGGCTGAGCGGCAGCAGGTCTCGAGATAGGGCTCGTTCCACATGTGTCGGCGCCGGCTTCCCGTGGGGTCTTTGCCCCAAGGGTGGGCCGGCGCCGCTTTCCCTTCAAGGTTTCCAGCAGAAGGCAGGCGAAGAATGCCGATCCAGATCGAACCCCTGTGGTGGATCACGGCCGTGGAGGCGCCCGTTGTCGCGGCGCTGTTCTGGATGATCTACGGCCTCCGGGACGACATGCATCAGCGCTTCGAGCGCGGCGACCAGCGGGAATCCGATGCGCTGACGCGCACGCGGGACGAGCTGGCGCAGTTCAAGATCGAGGTGGCGCGGACCTATGTGCCGCTGTCGCTGATCCGGGACCTGGATCGGCGGCTGTCGGACCACCTCCTGCGCATCGAGGAGAAGATCGAGGAGGTGTCCCGTGCCGGGATCGCCGCCGCGCAGGCGGCGCGCCGGGCGGAGGAGCGGGAATGAGCGCCGCCCTTCATGTCGGCCCGCGCGAGGCGGCGGCCGAGACCCTGGCGCTGACCCTGTGGGGGGAGGCGGCGGATCGCCCGGTCCGTGCCATCGAGGCGCTGGCCGCGCTGGTAATGAATCGGGCGCGGCTGGCCGAGGCACCGGGCGGGCCGGCGCATTGGGGGCGGGGGGTGGCCGGGGTGTGCCGTTCCCCCTTTCAGTTCCCGTGCTGGAACCGCAACCACCCGCGCCATGCACGGCTGCGGGAGGTGCCGGCGGGCGATGGCGCGCTCGCGATCTGCCGCCGCGTGGCGGCGCGGGCGATGAGCGGCGCGCTGCCCGACCCGACCGGCGGCGCGACGCATTTCCACGATGCGGCGACGCTGCCCGGCTGGGCGCTGGGCCGCCCGGCGGTGGCGGAAATCGGGGGGCTGTGCTTCTACCGGGCTGAGGATCTGAGCTGAGGCCCGATGGAACCCTTCATCTACACCCTGGTTCGCGCCGCGGATTGGCGCGCGGCGGAGACGGCCGGGGCCTATGTCGGCAGCGCGGATGATGCGCGGGACGGGTTCCTGCATTTCTCCACCGCCGCGCAGGTGCGGGGCAGCGCGGCGAAGCATCGGGCGGGCGTGCCGGACCTGATGCTGGTCGAAGCCGATGTCGCCGCGCTCGGTCCGGCGCTGAGATGGGAGGCGGCCTCGGGCAGTTCGCGGCCGGGGCTGTTTCCCCACCTCTATGGCCAGTTGCCGCTCGCGGCGGTGACGCGGGTGGTGGCGCTGCCGCTCGGTGCGGATGGGCGTCACGTCTTCCCTGATGGCTTCGCCTGAGCCGCGCGCTGGCTCATCAGGCAGGCGGAGACGACGATCAGCGCGCCGGCGAGCGTCCAGGCGCTTGGCCAGACTCCCCAGATGGCGAGGTCGAAGGTCAGGGCGAAGACCAGGGCGCTGAATTCCAGTGGTGCGAGGCGCGCCGCGGAATCGTGCCGGAAGGCGATGGCCAGGCACAGCGTCGCCCCGCCCGCCAGCAGCCCGTTCACCGAGAGCGCGGCGAGGTCGGCCAGCGGCGGTGCGATCCAGGACATGGCGGCGAAGGGCGCGATCAGGATCAGCCCCGGCAGGGATGACCACAGGATCAGCACGGCGAAGCCGGTTTCGTGCCGGAGCAGCCGGTTGATGGTCATCACCATCGCGTAGCAGACGGTGCCGAAGAAGGCCCAGAGATAGGCGCGCAGGGGGCCACCCGCCGCGAGCCCCGGCCACATCGCCACCACCACCCCCGAAAAGCCGAGGATGGACCATCCCCACACAGCCGGTCCGGTCCGTTCCTTCAGGACCAGCGCCGCGAGGCCGAGCGTCATGAAGGGGGCGGTGAAGTAGACCAGGTAGCCCTCGGCCATCGGGATCTCGCGCAAGGCGAGGAAGAAGCCGAAGCCCGAGCCGATCATCAGCACCGCGCGGGTGAGGTGCAGCAGCGGATGCGCGGTGGACAGCCGCCCGCCCAGCCCCGGCACCACGGCGCGCGCGGCGAAGAGCACGAGCAGCAGCACGGCATAGCGCACCAGGATCACCTGGTCCGCCGGATAGCGCGCCGACAGCAGCTTGGAATTGGCGTCGAGCAGCGCGAAGAGCGCCATTGCCACGACGATGAAGGCCGGGCCCTTCATGCGTGCCTCAAGCGCTGGCGCCGCCATCCGGCGGCTTGGCTTGCGCGCCCTGCACCGCCGCATTGGCGGCAGCTTGTGGTCTGGGCACGGTCGCGCTGGGCGCTCCCGGCTCGATGCAGGGCATCGGGCCGACGTCTGGCAATAGGCACCGGTTGGCTTTCTTGGTGTGACGCCCGGCTTCTGGCCGCGCGCGGTGCCCTGCGTCAACCGGGCTTTCCCCGCGCGTCGTACCGGGGCACAAGACGGCCATCATGACCCCTGCCATCGCTTCCGCCCTGATGCCGCTGATGCGCGGCCTGGATGCCGAGACCGCCCATGGACTTGCGCTGAAGGCGCTCGCTGCCGGGCTGGCCGGACGCGATTCCGGTCGCGACGACCCGGTGCTGGCGACCGAGGCGCTCGGCCTGCGCTTCCGTAACCCGATCGGGCTCGCGGCGGGCTTCGACAAGGATGCGGTGGCGGTGCTGCCGCTGATGAGGCTCGGCTTCGGCTTCGTCGAGGCCGGCACCGTCACGCCGCGCCCGCAGCCCGGCAATCCGCGCCCGCGCCTGTTCCGGCTGATGGAAGACGCGGCGGTGATCAACCGCATGGGCTTCAACAATGGCGGCCTCGATGGCTATGTCGCGCGGCTGCGCGACCTGCCGGCGGAACGGCCCGCCGTGTTCGGCGCGAATGTCGGCATCAACAAGGACGGGGCGGATCCGGAGCGCGACTATCCCGCGCTCTATGCCGCCGTCGCGCCCTTTGCCGACTACGTCACGATGAACGTGTCCTCCCCCAACACGCCGGGCCTGCGGGACCTGCAGGGGGAGGAGAAGCTGGCCGCCATCCTCGATGCCATCGCCGCGATGCGCGCCATCTTGCCGCGCACGCCGCCGCTGCTGGTGAAGATCGCGCCCGATCTCGCGGACGATGCGCTGGCGCCGATCGTGCAGGCCTGCCTGACGCGTGGCGTGGCCGGGCTGATCGTCTCCAACACCACCATCGCGCGGCCGGCGACGTTGCGCTCGCCGCTGGCGAAGGAAGCCGGCGGACTGTCCGGGGCACCGCTCTTCGAACCCTCGACCGACGTCCTGCGCAAGGTCTTTCGCATTGCGCGCGGGCGGCTGACGCTGATCGGTGTCGGCGGCATCGCGACGGCGGAACAGGCCTATGCCAAGATCCGCGCCGGTGCCTCGCTGATCCAACTCTATTCCGCCTTCGCCTATGCCGGGCCGGTGCTGCCGCGACGCTTGGCCAATGGCCTCGCCGCGCTGCTGAAGCGCGACGGCTTCACCTCAGTCGCCGACGCGGTCGGCAAGGATGCGTGATGGAAATCCTCGAGGGCATCGCGCCCATCGCCGATCGCTATGACGGCTACGTGCTCGACCTCTGGGGCGTGGTGCATGACGGGCGCCAGCCCTATCCCGGCGTGCCCGAGGCACTCGCGGAACTGAAGGCGCGCGGCAAGGCGATCTGCTTCCTGACCAACGCCCCGCGCCGTGCCTGGGTGGTGGGGCAGATGCTCGACCGGATGGGCCTCGACCGCGCGCTCTATGACGGCATCATGTCTTCCGGCGAGGCGTCCTGGCGCATGCTGAAGGACCGCCGTCACGAATGGTTCGCGAAGCTCGGCCGGCGCTGCATCCATATCGGGCCGGAACGCGATCTCTCGGTGGTGGAGGACGGCGTGGCCGAGATCGTCACCGATCCGTCCGAGGCCGATTTCCTGCTCAACACCGGGCCGGACGACCGGCTCGGGCCGACCAGCGCCGAGCCCTATCGCCCGATCCTCGAAGCCTGCGCCCGTGCGCACCTGCCGATGGTCTGCGTGAACCCGGATCGGGCGGTGATGGTCGGCGGGCGGAAGGTGATTTGCGCCGGGGCGCTCGCGGACATCTATCTCGAACTCGGCCAGGCGGTGATGGAGGTCGGCAAGCCCGATCCGGCCGTCTATGAGCCGGTGCTGGAAGTGCTCGGCCATCCCGCGCGGCATCGGGTGATCGCGATCGGCGATACGCCGCATACCGACCTCGCTGGTGCGCAGGCCGCCGGGCTCGATGCGCTCTGGGCCCTGACCGGGCTTGCGGCCGAGGCTCATGGCGAGAACCCGGCGCCGGAACGCCTGGCCGAAGTGGCGCATGAGGAAGGCGTCCGTCCCATCGCCGCGCTGCGGAGCCTGCGCTGGTGAGCGCCCGCGCGCAGTCCCGTCTGCGCGCGATCTGCCTTGCCCTGCCGGAAGCCACCGAGCAGGAAACCTGGGACGTGCCGACCTGGCGCATCCGCGGGAAGATCTTCTGCATGTGGTACCCGATGGAAGACGGCAGCGGCGCCCTGTGGTGCAAGGCGCCGCCCGGGGTGCAGGAGATGCTGATCGAAGCCGATCCGGAGCGCTTCTTCCGCCCGCCCTATCTCGGGCCGAAGGGATGGATCGGGCTGGTGCTGGGGCGTGGCACGGACTGGGAGGAAGTCGCGGCGCTGGTGCGGCGATCCTGGCGGATGACAGCACCGAAACGGGTGGCGGCGACGTTGGGCGAGGCGTGAGAGCCGTTTGAACAGCCGGGTATTGGCTCGCGCGCTCCAGCCGCGGGCATCTCGCCTCAAACGATCTCGTCGTAGGCTGCCCCGCCCCCCGTTCGCAGCGCTTCGGCCACGGCCTTCAGCGCCCTCGTCAACGCAGTGCGGTCTGGTGCCGCCCCCAGGGAAAGCCGCACGCCGGCGGTCGGTGCGGCCACGGCGAATGCGTCGCTCGGCACGACGGCGAGGCCCTGGTTCCGAAGATGCGCGGCGAAGACCAGGCGATCCCAGCCGGCTGGCAGAGCCAGCCAGAGATGCAGCCCCTCGGGATGCGCGGTGATCGCCTCTGCCGGCAGGACCGCTCGCGCCATGCGCTGCCGCGCGGCACTCTCCCGGCGGATGGCGTCGCGCAGCACTGAGGCCGTGCCATCCGCGATCCAGGCGGCGGCGAGCGCACTCATCAGCGGCGATGCCATCAGCACCTGGGCCCGCAGCGCCGCTGTCAGCCGCGCCGCCCAGGCCGCATCCGGCGCCACCAGGAAGGCGATGCGCAATGCCGGCGAGATCACCTTCGACAGCGTCGCCACATGGAAGACCGGGGCGGCCGAGAAGCTCGCCAGGGCGGGCAGGGGCTGCGCCGGCAGCATCCCGTAGGCATCGTCCTCGATGATCGGCAGGCCATGACGTTGCGCCACGGCGGCGATGGCCGCCCGCCGCGGCGCCGGCATGGTGACCGCGGTCGGGTTGTGCATCGTGGGTACGATGTAGAGCGCCCGCGGCGCGGCGGTGCGGCAGGCCGTGTCCAGAGCCTCGGGCAGCATGCCCTCCGCGTCGCTCGCCACGGCGAGCAGCCGCAGGCCGAGCTGGGCCGCGAGCCCGCGCAGGCCCGGATAGGTCAGCGGATCGGTCAGCACCGTCTCGCCGCGCGCGGCGAGGCAGCCAAGCAGGGTCGCGAGGGCCGGCTGGGCGCCGGGACTCACCAGCACCCGTTCCGGCGCCACCGGCCCGAGTACGGACCGCAGCCAGGCCGCGCCCGCTTCCTTCTCCGCGCCGCTGCCGGCCCCGCTGCGGTAGGTGAGGCGCCCCGCGACCTCCGGCCCGGCCAGCAGGCGGGCAAAGCCCTGCTCCAGCAGGACGGGGAGGGCCGGGTCGGTGGGGATGGGTGGCAGGTTCATGCCGAGATCCACAGGCCCCTGGGCCGTTGCCTCCGTGCGAGCGGCGTCGGGCCGGGCGGCGGAGCGCACGAAGGTGCCGCGGCCGACCGTGGCGTCGAGCAACCCACGCCGCCGCGCCTCGGCATAGGCGCGGGTGACGGTGGTGAGGTCGACCCCGAGCGCTTCGGCCAGCGCGCGATGGGTTGGCAGGCGACGACCGGGCTGCAGGGTACCGTCGGCGACCGCGGCGCCGATGGCGTCGGCAATTGCGCGGTAGATCGGTGCGGCATCGGCAGGCAGGCGAGGCAGCCAGGCCGTATTGTGGGGCTCGCTCATCTTGTCCGCTCTGGAATCAATCCATATAATTCGTGGTAGTCTAACAGATTGTATGTAGATAATTTATGATTGTATGGCAATGGGCCATGCAGCATTGAGCCGACGGAGGGGCCGATGGCCGCGAGATCGAGGATCGCCGAAGGTGTGAAGCGCGGCCTGCGCCTGCGCTGTCCCGAATGCGGGCAGGGCCACCTGTTCCAGGGATTCCTGAAGGTGCGCCCGCGCTGCGAGGTCTGTGGGGCCGACAATTCGGTCTACCCCTCGGACGACGCGCCGCCTTACCTGGCGCTGCTGCTGGTGGGGCACATCGTCTTCCCCTTCGTCTTCTGGACGGACAAGGCTTGGGCGCCGGCGCTCTGGGTCCAGTTCGCCATCTGGCTGCCGATCGTGCTCGGCATCACCGTCGGCTGCCTGCCCTTCATGAAGGGGGCGGTGATCGGCTTCGCCTGGGCGACCGGCGTCACGCGCAGCAGCGTCCGGCAATAGGCGGCGCCGGCGACGGTGCGATCACACGACCCGGTCGCGGGGGCGGAGCTGGCCGCTGCCCCCGACGGCCGTGCGACGCGCGCGATCAGTCGACGATGAACAGCTTGGCGCCGGTCTTGGTGCGCGACAGATGCGGCTCGGCACCGTCCGCCACCTGGTAGGACATGCCCGGCTTCAGCGTGAAGACGCGCCCATCCGCGAGCGTCGTCTCCATCTCGCCTTCCAGCACCAGCAGCACATGGCCCTTCTGGCACCAATGGTCGGACACATAGCCCGGCGAATGTTCGACCATGCGCACGCGGATCTGGTTCCCCTCGGGCCCGACATAGCGGGTGCGCCACAGGGACTCGCCCTGTTCGCCAGCATGGCGGGTGGGCTCGATCGACGACCAGTCGGTCGTATCGAAGGGGATCGCAGACATCTGCATGGCGGCGTGGTCCTCAGGCGCGGCCGGCGGTGCCGGACAGCAAGGCAGGGTCGATGCGCAGCTTCGCGAGCGCTGCCTCCCAGGTGTGACTCGTATCGTCGCGGAAGACCAGGGACCCGTCCGCCGGGACGTTCAGCCAGGCATTGCGCTGGATCTCATCCTCGAGCTGCCCGGGCGCCCAGCCGGCATACCCCAGGGCCAGGATGCAATCCTTGGGCCCGCCGCCGCCGGCGACCGCCTTCAGCACGTCGAGGCTCGCCGTCAGGCTCAGCCCCGGGACCACGGGCAGGCTGCCCTCCGTGGACCAGTCGTCGCTGTGCAGCACGAAGCCCCGGCTGTTCTCGACCGGCCCGCCATCCAGCATGCGCATGCGGCGCTGCGGGGGCACCGGTTCGACCTTGAGCTGGCGCAGCAGGTCGTCGAAGGACAGGCCGGACAGCGGCCGGTTCAGCACGAGGCCCATCGCCCCGTCCCCGGAATGCGCGCAGAGGCACACGACCGTGTGGTCGAAGCGCGGATCCTGCATGCCGGGCATGGCGATCAGCAGATGCCCGGTCAGCCAGGTGCCATCGGTGTCGTCGGTCGGCGGGGCGGAGGAAGAGGCCATGGCTGCCATCTGGCGCCACCGGGCAGGCGGCGCAAGTCTTCGCCGCCCGATGACAGCCCGCTCGCCGCGCGCTACATCACGTTACAGTACGAGGAGGATGAGATGCCGATCAGCGTGGGCGACAGCATTCCGGCGGTGAAAGTGATGCAGGCGACGGCCGAAGGGCCGAAGGAGCTCGACACGGGCGAGTTCTTCAAGGGCCGCACCGTTGCGCTGTTCGGCGTTCCGGGGGCCTTCACCCCGACCTGCTCGGCCAAGCACCTGCCGGGCTTCGTGCAGCAGGCCGAGGCGCTGAAGGCCAAGGGCGTGGACGTGATCGCCTGCATGGCGGTGAACGACGCCTTCGTCATGGGCGCCTGGGCGAAGGACCAGGGCATCACGGATCAGGTCGCGATGATCGCGGACGGTTCGGCCGCCTTCACCAAGGCGATGGGGCTGGAATTCGACCTGACGGCCCGTGGCCTCGGCGTGCGTGCGCAGCGCTTCGCCCTGGTGGCGAAGGATGGCAAGGTGACGCACATCGCCATCGAGGCGCCCGGCGCCTTCGAGGTCAGCAAGGCCGAGGCCGTGCTGGCGGCCCTTTGAACCCATTCGATGCGTGGCGCTTCCTGGCGGAAGCGCAGATGGTGATGCTTCGGCGCAGCCTGGCGCTGCTCGAGGCAGAGCCGCACAACGCCGGCACGGCGCTGATGCGCATGGCGATGGAGAAGCACCGCGCCTTTTCGCAGGGCGCGGTGGCGGCTGGAGCGGCGCTGGCGCGCGGCGATGCGCCGGATGCCGTGATGGCGGCGGCGCTGAGGCCGGCACGCCAGCGCGTCCGGCGGAATGTGAAGGGGAAGGGGCTGGCGTGACGCCGGGAGCGGCCCGGACTATCGGGCCGCGGTTCGGATCGCCCCGCCTATTCGATCATCCGCAGGCTGCTGAGGGAATCGCCGACCTGCCGGAAGGCTGATTCCAATTGGGCCGACGTCGGAGCCTCCAGGTAGTAGGGCGCCGCATTGGAACTGGCGCAGGCCTTCAGCATGTTACGGATCGTGGTCGCATTACCCTGCGACACGCCGTCGATCTCGAATCCGACAATGTAGATGCGGATGCGGTGATCGGCGGGATTGGTGCTGGTGCTGTTCTTCATGGCGGCGCAAAGCGCAGCGAGGCGGCCGTCGAGTGCCGTGTCGGCATTGGTCTGGTTGACGGTACTGATCGACGAGCCCGAGAACAGGGTATTCCAGTTCGTCGCGCTGTACGGCCGACGGGACGCGGCATCGGTGAGAATGCGGCCATAGGCATTGTAAAGCAGGTCCGTCCCGGAGGGCGCCGTTCGCACATTGCTGGAATAGGTCCCCTGCCAGTTGTTGTCGCCGTCGGTCAGGATCACCACCGCCTTGGTCATGTTCCGCGTGTTGTAGGCGAGTGGCAGGGTGCCATAGACGTCGCTCGTCGCGATGCCGGGCCACCAGTTCTGCCAGTTCGGGCTCAGCGTGTACCAACCGCCCTGCAGGCCGGTGGCGACGGTGGTGCCGCCACTTCGCGCCGGGGCCTCGATGGCGTTCACCGCCGAGACGATGGCTGAGCGGCTCCGCGTCAGTGGCGTCAGTGGGGTCCGCGCGCATAGGCGGTTCGGGCCGGCCGCCGCCAGGGGCGAGGTGTTGGGGTTCGCCGCCGTCCCGGCGGCCTCCATGCCGCTGACAGCCAGGATGTTGGCGTATTCGGCATTGTAGCTCGCGCCGCTGTTGCTGTTGTTGCTGAGGCCGTTGGGATTGGTCCAGTCATTGTCGCCGCGGCAGAAGGCAACATTGTAGTTCGTGGTCGAAGTCGCCGAGGTGGATGCGTAGAGCGCGACTGTGATCGCGGTATAGGCGTTGCTCGCGGTGCAGGCGCCGGCGCCGGCGTAGGGTGGCGCATTGGCCGCCGTTGTCGCACGCCAGAGCGCTGCGTTCCTGGGATCGTCCGTCACCATGGCATTCGTCGGCGAGGTCTGGACAGTCGTGCAGGTCTGGTTGCGGCCTGATCCCGTGCATTGCTGCGTGGTCGTCGTGACCCAGCCCACCCGCCGATAGGTCGAGTTGTCGAAATACGGCCGGAACTGCCCCGCCGTCGTTGCCGGGCTGATATCGGTGATGTCCTGCCCGCCGCCGCGCGCCTCGACGCAGCCATACCAGTTGGCGAGGTTCCAATCGGTCGGCATGTTCGTGGTGTTGAGGAAGTTGCTGTTGCCCGTCCCGATGTTCATCGTGCGCGCGAAGGGCACCAGCGAGACGAACATGTTCCGCCGCGTATCGGCGCCGCCATAGAGCGTGTTGAGCATCGTCGCCACGGCGGCCTTGGCGGCGCTGAGCTTGGACTCAGTCATTGATGCCGTCTGGTCGAACACGATGGCCAGTTCGAGACCCGTGCCTTCCCGCTCCGCGACCGTCGTCTCGCTCAACGGCGTGGTCTGTCGACTGATGATCCCGAACAGGGTTGTGTTCAGCGATGCCGTGGCGGTGACACGGATGCGCGTCTGGCTGATCGGCTCGATCGTCGGCGTCGCGGTGGTCGAACCGAGATAGGCGTTCGACCAGCCGTTCTGATGGAAGTTCGCCCAGAACAACTGCCGCGTTGCCGTCTCGTTGGTTGTCGTCGTTGTCTGGCCGTTCGTCGTGGTCGTCGTCATCGTCCGCGCGGCGATCAGGCTTGCGGCATCGACGGCGGTCTTGAGTCGCGCGCTCAACATCCAGATGCGGCTGACATCGATGGCAAGGCCGGCGAACCCGACCACGGCCACCATCACCACGGCGCTGATCGCCGCAACTGCGCCGCGGCGGTCCAGGGACGCGTTCTTCATGCGGTGCATTCCGGCGTTGTGCTGGTCGAAGGGGCCGTCAGCAGGGTTGTGGGTTCGGGTGCGCGCGTGAGGAAAAGGGTCGTGCCGTAGATCGTCGCGGGCAGTACGGATCCGATCAGCCCGGCGCTGAGCACGAAGGGCCGAACCGTGGAATAGACCTCGGTCACCATCAGCGCTTGGCCGTCGGGCACGACGAAACTGTCCGAGATCGTCGCGGTGCCGTTGACGGTGGTGCCTAGTCGGCTCTGGGCGCTGACATTGCCGGTGCGCCGCTGCCAGTAAAGCCGGTTGGCGTTGCTGTTCCGCCCCACGCCGCTTACCATCATGGCACCGCCGTTACTGCTGTTCACGTCGATCACGTCGCCACCGATGTTCTGGGCGTGCGTCCATAGCCGCGTGAAATCGCCCGCGGTCATGGAGCGGCATTGCGAGACGATCTGCCCGATCTGCACGGCGACAGTCTCGGCGCGGAGCTGGGCGCGGAACACCTGGATCACGTCCGTCGTGGCGAGCGCGATCAGGAAGAAGATCGGCGCGACCAGCGCGAATTCCGCGATGACCACGCCGCGCCGGCCGATCCTTGGCACCTTAGCAGGTCGCATCTTCGAAGGGCTCATTCTTGACCAGGAGGAAAGCCCGATGGACGAAGGCGTCGCCGCCGAACAGCGAGCCGCCGATCGCGCCCGTCAGGAAGGGCTGTCGGTAGGTGAGGGTATAGGAGACGATGCGCCCGCCATCGCCGGCCCCGGTGGTGCCGGTACCCGCCCCCGCGCTCGATCCCGAGACATTCGACCAGCTCTCGGTCAGCACGGTCAGGTTGGCCGCCTTCAGCAACCCGCCCGTCGAACGCGTCACGAGCCAGACGATGTTCTGGGACCGGCAGCTCGGCACGTTCTGCTGCCCGTTGGTCTGCCAGGCCGGCGGGGTGTTGCTGCCAGTGATGCCATAACGGCTCGCGCGCAGCGCCGCGTGATCAAGTGCGGCCCCGGTGGCGAGTTGCCAGGCGACTTCCGCACAGCCCAGCAGCAGCAAGAAGAAGGGCAGGGAAATGATCGCGAACTCGGCCGCCGCGACGCCGCGACGGCCTACACGCAAGCCGGACGATCTCTGGCGCGGGCCGCCACGGCGGCGCCGCGATGTCTGGGCTGTCATCGTGCTGAACCGTTCAGGAGCAACAATCTTAAGGAGGTAGTCGAAATTTGTTAACCGATTGGCTGCATGTTACGCATTTCTCGGACAAAATTCTCATAAATGAGCCGAAATGGACTACACAAACTCGTGATGATCGCGCTGTGCGGCGCGTCACCGCCTCCGGGCTGGCAGCGCATGGCTCTGCGGCTAGTGTAACGGTCTGACGTCGAGCCCGGCCGCATGCTTGGCGACGCGCCAGGCAAGGGAGCCTCACCGCATGGTCTGGGTCATTCTGGGCGTCATCGTCCTCGCCATCATCTGGCTGGTGATCGTCTACAACCGGCTGGTCGCGCTGCGGCAGGTGACGGGCCAGTCCTGGTCGGATGTCGATGTGCAGCTCAAGCAGCGCCACGACCTGATCCCGAACCTGGTCGAGACGGTGAAGGGGTATGCGGCGCATGAGAAAACCACGCTCGATGCGGTGATCCAGGCGCGCAACGCGGCTGTGACCGCCCAGGCGCAGGGCCCCGCCGCGGCGGGGCCGGCCGAGGGCGCGCTGGGCGCCGCGCTCGGTCGTCTCTTCGCGTTGTCCGAGGCCTATCCGGATCTCAAGGCCAACCAGAACTTCCTGTCCCTGCAATCCGAGCTGTCGGATATCGAGAACAAGATTGCCGCGGCGCGCCGATTCTACAATTCGTCGGTCGCCGAATACAATGCGATGACCGAAAGCGTGCCGGCGGTCTTCTTCGCCCGTTCCATGGGCTTCCAGCAGCGCGGCTTCTTCGAATTGCCCGAAGGCGAACGTGCCGTGGTGCAGGCCGCACCCACGGTGAAGTTCTAAGGGGCAGGGAGGACCCGCCATGCAGGCCTTCGGCCTGCGGACCCACGCCTGGAACACCGCCTGGCGGTCCATGCTGCTGCTCGCGGGCTTTCCGCTGCTGCTCGCCGTCATGGCGCTCGGGGTCGGGATGATCTTCGGGTCCGAGCAGCGGAACCTCGGTCGTGCCTTCGGCAACGCCCTGCACAACCTGCCGGCCCTCTACGCAGCGGCCTGGGTCGGGGCCCTGATCTGGTTCGCCATCGCCTGGGTGGCGCACAACAAGATCCTCGACTGGGCGACCGGCGCGCATCCCGTCACCCGCGCCGAGGAGCCGCGGCTGTGGAACCTGCTCGAGAATCTCTGCATCTCGCGCGGGATGCGCATGCCGCGCCTGGCCATCATCGAAACGCCGGCGATGAACGCCTTCGCCGCCGGCCTGACGCGCGACAAGGGCTCGGTCACCGTCACGCGCGGGCTGATGCAGGCGCTGGATGATCGCGAACTCGCGGCGGTTCTCGCGCATGAGCTCAGTCACATTCGCAACGGCGACGCGCGGCTGGGGCTGATTGCGGCGGTCTTCGTCGGCGTCATTTCGCTCGGCTTCGACATGATGACGCGCACGCGCCGCGCGGTGGCCGCGGGGCGGCGCACCGGCTGGCGGGTCAATACCGGGTCCCGCAACAACAACGCCGGCTGGGCGGCGCTGATCGGCGTGCTGATGATCGCCATCGCCTGGCTGCTCGCGACCGTCCTGCGCATGGCGCTGTCGCGCAACCGGGAATTCCTCGCCGATGCCGGGGCTGTGGAGCTGACATCGGACCCGGATGCGATGATCACCGCCCTGCGCAAGGTCGAGGGCCATGCCGACATGCCCGAGGTGTCGCCCCAGGTCCGTGCGCTTTTCCTCGAAGACGCGTCGGACAGCGCGCTGTCCTCCCTGATGGCGACGCACCCCCCGATCGGGGACCGCGTCGCGGCATTGGTGAAATTCGCCGGCGGGCGCGACCCCGGGCCGATCGAGTTGCCGGTGCCCGAGGAAACGCCGGCCTGGGCCCAGCAGGATGCCTCGGACGAGACGGTGCGTATCGCGCCTGGCGCGGCGCCGGCGCCCTGGTGGCAGGGACCCGCGCAGGGGAGCGGCTCCGGCGCGTCCCCCTGGGGGAAGCGGGAGTGAGCATGGATCAGGCTTGACGGGACGATCGGGTAGGAGCGCCGCTCCTCTCCAAGCCTCCCGCCGGCGGGTTCCCGTGTGGTCCTGGCCGTCGCGGCACCTGGCGCCGGGCGCGACAGACATGCCCAACCCGCCGAGCGCGCTTCGGGCACGGCGCTCATCCTGACCGCGGCGCCAAGCGGCAGGTCGAGGTTTCCAAACGCCGTTCGGCCTTTGGCGGGGTGGGGTCCGGGGAGGGGCGGAGCCCCTCTCCGCTGCGACAGCCGAGACTCACCGCCACCCGCAGGGGCCGGCGCCGGCTCGCCCCCGCTCAGGGAATATGCCGCAGCCATTCCGGCGAGGAGAACTTCTCCGCCGCCAGCTTCTCGGCGGCCGCGTATTCCGCCGGCGTGATCGTCCCGGCCTCGCCGCCATGCAGGCCGACGAAGGTCTCCCGCATCCGCCGGATGATCTCCTGCCGTGGCAGGCCGGTCTGGCTGCGCAGCGGATCGACGCGCTTCGTCGCGCTGGTGGTGCCCTTGTCGCTCAGCTTCTCGCGCCCGATGCGCAGCACCTGCACCATCTTCGTCGCGTCCATGTCGTAGGCCATGGTGACGTGGTGCAGCACGGTGCCGCCGCCATAGCGCTTCTGCGCCGCGCCACCGATCTTGCCCTTGGAGCTCGTGATGTCGTTGAGCGGCTTGTAGAAGGCGTCGATCCCCAGCGAGATCAGCGCCTGCACCGCCCATTCGTCCAGGAAGGCATAGGAATCCGCGAAGTTCAGGTCGCGCACCAGCGCGCCGGGCGCGTAGAGCGAATAGGTCACGGAATTGCCCGGCTCGGCGAGCATCGCGCCGCCACCGGTCACACGCCGCACTGTCTCGATGCCGAAGGCGGTGGCGGCGTCGAGATCCACCTCGTTCCGCAGCGACTGGAAGGCGCCGATGATGATCGCCGGCCGCGCCCATTCCCAGAAGCGCAGCGTCGGCTTGCGCGTCCCGGCCGCGACCCCCTGCGCCAGCACCTCGTCGAGGGCGAGGTGCATCGCCGGTGGCAGGGGCGGGGCTTCGATGATCTGCCAGGCATAGTCGCGCCAGCCGGCGGCGGTGTTGAGCGCGCGGCGCACGGCGATCGCCACCGCTTCGGCGCTGAAGCCGATCATCGCCGCATCGGGGCGCAGGCGTGCGGTGACGGCCTCCGTGATCGCCTGGGTCGAGGCGTTGCGCGGCAGCCCTTCGACGGCGAGGCGGATGTCGTCGAGCGCCTCGGCGGGTTCGAGGAAGAAGTCGCCGGCGATCGACACATCCGCGATGTGCCCGTCCCGCAAGTCGAGATCGACGACGACGAGCTTGCCGCCCGGGACCTTGTACTCGCCGTGCATGGAAACCGCCTGTCCTGGTGCTGGGGTGACGGGGCATGGCGACCCCATGGAGGGTCCGGCGCCGGCGGGTGCCGGGGGCGCGGCGGGTCTCTGCGCCGCCGCGCCCTGGGAAAGCGCGTGGCGGTCAGCCGCCGAGCAGGCCTTTCAGCTTGATCACCGCGCTGTCCGGCGTGGTCAGCACGGGCCTGCCGGTGGCGGCCTCGACCAGCGGCTTCGCGCGCGCGAGGCTGAACTGGCCGAGCGCGATGGCGTCGCAATCGGCGAGATCCTTCGCCGCCTCGGCCGCCAGCCGGTCATGCGTCGCGACATCCCCGGCGTCGAGCGCGGCGAGCGCACCTTCGGCCACCTTCGGCACCACGGTGATGCCGGGCGGGAATTCCGGGGTCATGGACGGGATGGTGCCGGGAAAGGTCACCAGCAGGCCGATCCGCTTCCCCTTGGTCACCGCTTCCTCGATCATCGCCTCGTTCGGCTTGAGCACCGGCATGGGGGCGAGGTCGGCGGCACAGGCCTCGATGGGCGGGCCGAAGGCCGAGCAGGTGAAGAGGATCGCATCCGCCCCGGTGCCGGCCGCATAGCGAGCAAGCGTGAGGAAGCGTTCCGTCATGCGCGGCGTCAGCTTCCCGTCCCGCGCCAGATCGGCCGAGAGGCTGTCATCGAGCAGGTTCATCAGCACCTGGCCGGGCCAAAGCCGGGCGAAGGCGGCCTCGATCGGCGGCGGCGAATGCCGCAGCGCATGGATCAGGGCGATGCGCTTCACGGGTTGGGGCTGCCGCAGCGACGCAGGGGCGAGGGCATTTCGCGGCAGTTCGGGAAGACGATCTCGTTCGGGCTGACCTGCTCGACTTCCAGCTCGTCGGGCCCGCCCGGGCAGCCGAAGCCGATCTCCGGCGGCACGCGGCTTCCGGCGGGCACCGCGGGGATGAAGCGGAAGGTCGCCCCGCCCGCGCGGCTCGCGACCGTCTCGATGAAGCGCTGGCGGTAGGCGGGGTCGAGGATGCCGCTGCGCAGCACCGCCTCACGCGTGAAGATCACGGTGGGCTGGCCGAAGCAGCGGGCCGATTCGGTGTCGCCGGGCGGATAGATGCCACCGGTCCAGGACCCGAACAGCCATTCATGGGGCGGGGCGGCGCGCGGCCGGCGCCGCGGGCCGGGCGGCCGGCGGGGCGGAAGGCGTGCCGGCCCGCTGTGCCAGGGCCGTACCGGCAAGCAGCGGGACGGCCAGGATCAGGCAACGGGCGATATGGCGCATGGGTATGCTCCTTCCGGCGCGGGGATGCGGATATGGCCCCGTCGCGCGCGTCGCGGCAAGCCGGTGTGCCCGGCATGCGAAGGGGCGGGGGCGCTTCTCTCGCTCCCTCATGCCCGCATGGCCGCCAAACCCGCCGGCGGAATGCCCCGTCCATCAGGCGATGGCGGGCGCCGCGCGGGGTCCGTCGCGCACGGGGATATGGATCAGCGCCGCGAAGGCGGCCGCCGCGATGCCGAAGCTCCACATCGCGTCGTAGGAGCCGGTGTGGTCGTAGATTAGTCCGCCCAGGAAGGCCCCGGTGAAGCCGCCGAGCTGATGGCCCAGGAAGACGATGCCGAAGATGGTCGCCAGCCAGCGCGTGCCCCAGTTGCGCGCGCAGAGGGCAACGGTGGGCGGCACGGTGGACAGCCACAGCACCCCCATCAGTGCCGAGAAGATCATGACGCTGAGCGTCGTCTTCTCCGCGAGCATGAAGCCCGCCATCAGCACGCCGCGCGCGGCGTAGATGCAGACCAGCAGCTCCCGCCGCTTCCAACGCTGGGTCAGCTCGCCCGAGAGCAGCGAGCCGCCGATGTTGAACAGCCCGATCACCGAGATCGCCCCCGCCCCGACATAGAGCGGCAGCCCGCAGCTATGCACGAAGCCCGGCAGGTGCACGGTGAGGAAGGAGACGTGCACGCCGCAGACGAAGAATCCGAAGAACAGGCACCAGAAGGAGGGGTCGCGGCAGGCGCGCGACAGGGCCGCCCCCGCCGTTTCGGAATCCTCGGCCGCGGCGCCGGGCTTGGGCGGGGCCGGCCTGTCCGACAGCGGCAGGGCGAGCGGGATCATCATCAGCGCCGCCGCCGCCATGGCGATCAGCGCCCATTGCCAGCCGAAGCCCTGGATGGCGAGGCCCGCGAGCGGCACCACCAGGAACTGCCCCGCCGAGGACCCCGCCGTGCCGAGCCCGACCGCCCGGCCGCGCATCTCCTCCGGCAGCATGCGGGTGAGGGAGGCGATGATCGTCGGCATGCCGGCGGCCGAGACCGCCACGCCCATCACCAGCCCGGCGAAGAAGGTGAAGAGCGGCAGTCCATCCGACAGCGCCATGCCGAGGATGCCGAGGGCGTAGAGCAGCGCGCCCCCGATGATCACGTTCCGCCCGCCGAAGCGGTCGGCGAGCTGGCCGGTCAGCGGCTGGGACACCCCGTTCAGCAGCACCTGCAGCGCAATGGCGAAGGCGAAGCCCGAGGCCGTCCAGGCATGCGCCTCGGTCATCGGGGCGAGGAAGAGCCCGAAGGATTGCCGCAGCCCCATGGCGAGCATCGCACCGCCCACCGCGCAGGTGATCAGGATGCCGGCGGGCAGCGCGACCCGGGCTGCGGTGGTCTGGAGGCTCATGCGGAGGGTCCCGGTCTGACCCTCAACATGTCATCCCGGTCCGCGCCGCCACAACGGGCGTGATGGTGCAGATCTGCCATGCATGCGCGCATGCGGTTGACGAGACGGGCATCGCGGCCGTATTCCCCGCGCCTCCGGTGGCGGCCATAGCTCAGTTGGTAGAGCGCCAGGTTGTGGTCCTGGATGTCACGGGTTCGAGTCCCGTTGGTCGCCCCACCCCCCTCCCGCCGTTCCCATGCCAGTCCGGATACGCCTGCGCCGCGCGTGGCGGCGCCGGAGCGTTGACTTGCTGTCGGGTCTCCGTCACCGCTGTCGGGACTCATTGCCGGAGCGAAGGACCATGCCGCAGCACGAGATCCGTGTTCCCTTTCCCCTCGACATGCTGGGCGACCTCGACACCACGGTCCGGTTCGTCGAGGACACCCATCTCTCGCAGTACGACACGCCGGAGAAGCAGCGGCCCTTCCAGGGGCTGATCCACGCCGTGCAGGCGCTGAAGGCCGCCATCCACGGCCATCGGTCCAAGCCGGCCGCGGAGGCCGGGGCGGCCGGCACCATCGAAGTGGAGCGTGGGCATCTGAAGGCGCTGTTCGACTTCGCCCAGGGCGCACCCGGCGGCGGCCCGGCGGAACGCCGTGCGGTCGTCAATGTCGCGGAATGGCTTGATCAGGATATCTGAGAAGCCTGTGTGGATGACCCCTTCGACGCGAGGGGTTTGGCGGCGGTTGGATCAGGGAGGGGCTCTGCCCCTCCCCGAACCCCACCCGGGCAAAGGCCGAAGGGCCTTTGCAAACCTCGACCTGGCGCGATGCGCTGCGGTCGGAACCAGTGCCGAAGCCCGTTCTCGTGCCCGACGCGCGCTGCGAGGGGATGGTATGACACTGCTGCCCGACGCCAAGTGCCTGCGGTCCAGGATGCCCAGCATCCTGGTGGGGTGAGGTTTGGAGAGGGGCAACGCCCTCTCCAACTCCACCGCCGCGTCGACAATCCGCGTCTATTGCGCCCCCGGCCTGTCACGTTGTGTGACAGTCGGGCCATCCTGCGCTCACAAAGCTCCGGACGGATGGCGACCACCCGTTGCCCCGGAGTCGACCGATGCTTGCCGCCCTGTCCAACCTGACCCTGCGCCGTCGCGCCGCGCTTGGCGCCGCGCTGGCAGCCTCGCCCCTGCTGCAACCGGCGAAGGTCGCGCTGGCTGCCCCGGCATCCGCCTGCATCCTGACCCCGTAGGCGGTCGAGGGGCCCTACTATCTCGATCCCCGGCTGCAACGCGCCGATGTCACGGAAGATCGCACCGGCGTGCCGCTGGAATTGCGCCTGGTGGTCATGGAGGTCGGCCCCTGCACACCCATCCCGGGGGCGCGCGTCGATATCTGGAGCGCGGACGCCCAGGGGATCTATTCAGGTTACGCGCATCAGGGCGACGATCGGTCGCTCGACATGTCGCGCCGCACCTTCCTGCGAGGGACGCAACTCGCGGGCGCCGATGGTGCCGTCACCTTCCGCACGCTGTGGCCCGGCTGGTACCGGGGGCGGACGACCCACATCCACGTGAAGGTCTTTCTCGACCAGCGCAACGTGCTGACCGGGCAGCTCTATTTCCCCGATGCGATGAACAGCTACATCTACGGCAACGTCACCGCCTATGACCGGCGGGGCCTGCGGCGTGACACCTTCAACAGCACCGACCACATCGCCCGCGAGGACGCGGTGCATGCCGGCTTCGCGGCGGTGACCGAGGCGCCGGACGGCTATCGCGCCACGCTGGCGCTTGGCGTCGATCGCGCCGCCGTGGTCGTCAACCAACCGGGACCGCCGCCGCCAGGCGCAGGCGGATTCGCGGGCATGGCGCCCCCGCCGGGTGCCCCGCCGCGCGGCCCGCGACCTGGCGGCCCGGGTTTTGCGGGAATGCCGCCGCCTCCGCCGCCGGGCAGCGATGGGCCGGTCACGATCGTGCCCGGCGTCGCCCTGTCGGGGCAGCGGACCCCCTGAGGGGCCGCGGCCCTTCCTTGCGCGATCCGGCGGCTGCGGCAGGATGCGCCCCATCCATTGGGGAAACATCCATGCAGATCACACTGAACGGCCGCGCCGCGCTGATCACGGGCGGGTCGAAGGGGCTTGGCCTCGCCATGGGCAAGGCGTTCGCGCAGGCCGGCGGCAACGTGGCGCTGGTCGCCCGTGGCGCCGAGGACCTGGCCCGCGCCGAGGCCGAGATCCGCGAGGCGGCGCCGACCGCGAAGGTCGCCGCCATCGCTGCCGACATCCGCACCGCGGCGGGCTGCGAGCAGGCCTTCATCGGCGCCGCACGGGCGCTCGGCCAGGTGGACATCCTGGTGAACAATGCCGGGACCTCGCAGCGCGGGCCGTTCCTCGAGGTCTCGGATGCCCTGTGGCAGGACGATCTCGACCTGAAGCTCTTCGCGGCCGTGCGGCTGTGCCGCCTGGCGCTGCCGGGGATGCGGGATCGGAAGTGGGGGCGCATCATCAATGTGCTGAACATCGGCGCGAAGGCCCCCAAGGCGGCGTCCACCCCGACCAGCGTGTCGCGCGCCGCGGGCATGGCCCTGACCAAGGCGCTCGCCAACGAGTTCGCCCCCCACAACGTGCTGGTGAATGCGATGCTGGTCGGCATCATCGAAAGCGACCAATGGGTCCGCCGCCACGCCGCCGACAAGCGCAACATCACCTGGGATGAGTGGAAGGCCGAACAGGGCAAGCCCGTCCCGCTGGGGCGCATCGGCAAGTCGGAGGAATTTGCCGCCATGGCCCTGCTGCTGGCGAGCGAGCAGGGTGGTTATGTCACCGGCACGGCGATCAATGTGGATGGCGGGGCGTCGCCGGTGGTGTGAACCCTGGCGGCGTCGTCCGGCGCTTTCGAACCTGACCTGTACGGGCGGTCGCCGCGATGGCGGCGACCGCCCGGCCTTCTATCGTGCGAAGAAGGCCGTGAGGCGGCGCATCGCTTCCCGCGCCAGGCCCACATCCACCGCGAAGCACAGCCGCAGATGTCCCTGTCCCGCCGGGCCGAAGGCCGTCCCGGGCGCGAGCCCCACCTTCGCCTCCCGCAGGATGCGGATGGCCAGCGCCTTGGCATCGGTCTCGCCCGCCACGGAGAGGAACAGGTAGAAGGACCCTTCCGGCGCCGCGATGGTGATGCCCGGAATGGCGGACAGCCCTTCGACGAAGATGTCCCGCGCCGCGCGGCAGCGCGCGACCATGGTGCGGATGAAGTCATCGCCCTGATCGAGCGCCGCGATGCAGGCATATTGCAGGAAGGTCGGGATCGAGGTCGTGTTGTACTGGCCCAGGTTGTCGAAGACCTGCGCCAGCCCCTCGGGGAAGATCAGCCATCCCGCGCGCCAGCCCGTCATCGCCCAGTTCTTCGAGAAGGTGTTCGCCACCAGCAGCCGGTCGGACGGCTCGCAGATCTCGAGGAAGGACGGCGCGATGGCGTTGCCGTAGGTGAAGTGATTGTAGACCTCGTCCGAGATCAGCCAGAGTCCCCGCTCGCGCACCAGGTCGCGCAGCGCCGTCATCTGCGCCCGCGGCATCACCCAGCCGGTGGGATTCGAGGGCGAGTTGATCGCGATGGCCCGCGTGCGTGGCGTGATCGCCGCGGCGACCTCGTCCAGATCCAGCTCCAGTCGCCCATCCGGGCGCTCATGCAGCGGCACGGGCACCGGTACGCCGCCCAGCAGCCGGATGATGGCGTCGAGGTTCGGCCAGTGCGGGGCGGGGTAGATCACCTCCTCGCCCGGGCTGAGGATCGCCTGCATCGCCTGCATCAGCGCATTGATGCCCCCGGCGGTGACGGTGAAGCGGTCCGGCGCGACTTCCACGCCCCAATGGCGGCGGTGGTAGTCCGTCAGCGCCTGGCGCAGCCGCGGCAGGCCGGTGGACCAGGTGTAGCGCGTATGGCCCTCGACCATGGCCTTGTGCGCCGCCTCGGTGATGAAGGCGGGGGTCGGCAGGTCGCCTTCGCCGACCCAGAGCTTGATGACCTCCGGGTCCTCGAAGCCGAGATAGGCGACCTCGGCGATCTCGTTGGCGGCGAGGTCGCGGATGCGGTCGGGCAGGCTGTCGCGCGGGGCGAGGGAAGGGGCGTGGGACATGCGGGGCGGTTTGTGGCCGATGCCGGCCCGCCCGGGCAAGCGCGTGATTCGCGGCACAGCCGGCCAGCGGCGCGGTGGGTCAATATTGCGATGTCGGACGAAATACCCGTGATCCGGCATCAGTGGGAAGGCGGCCGCGGCAACCGGCCGCGTCCGTCACCGGGAGGGGCTGGCATGCTGGAATTCATCGCGCTCGTCGGTGCAGCCGTGCTCATCGTCTGGATGCCGATCGAAACGCGCAAGGTCGCCGGCGGCTGGGTCAGTCCGAAGCACAAGGGCGCCGCCGAGGCCTTCCGCCGGCAGTATCGCCGCCAATTGACGCTCTATCTCTGGATCGGGCTGATGCTCGGGCTTGGCAATGCCGGGCTCGCGGCGCTGCCGGACCAGGCGATGGCGCAGGCCATCGCGAAGGCGGTGGTGGGTGCGCTGTGGCTTGGCGTCGCGCTCTGCGCGGCCCTGTCGCGCCGGCAGCTTGCCATGGCGATGGCCTGACTCCGCGACGACCCTGTGCTACCGCGCCCGCCGGTATCAGGCGGAGGGACGCATGGCGCAGGCATTGACGGTCGGCATTGCAGGGCTCGGGGCGATCGGCCTGCATCTCGCACGCACGCTGGATGCGGGGGTCGAGGGGTTGCGCCTCGCCGCCGTCTCGGCGCGGGACCTGAAGAAGGCGCAGGCCAATATCGCGGGCTTCAAGGCCCCGCCGATGCTGGTGCCGAACGCGGAACTCGCCGCCTGCGACATCGTGGTCGAGGCCGCCCCCGCCGCGGCCTTCGAGGAGATCGCCACCGCCGCCATCGAGGCCGGCAAGATCTTCGTCCCGTCCTCCGTCGGCGCGCTGCTGCCGCGCATGCACCTCGTCGAGCGCGCGAAGCAGACCGGCGCGCGGATCATCGTGTCGACCGGCGCGCTGCTCGGCCTCGATGCCGTGCGCGCCGCGGCCGAAGGCGCGGTGGACAGCGTGACCATCGAGACGCGCAAGCCGCCGCGTGGACTGGAAGGCGCGCCCTACCTCAAGCAGCACGCCATCGACGTGCTCGCCATCACCACCCCGACGCGCATCTTCAAGGGCAATGCCTTCGACGCGGCGCAGGGCTTCCCGGCCAATGTGAACGTTGCGGCCGCGCTGGCGCTGGCCGGCATCGGGCCGGAACGCACCATGGTCGAGATCTGGGCCGACCCGGGCGTGACGCGCAACACGCACACCATCCGCGTGGAAGCCGCCGCCGCGCGGCTGACCATGACCATCGAGAACGTGCCGAGCGAGGAGAACCCCCGCACCGGCAAGATCACGCCGCTGTCGATCGTGGCTTGCCTGCGCGGGCTGACCAGCACGCTGAAGGTCGGGTCGTAGCGGGCGCGCTCGCCGCCTCGAAGGGGCGACGATCTGGCGAAGGTTGGCCGGGGAAGGGCTTTGCCCCTCCCCGGACCCCACCCCACCAAAGGCCACAGGGCCTTTGGAAACCGTCACTTGGCGTGGGGCAATGGTGGGCTTGCCGACCCTCGTGGCACGTTCCGGGCACAAAGGCGGGTTTCGGCGTTCATTCTGACC